>FR897045.1:13542-101581 GCA_000437235.1 Coprobacillus sp. CAG:826 | reverse complement strand
GACCAGGCAATGTTGCTTTTATCGTTGACACCCTCACCGATAACGCTAATCGTGCCTATGTTGAAGTCCGTACTGCCGTTAACAAAAGAGGTGGACATTTAGGCGCACCTGGTAGTGTTTCCTTCAACTTTGAACAAGCCGGTGTCTTAGTCTTTAAATCTGACAAAGACCATGCAGAAATTGAAGAAATGCTTATTATGTCCGATGTTGATGTAACCGATGTCTCTAAAGATGATGAAGGTTATGTTGAAGTACACGTTACTCCAACTGCATTAAATAATGCTAAATCCGTTTTAAATGATAACGGCATTACTGAATTTGAAACCTGTGAAATTCAAATGATTCCAAATGATTATGTTGAATTAAGCGGCGAAGAAAAAGACAAAATGCAATCCATGTTAGACATGCTTGATGAACTTGAAGACGTTCAAGCAGTTTGGCACAATATGAAGTAAGAAAAAAGGTCTTAAGCTCTAAAGGTTTAAGATCTTTTTTATTTCTAAAATAAATTTTTTATAGGCGGACGGAACCGCCACATCTTCTACAATCTCTCTCATTGAATAATAATTCATATCCTCTCTTTTATAAGGTTCCTTTAATTGGATTAAATAGCCTTTCATATCCCATATTCGATGGGTAAAGACATGCTGAACCTCCTTTAAAGAGATGATAGTAGCTCGAATATTTTTATCTATACATTCATTTTCCACATCGACTAAAGTTAACCATTTTTCTAGTAAGATAGGCCCATAAAATCCACTGAGCAATCCTTCTTCTTTTTTTAGTAACATTAGCTTATCTTGATACATATAAAATAGCGCTGTCTTTTCTTCTCTTTTTTGCATTACCTTTTTATTTTTTATCGGTAAAACCTTTTCTAAACCTTTTTGATGCGCAATACAAAGAAAATTCCAAGGGCATTTGTCACATTTTGGATTTTTGGGTAAGCATATCGTAGCCCCTAATTCCATAAGCGCTTGGTTCATGATACCCGGCGCTTTATCTTTTAACAATTGTTCTTCAATGAAAACTTTATATTTTTTCTTTGTCTTTTCTAAAGCAATATCATCTTCTAGTCCCATGAAACGGCTATAAACGCGAAGAACGTTTCCATCAACCGCCGCAACTCGAACATCAAAAGCATTGGACACAATCGCACTAGCGGTATATACTCCAATACCTGGTAAAGAAAGCCATTCTTCATACGTTTTAGGAAAAGCACCTAATTTTTGTATCGCTTTTGCACATCGATGCATATTTTTTGCGCGTGAATAATATCCTAAACCTTCCCATAACTTTAAAACTTCATCTAAAGGAGCAGCAGCTAAAGCTTCTACATTTGGATATTTTTCCATAAACCGCAAATAATAATCTTTAACGGTTTCTACCCTTGTTTGTTGAAGCATAATTTCTGATATCCAAATGCGATAAGGATCTTTAGTATTACGCCAAGGAAGTGTTCTTTGTTCTTTCATAAACCAATCAAAGATGAGATTCTCTGCGCTTATCATAACAAATCAATTCTCCTTAATATTTTTTGATAGATGGGTAGCATATGCGCTTCACTTACATAAGAAGAAAGTTCAGAAATTGGTAACCAAGCTACTGCTTTGTTTTCATCTTCTTTGATTTTTAAAGGTGCACTTTCTTTTGCCATAAATAAATAGCACACATCATAATGATAATGCGCTTTTATTGTTTTCTCGTGTTTTATATGTTCTGGCACAAATAATTTTTGTATCGCAACAAAATGAGGATATTCTTTTAAAGGTGTTACTCCCGTTTCTTCTTTTAATTCTTTTTTTGCTATTCTAAAAAGATCCATATTTCCATCAGCGTGTCCACCAACAAACGACCAAGATTGATAGATCAAATGATAGACAAAAAGAACTTTCGTTTTTTCTTCATTTACAACGATACAAGAAGCAGAAAAATGTCCTTCTTCATTTTCTCTTGAAAATGCTTGGCTTTTAAAGGTGTGAAGAAAAGAAAGCATCTCTTTTTGACATGCAATTTCATCTTGATTTTGTGGAACATAATTTTGAATTTCTTTAATTACGCTTTGAATATTCATGGTAACACCCTCATTATCATAAATAAATTATCCTAAAAGCGCAACGAAGACGCAACACTAATTCACACAGGCAGATAAAACAAATTGAATAAATTGCTGTGCTTCTTCTTTACTAGAAAAGCCAGATAGTTTGTAATTCTGTGGATTTTCCAATAACAAAACAACGTCACCAAAGATTGTGCTGTGATAAAGTGACGAAATGTTATTATTTTTTGAAAGTTTTTTTAAACAAGCATCGGAATCAACGCCGATAAACACTTGTTGTTCTTGATAAATAAGATGATATGGTCGAAAAGCATCAATTCGTTTTCCGCCTAAAGCTTCACCTAAAGCGTGATAACTATTGAGTTCTGTCAATTCGAGATAATCAACACTTCCATCTACTTTTAAAACCGCTACCCATTGTCCCATTTTTCTTTTCCTCCTTAGCATAAATGATTGTTACTTCATTGTAGGATGATTTACGACTTGTTATAGCAGCCTCTCCCCTTTGTAGTTTCTTAAAAAGATGAAGAAAAATTCTAAAGAAGTTTAGAAAGATTCCTTTTCTTTTTTCAGATTCAATTTTGAAAAGCTAATTAAAGAATAGCACATTTTTTTAAAAGCGCAATACGTTTATGTTAAAAACGAGTGCCCACTATTGAACACTCATTTAATTATTATTCAGTTTTTAATTTTTCTATTAACAAAGACTTTAATCCAAAATAGGTAAATATTAAGGCAGCGCTTATCAACATTGCGCCAATAATATCACTGGCCCAATGGACACCAGAAACGATTCTGCCTACTACTAAGAATAAAGCATATACGCCACTTAAACCTATGCAGAAATACTTTAAATATTTATTTTTAATATAGATAATCGCTTGATCAATACAGGTAGTTAAAATCACTAAAGATAGTATTGTAGTTGAAGATGGATATGAAGCTTCTAAAACACCATCAATCAATACAGGTCGACGATTGATGACAACAAATTCAAAGAAAGCATAAATAGTAAATGTCAATAAATAGCAAATACCTAACGCTAAAATATTTTTATCTACATTCATTACTTTTTTTCTTTGTACCCATTCAATCAGTCCTAAAATAGCGAAGAATAACGCTATCCCAAGAGGCAATAGGCTTCCCAAATCCGTAATATTATACAATGTAAAATTACCTGGGAACCACTGATGAATCGTTTGATTTAAAGAAGAAAAGCCTACTTTTGAATCATTAGGACCAATTGCTTGAACATCAACGAATTTTACTAAAACTGTGTAAATAATAAACACTACAAATATGGATAAAGAAATAAACAAATCTTTTTTCGTTCTATTTTTCATTTTTCATTTTCCTTTCATAAAATATTCTTTTTATTTTTAAAAGTGTAACATATTTTAACATTCAATGAAATATCTATAACGTGACAACATACCGATAATAAAGCATATCTATACCTCGATAAATTTTATCCAACAATCTCTTTCATTCCATTTCTTAATGCAACTCGAATAGAAGCCTTATTGTTATCACGAATAATAGAACATACTTCTTTTACTTTTAAATATTGAAAAGCATAGTTTTTACAAAAATTAGCGGCTTCGGTTGCGTACCCATAATGCCAGTACTTTTTCTTAAATAAACAACCAATCTCCAATACTTCCTCTTCCTTCCAAGGTTGCATAGTTAATCCACATTGTCCGATCAATTCCCGATTTTCTTTTAAAATAACCGCCCATAAACCGAAGCCATATTTTTCATATCTTTTGAATTGCTTAGAAAGCCACTCTTTCACTTCTTCACTAGAGAAAGGTCCCTCATAAGCATACATAACTTCACTATCTTGAAGTATTTCACACAAATCATCGTAATCTGATGGTTTTAATCTTCGTAAAATTAAGCATTCGGTTTCCATATCATTTACCTCTATAAAAGCAATATTATTATCACATATTTCTATTAATGTTAGTAAATCAACCCTTTACCCATAATAAAAATTATTGTCTCACTCCCACTTTTTCAATCAACATAAAAAAAGCGGAAGTTTCAATATATTCTAACTTTCGCTTTTTACTTGCTAAATTGTTTTATATGATTTGAATATCTCTTTCTTCTTCAATTGCTAAAATATGAGAAATATTTATAGATAAATAAACTTGTTCTCCTATTTCCGCATTACCATAAGCATAGACCATATGGCCATTTACTTCACATTTCAAAATCGTTTCATAACGATAATTGATTTTTTCTATTACTTTAGCGGAAATGCCCGAAGAAGAAAGACAAATATCCATCGGTCGAATTAAATATTTAAATTGAGTACGGAAGACTTTTCTTCCTGTATATGCTTTTAGCATTTTTTGTCTTTGCTCTTCATTTGCCAAAAATTCTGCGGTTTCAAATGAAAAATAATAATTGGTTTCTTTTTTTGAAACTTTTCTCATAGTAAATCCACCAATAAACTCATTATATTCGGGTAAGGCAGAAACAACTTTCTTTTCATCCATAAATATGGTGATTTGCTTATCATCAATATCAAACGAAACGTTTTCTTCATGCACTTCTTCTTTGCTTAATGCGAATAAATAATTTCCATTTCTCTCTAATAATAAAAGATATTCATTTCCAATTTTTGAACACTTCTTTAATGCTGCTGAAAAAGGACCATTTAAACGAACAGCAGAAACAGGAATTTGAATATTTCCTTGGCCTTGAATATCATCAACTAAATTCTTTAAAGGTAATTCTATATTTAAGAAATGCGCACTTTTATTTTGAATCACAACTGGATACTCATTTAATTCGGGCATTCTTGGAATCATATTTTTTTCTGTTTCTTTATCAAACAAATGAAGGGATTGTGGATCAAAAACGGCATATGCAATTTGTCCTGGCTCAAATTCTAAAAAAGCCTTTGCTTTAATAATAATTTTATTTGCCTCGTCCATTGTATCATCGTGATCTAAATCCAAACTACCATATACTAAAGTTTCCGTTCCTAAATCCTCTACATGAGAAATTTTAAAAGGTAATTGATTTAGGAAATTTTCTTTCCTTTTCTTTTCTAAAACAATATTTTCTGAGCGTATACCTAAATAAATTTCATGTTCATTTTTCCGATACTTTGGAATTAAACGAAGTAAGCGTTCTTGAGGTAAATAAATTTTTAATTCAGTATTACGAATAGTGACATAAGTTCCTTTTTCATCATGGTCCAAAACACCTTCAAAAAAGTTCATTTGTGGCGTTCCAATAAATCCAGCAACAAATTTGTTTTCTGGATATAAATATAAGTTTTTAGGACTGTCGATTTGTTGAATAAAGCCATCTTTCATCACCACAATATGCGTACCCATCGTCATAGCTTCCACTTGATCATGAGTAACATAAATAAAGGTTGTGTTTAATTTTTTATGTAATTTAACAATTTCTGAGCGCATTTGCGTTCTCAATTTAGCATCCAAATTACTAAGCGGTTCATCAAGTAACATCACTTTTGGTTCCCGAACTATAGCTCTACCTAAAGCTACCCGTTGTCTTTGTCCACCAGACATCTCTTTTGGCTTTTTCTTTAAATACTCATAAATTCCTAACGTTTTAGCGACTTCTTTTACCCGACGATCAATTTCATCTTTCGGAACTTTTCTCATTTGTAAACCAAAAGCAATATTTTCATAAATGGTCATATGAGGATATAAAGCATAGTTTTGAAAAACCATAGCAATATCGCGATCTTTTGGCTCTGCATCATTCATTACTTCGCCACCAATTTTTAATTCGCCCGCTGATATCTCTTCTAAACCAGCAATCATTCGTAAAGTGGTTGATTTTCCACAACCGGAAGGTCCTACAAAAACAATAAATGATTTGTCTTCAATTTCCATTGTGAAATCATTTACTGCTTTAGTTCCATTTGGATAAACTTTATAGATGTGTTTTAAACTTACATTTGCCATACCTTTTCCTCCTATTCTTTTACAGCACCTGCTGACATACCATTAATCATGTACTTAACTAAACAGAAATATAAAATAATAATCGGCACTGCAATGAAAATCGCTCCTGCTGCAAATCGTGCAAATTCTGTATCTCCTAACGACATCAACCCTACTGCAACTGTATATTTATCAATATTTTTAAGCAACATTTTAGGAAGTATAAAATCACTCCAGGGCCAAGTAAATGATGTAAGCGCTGTGTACACTAACATTGGCTTCGATAGAGGAAGAATAAACTTAACAAACACTTGAAAGTTATTAGCACCATCAATTCTCGCGGCTTCATCAATAGAATAAGGGATGGTATCAAAGAAACCTTTTTGCACCATATAGCCCATAGGGGCTAACGCCGAATAGATGAGGATTAATCCCCAATGCTGATTCACTAAATTAAATTGTGTCATCAATAAATAAACAGCGATGGTTCCCATAAAAGATGGAAACATACCTAAAACCAATGTTGTTTTCATCAATGCTTTTCTTGATTTAAAACGAAATCTAGACATACAGTATGCTGTTAAAATCGTGAGAATAGTGCCTAAAATACAACTCATTGAAGCAATAAACAATGTATTCAAAAACCACTTTTTATAGTTATACATCGTTGTATCTGTAAATAATGTTTTAAAGCTATCGAATCCATACGAATCTGGAAAAAATCCTTTAAAAGAATAGATTGATCCTGTTGTAGAAAAGGAAGCTAAAATTAGCCACAAACATGGAAAGAAGAAAATAAACGAAATAATAATGAGAAGTAAACAAGTCCAACTCACATCGAAAACTTTTTTTGCTATTCTAGTACTCTTTTTATTTTTCATCTAAAAGTTTCCTCCTGTCGATATGATGGTGATAGAACATATACAGTTAAAGAAATAACTGACGTTATAATAAAGATAATTAAGCTGATTGCCGCACCAATTGAATAATAATTATTATCAATGGACAAACGATATAACCAGTTAATCAATAAATCTGTGTCACTCGCTAAAAAATATCCATCCGAATAAATGCTTCCTCTTAAAAAGTAAAAGATTCCAAAATTATTAAAATTACCAATGAACTGCGAAATTAATACTGGTGTTGTAGCGAATAATACATAAGGTAATGTAATTTTTGTAAATTGTTTGATTGGTGGGGCACCATCTACACGAGCCGCTTCAAACAAATCAGGGCTCAAATTGGATAGAATACCCGTGGCCAACAGCATTGTAGTTGGTATACTGATCCAAGCATTTACTAATAATCCAATAATCCTTGCTGTCCATTTAGCGTCAATTCCTAAAAAGCCAATCGCCTTTCCTCCTGCTTTCGTAATGTAGTAATTAATCGGTCCACCATTAGAAAACATAAATTTAAATCCTAATAAAGTAATGAATCCTGGAATGGCATATGCTAAAACTGGAAAAGCTCTCCAAAAAGCTTTGCCTTTTACACACTTTTTGTTGAGAAGTAACGCTAATCCTAGTCCCCCAAAATAGTTAATAGCGGTAGATATAACCGCCCATAATACATTCCATAATAAAATTTTAAAGAATGTTGGAGCAAATTCACCTAAGCTTAATATTTTTTTAAAATTAGAAAAGCCTACCCAATCTACAAGTGCGGGAGGAACGATATCTCCACCATAATTAGTAAAAGCAATTAAAATCATGAAAACGATCGGTAAAACACTAAAAACGAGCACTCCTAAAATCGGAATGAATAGAGCCGTTTTATAAAAAGACTTATCAAACATATTTTTTATATCATCTTTAAATGTTGCTGGCGTTTTTAAAGTATCCACATCACACTGAATTTGATAAGCATCTTTAACGTTATGAATATAAATAACGATATAAAAGATACAGGCAATAATAGCAAAGATTCCCATGATTAACATAACAATTGAGTTATCACCTTTGATGCCATACCACGGATTTTCAACCTTTTTTCCTAAAGTAAAAAAGCCAAATAAATCGCTAGCGCCAAATAAAATAAAATAAAGATAAAATAGTATTTGCGCGAATAGATATAAAAATCCTTTTGCCCAACGCTTATAAAGCAATTGTCCTGAGCCCATAATTAGCATAGAACTAATCACTTTTCCATTCGCTTGCGTAATGATTTCCTTTGTATTTTCATATTTTTGTAATACTTTTTCTTTCATTTTATTGAAAAAATGCCGAATTTTCTTTTTGATTTTCATAAGCATTTCTCCTTTTATTTCAATGTGTGGACAGCATCATATATTTGCTGATCCACTTTCATAAGCCCCTCTAAAATAGAGGCTTCATTGGTATATTTTTGCTTTTTTTCTTCCCGAAATGGATCCTCGGATAAATCAGCAAAAAAGGTTCCTGCTGATGTCCATACTTGGCCCATCGCACTTACGCTAGGCATGACTGAAATATAGCCTTCTTTTAAATTATTGTTAATGGTTTCTGCTAATCCACCTTGCTCTTTAGCTAAATCCACTCTTGCAGGGACAATAGAAAGTAGTTCTATTCTTTTTTTAATCATTTGATAACTGGTGGCAAAATTAATAAACTCTAAAGCAGCATTTGGATATTTGGTATAGGCACTCATGGCATAACCATTCACGCCACCCATCATCGTAGCGGTAAACATTTCATCATCACGATTCTCTAAATCGCCATTTTTAGGAAGAGAAGGAACATTCGTAATTACTAAATTTTCTTTAGCTTTTTCTCTTGCCTTAGCTTCCGTTAAAGAAGGTGTTTCTTTTCGGTAAAAAGCGATCATATTATTTATAAATAGAGAATAAACATCGGGTGTTGTCATCGTGGCAAAATAAGTTCCATTACCTAATTGCGAATAAGAATTTAATGTAATGCTATCATCACAGCACTCACGATTCATAATCGTAGCCAATTGACGAATAATGCTTGCTCCTTTTACAGCATTCCCTTTAGATAAACCAACATCATTTAAATCTCTTCCGTCTTTTCCAAATAAATATCCACCATAACTAAAGAGATAGCCTGATGAAAAATAAGCGTTACTTAATGATTCCATATAACCATATTTATCTGGTGTTGCTTTACGTATTTCTTTTGAATAAGCATAAAGTTCCGTCCAACTTTCAACCATATCTGGAATATCATTATTATTTTTATCCCACTTTTCCTTCCAATTAGAAGGTAACAAATCTTTACGATAGAAAAGTAATGGCCCTTGAATATTTACTGGAACGCCACAAATATAACTCGTTCCTGATTGATTTAATGTATACGGATTCCATGCTTTTTGATCAATTTTCTCATAACATTCTAATTTTTCTACTGGAAGCGGTTGAATATGATGCCCTTCCACATAACCCATCAAAACATCGTTGGCTTGATACAAGACATCTGGGCCATAACCATATGGTCCATCTTTTGTTAAATCACTATATTCTCCTATTTTAGCGTCTACAGCTTGAATGCCATATGCCTTATATTTTTCATTAAAAGCGTCTAATAATTCTTGTAAATAACCTTGTGATTTTGCCGTATCATTTTCTAGAATTTGTAAAGTGACATTTTTTTCAAGTTCTCCAGTGAATTTATCTTTTATTACATCTTCTTCTTTTTCATCCGCTAATTCGTGGAGGACACCACTACCAACCACAATGCTAGCAATGACTAAAAAATGAAACACTATACTTGTAATTGCTACTAGGCTTTTTCTCATTTATTTTCCTCCTTGGTTTTTCTTTCAATTAGAAATCCATGTTTTTCTATCCTTCCATTTTGATAAAGTGAAGACATAACTAAAGTATTAGGGTTTATAACTTTGCTTTCATTTGATTCATTAATAATTAGCCTTAAGCAATCTTTCTTATTTTCTCTAGTGATTATAAGCATATTATCTTCTGAAAGAATCTTTATATTATCACCGCTTAAGAGGCCTTCTTTTTTTAATTCGCTTAATTTTTTTATTGTTTCTTTAATTTTACCATTTTTTGTTGCTTTTTCCCAATCCATTGTTCGTCTTGAATCCGGATCATATTCGCCTTCTAAGCCAATTTCTGTTCCATAATAAATGCATGGGCTTCCTACGAAAAAAAACATAAGAGCGAGAGCTTCTAAAAGAATATTTTCATTCCCATGGACATAGGTAATAAAACGAATTGTATCGTGACTATCTAATAAATTCAGCATCATTTGGTTGACTATGTCATTATTTCTCATCAGTATGCTTGATAATTTATTTGCCATTTCTACGCTAGTCAATCTTTTCTTAGCAAAAAAATCAATACAGCTTTTTGTAAAAGCATAATTCATAATTCCATCATATTGGTCACCTAATAAATAAGGATGTGCATCATGCCAATTTTCTCCAAGTATTACACACTGATCATTGATTTCTTTAACCCTCTTTCTAAATCTTTTCCAAAATGAATGTGCCACTTCATCTGAGACATCTAAGCGCCAACCATCGATATGAAACTCTTTCATCCAATATTCTATAATTCCTAAAAGATAATCTTGAACATCTGGGTTTTCTGTATTAAATTTTGGCATATAGGTGCAATGAGCAAAAGTCTCATAATCATTTTCATGAAAAATAAACCAATGATAATAAGGCGATTCCTCTTTTCTTTCTTTAGCTTCTATAAAAGGCGGAAAATCTTCTGAACAATGATTGAATACAGCATCTAAAACTATTTTCATGTTTCGGCGATGTATTTCATTTACCAGTTGTAAAAAGACTTTTTTATCACCAAAATGGGAATCTATTTCAAAGTAATTAGAAGTATCGTATTTGTGATTTGATTTCGAGGTAAAAATAGGGGTAAGATAAATCGCTGTAATTCCTAAATTTTGTATATCATCCAAATGATCGTATATGCCCTTTAAATCTCCACCTGCAAAGCTTTTTGGCGTCGGTTTCTCGCCCCATGGAAGATTAATATACTGAAGATTTTTAGTAAAGATACCTTGAGCAAAGCGATCAACAAATATTTGATAAAACACTGCTTTTTCCATCCATTTTACTGGCTTTTGCACATCTTCAGAAAAAATATACGCAAATTGAAAACAATTAAAATAACTCAGTGTATAGTCATAACTATCTGTTAATCCATCTTCAGAATAATAATAAATATTTTGATGGTCATATATTTTAAAAACATATACAAACCTAACGTCTTTTAAATGTATTTCTCCTACATAATAAGCATATAAACGATCTTCATATTGCCGTTTCATTTTACATGACTTTTGTTTTGTAGAAAAATCATATTTCCCTCCATATACCACTTCGATTTTTTGAGGATTATCATTTTTATCAATTCTTAAGCGAACGCGAATTATATTTTGTCGATAAGCAAAACAATACTGCGTCTCAGGGGCATGAAATATGGCTAATTCATTCATCTTATCACTTCCTCACCTTTATTGACTTTTCGCTTTTTGTTTTTTATAATGTAAACACTATGGGAAAAAAAGTTACAATTCATGACATTGCAAGAGAGGCTGGCGTGTCAGTTGCCACTGTCAGTTATGTCATCAATGGCCGCGAAGACCAATCCATTTCAGAAGCAACAAAGACAAAAGTATGGCAGATCGTTAATTTATTTAACTATAAACCCAGTGCTTTTGCTAAAAATTTAAGAACAGCATCGCCAACAAAATTAGTTGCTGTCTACGCTGACTTTTCTAGGAATGCATTATATTATAGTGAATTCTTAAAATTTTTTGTTGTCCTCAATCAAGTTTTTTCCCGTAACCATTTTGAATTTGTTTTAGTTCCTGATTCCGCTTGTTTTTCTAACGTTGACGCAATTGTAGCCTATCAACTCAGTTTAGAGCAATTCCAGATTATTAGTAACAAAACATATCTTCCTCTTCTTGCCGTCGACACGCTTATCCAAGATCCATTATTTTTTGTAATCCATACAGATTACAATTTATTAAAAGAAAAAGCGGATAAGTACTTTCAAAAAGAATATACATTCTTATGCTTAAAACCCTTAGATGTCAATATCGAAAAAGAAATTCAATTATCCTTTCCCAATGTTGAATTTGTTTCTTCATTTGACGAAATTCATATTTCTAAAAACAAGAATTATTTTGTCATCCATTCGATTCTATATAACTATTTACTTTCCTTTAAAGATATTTGCTTTTTCTATGACCAACAACATTTAGAAACAAAAAGCGAAAAAATTGTTGAATGTATTGAAAAAGCATTATCACGGGAAGCTTATAAAACGCATTCATTCAAAGTATGAAAGAATAATAAACTGGCGCAAGAAAAGCGCCAGTTTTTTTAAGCATTAGTTAAGGTAATTTTCATCACTTTTGTATAGTGGTTAAAGGAAATGTTGTACGTACCTTCCACTAATACTTTAACATTACTATTTGTTGCGTCAACCTTACTGAAGTTTTCGCCACCATCAACAAGATAATTATAATTATAACAAGCAAGGCCATTATAGCTATCTGTTCCCCAAGTTCCTCTTTCAGTAGCGCCGGCTTTAAAAGCTTGAACTACAATTTGAGAGTCTTTCTTTAACTTCACATTCTTGATTTCATATAAATCTAGGTTCTCGCTAGAAGGATTCATTTGATAATTCTTATTAAAACAATATCCATCCCACTCTTTTTCACCAAAAGTACCATCAATATAATAATCGGTTGGAACTAAAGTAGCTTCTTCAAATGAAACATTCATAACTTTTGATTCGTCATTATAATTAAAAGTATAATTTCCTTCTTTTAAGGTAATTAAATTGCCTTTATTATTAGAGAATAATTTTTGTGATTCTTCATCCAAATTCGTATAACGAAGGTATTCTGTACCCGTAGTAACATTTCCATCAATTGTATTTAAAGAAGTAAATAAGAATTCTTCCTTTTCACGTAAGAAGACGGTTAGTTGATGTTGATGACCATCTTTAACCAATGAAGTTGCTGGGGTATAAACATCTTCCCACTCGGTGATACCCGCACCTTTAATATAATAATTTGTCATGACTTCTTGGACTACTTGCACATCACCATTTCTTACCCAGGAGATACTATCAAATGGATTGAGATTAAAGCACTCTTTGTTTTCCTCGGTATAATTTCCATCATAATAATCTTCATTGGGGTGAGTCACTAAAGTAAATGTATAATTACCTGCGACTTTTACAATAGCATTTGAACGTTTAGCAGAAGCATCGCCTAAACCTCCGCCACCTTCAAATACGTCTTTCTTTAATTCATTTGAATAGGTGGTGGTGAAATAACCTACTCCACGTTGGTGATGCCAACTCGTATTTAAAGCAAATTGAAAAACATCGTCTTCATATAAATCTAAAGTAATTTTATATTCATTTTTACCCGCTGTTTTTTGGAGTTTATGTTCATCTTGAATCACTTTTCCCCAGTTGCTGACACTTAATAATGGGCTTCTTCCACTTCCAACAATGTTAAATTCTCTCGTATCCTCTTTAAATTGAGAAAATCCTGCATAAATCGATGTATCTTTTTTAATTTCTGTATCAAAATCAAAAAGATGATTGTAACTAGGCGTTGCATACCAGTTAACAAAATCATAGTTTTCTTTCGTCGGCTCAAATCTAGCCACTTTTTCATTTTCTTTTACTTTTTCTTCCTTTAATACAGTTTCTCCATCATAGAAAGTCACTGTATATTTTTTTGAATTATCTTTTGCACCACATGAGGCAAGAAGCGCAATTGATGAAAAAAGTAAGACACCTAGACGTAAACAATTAGTTTTTTTCATATTTTTCCCTTTCTTTTTTACGTAAGCAAATCAGTTGTAAATGAAAAGTCACATGTCAAACTTAATTTACTTAATCGTTTAAGTTAATTATAAAAGCGCTTTCATAAATTTGTCAATAGTTTTTAAAAAGTTATTTTATGTTCCTGTTCAACTCATTCATAATTGAACGCTTTTATTGCTTTACATTATAAATATAATATTAGAGAATTTTGATTTATTCATCCTGAAATATAAAAAAGTGATGTTTTTGAATCGACTTTATAGTCTCGGCCTCCATCAAGTGATTCTTAAACCTTCTTTGCTTTTAAAGAAGTAATTTTGTGAATTGCTACTTCTGACATTTTATTCTTAGACTTAAAAACGGAATTCAACTTTAAAATAGTAAAAATAAGGTTATTTCGTCTCTTTTTCTATGCAATAAAATGCCTTTTTTAACTTTTATTCACACCTTTATATTAGCATTTTTATTTATCTTTGCATAAAAAAACTAATTTCATTTTAGAAATTAGTTCCTTTTTTTCCCGTTTTTCTTTATAACGGAACTTAATTATTTAATTGAGCCTTTAATTAAAAAACTGACACGTACAATATCGCATCAGTTTCATTTTTCAATATGGTGGATCTGACGGGAATTGAACCCGTGTCCAAAGATGGCCCCACAATAACGTCTACAGCTTAGTCGACACTTAAATTGAACTTAGTTGAACCGGTCGACAAGTCTACCTAAGCGGGATTATGGGATTTTCGTCCTCTACTCATAATCATCATAGAAGCTTATTCTTTCGTTATGACACTCACCCTAAGCGTAAAAGAATAAGACCTTAGGAAGCGCGCTGCCCATTCTAGAGAATGGATGACAAATTTAGTCCGCTAATTAAGCAGCAGCGTAAGATAAATTTCTGTTGCCAGATATTTGTTTTTTGGTGATATCGTCACCACTCGGCTGCAGTTAAAGCCAAACACATCCCTGTCGAACCCAAGACAGACCCATAAGTTTAGCCTACTCATTCTATCAGTAAAATTATGAGATTTCAACACTATTTTATGCGAATTCGTAATTTTATTGCATGGTTTCGTTAACATTCATGATAATTTTTTGCTAATCCACCTTCTGCTGTTTCTCGATAGGATTTTAATAAATCTCTACCTGTTTCTAGCATTGTTTCTACTACCGTATCAAGAGAAATCTTTTGGGAATCACTATTCAACAATTCACTTAAGACAGCTACTTCAATGGAACGAAGAGCAGCAACCGCGTTTCGTTCAATACAAGGAATTTGAACATAGCCTGTAATCGGATCACAAGTTAAGCCTAGATGATGTTCTAGAGCAATTTCAGCAGCATGTTCAATTTTATGAATGTCTTGGTGATGTAAATAAGAAACAAAGGCCGCTCCCATAGAACAAGCGGTTCCAATTTCCGCTTGACAGCCGCATTCTGAACCACTTATCGATGCATTTTGCTTAATTAATGACCCAATTAATCCCGCTACTAACATGCCTTTTAAAATGTCATCATGCGCATAGCCTTGCTCTTCAAAATAACGAATTAAAGCAGGTAATACACCACTAGCTCCACAAGTAGGCGCCGTGACAACAACTGCACCACTTGCATTTTCTTCACTTGCGGCAAAAGCATAAGCACTCACTCGTCTTTTTTCTTGCCGTTCTTTGCTTTCTTCTTGCGTATAGTTGCAATAAATAGTTTTTGCTTTACGACTTACGCGAAGTTCTCCTGGTAAAAGACCCTCTTTTTCTAGCCCATTTTGAATATTAAGCATCATCACTTGATAGCATTCTTCCATATAATCTAAAATATTATCATCTTCATAATGCAAAATATAATCAATCAAATTCCAATTTTCTTGTTGGCATTTATAAGTTATTTCTTCAAAGTTTCTTTCCGGATACAATTCCTTTTCTTCTACTTCTATTTCTCCTTTAACTAAGATGGTGCCGCCACCAATCGAATAGATTTCTTCTTCTCCAATGCATTGGTTATTTTGAAACACGTGAAAAATCATGGTGTTTGGATGATTTTTTTCTTCTTTAATAAAAGAAATACTATAATTTTTTCCTTTTAATGTTTTTTCAATAATATATTGCGTCAAATGTCCTACTCCAGTTGCCGCTAAAGAGCCACATAACTCCACAAAAACCATATCAGAAGTAGGATATTTTTTTAAAACATACTCTGTAGCCTTCTTAGGTCCCATTGTATGAGAGGAAGAAGGGCCATTACCAATTTTAAATAAAGAACGAATGGATTTCATAACGAACTGTGACTCCTTTCTTTTTTTCTATTTTTATTATGTCATTACTTTTCTTCTTCTACAAGAAGAAAACTTGAAAAACAACTATGTTTCTTTTATAATGAATGAGATTAGTTTCTATTAACGAAGCGGTAAGAAAGGAAAAAATTATGAAAGTAAGTGTTGATACAACCAAAAAGAAAAAAGAAGAACCGATGACAGGAAAAAAACGTTTCATGTCATTACTTCGCTCTTTAGTAAAAAATGATGCCGTTAAGGATAACAAAAATATTCCTTGGTGGCTCGCTATTATTTTATTTTTAGTTTCTATTATTCTCTCCATTATTCCACCAGTGGTACAAAATGCCACAGAAAAAGGAAGCTACATTTTAACTAACAGTACCTATACAATGGATGTAGGCCTAGAAGCATTTGGTAAATTCCTTTATGAAGAAAAAATTGACTTTGTAATCCAAAAAAATGCCGATAGTGGTGAAATCACTTTAGAAAACGTTGGTGAAAAACTCTGGTCTTCAAACGACAAACTTGTTAAAACTTATGGTAATAACAATTATTGCTATGAATATTCCATTAATACCAATGATGAAAAAACTTCTCCTCGTTTTAGAGTCTTCTATAAACCTGGTGAAAAAAATCCTAGCAACAATCGTACACCGGCTTATGATTTCTTCTATTCCAATGAAACCTTCGGCGTAGCATCTAAGACCAATTCTGATCCCGAAAAAGAAGGATATGTAAAACCAACTTCTTTCATGGTCATTGGTACCTATGAAATCTTCGTCGCTATTTATAAACCAGGCGCTACGAAAAACACAGATTATACTGGAACTCCATTTAGAGGTAGTTATTCTAGAATGTTAGATAACGATACAACATCTATTCACTTACATTCTCTACTTTTATCCTCTGATGCATCAAAAGAAGCAATTGCGGCTGTCGATAATTTTAGTGAAGCTACTCCTAATTTCGTCGCTCCTGAAAATTCTCGTTGGATTTCATTCTTCAATCGTGCTTATTCTTTAACAAGAATGAATAATACTTTAATGATTTTCTCTATGATTTCTGGCTTAAATGCTTTAATTATTCTCGTCTACGGATTTACCTTATGGATTTTAACCCGTGGTAAGAGAAATCCAAATCGCGATTTAAAGGTTGGAGAAACCATGAAAATGTCCTGTGTGGCTTCTTTATCTCCAGCTATCTTATCCTTAATTATTGGATTCATTATTCCTTCCTTTGCCTCTTTAAGCTTTATTCTATTCACCAGCTTACGCTTAATGTGGCTTAGTATGAGAACTTTACGTCCAATTCAAGAATAGTACCATCAAAAGTCCTTTTTACAGGGGACTTTTTTATTTTGCAAAATAATGGTAAAATAGGAAAAAGGGGGGATTTCGTTATGAACGAAAAACTTATAAAAAAATGGATATCTATTGTTTCCATAGTTTGTATCAGCATCAGCGGTATCTTAGGCATTTTATATGTCGCTGAAGTTTTAAAAGGTAGTATTTATTTAGGAAACGTATTCTTAACACTACTTACTTTTGTCGTTGCTGGTTTATTATTATTAAACTGTGTCTCTATGCCAAAAGAAAAGGAAAAATTAGGATATACTTCCATGATCTTAATTGGAGCGTCCATGGTTTTAACCTTAATCACCATTTGGATTCAACCACTAAGAACAAGCAAAGTGTTCTTAAACATCGTCATTTGGATTTGTGCAATTTCTATTTTTATAAATATTTTTATTGGAAATTATTTAAAATTAGAAAAGCGATTATTGATTATTCAAATTATCTCCTATGTTCTTCTTGCTTATCTTGAATTCATGGTTTGTGGAGCAATTCTTAATTATGGATTCATGGAAAAAATCACGAATGGAATCGTCATTGGTGCTGCTGTTATTGCTTGGTTAACATTATCAGTAATCTTGTTTATTAAAGGTAAGGATTCAAATCTTAAAAACACTGAAGAAATCAAACAAAATAATACCAATATTCCCGATGACATGATATTAATTTCTAAAAAAGAATATGAAGCATTACTTCAAGAATTAGAAACATTACGTAATAAAGACTCTGCTCAATAAAGCAGAGTTTTTTTAATGCTAGACAAACTGACTCAAGTGTCAAAAGATTTCTTCCTTTTTAAGCAAAGATAAGATAAAATAGAAAATAGGGAGGAAATAAAACTATGGCAAAAAAGAAAAAATCAAAGAGCAAAATCAGTGAATTACTCTTAGCCTTAACTGCAATTCTTGGTATCGTAGCGTTCATTATGATGTTTATGACCAAATTGAGTTTAACTGGCAAAGCAGGACTTACTACTGGAACTATGGAATGGAAGGAAGTGTTCTTCAATCAAAAGAGCACAACTGGTTCAACCACAACGACAACATCTTATGGCGTAACATTAGGATTCATCGCATATCTTGCTATCCTTTTAGGTGGCTTAGGTGCTGTATTTACCATCTTCATGAAAAATAGTTCATTAGGTGGATTACTCGCTTTCTTCTGCGGCCTTGTTATGATTGGATTTGGTATTTGCATTTTCTTCATTCCAAGCATGTTTGCAGATAAGAATGAAGCAATTGCTGCACTATATAATATCAAGCTTACTGTTGCTCCAATTTTAGGTGGCGTATTTGCTATTCTTGGTGGCGTTTTAGCAGTTGCTAGCCCAGTATTAAAGAAAGTTTTATAATTCAAATAGCGGAAAAGAAGTCCTGTTTGGGCTTCTTTTTTTGCGCAAAAAAATCCACCGAAGTGAATCAGTGGATTTCCTATATGCGAACTTTAATTGCACGGGGGATAGCAAATTAAAGTAAGCTTTCGTATAAGGCTTTGATTTCCGCAACTGAAGTGTCACGTGGGTTGCCTGGTCTACAAGCATCTGCATAAGCAGATTCAGCTAAGAAGTCTAAATCTTCTCTCTTTACAATGTTTTTTAAATCGGTTGGAATACCAACATCGATAGAAAGTTGACGGACCGCATCGATAGCGGCTTTACGCGCTTCTTCTAAGGTCATTTGATCGACGTTTTCTACGCCCATTGCTTTAGCAATATTACGATATTTTTCACCTGTTGCTGGTGCGTTATAAGCCATAACGGTTGGTAAGATAATAGCGTTTGCTACACCATGTGGGGTATCATATAAAGCGCCTAATGGGTGAGCCATAGAGTGAACGATGCCTAAACCAACATTGGAGAAGCCCATACCAGCGATATATTGACCTAAAGCCATTTCTTCTCTACCTTCTGGTGTGTTTTTAACGGCGTCTCTTAAGCTATGAGAAATAATTTCAATTGCCTTTAAATGGAACATATCCGTCATTTCCCAAGCGGCTTTTGTAATATAACCTTCAATGGCGTGGGTTAAAGCATCCATACCCGTAGCAGCGGTTAATCCTTTGGGCATTGACGACATCATATCCGGATCAACAACAGCCACGACTGGAATATCATGAACGTCCACACAAACCATTTTACGATTTTTCTTTGTATCGGTAATTACATAGTTGATAGTAACTTCAGCAGCGGTACCTGCAGTGGTTGGAACTGCGATGATAGGTACGCATTTATTCTTTGTTGGTGCTACACCTTCTAAAGATACGACATCAAAGAATTCTGGGTTTTTAATAATAATACCAATTGCTTTTGCTGTGTCCATTGCACTTCCGCCGCCAATAGCGATGATGCAATCCGCATTTGCGTTTTTGAAAGCTTCCACACCTAATTGAACATTTTCAATGGTTGGGTTCGCTTTAATGTGACTAAAAATTTCATATTCGATATGAGCGTTTTCTAAGACATCTAATACTTTCTTCGTAACGCCAAAACGAAGTAAATCTGGATCAGAACAGACTAAGCATTTTTTAAAGCCTCTGTTCTTTACTTCATTTGCAATTTCTTGAATTGCGCCTTTACCATGATAACTGGTTTCATTTAAAACAATACGATTTGCCATAAGTAATACCTCCAATATAAATTCCTATTTATATTGTTACACAAAAAACAATTTTTTTCACGAGATATACTTATACTTTTTTTTATTTTTACTATATCATTTTATATATCGCTTTTTAAACTACTTGCTGGTTCTTTTTTAGCCGCTTTTAAAGCAGGAATTAAGCCAGCAATTAAAGTGACGATTACACTAGCTAAAATCATAATAGGTATACACCATAAACGGAAATGTTCAAGATGAACGGAAGCTTGATCTAACATGGAAGAAGTATATTGCGCTAGCATGAGTTTCGTTACACCACTGACGGGTCGATTGAGTACAATAGCGAGTAAACTTCCCACCACACCCGATAAAATTCCAATAGCTGTTGCTTCCATCATAAACATCATGGCCACATCTTTTTTCCGTGCACCCATACTTCTTAATAAACCAATTTCTTTATTTCTTTCTAGTACGGAAATATACATTAATATTCCAATTAAAAGGCCACTTACACCCATAGAAATGCTTGTAAACACAAGCAGAATGTTGCTAAATAGACTGACTAACATAGAAAATTCATTGGTTACAAGCTCAATATAGTCATAAGAGCGCACAATAATGGGGGCGTCTTTTTCAATTTTAAAGGCTTTAATATAATCAACAATTTGTAAACGTTGCTCAAAGGTAGATGTGTAGTAATAAAATTGCGTGATTTGTTCTTCAACACCTAAAGAAAACATTCTTCTTTCTAATTGATACTGTGTAGAATACGAATAACTGCCTGTTTGTATTTCTGAAAAAGGTTTTCCTGTAAAAACATCTTTTTCAACCCCATAAGTTTCTTGAGCTTTTGCGATTTTACTTTGTTTTGCACTCGCTTTGGCAAAGTCATTAAAAGCGGGTGTATATAAAAGGCCCGTATCAAAAAGAGGTGTTTTGATATCACGGTTTTCTCTTAGAATCCCTACAATTTTTAAAGGCACTGCATTTTCACTTTGATAAAGCGTTTCATAATAATTCGTGCCATAGGCATAATAATGATCCTCTCCATCAGGAATCACATAATATTCATCATTAGGAATATAATGATATTCTTTTTCATTGAGTAAATAAGAAAAAGAAATTTGATTATCATCGGAATTAAAACCTAAACTTTCTAATAAAGTCGCGTCAATTCGATTGTATTTATCTACAACTAAAGCCAGTTCATTAATACCTTCTGGCATTTTTCCCAATAAAACGTCATATTGCTCATTTGCAAATTCCGTATTGGATACACTCTTTTTAAAATAATAAGAAGACACTAATTCATAATCCTCGCCATTTTTCGTTAGTAAAGGAAATTGTAAATAAGAATTACTATCTTGCACCGTATAATAACTCTCATCCATATTCGCCATATATGTCACAAAATCATCCGGCATATGGTTCACGTGTTCTTGTGTTAAAATATCGCCTTTTTCTACAATAACATAATCGGTATCTGGATATTCTTCTAATTCGTCTTTATGACTTTCAGAAGATGTTCTAAGATAAGAGGTTACCATCACCGGGTATTTTCCTAACGATGCTTCTTGCGCATTCACAATATATTCTCTTACGCCAGCTTGCATAGATAAAATAAGTCCCATGCCCATTACACCGATGCTTCCCGCAATAATAGTCAAAGCGCTCCGTAATTTTTTATTCCATAAATTTTTAAACGCCCATTTAAAGGAAGTTTTAAATGGGATTTTTACTGGTTTTAAAGGTTGAGGCTCTTCTTTTAAAATTTCTATTTGATTGCCTGAATCTTTTACAATTTTCCCATCAAAAAGTTCAATCACGCGATCTGCGTAAATTTCTGCAACTTGTTCATTATGTGTCACCATAACGACTAAGTATTTTTTAGATATATTTTTTAAAATACGTAAAACTTGTTCAGCATTTTTTGAATCTAAAGCACCGGTTGGTTCATCCGCTAAAATGATGGTCGGTTGATGCACTAAAGCACGCGCAATACTTACGCGCTGCATTTGTCCACCGGATAATGTTTGGGGGGTTGCCTTTCTTTTATCAAACAAACCTACTTCTTTTAAAGCTTGATTCACTCTTTCTTCAATGTGGTCGTTATCTTTAGACATTTCTAAAGATAAAGCAATATTTTCATAAACCGAAAGATGAGGAATCAAATAATAGTTTTGAAAAACAAAGCCGACTTGTTGATTACGGTAACTATCTAACGCTTTTTCATCCCACTCGTTCATGCTTTTTCCATCAACAAAAATAGTACCTTCCGAGGGGCTATCTAAGCCACCTAATAAATTTAAAAGGGTGGTTTTTCCACACCCTGAAGGACCTAAAATGGCCACAAAGCCTTGATTGGGTAAAGTTAAAGAAATATGATCTAAAGCTAAGCATGACTGCGCTTTAGAAGCATAAATTTTGGTAACATTTTCTAAACGAATCATAAATTTTTCATCTCCTTATAAAAAGATAAAAATTCTTCATTCCAGTATTTCATCGGTAAAAGTAAGATTTCTTTACTTTTTTCTTGTGCATATAAAATGGGTAAATAGCCTAAATGAAAAGAAGAAATATGACTTTCATAAACGTAACAAGAACATAAATAAACAAAATGATTATCTGTTAATTCTTTAGGAAGCTCCACGTATTTCGGTTCACTTAATTCACCTAAAAGAATTCGCTTTAGTTCTTTTTCTTTTCTTGTTTTCACTTTTTTGGTTTGGAATTCCCATAAAGCGGTAGCGATTTTAGCGTATTCTTCTGGATGTTCATCAAAGTAGGAAGATGGAGATAATAAAACCCAAATGGGAAAAGCATTGGTAGGATTTTTCATATCGAATTGATAAGATTTAAAAGCGTAGCCATAGGCAATTCTTCCTTCTAAAACTAAAGTATTTCTCTTCCAATAGTCTTTCGTGAAAAGAGCTCTTAATTTTCCTTTTTTATCACTTCTTAAAGTGATATATTTCATTTCTTCGTCACTCATAGGAAGACGCTTTTTAAAATCGTCTCGAAGGGCATCTATCATTTCTTTTGTATCCATACGTTTACCTTACCTTTTTTTCATTATATCAAGAAGTACGTCATTTTTCGATAAAATCTATTACACATATCACGTTCTTTTATGAGGATAAAAAAGAAGATTTTTTCCTTCTTTTCCTTTCGTGCTCTTTTTATCTCCGTGATATAATAAAAAAGAAAATCAAAACAAAAAGGAGGTTCCATTTATGATATCCAAATCACTTGCCCTTAAAGTATTAAATGAAGGGCTTTCTACAGGTGCTGATTTTGTTGAAATTTATATTGAAGAAACCAACACCAATACCATTGAAATGGACAATGGCGAAGTAAAAACAATTAATTCTGGTATTTCTTTTGGCGCTGGTATTCGCTTATTAAAAGGATTGCAAAGCGTATATGGTTATACCAATGATGTCTCTTTAAAAGGACTTAAAAAATTAGCGCACACTTTAGCGGCATCTTATACAGGAGAACCGATTTTAACGGTGAGCCGTATTGAAAAAGTGCGTATTAAAAAGCATCATCAACCTAAAATCCCGTTAAGCGATGTTTCTAAAGAAGAAAAAATTGCTTTAATGAAAGAAGCGAATGATGCTTGCTCTAGTTATGATCCTCGTATCGTTAGAACTAGAGTGACACTTTTAGATAACACGAAAAAAGTGACTATCTTTAATTCAAACGGAAAAGAATTCCACGATGAAAGATCTAGAGGAAGAATCGCTATTCTTGCCGTTGCTTCGGAAAATGGAGTGATTGAAACATCATTTGTCGGTCCCGGTGCCCAAAAAGGATTAGAATTCTTTAAAGATGATATTGATGTCAAAGCTTTAGCGGTTGAAACTGCAAAGACTGCTCTTACCATGTTGCACGCGGAAGAATGTCCAAGCGGAAAAATGACCGTCGTAATTGGTAATGGCTTTGGTGGTGTAATTTTCCACGAAGCTTGTGGTCACGGCTTAGAGGCCACTTCGGTTAGTAAAGAACTCTCTATTTTCTCTAATAAACTCGGACAAAAGATTGCTTCTGATATTGTTAACGCAGTTGATGATGGTACCATCGAAGGCGGATGGGGCTCAGGTAATATCGACGATGAAGGTATTCCAACCCATCGCACGGTTTTAATTGAAAATGGTATTTTAAAAAATTATTTAATTGACTCCTTCAATGGAAGAAGAATGCATATGGAAGGTAATGGTGCGACAAGAAGGGAATCTTATCAATTTGAACCGACTTCCCGTATGTCGAATACTTTCCTTCTTCCCGGAAAAGAAACACCAGAAGAAATCATTGCCGAAACCGAATATGGTTTATACGCTAAATCATTAGGTGGTGGTTCTGTTAATCCTACAACCGGTGACTTTAACTTTGCGGTAACGGAAGGTTATTTAATTGAAAATGGTAAAGTGACTCGTCCTGTAAAAGGCGCAACATTAATTGGTAATGGTGCCGATATTTTAATGAAAATCGATCGTATTGGTAACGATTTAGAAAGAGCGCAAGGTATGTGTGGTTCGGCCTCTGGTTCCATTCCTGTTGATGTCGGTCAACCTACGATTCGTGTCCAAGATATTACCGTTGGTGGAAGAGGAGGTAAACAATAATGAATTATCAAAAATTTATGGATGAAGCCAAAAAGATTGACCTAGAATCCTTCGAATTATATGTTTCTAGAAGTTATCGTTTAGGCATTGAATTATTCCATCAAGAAATTTCTAGCTATACCGTTGCTGACGTCACCATTATTGCCGCCCGTGGTATCTATCAAGGTAAAATGGGTTACGCTTATAGTGAATTAAATGATAATACCACTCCGTTATATTTAGCGGAACAAGTTAAAGAAAACGCAAAAGCGATTTCTTCTTCAGAAGCCGTTTATATTTTTGAAGGTTCTTCTCTTTATAAAAAGAAGAAAGTCTTCTCTCCTAACATGGAAAAAATGTCTACAGAAGAAAAGATTCAAATGCTTCATGAAATTGAAACCAAACTTCGCGCTTACGATACGCGTATCGTTGAAGTTGGTGGTGTTTCCTATGAAGAAAGTATATCAGAAGTCACTTTAATCAACTCTTATGGCTTAGAATTAAAACATAAATCCAATGATTTCATGATTTATGCGGAAGCCGTAGCCAAAGAAAACGATGAAGTGAAAACTGGATATAAGATCGTCTTTGGTAATGACCCAACAGCGATTGATGTAGATGATTTAGTGAAAAAATCTGCCGAAAATGCTTTAAGTAAACTCGGTGGCGCTCCTGCGATAAGTAAAGATTACCCTTGCGTATTCTCTCCTAAAGTTTTTGCTAGCTTAATGAGTTGTTTCTTATCGAGCGCTAACGCGGAAGAGGTATTAAAGCACTCCTCTAGTTTAGAAAATAAATTAGGTGATTTAGTAGCGAGTAAAAAAGTTACGATTTTTGAAGATCCTTTAATGCGAAATGTCTTCTTTAGATATTTTGATGATGAAGGTGTTGCTACTTCTTCTAAAACCATTGTGGAAAGAGGTGTATTAAAAACTTATTTACATAACTTATCCACTGCTCACCAAATGGGTGTTGCCCCAACTGGAAATGGTTATAAAGCCGGAGCAAAAGGTAAAGTAGGAATTTCTTTATGCAATGTTTATTTAAAACCAGGTAAGCATAGCGAAGAAGAAATGCTTTCTAGTATTGAAGAAGGTGTCTATATTAATGACGTTCAAGGTTTGCATGCGGGTATGAATATGCAATCTGGTAACTTCTCTTTACAAGCAGCAGGTTTCATGATTCGTAATGGTAAAATCGCTGAACCCATTAACTTAATTACTATTGCTGGTAACTTATTTGAAATTATGAAAAACGTAAAAGACATTGCAAATAATGTAGAAACTCAACTATCTTCCATTACTTGCCCAAGTGTTTATGTTCGTTCCATTGCCATTTCTGGTAAATAATTGAATAACTCACTAAAGTGCTCGAAAGGGCACTTTTTTATTGTGTCAATTATTGTATCATTTATTGCTTTATTTATTGCATCATTTATTGCATCATGATACAATAAAACTGAGGTGAAAGATATGATTGAAACAGAGCTCATTGAATTTAAAGAAAAATTAAATGAAAAACTTGAAAAAGAAGTTGTCGCTTTTTTAAACACATCACATGGTGGATCCATTTTCATTGGAATTAATAATGAAGGAAAAATATGCGGTGTTGAAAATATTGATCAAGTTGAATTAGAAATTAAAGATCGAATTAAAAACAATATATCTCCTTCTACTCTCGGATTATTTGAAATCATAACTTTGAATGAAAATGATTTACATTATTTACAAATTGTCATCTCTAGTGGAAACCAAAAACCTTACTATATTAAAAAATATGGTATGTGCCCAGAAGGTTGTTATTTCCGTATTGGTACCGCTAGTGAAAAAATGAGTGAAGATATGATTCTTCAATTATTTCAAAAAAGAGAACGAAGAACACTCATTAGCATTCCTTCTCCTTATTCTCAACTGACTTTTGATTATTTATTGGAGCAATATAAGAAAAAAGGATATGAAATATCCAATAATCATTTAAAGCAACTTGAATTCTATAATCAAGATGAGCAATTTAACTATCTAGCTTTTTTAATGTCCGATCAAAATAACCTCATATTTCAATATGCAAGATATCAAAGCGATGATGTTTTTGATTTAGTGGAACAAAAAACTTTTACGCAACAATCCATATTAAAAACCACGATTGAGCTTCTTGATTTACTCCAATCTAAAAATACAACTTATACAGAAATCACTGGAAAGCAAAGAAAAGATACACCGAAATTCAATACCATTGCCTTAAGAGAAATTGTTATTAACGCTATTGTGCACAATGATTATCGTAGTCAAGGTCTTCCTATTTTTGAAGAATTCTCCAATCGTTTTGAAATATCTTCATTCGGTGGATTACCTTCTGGATTTAGTAAAGAAGATTTTTTAAACGGTTATTCTCTTCCTCAAAATCCAGAAATGATTCGTATTTTTAGAGATTTAGGCTATGCTGAACGTTTAGGAACAGGAATTAGAAGAGTGTTAAAATATTATCCTAAAGAAATATTTAGATTTTCCACTCATTTTCTTCGTGTTAATATTCCTTTTTATCTTCCGAAAGAAAAAGGACCTTCATCTTCAGGAGGTGGAGGTTCTCTTCTCGAGTATTTAAAAGAACATCCTCATGCAACGCGGAATGAATTAGCTCTAGTTTTTAATAAATCTACTTCTACCATTTTCCGTGAGTTATCTTCTTTAGTAAAAAAAGGTAAAGTTAAAAGAGTTGGCGCAAACAAAAATGGTTATTGGGAAATTCTATAGTTAAATATCATCAAAGCAAGAATCTTTTGCTCCCAGCATTTAAGATTCTGTCACTATAAATGTCCTTCTATTTGTCAGTGTAAATTTTGAATTTTATTATGTATTTAATATGAATAAGGATATTCAACTTAATTCTTTATTCTACAAAAAGAGCCTTCATTCATCAAAGATGTGAATGAGGGCTCTTTTGTATATTTTATGAAATTTCGTTTTGAACTGCTATTAATAAAGTAGACACTTATCTACATAAAAGTAGACATCAATCCGTCATTTGTAGACAGAAAGGAGTCTTTATGAACTATACAAAAGAAGAAAGAATGGAAATAAAAAACCATAGTTATAAGTTATTCTCCTCATCCATGGCTTTCTTATTTTTTTAAATTATTGTTTATTTATTATAGAAAATATGCATTGCTCTTAAAACATCTTTTTTCATTCTTTCCGTTGCATAAGTAGCAATTTCATGATAGAACGTAATGTCTTTTTGAACAATTTCTCTAGCTGCATACACACCTTCACGGGCCATATAAGAATAATAGTTAATCTTTCTTACTCCACATTGAATGGCTTTTACATAATCTACGCTAGATACACCTGAACCTCCATGCATAACAAGAGGTAAGTTGCATAATGCTTTAATCTTTTTAATTCTTTCAAAATCAAGTTCTGGTTTTACCTTATAAATACCATGTGCGGTTCCAAAAGAACACGCTAAAGCGTCGATATGAGTATCTTCAACAAAGCGTTTAGCTAATTCTGGATCCGTGTACATTTCTTCTTTGGTTAATGGTTTTTGGTCTCCGGCTTCTCTTCCACCTAAGACACCAATTTCCGCTTCAACGGATACATTTTTAGCATGCGCTAAACGGACGGCTTCTTTCGTCATTCTTACGTTTTCATCATAAGGTTTACTTGAAGCATCTAACATAACAGAAGTAAAGCCTAAATCAATCGCTCTTTTTAAATAATCTAAATCTTCACAGTGATCTAAGTGTACACAAACAGGTACTTTAGCGCGTTTTGCCATTAAAAGCATCACCGGTCCAACGATATCGAGATGAGCATCTTGTTCATGGCATTGAGCGTGCATGATAATCACAGGAACATTTAGTTCTTCGGCTGCAGAAATTACCGCAACCATATTTTCTAAATTAGGCGTATTGAATGAACCAATTGCACAATTATGCTCTTCTGCATATTTTAAAACTTCATTTAAATTAACTAACATATTTTTAATTTCCTTTCCTTACATATCTTTTTAATCTTCTAACATACGAACATCAATATGATACGTTATTTTTTCTTGTGGCTTAATAAATTTTAACCAACCTTTTTCTCGTCCAACATTTCTTCCATCGGGTGTACAGTTTCCTGGTTCTAAACCAAGAACATAATCACGAACACCTAACATTTTCCATTCAGTTAAGAACGGTAATGAATGAGAATCAAAGATAATTTCAATTCCTTTATTAAGTTTAGGTTGGAATAGACGTACTTCTGCCCGTTTTTCAAAATGATGGTAATAACATTTTTCTATAAAGCCTACTTGAGGTTCATGCATATGCATCCAGTTTTCTATATCTTGAGAAGCATGTTCGTTTCTTCCTTCAACTCGAATCGAATTGATTTTTAAAATAGCATCTTCATCTAAGTAAGGATAGCCCATATTCATATGATAAAGAACTTCTAAAGGTGTAACTTGGTCTCCACGATTGATGATTTCATCTTCAATAGAGAAACTATTTTTTTCTTTTGAAACACGAATGGTTCTTACTAATTTTAATTTATGTGAGAAAATAGTTTCATCTAAGATTTCGCCTTTTAACACTAATTCATTTTCTTCATCTATATATTGAGCATTACTCACTGGAATATGGCTATACGTTCCATGAAGCGGAAGTTCTTCACCTAAATCGTTATTAGGACTTCCAGCTTGAGTTAATCCACATGTAGTAAGAAAACCGGCACTGAATGATTTTAAAAAGCCAAGGCCTTTATCATCATAGTATTTACTTGAAACATAGCCATTGGGCGTTAAATAACTCACATTTACACCATGATGAGTTAAAGAAACGATATCAAAACCACGATCCAAATTAATACACATTTCTAATCCTTTGCCATTTTTTACATGCCAAATTTTCACGCCACTCGCGCGGCCACTAGTTAACACATATTCTTCTTTTCCATAGAGTTGAAATTCATTTCCAATATAATCTAATGGTTTCATATTCTTAATCCTTTCATACTTTTATAGAGTTTCTGATAGGTTTGATAAATTTTTAAATAAGTTTCATGTTGTTCTTGATTAGGATAGAAAACTTTCTTTACACGAATTAATTTTTTCATGCCATCTTCATAAGAACTAAATAGCTTTAACGCTGTTCCTACTACAATAGCGCTTCCTAATGTTCCTGTATCAATACTTTCCAGTTGATAAATTGGAACATTAAAGATATTTGCTTTCATTTGTAACCAAGTATCGTTTTTAGATCCACCACCCGAAGCATACATCTTTTGAATATGAATTCCTGCTTTTTCAAGTAGGTCTAACGATAATTTCATTTCATAACATAAAGATTCTAGCGTTGCTTGATAGATTTCATAACGACTTGTGCTTAAATCTAAATTGATAATTGCTCCTTTTGCATGAGCGTCCATATAAGGGGTTGAAGCACCTGCAAAATGGGGTAAAACAAGTACAGAAGTTGGTTTTTCTTTGATTTTAGAATTTAAAATAGAAAAGCAATCTTCTCTATCTTTTAAATCTTTAAAATAGGTTTGAAGTACCCAATCGATCAAAACGCCTCCTGTACTAATTAAAGCATAAGAAACATTGTAATTTTCTCTTACATAAGGAATAACCCCATATCCGTATTCATAAAGGATGTTGCTTTGTGGCACACCTTTAAAAGTAACCGTTACACATTCACAAGTACCTAATCCATCTACAGCAGTACCTTCTTCATAGACTCCTGCTCCTAACGCATTAGCGATTTGATCATGCGCGATATGAATAATTTCTAAAGGATGAGTAATTTTTAATTGTTTTTTTAATTTTTCTTTGATATTACCTGCACTCGTTCCAATCGGAACAGGAGTAGAAAATAAAGAAGAATCTATATCTGCTGCTAAAAAGATTTCTTTGGACCACGAACGAGTATTCACATCAAACGCTAAAGTACGGCTCGCTAAAGCATAATCAATTTGCCGTTTTCCCGTTAGCATATAGATAATATAATCTTCCATCAGCATCACTTTATCGGCTTTTTGATAGATTTCCGAATGATGCTTTTTTATATACATAAGTTTCGGTAAAGAAAACATACCTTGTCCAATTTGACCCACAATATGGCCTAATTTTTCTTTTCCTATTTTTGTTTCTAACTCTTTTGCTTCTTCTTCTCCTCTAGGATCGGTATAAAGCATAGAGGGGAAAAGAATATGGTCATCTTTATCGAGCATCACAAAGGTTTCACCAAACGAGGTAAAACCAATCGCGCATAAAGAAGGATAAGCTTGTACTGATTTTTGAATTAAATGCAAAATGGTTTCATAAATAATAGAAGCATCTATTTCATGGCCATTTGCATCTCTTTTAGAAGGATAATTTTCATAAAACCGATCTTTCTTTTCGGTATCATCAAAAATCGTTATTTTACTTCCCGTTGTGCCAATGTCTAAACCTGCGTAAATCATAATTAACGATCAATATCCACTACGTCGTAGTGTAAGTAAGTGGAGAAAGCTTCGACTAAAATATCCTTCATATGGCCTACACCCACAGTGGTATGATGTTTAAAGCCACCACGCGCTAAGCGAATAAGTTTATTTTGTAAATCAGGAATTTCGGCTACACCACCGCAACCAAAATAAGTGTTCTCAATCGGCTCACCGGTGAATTTTGCTTCAGAAGCATAAATGGTTAATTTACCATCTTCAGTTTTACAGTTAGAGAATGTCATATCAAAGGCACGAATTCTACCTTCATTACAGCCCCAACCAGAACCGGGATCACATTTAGCAAACATCTTGTGTTCGGTTACTAAACCTTTTTCCGTCATTAAAGATTGAGCAACTGGGCCACAGTGGAATAAAATCACCTTATTTGGATCAGTTCCGTAGTTATTATTCCAGTCTAAGCAAGCCGTTGATTGTCCGCTTGCTAAATTCATCGCACGCATTGTAATGGCGCTACATAAATCGATTTCACAAGAAGCAACGATACCGCGGTCATTAAGTTCAGAAAGTAACACACATGGACATACGCGGTAATACGTTTCCATTTCATTCCAGCAACGTAAAGTTAAAGCATCTAAATGATATTCTTCAATATATTGATCGATAGCGCATGATACTTTAGCTAAAGTAATCATACGATCGGTAGGCACTAATGAGAAATTACTATACTCTTTTAAACGTGCCATTTTCGCTACGACTTTCACATCATCATCTTTTAATTCATCCACTTTATGGAATAATTCAGAAAGATCAAAACTCTCTACGGTAATTCCATACTTTTCTAATGCCACTTCATCAAAACGGACAGTTTTAAATGCTGTAGTTCTTGCACCAATACAGCCAATGGTAAATCTTCTCATGCCTTTCACCACTCGACAAATCGCAGCAAAATCATCTAAATTTTGTCTAAATTCTTTGCTTAATGGATGAACAACATGAGGTTTTAAAACGGTAAATGGAACATGGTATTGACTAAAGACATCGGTAATTGAGAACTTTCCACAGAAAGCATCACGACGATGCGCAAAATCCATTTTTCCAATTTCATCAGGATAAGCTTGCATTAAAATTGGGACATTCGCATCTCTTAATGCGGTAATGGCTCCATTTTCATCAATAAAAATTGGCATACATAAAATGACACCATCAAATTCTCCTTTGTGGGACTCTAGCCAATCATGATAAAGACGACCTTCATCACGGGTTTCAACTGCCCCATAGCGGGTAGCGTCTTTATCCATCATAATATAATCATAACCAGCATCGGTTACTGCTTTTACCATGTCATCACGCGCTCCCGCGATGAGTTCAGCGGGCATGAATCCACGGTTTCCAAAATATAAAGCAAAAGTGTTTTTCTTCATAAATATAATTCTCCTATATACTTTATATTGTAAAGAGAAACCTTTTTGTTTTATATAAACAAAAGTACGGACTTACTGTAAATTTGTCCGTACACTTTTTCTATATTCGCTTGCTGACATGTGCATTTCTTTTTTAAACACACGGCAGAAATAATTGTAATCACTAAAGCCAACTTTAGAAGTAATATCGAGTAAACTATCATCCGTTTTTTCTAATAGTTCTTTCGCTTTCTCTAATCTTTTCATCTTTAAATAACGCGCAATTCCCATATTACAATATTTATCCATCGTTGTATAAAAACACGTTTTACTCATATGGAAGAAATGCGCAATCTCTTTCGCGCTTAAATCACTATCTTCTAAATGTTGATCAATAAATTCATTCAAATCATTTAAGAATTTTTCTTGTTGGATGGATACCATCTTTTCACTAATTGCGTATTTTGCTAAAGCTAATAAAATTGTAGAAACGTTTTGTAATTTTTCATCATCAATATAAACTAAATCATCTACATCTTTTTTTAATAACCAATCTTCAAAATTGTTTTTTAAAACTAAGTTCTGATATCGTTCTTCTTTATCCATAATATTGGTGATTTGACCAAACATAATAAAACCTACAATCGTATTATCAATGCGCAAATGAATCATGGATTCAATTAATCCTGCATGACAAACATACGTATATAAATCTTGTGTTTTTAAACAATGCTCAAAGGCTACTTCATTGGAATGCATACAACATTCATAGCCTTTCTTTTCCGCTTGTACTTTTTTACAAAAGGCACAGTTGGTAGGAGGAAAAGAAGCGATCTCTTGATGATGAATATCAAAAATAACAATACGGATCCCCGTTAATTGATAAAAACTTTTTAATAAGCGGTGTAATCTTTCAATATTAAATTCTAGTTTCATGTTCTTACCCTTCTACTTCTTCATTTTACCACATTTAATTTTGAAATTGCATAGGTATCGCTCTCTTTACTCAAGTATATAAAAACGTAGACTTTCATCTACGTTCTACTTAATTTTATAGTTGTACGGAATCTAAATATATACATTCATACGTGCTTGGTTTTTTAATTTCAACTTTTTCCTCTTCATTGCTGATGGAAATATCATCATCATCCGTAGGAATATGTAAAGTCGCTTTTTCTTTAGCAAATCTTTTATTTAAGAAAATCTTTTTATTTGAATGATCGATACGAATTAAGCCAAAGCAAGCGCCACATATAATATTGAAAATGCTACTTGTTAAGCCATGATTTAAGCTAGCAAAAGTGCTATCGTGTTCCCAAAGGGTGCCGGTGATAATCGCCATGTTATAGAAATAATCCACGGTCTCATCTAATACTTCTTCAACATATCCATATTCAAGAAGAATCATTAAACGAAGGTAATCTCCAATAAACACATTCGATTTATAGACTTGAGGATATACTTTTTCATGATCCCTTTTGGGTCCAAATTCTAAGCGCATTTTATTAAATAGCTCTTCATGATTTTTCGGGGTTGCTAAATGAAAATAGAAAGCATAGTACTGGCATGTTTCTGTTGTATGATCTGTAATAACAAATTCATTCTTTTCATTTCGAATCATATTATCCACGTAGAATTCGCCATTAAAGCTAAACTTTTCAATCATTTCTTTGATATGCTTGGCTTTCATTTTTAAACTTGGTTCGTGTAATAATTCACTAGCCGCTTCTAACGCTCCCATATAGAGCATATTCGATGGAAAATTCACACCACAAATAAAATCATCATCATTCGCCTTTGACCACTCAACAAAGACCCAGTTTTCTAAATTTTCTAAAAGACCTAATTCATTTTCAAATTTTTCAAAATAATGAAGTAACCCTTTAATTTTAGCTAGCGATTGTTTGACCAAATCTTCATCATGGGTTCTTAATAAATAATCTTTGAGTTCTAAAATATACCATAATGACCAGTTCGGAATAAAGGTGCCATCAGGATGATCACCAGGATAACACATGGGCACCATACCCTTAGGTAAATAAGGATATTGTTCTAACAAAGCATAATTTTCTAAGAAATTATGTTCCACTTTATTTTCTTTAGAAATTAAAGATTCACTCTTTCCTGTAAAATAAGAGTCACAAAGCCATCCCGCTCTTTCTCTAGAAGGACAATCGGTTAAAATATCTACTGCATTTTGCCGGAAAGTGTCAATCGCAGCGTTCGCCACTTTTTGAATTTTATAATTACTAAATTGGTAAGTGACAGCAGAAACTAAAGGATTTTCATAAGGAATAAAGCTGAGTTGATGAATACGGATATTCCCTTTTTTTACCACTAAACGTAAAAATTGCATCGTGTAAGGCTCAATGGTAATGTGGTGATGTTTTCCTTTTTTACATTCATAAGAAATAATGTTATGCGTTGTATTACGGTAGAAAAGAATTTCGATTGGTTTCTTTTCTCCTTTACTTGAATCTAACTCATCAAACAAAAAGTAGAATTCACTATCTTCTAAAGCTTCAATTTCCCAAGAAATAAAACCTGTTTTAGAAGAAGGCAAACGATAAGTATAAAAAACATTTGCTTTTAAACTTCCTACTTTTTCTTCTTGATACACTAAACGAGAAATATAGGCATTTGGGTCCACTTCCCATGATTCCATAGGGAAAATCTTTAGTTTTTCTAAATGCATATAGCGATCATCATAGGGCTTGATACTTTCGTCATAAGTAAAAGTTCCCTCTTCCATTTTTTCGAAGGCTATACCTTCAAATTTTGGATAATCAACAATACGAGATAAAAGTTCTTTTTCATCGAGAACATCCGCTAAAACGTATGAAAATGGATTTTTCTTTCCTGTATAAAAGTCCATTAAATCAAACGCAAAATGATAAGATTCTGAAAACGCTCTTTGATAAGAAAGACGCACTACTTTTTGGTAGCGGCTTTCATTTTTATAGCAAATAAATTCATCTTTATTTCCTGTGTAGGCTAAAACCCGTTCATCTTCTATGACTTCACATTCTAAAAAAGGTGCGGTATTTGTAGAACAAAAGTTATTACAATGATAATAAACATGTTCAATAACAATACGATGCTTTCCTTCTTTAAGCATGTATTGATCAACACGGTAGTAATCATGTGCAGCACGCGCTGGTCCGTAGCCCATTAACTGGCCATTATCAAAAATACGATATAGGTTATTTCCTGTAATTTGAAGATAACCTTCTTTTTGAATATTGACTTCCTGTACGAAGAAAAGAGAGACATTCATCTCTTTTTCTAATATATGAGGATAAATTGGTTTTGCTTTTTTAAAAGCTGGAATTTGATGTTCACTTAACATATTGAATCTTTTCCTTTAACTCTTCTTCCGTAAATAATGAGCTATCATATAAATAAGAATACACTTGGTTGTCTAATAAGAAATGAGGCTCTAATACTTCATCTTTTCTCGTTAAAAGCATATCGCCATAGAAATGAAGGCCGTTCTCTTTTTTTATTTGTAAAGAAACAAATAAATTCATTTTTCCTTTTTCATTTAAGGAAAGATGAAGCCATCCGTTTTCTATCGGATACCCTTCTACTTTAGCATTTTCCGGTAAACGAATAAAGAGTTCAGCGTTACTTGCTTTCTTTACTTCTATTTGAATTCTTTTTCCTTCGTAGAACTCAGCATCGACTAAAAAGGCAACATCCTCATCTTCATAATCGACAGCACACGCAAACGGGATAAAGTATTGGTTGTCTTTTTTTACTATAGTAAAATCTGCAATACTTCCTAAACCATTTCCTAAGCGCATTGTGCAACAGAAAAAAGCTTCATATAAGAACATTTTCATATCGTAATGGGAATGAATGGCACAAGTTGCACATCCCGCTCCGCCATTATTTCTTTGGAAAGTACGAATTGAGTTTGTATAAATACGATTAAATAAATCTAAATACTCTTTTTTATTTGTTATGAGATATAACTCTTTTGTTAAAATCAAACTATCTACAATACAACATGGCTCTGTCCATGTATCCTCTCTCTTAAACCAGTTAATATTCGAATAATCATACGTCATTCCGTCTTTTAAATAGTCAGAGAAAATATGTTCAACATCTTTCAAATACTTATCGTTTTTTGTCATTCGATAAAAACGTAAAATGCCTCTTGCGCAAGATAATGTAGCGTGCGTTTGACATTCTAAATTGACATAATCAATCGTCAAGAAATTTTCAATAATCTTTTCAATTGCTTTTTTTAAATCTTCGTTATGCGTAACTTCATAAGCCTTGGTCATTCCATCCATCATAATGAAAGCACAGCCAACATCAGTGGATAATTTCCAGCCATTAATAAATGAACCTTCTAATTTACCGCCAACACCGCCACGTTCTCTTTTACCCGTAGGATAATGATCATAGAAAGGGGCGATTGGAACTAAAAATTGCTTCACGATTGATTGTATTTGATGAAGATATTTTTCATCTTTAGTAATGTAATAGTATTCAATCAGGCCACGTAAGTACCAAGAATTTCCGGAAACTTGTTGTTCATCAACATATTCTCCGTTAAACGCTTCTCCAAAGTAGCCATAAGCATTCGTATGTAAAGGAATATGATCAAAAAGACTTTTTAATTGTTCTAAAATGTTTTCTTGTTCCTCTTTATAACCATCAAGAGCATGATATAAAGAAGTCAACGCTAAAACATCTCGACCCTCAAAATCACCAGGCCAAGATCCACCTTGTGTAAAAACATCCGTATATTGATAAATGGAATCAGATAAACGGTCTCTATTTAAAGAAATACGTCTTTTTAAATCTTTTAAAATCTTTTTCATACTCATTTTCCTTTAAAAATTATAGAAGATAGGAGTTGAGCGAGAGAGCCCCGCTCAACTCTATCTATTTTAAAATCTAATTATTTGTTAAGTGCAACTAATTTAACAGTAACAGCGTTGACATAGAATGTACCAACAAATCCACTCGGTAAACTATAGAAACTAAAGAAATCCACATTTCCTTTTGCTACATAGTCAATTTCAGAATGATGATAGCCCACTGTGGATGGTCCAAATGCTGGGAAATCGCCATCTGCTCTATAGCTAAAGGATCCACCATTTGATTCGGTTACATAATAGTCCATGGTAATCTTATAGGTCATACCGGTTTCCATGACATTTTGACCCATTTGTACCCATTCGATTGTTTGATCAGCTGCTTTAAATGTAATTTTTTGGGGTTTAGTTCCCATAGCAGCTTCAGCTAAAACGTCTTCGTTATTATCAAAGTTCGCTACTGCACGATTAGCATCATCAACTAGGCCAAATGCACGGCTATCAAAAGTCCAGGTTTGTCCAACTTTATATCCTTTTGGAGTGGTATCTTCTGGAATTGGATCCGCATCAGTTAAACTCACTTCAATAGAACCAATATAAAGATGGAATTGAGGATTGTTTTGTCCATAGATATTCAGTTGACACCAACCGCTTTCAATAGTGCCTGTCCAAGTTAAAGTTCTCGTTCCATCTTCATTATCAGTAACTTTAGCACCAGATAATGTTGCACCATGACCATCCGTTTTCATCATGATGAAGAATAAGTTCTTTTCATTTTCGGCAACATAGTTCATTTTAATGGTAGCTTTCTTACCAACCACTAAATTATCCTTGGTTAAACCAGAGAATAAGTGGCCATCTGCGCCCGTTAATTCCATAACAGTGTCGGTAAATAAGGAACTTCCTTGCATTTTTGTTTTTAATGTTTCATCCTCTACATCTTTAACAAGAATTGCTTTACCACTAGAAATCTTGGCACCTTTATCTTTCATGTTCCAAGTAAATCCACCTTCTGCTAATAATTGTTCACTGGTTGGAATAACTTCAGTTACTTGTGTTTCTTCAACGGCTTCAAAGACAAGGTTGTCAATTGCGATGCGAGCATCTCCTGCACCAAGTTTCCAGAAGGAGAACCATGCGTTTCCAGTTTCAGGAACGACGGTTCCGGCAAAAGTAATATCCTTATGTTGGACTTCTCCAATAGCGGCACTTGTATTGACAAAGTTATTGTTAATACCATTAGAGCCATCCCAGCTAATTGAGCAATAGAAATCCCTTAATCCACTTGCGTTGGATAGAATCTTATAGTCAAAAGAAATCTTATAGGTTGCTGAACGGCCTCTATCGAAATAATCCTTGAAGGCATTAATGAAGATACCATATAAAGCACTTCCAGCCGTTTTACCTGCATCAATAATTAAAGAGTTGCCACTAATAGCGTCTTCGCCACCATCAATCTTTGCGGCGCCTTGACTATCCGCAATACTTAATTTATTTCTTTTACCATTTGCAAAGTTTTCTTTAAAAACTCCATATGTCTTAAGAGCCGCTGGATCCGTATATTCGCCTACATCGAATGTTTCTTCATGCGTTGGAGTAACATTGACGGTAAGGAATTGTTCATCTTCACCATTATCATCAGTGATGTAATAACTAATTGTGTGGGTTCCAGCAATTCTCGCATTGAAAACACCATTAGAGACTGCTTCTTTTTCAAATGTATCAGCAATGTCCATATCTTTAGTAATATCATTACCACGGTAGTCGGTAGCGGTAATGGTTGGTAAAGTAAGAGCTTCGCCTACTGCAACTGTGAAAGTTGTTTGTTCAGGCATATTGATGACTGGAGCAGAAGCAGCATTAACCGTAATTAGTACTTTACCTTCTTTTCCACCATCGCTTGTTTTAACAACAATGTTGGTTGTTCCTGCACCAACAGCGGTGATTGTGCCATCTCCTGATACAGTGGCTACTTTATCGTTTTCTGTCAAAAATCCGTAACTCTTGTCGTTAGCGTTTTCTGGTAAAACAGTAACCGTAGTTTTTGTTGTGTCCCCAACAAATAAGGTCGTCTTTTCTGCTGTGATTGATACAGATTCAACGTGAACAATCGTTGGAGTCGTTGGTTCAGGTGTCTCTGAGGTTGTTGGTGTCACTGTAGTTGTAGGGGCACCCGTTGTAGGATTATTTGATGTTGTTGGAGCTGGTTTATTTCCACAGCTTACCAAACCAGCGGTTAACATCGTCACTGCAACGAAAATAGGCATAAATTTCTTTTTCATTGTTTTTCTCCTTTCTTTTTAAAAATCAATTTTTAGAAATTTTGCATCCATCTTTTAATTGAAGAAATATTGAGGCATTCTTTCCGTTTTCGTCTTGTAATCTTCGACGAAGTGAGGAATATTTCCTGCTTGTACACGTTTAATACCCATCTTAGTTCTTTCAGCATCAGCTACGACAATAGCCATATCAATTTGCTTACCAGCATCGATCTTCGCTTTGAATTCAGGAGCATAGGTAAATGGAATGAGGACTTCGCCAACATATCCATCCGATGATGTCGTGAATGAAGTTTGAATCATATTGCTGTTTTGTGCGTAAACTGTTTTTGATCTGGTTCTTCCTATTGCTAAATAGTTGCTACTTGACCAAGTTGGTGCAAACGCGACTTGAAGGACGCCTTCATCTTCATAATCTTTATAGATTTGCATATCGGCACTTGGTAAATCGACGACAGTAGACATGAATAACTCTACACAATCACCTAACCAGAAATCATTCACTGTTCTTACATCAAGAAGGTTATCAAAGATATCGAATGCAAAGTAAATTCCTTTATCATCCCATGTCATCTTTAACTTATTGATGCCAAAGTGATCGCTGAGTTCGGCGAGTGTACGTTCGGTGCCTTCTGCATCGGATACACCATCGATAGCTATATCTAAGGCGTTAGCATCATCCCAATCGGAAAGATTTCCGTCAATGGTAATCGTCTTGGTTGTTTTGGCAACTTGGACAATTGGGCCTGCTTCGCCATTTTCACGTTCTTTAATATTTATGTTATCCATTGCGGTCACATCACTTGGGGCGGTCGTGCCTTCAAAGGTTAATCCGCTTAATCCGTTACCTAATGTGTAGTTACTATAGTTTCCCTGAATGGTCACATCCGTACAATTGGTGAGTTGGAAAATCGTATTCATCGCATCACCAGAAGGTTGTGTATAACTCGTTTCATTAAATAAGTTGTCTTTTACTGTTGAAGAACCAACACCACGGAAGGAAACAGCAGCGTTACCATTTCTGGAAATAAAGTTATTTTCAATCAACATGTCATGCATGGTTCCTTTAGGTGCAACCGAGCCATTACTAGCAATTGCAAAAACAGAGATATCTCCATATAATGGTCCTGGTTTGGTATAACAGTTACCAATAAATTTATTGTTTTTAACGGTTGTGCCTTGCGCCAAAGTGGCTTCATTAAATTTGTCCATTGCTGAAGCAATTTGTAAGGACCCATGTCCAACATACATAAAGGCATTATTTTCAATTACAGCGTTAGGAACTTGTACTAATACACCACGATTTCTCTTATTTCTTACGATATTATTAGAGAAGACAAAGTCTGGAGTATCCGAGACAAAGGTAACACGGCATGTCCCCCATTCACTGGCGCCAGATAATCTTTCTTTCACACCGAGTTTATAACCAGAGGCGGTTTTTTCAATACTGTTAATGGTATAGTATCCTGCACTTGGGTTGTGTCCTTCAAAGGTTTGTTCATCATAAATTTGAACTTTATCGCCGATTTCAGGTTCTTTAATACCACCCGAAATTTTATTCACACTAATCCAACGTTCAGAGCCTGTTCCAGTTTCCACTAATTTATACCAGAAACCATATTTGATGTTTAAAGCATCGTCATGAGAATATTCAATTAAAGAATTCGTAATATGAACATCACCATGTAATAAACTAAAGTGCATGGCATCCGCAGTGGCTGTCATTAAGGCATTACTGCCCTCTTTTACTTTTAAAGCAAAGCGGTTCACATATAAATTCGTTGATGTTTGGGCTACTAATCCCATACCAGATGCATGGTACATTTCTACATTTTCCAAATAAATATTTTCCGCATTACCAATATTAATGCCAACAGCGTCATATTGAGAGAATTGCACAGATACTAAAGTGCCATTTCTTGGGCGAGATTTGCCACCCGTTGAGAAGTTCACTTTTAAAGTATAGACATTAGAAGCACTCTTAGTAATTTCATAAGAACTAAAATCATCTACTAAGAAGTTACCGCCATCTAAAGGTGTCTTTGTGTTTTGATTAAATTCCACCCAAGAACGAATGCGAGGTTTGCTCATTTTTGCTTCAATCGTTTCCATTAGTGGATTAAATTCTGAATCAACTTCTAAGGTTAAATAGTTATCATCATAAACGTTTCCATCAACAACTTTTCCCGTCAAATTAGAAGGAAGAATGGTATCAAAATTGATATCGTTGAAATGGACATTCTTACAATCCGTAATGTTAAGATATCCTTTCCAACTTAGATCTTTAGTTTCAATCGCAATCGTGGTATTATTTCCTTCAAAATAGGTTCCGTTTAATCCCGAAAGAACGAAAGCCTTATCGGAAGAAGATAAATAGGCTTCCACATTTAAGGTGCCCCCTGGAAATTTGATTTTGGCAGTTTTACCTGCATCGTTTAAAGCTTTTGCTTTGTAGATTGCGGTTTGAATTTTATAGTAGTTATTGAGTTCAGTAACATCGGTAAAATAAGCATTCACATCGCTTAAAGCAATGCTTTCTACCAAAATAATGTTATCTGCACCAACTTCACTATCCGCAATTGTTGCGTATTTTTCTACGATTAATTCTTGGTTTACGCCAACCGCTCCACCATTAGATAAGCCATATTTTTCTTTTCCACTTAATTGGCTATTGCTATAAGGTGATGATTCTAAAGCCGCTGCATAATCCTTAATATCTAGGTTGGAGTAAGGATTATTTTCTAAAATTTGAAGCGTAAGTGTTCCTTTTACCCCATTATCTTCTGCTGTAGCGGTAATGGTTACAGTTCCTACTTCTTTAGCGGTAACTACACCTAAAGAAGAAACTTCTGCTTTTTCATTATCGCAAGAATAAGTTACTTTTTTGTTCGTTGCATTCGCAGGTAAAACTTCTACATTTAATTGTAAAGTTTCGCCAACTTTTATAGTTGATTCACTAGCGGTAAGATTCACCGTTTCTACATGTACTTCTTCCACCACAGTTGTAGAAGATGTTGTAGGTTTATCGGTTTTCCCACACGCAGTGACGCCAAGAACAAACAACATGGAAATCGTCAAAGGAATCGCGTATCTTTTTTTCATTTTCTATGCCCCTTTCTTTTCGTTATCTTTTTCAACATAGTTCGTACAATCTACATTGCTTGATAATGTAATATCGAGCGTTGTGTAGAAGACGTTATTAGAAACATTGACATCACTTGAGCCAACGACTCTAACCAATAATGAAGAGACTTTTTTCGTATAATGAATCAAATTGTTATGAACTTTGGTACCTCCATTTGCAAGTAGCCAAATCGCATTGCCTGATCCGTTATAGAAGTAATTGTTTTCCACTTCAACACCTTGAATGGTGCCACTTGTATAATCAGAAGTGCCATTTCCATAAGCAAAGATAGCTAAGTCTGTGCCCATGTTGTTCAAGAATTTGTTATTAGCGATGAGAATGTTCTTTGGTACGATAGCTTCTCTAAAAGTATCGTTGACCGCTAAAACTTGAATTGGTCCCATCACAACATTTTGGAACGTACAATTGGTAATTTCAGAATAACGGGTTTGTAATAAAATACCCCGGTTTCTTTTATTTTCAATAATCGTATTGTTGAGTTTCATTCTTGTGGATTTTGTATCATTTCCTACACATAATCCCTCAACAATCTTTTTTGATGGACGTTTATCCACTGTAAATGTAAAGCTTGTTCCTTGTTTGACTACATCCACAATTTTGAAAGTGTCGACAAGTCCCATGACTTCGGTATCATATACATCAATGGTATCGCCCACTTCATAGTTACTAATTGGACATTCGTTTTGCGTTTGTGAAACACTGATTTCTCTAGCGCTTGCATTAACATCTGTAATCTTTAAATAGAAAGATTTAATGTTTAATGCATCATCATGGCTTCCCGCTAAACGACAGTTTGTGATTTGTAAATCACCTTCAACACCAATCGTGTGAATAATATCCGCAGTGCAAGTCATAATTCTTGCAGAGTCTTCTTTCGGTGCATAACTTACATGATTTAAATAGAAGTTTTTACCGCGATCTGCTCTAAGTCCCATACCACCTGCTACATAAACATTCACGTGTTCCATGTAGACTTCTTCACAATCTTGGAAATAGAATCCAAAATTGTCATACATGGTATAAGCAAAGGAAACCATTTTTCCTATAACCGGCGTTTTATACGTGTCCCATACAAATTTTTGATTGATGGTAATCGCAAGTTCTCGATTGGCATTATCATATGAAACACCAAAAATACCTTTATATCCCGTATTGGTACTTCCCGTTGGGGTGTTATATACTAAGTTTCCATTTCGATCAGGAACATACTTTCCTGTATTTTCATCCAAATAGCATTCCATATAAGAACCGTATTTGCCTTCCCAATTGGTGTAAAGGCTTTGGGTTAAGTCAAATTCTTGAGGAACATCTATATAAACAACAGTAGAGCCACTGCCCTCGGTAAAACGTTTAATTTTACCAGCAATGGTAGGCGAATATTTCATATCGAAATTAATGTTAATGATATGAATGTTTTTCGCCGCTCTTGCATCAAAATAGGTACCCCAACCAGAATAGACAAAATTGGTATTATCTTCACCGACTAAATAAAGGTCTTTGATGCCTACAGTATCAACTTTAGCGGAGAACGGATAAGTTCCACTTTTAAATTGAATAATTTTATTACCTTCAACGCTTTTAATGCTATTTAAGAAAAGTGAAAGCGTGCCTGAATTGTTAATTGCATTTTCAGTGATTCCTAATTCTTCAGCTAGATAAATCGTTCCTTCTTTGGGAACCTCATCTACCCATTCGTTTTCAAAGCGTTCTTTATCAACACCCACAATGGAAGGATTGGATAGTCCCAGATTTTCTTTAAAACGCATTGGGTTCGAATACGGACTACCATTTAAAAGTTTTAAAGCATCACTTGTATTCATTTCAGGTCCCTCTACTGTCGAAGTCGATGGCTCTGGTGTTGACGTAGATGGCGTGGGAGTCGTATTGGAAGATGGTTCCGATGTAGTTGGTGTTACCGATGTTGTCGGTTCTACACTCGTCGATGGCTCTTCAGTATGACCACAAGCCATTAAAGTTGTGGAAGCTAAGGCAAGAAGAAATAAAGCTTTTTTTCTTGTTGATCTCATAACTTATTCTCCTTAAGCTTTTTTCGCTTTGTAGCGTTCTAAAGCTGCATTATAGTAACCAAGAAGCTCATCGGCTTTATAGCCTTTTAAAGCATTAATAAATTTATTCCAGCTTGCATCATCATTAGGATCACAATTCTCTGCTCCACGAACATAGCAAGATTCTAGATAGATTAATTGTGGGTCAAGTGCCGCTTTAATCGTGCTAATAGCGTCATATTCAGCACCCGTCATCTTAATTTCACCTGGTTCAGGTCTCTTTAAGTAAGGAACATAAATTTGTGACATTTTATTTAATTCACGAATGATATCATCGTTCATTTTTTCAACGAAGTCTTTGGACCAATATAAGGCCGAAGCACTGTTAACGTTTGGTGTGATTGTCGCGCGGTATTGCTCTTGATTACCCGTCCAAGTTTCAGGGACATGGAAAGTCCAAGAAGTATGCGCATCATCATCCCAGGTCCAGTTTTCACCTTCAACACCATAAGAGATTAGTTGTTTGCCTAAGTCGCTATACATAATATCAATAAGTCTAGCCACTTCTCTTACATAAACAGAATGTTGAGGAATAGACGTTCCATCGGCTTGGAAATATCCAAAGCCAAGTTGTAATGGTGTTCCTGTATAGTAAGAAGAAGTTAAAGGTCCAAAGGTGGTATAATCTTTTTCATAATCATAACCAACAACTAAGTAAGCCGCTGCGCCAATAAAGCAACCTAAACGATTGGCTTGTCCTTTTTGGGCGATTTGCGTATCGGTTTTATTGGAGAATGTATCGTTGTCCATTAAGCCTTCTTTCCATAAAGTATTCATAAATTGTAAATATTTACGATACGCTTCGGTATAAGGCACATAAGTAAATTTTGAATAATCGCTTTCAATTTCGGCGGCTGGTTGAACATAACCATAACTCGCTAAAATGAAATTTCTTAAGTGTTCTAAAGATTTAGAAGTAATAGGAACTTCATCATTTGGATTCCCGTTTCCATTCGCGTCTAATTCTTTAAACGCTCGCAAAACATTTAATAATTCTTCTGCGGTTTTAATCTCATTTGCGTTTGGTAATTTCTTTCCTTTATATCCGCCATAACCATTATTGATTTCATCAATCCATTTTTGGTTAATAAACATTTTAAAGGTTAAATCACGAGCTACGTCAGAAACAGATAAAGTAGAATACATAGTTCCATCATCTAAAGACGCTACCTTCACGGCATCTTCTTTAGAACGATCAACACCAAAGTTGCTTTCTAATCCAGCTTTATAATTTGGCATATAGTTATCGATTAAGTTACCTACTTCAATCTTTTGTCCGCCTACTGTATAAGAATAATTATCATCATTAAATGGAACATAAGCATCATAGCCATTTTCCGCATAACTAACTAATTCCGCAATGGAGTTATTAAATAAGAACAAATCAGGAATGGTAGAACTTGAATTCCAAACACTCGCTCTTGCTCCTGAATAAGAAGAAGTATCTGGTGTTGTAAATTCAAAATTTAATCCCGTTATTTCGGAAAGATAAGTGAACATTCTTTGTTCGCTATATTCAGGGTTACTTGCACTATGAGGGGCAAAAATTTTAATCGTGACTGGTTCTTTTACAATACGATATGGATTATCTTCCGTACCATTGGGTAAAAAGTTATCTGGATCATAATTTGTTCCTGATCCTCCACACCCAACAAGCGCACCTAAAGTTAATAAAGAAACAAGTAAATTAGTAATTGTACTTTTTTTCATATTTTTTCCTCCTTATCCTTTGACTCCGCCAATCGTAACACCTTTCTCGAAATATTTTTGGAAGAAAGGATAAATGATTAAAAGCGGTAATGAAGAAACAACAATCGTAACATATTTTAATTGCTCCGATAAATTGACATCCGTACCAGAGCCTAATGACGATTCGTTTGAAATTAAGATACTATTTAAAACGTTTTGTAATGGCATTAGCTTCACATCTTGAACATACATTAATGCGTTGAAATAAGAATTCCAGTAGCCGACAACCGCATATAGAATCATAACGGCAATAATCGGTCTACATAGTGGAAGTACAATGCGAGTAAAGATTCTTATGTCTCCACATCCATCAATCATTGCGGCTTCTTGTAATTCCTTAGGAATAGATGATTCCATATAAGTACGAATAACAATAATGTTGAATACGGAAATACAACCAGGAAGAATGATAGCCCACACAGTGTTATACAAATGGAGTTGGTTAATTAACAAATAGGTTGGAATCATACCACCCGATAAGAACATCGTGAGTACTAAGAAAAGGTTTAAGAATTTTCTTCCTTTAAAATCTTTTCTAGAAAGCGGATAAGCACATAACATTTGGCAGGATACTTGAATAATGGTTCCAATAAAGGTATATTTCACAGAATTCCAGAAGCCACGCCAAATCTTTGCTTCTTTAAAAATGTATTTATATCCACTTAATGTAAATTGTTGCGGAAAAAGGCCAACGTTACCTGCAACAATTTGATCCGGGGAAGAAAAAGAAGAAGCCAGAACATTTAATAAAGGAAATAAGAATAATAAAGCAATAATAGATACGATGACGATAATCACAATGTCGAATACTTTATCGCTTTTTGTGCGTGTAATATTCATGTCTTTCTCCTTTCTACCATAATGAGTTATCGGAAACCTTTTTCGAAACAAAGTTTGCGATACACAAAATGATGATATTCACTACCGAATTGAATAAGCCAATTGCGGTTGCATACGAGAATTGTGCTACCCCAGAAGAGCCTTTAGGGAAAGAAATATTATAAACATACGTTGCGATGATTTCAGAAGAAGAAAGGTTGGTGCTTAATTGCATCAGGTATACTTTTTCAAAACCCACGCTTAAGATATTACCTACAGACATAATAAACATGATAATTGCAAGCGGGATAATTTGGGGAAGATTAACGTAAAGAATTCTTCTAAATCTACCTGCTCCATCAATCGTTGCGGCATCATGTAAGTTTGGATCTACATTAGCGAGCGATCCCATATAAACGATGGACCACCAGCCTAAACCTTGCCATAAGCCTGAAACGACATAAATCATACAGAAGTAATCAGGGTTTTCCATCAAGTTTGCGGCATTAAAGCCAAAGAAAGCAAATAAACGAGTAAAGATACCGCTATCGGTTTTAAAGAAAGCAAATAACATACCTACTAAAACCGAAACGGAAATGAAGTAAGGCGCATACATGATGGTTTGAATGACACGTTTCACTTTTTTAATACGAACTTCGTTTAAAATTAGCGCATAAATAATAGGAAGAATCGAGTTAAATATAATCGACGCAACCGATAATACTAATGTATTTTTCACAATGGACCAGAAATTAGGCTGTTTCATAAAGGTCACAAAATGTTTAAAGCCTCCCATGCTTGTCCATGGAGAATTAAAAATACCTTTAAAAGAAGAATAATCTTTAAATGCAATCACTAAGCCGCCTAAAGGTAAATAGTGGAAAATAAGAATATATATAAAAGTCGGAAGCGCCATTACAAAAAGGGCTAAGCCCATCTTTGAATACCATTTTCTTTTGGCCGGCGTTCTTGATAATGTTTCAATGTCCGATTTTGATAAAACAGCTTCCATATCACACTTCTCCTATCTTTACTTTCATTTTAAATGAAATGGCTATCATTTCACATAGCCTATATTGACATTAAATATATACTTTTTTGACATTTAAAGAAAATGATTGGCAAACATTTCCAACTAGTCTTTTTATATTTTTTTCTTTTTCTTTACCTCAACAATTTTTCTTTTTTCTTTGTTTTTATCAATATGTAAACTTATATTCTTGCATTTAATTATTCCTTTTTGTTTCTTTTTTTCATTAAAAGTAATGTAACTTTAACTATTTTATTTAAGGATGCGTTTGGCTAAGATCTCTTACCATATATATACATTATTTAAATTATTTATATACTTTTTTGATTTTTATAAAATTCGTGTATAATGATTTTATATATATTTTATGAATAAAGGAGAAAAATTATGAATAAAGAATCACTCTTTGCTCAGAGCTTATGCTTTCGAAATATTGTTGATGAATTTAACTCAGATATTTACGCTTCTATCATTGGTTATGAGGAGTGTAGTAAAAGCAAGCCATTAATTGATTCTAATAAATCTTGTTATGTTTTGCATTTTGTATTAAACGGCAAAGGATATATCTATAATAAAGGCCAAGTGGAAAGCATAAAAAAAGGAGAATGCTTTTTAATTCCTCCAAATTCTCATATGAAATATCGTCCTGATTCAAAAGATCCGTGGCAATATTTTTGGATGGAAGTTAATGGAAGTCTTGTAAAAAAGATTTTAAATTGCATCGACTTCCCTGCTCACAACATGCACATTAATATTGAAAACCTGGACGATATTATTAACTTCTTCCTTGATTTATTAGACGAAGAAAAATTCCTAAGTAACACAAATGCAGAAACATTACGGGTTAACGCAATTCTTCTCAATATTTTTTCTTGTATTGTTTCTGAATATGGAAAAGAAGAACACTCGCCTCTTTTAAGCAAAGAAGAAATACAAATTAAAAAAATAATTGAGTACATTAACAACAACTATACTTCTCCAAATATCAATATCAAAAAAGTAGCGGATTACTTTTTCTTTGATCAAGCCTATTTAACGAGAATCTTTAAAAAAAACATGGGTGTATCACCCATGAAATATATTATTTATCTAAGAATGCAAAAGGCGGTTGAACTTTTGAAAAGGAAAACATTCTCTATTTCACAAATTGCTTACGCTCTCGGATATAAAAATCAATCCTATTTTTCAAAAGAATTTAAAAAGTACTTCGGATTACCTCCATCTAAATATGGGCTTTAATCTTTTCTTGTTAAATCTTTTCTTTCTTTATTATCAAAGGATGAAGAATCAAAGTAGGTAGCGGTCTCGCCTCTATCATCTTTCTCTTCTTCCTTTTTTTCATCTTCTATTTTATTTTGGTTAGGATCAAAATAACGTAAATCAATGCAATATGTTCCGCTTACACGATCTTGAAGTCCCATTTTCCTTTTGGTCACAAACATCATCATCATCGAAATGAAAGCGATTATTGTTGCAATAGCCATAAAAGAGAATAAAGAAAATCCAGCTCCGGCAATTTCAAATATTGGATACATCCAACCAGTATTGAGGCCTCCACCAAAGAAACACGTAATTATCATAATTCCAAACAACATAATAAAGGATATTACATCACGAACAACAATCTGATGATCTAGCGCCTCATAGCCTTCAACATCCACAACTTGTACTTTCATCAACCGTTTACCCACTGTCTGGGCATTATGGAAAATAATTTGTGGTAAAACAATGACTAAGAAAAAGCTTAAAACATAGACAATTACACTCGTAACATCGACGATCACCGAACATTTTGCGTAGTTTTCCTTATAGACTTGATAATGCTCTTGAAAACGAGAAGAAGCAATTAATTCTGATACTTCTTGTTCCCATACATTATTATAATTTACGCGCAAATAATTATAGGTTTGTACGCCTGCTTCATAATTTGTTTCAATTCTTTTTAAAAGTTTAACGGCATCTTCACCTTTTAAGTAAGGTAGTGTAAAGTTTTCCATATCAAAAACCCACATTTCTAAGTTAACCGCTTTATCTTTATACACTTGATAGAAATATTCTTTTGGTGATTTACCTTGCATATCTACGATATCATTTTCTTTATCACCATAAGTATTGTTGTTTGCAACGTAAGTATCATAGAAATACGCTAAGGTGTCGGTTTCATAACTTGCCATAGAAACAGTTTTTATACCTTTTACTAAATCCTCTACATTTTCCTGAATAAATGGGGTTGGATTTTTTTCATAACTATAAAGAATGTGCATATAACAATAATCTTTAAAAATTAATTCTTGGTCTCGAGGAGTACTATATAAATGATCCTCATTATTAATAAATTCATAGATTTTGGCTTCTTCTTCTATTTCGTAACAAGCCACCATTTCATCGCGCACAATTTTCTCTTTATCTTTATAAAAAGATGAATGATTTAAAATCGCAAGAGAGGCCATTAAGCAAATAAAAGAAACCACAATGAAAAGAACAGCATCAATTAAAAAAGAGCCAATTCTTCTTCCCGGTGCGGCCGGAAATTCATTTTTATATGGTTGTAGGTTACTTTTCTTCGCCATCATGCACCCCTCCTATTCTTTAAAATCAAATCATAAACAAATTTTTGTGTTTCTTCAAGCACTACTTAATTAATTTTTGTGTTACTCGATCAAAGAGATGAATCTTAGAGATATCGAAAACAAGTTTTAATTCATCACCTGCATGCACTAAAGTTTTGGCGTGAATCTTTGAAACGATTTCTCCACTTTCAAAATCAGTATGGACATAATACTCATGTCCTAATAATTCTGCTACAGATACTTTTAAAGTAAATTCTTGTGAAACTTCTCCATCCGTTAAAACACGATTAGATTGATAGATATCTTCTGGTCGAATACCGAAAATAACAGGAACTTCTTTATTCACATCGACTTTCTTTAAAGCTTCTAAAGTTTCTAATAAGTAAACTCGACGATGATTACTTGCTTCACAAGCATGTAATTCTTCTTTTAAATGACCGAGTTCTGTTTCTTTTTTTGCTCTTGCTGCATCCGATAGACTTTCGATTTCTTTTTCAAGTTTTTCAATCTTCGCAAGATATTCATTTCTTTCAACAAAGTTTTCTTCTAATTCTTTGAGTTCCTTTTCTAAAGCAATAATTTCGTTTTGATAGAATACTTTGACGGCATCTTTAAAGTCTTTTGGTAATTTAATCTCGGTTCCTTTTTCAAAAACAATCTTATTTTTTACGAATTCTGCATTCATCATATTCATGGCTGGCGAACCAATAAAGGTCGCAACGAATACATTCGCAGGATGATTATAAATTTCAATTGGTGTTCCAATTTGTTGAATATAGCCTTTGTTCATAACCACAATTCTTGTCGCCATGGTCATAGCTTCCGTTTGGTCATGGGTAACATAAATCGTTGTGGCATTTAAAGTATTGTGTAAGCGAATAATTTCACTCCGCATTGCCACTCTTAATTTAGCGTCTAAGTTACTTAAAGGTTCATCCATTAAAAATACTTTTGCGTTTTTAACAATCGCTCTACCTAAAGCGACACGTTGACATTGTCCACCGGATAATGCTTTGGGCTTTCTAGAAAGATACTCTTCAATTTGAAGAATATGTGCTGCTTCTAATACACGGCGGTGAATTTCTTCTTTAGGAAGATGTTTTCTTTCATAGATTTCTACTGGTGTTACTTTCAAATATTCAATCTTTTGCTCTAAGTCTTGAATATCCTTTTGTAATTGTTCTAAATCTTCTCCCTCTTCTGGTGCCTTGATATATTCTTTAAGATTACGTAGTTGTTCTTCAAGAACTTTAATTGCTTTTTTATTAATACCTAAAATAGGTTGTCCATTTTCATCTACTTTTAAAGTTGGAACTTTACGAATGCGTAGACCAAAGCCCATGTTTCCCGCTACGGTCATATGTGGATAAAGGGCATAACTTTGGAAAACCATAGCAATATCACGATCTTTTGGATGTAATTCATTTGCGTAGGTTTGATCAATAAATAAATCACCTGCGGTAATACTTTCTAGACCAGCAATCATTCTTAATGTTGTGGATTTTCCACATCCAGAAGGACCAACTAAGACAATGAACTCATGTTTTTCAATATCTAAATTGAAATCATAAACGGCTTGAACGTGATTATCGTAGATTTTATTAATATGGCGTAATGAAATATATGCACCTTTAGGCGCTTTTTTAATTTTCTTTTGGCTCTTTTTTTGGTAAGCAACCATTTCACTATGCACTCGTGCTCTTTGCTTTTCTAATTGCTTTTCTTTCATGCGCGCTTCACGAGCTTGTTTTCTTTTTTCTTCTTTCGACATCGCAATTTCTTGTTTTGTTTCTTTGTCCATTTTTTCGTCCCCCTTTTTAATCAATTATACCTTTTCTATAATTTATTTTAAACGCTTTCGCTAACGTTATTAATTGATCATTCGTAATCGATTGATAAATCTTTTTATCCATAATCTTCATATAGATTTCAGCCGCTTTTTCAATCGTTTCAATTAATCCAAACACTTCGTCTAAAGTTTTTCCTGTACAGAAAATGCCATGTTGCGCCCATACGACTGAGCGATATTCTTTCATTTTTTCCGCGGTAGCAATACCAATTTCTTCTCCTCCGCATAAAATCCAAGGAAGTACCGCAATACCTTCAGGGAAAACAACAATAGATTCGGTTTGCATTTTCCACAAATCTTCTGTGAAGTGATTTGAATCTAAATCATGAACATGTGTCATGCAAATTACATTGGTAGGATGGCAATGAATGACTAAACGATGTTCTGGATCCACTTTTAGTCTTTCAATATGACATTTTAAATGGGTTGGTGCTTCGGAAGTAGGTCTACCACCATCGCTATATCCCCAAATTAATCCTAAAGTATGTGGGCCAATGACTCTCATAATTCCTAAGTTTTCTTCTGGGAAAGGTTTACAATTTCTGAAATATTTTCCTGTACCTGTGATAATAAAATATTTTCCAATTAATGGGCTTAAATCAAATTCATATTGAAAGCTTCGAATAATTATATCTTTTAAGCCTAATTCTCTTACTTCCTCTTCTTCTAAAATGTAAGAAAGATTTCCACCATTTCTTTCATCCCAACCATGTTGATATAATTGGTCTAATATCTCTGTAACTTTTTCAATACAATTCATTGTTTTATCCTCTCTTATTTAAAACTTCTTTTTCATAGCGCATAGCGTCTTCATACCAACTGGTTTCATCCGCTAAAACGCCTTGCGAAGCACAATACTCATTCCAAACTTCATCAAATGGCATTAGCTTCATTTGTTCTTGAAGAATAAATAATTGGGTGAAATCTTGTTTGTCTTGAAGTTCCTTCATGCGTTCCCATGGTGTTAATAAAGCAATAAGAAGCGCTTTTTGCATATTTCTTGCACCTAACGCTAAAGCCGCCACACGGTTAATGGAAGCATCAAAGTAATCTAAACCAATATAAGTTCTATCTAAGGCATTGCAACGCACTAATTCGTTAGCGACATCTTGTAATTCATCATTCAATTTTAAAACGTGATCACTATCCCAGCGAACGGGACGAGAAACATGTAACGCTAAACGTTTGGAGAATAATAATAAAGATGGAATTTTATCTGCTACATTTTCCGTTGGATGGAAATGGCCTGTGTCTAATAAACATAAGACATTATTTTTCATCGCATAGCCCATATAGAATTCATGAGATCCCGTTGTATAGGATTCCATACCAATACCAAACACTTTGGATTCAACGGAATCATCCATATAACGATGATCTACTTTGACACTAAAGATTTGATCTAACGAATCTTTGAGTCTAGCTCTTGGGCCCATGCGGTCTCCTGGAATATCTTTTAAGCCGTCTGGAATCCAAATATTACATAAAGATTTTTGACCTAATTCTCTTCCAAAATATTCAGCAATTTTTCTAGAAGCGATGCAGTGCTTAATCCAATACGCTCTTGTCGCATCATCAGGAGAAGATAAAGTCATGTTATCTTTAACATGTTCGCTTGAAAAACAGGTTGGGTTAAAATCTAACCCGTAGCCTCTTTCTTTTGCATAATTGACCCAAGCTTCAAAGTGCTTTGGTTCAATTTCTGAACGATCAACAAATTCATCAGAAACGCGATAAATTGCGTGTAAATTGATTTTTTTACTACCCGGAACATAGCTAAGTGCTTTGTCTAAATCTTGGGTTAATTCTAAGAAATTTCTTGCTTTTCCTGGATAATTACCGGTGGTTTGAATGCCCCCTGTTAAAGGTCCAGCATTTTCAAATCCTTGAACATCATCCATTTGCCAACAATGAATGGAAACTTTGACTTTTGCTAAAGTTTTTAATGCTTTTTTTACATCTACGCCTAATTCTTTATACTTACGAATCACTTCTTTTCTCATTTATAAAACCTCCTTTATTTCAAATGAGTTGTAAACAACTTCTCTTGCTTCTTGAATGGTAGAAACCATATGGTTTTTCTTTAATTGCACGAGCATATTTCCAATTGCGGTAGCCTCAATTGGCCCAATAAATACTCGTTTTCCTGTATATTTTTTGGTAAGGCTATCTAAATATAAATCTTGACATCCTCCCCCAAAAATAAAGACTTTATGAAATTCTTTATGACAAATTTTTTCGATTTCCTGTATGGTTTCTTGATACGATTTACTTAAAGAATGATAAGTAACATTTAACACGTCAGCGACAGAAAGCTTTTGTCCTATAAAACAAGAACGAATGGCTTCTATCATAGATTCTGGCGCTAAAAATTTGGCATCGTTCACATCCACGATTCCTTCAAAAGTTGAAGTTTTCGCTAACGCAATCATTTCAGGAAAGGTTACTTTTCGACCCTGTTCTTTTTGATATTCTTTTCGAATATTTTGTAACATCCAAGAGCCCATAATATTCTTTAAATAACGATAAGCTTTATAAGCTCCACCTTCATTGGTGAAATTCCTTTCTTGGCTATCTTTTGTTAAAATCGGGCCTTGATTTTCTACACCCATTAAAGACCATGTACCAGAAGATATATAGATTTCATCTTCCGTGGATGGATACGCTAAGACTGCACTTCCTGTATCGTGAGTTGCGACTAAAATCACTTTTGTATCAAAACCTAATTCTTTAACGATTTCTTCTTTAAAGCTTCCCACTTCTGTTTCTGGGAAACTAATTTCTTTAAATAAATGTTTAGGTAAATCTAAACGATGAATAATCTCTTTAGACCAAGTAAATGTTTTAGCATCCAACATTCCGGTAGTAGACGCATTCGTATATTCATGTTTTTTTTCGCCCGTTAAAACATAAGCGAGATAATCAGGAATCATTAAGAAATCATTTGCGTAATCTAAACGATGTGCTTTTTTATCCGTGCAAAGTTGATAAATCGTATTAAATGGTTGTTTTTGAATACCCGTTATAGAATAAAGTTCTGCAAAAGAAATCTTATCTTCAACTTCTTTTATTACATCGTGGGTACGATCATCACGGTAAGCATAAACAGGCTCTATTCTTTTTCCTTCTTGATCAAGAAGAACATAATCTACACCCCAAGTATCGATTCCTATTGTCGTTGGTATCTTGTTGAGTTTTTTACACATTTTTAGTCCTTCAAGAACTTCATTAACGAGGTGATCAATATCCCAACATAGGTGTCCATCTTTTTTCGTCACAAAGTTTTCAAAGCGATAAATTTCTTCCATTACGAGTTTTCCGTCCTCCATATGGCCTAATATATGTCGACCAGAAGACGCTCCAATATCAATAGCTAAGTAATACGTCATATTTTTATCCTCACTTCAATCATAAACTTTCTCTTCCATATTAAATATAACAATATTGCAATTTTCTATAACAATGTTGTAATATAAAAAGGAGAAAGGAGATTTTATTTATGCATCATCGTTTTATTATTTCTATAGATGAAGATCCTAATCTCCTTTATATTTCTGAAACCACTTTAGACGAAAGTTTTAAAGCAAGTTATCATTCTCATCCTAATTTAGAAATTCTTCTTATTGCAGAAGGTGAAGGAAAACTTGTCACAACGAACCGCAACATTGATATGAAAAAAGGTGATGTTTTAATTATCAATTCTAATTCCAAGCACTGCGAAGTCTCTAAAAGCGGATGCACTTTTTATGCGATTGGAATTAACAAATTAGAGGCCTTTTTACCTAAAAACTTTCAGAAAAAAATACTCTATTTTTCTTTAGAAAAAGATGAATTTGAAACACTTTTATCCTTATATCAAATCATGATGAAAGAAACGCAAAAGCAAAAGAAAGATAGTGCCTGCCTTTTAGAGAACACTTACCAAATGATTATGAAATTAATGGAAAGAAACGCTGAACTATATTTTGGAAAAAACGAAAAAATACAGGGAAATCATTTGGTTTCTGCTGCATTAAACATTATTGAAAACTATTATTATACACATTTAACCTTAAAAGAAATATCGCATCGTTTATCTGTTTCTAGTTCTCTTTTATCCCATGAATTCAAAAAAGAAACAGGAAAAACAATTATTGAATATAAGTTGGACTGTCAAATTGAAGAAGCTTGTAATTTATTAGCTATAACGGATATGTCCATGATAGATATTGCTTTCGCTACTGGATTTACCACTTCTTCCTATTTCAGCGAAACATTTAAAAAGAAAAAAGGCATTTCACCGAGAGAATATCGGATGAATGTCTTAAAAACATCTTTATCAATTCGCAATAACGATTAAATCAATTTTATGTTCATCTTCCATTCCCCCTGCATGGGCCGCAATCATATTCATGATCGGCTCATTTTTTCTACTTGGAAGAATGTAATCAAAGCAATATCGGTCCGTAGAAACCGCTAAATAATCACCAATAAAATCTTGAAAAAATGGCGATTCTGTCCCCAAACCAAATATATTGTTTTTTAACGCTTTTTCTCTCGTAAATAATTCAAAATAATCTCCATAGTATTTTTGAAAGAGTTTTTCAAATTCTTCTTTTTTATCTTCTTTAACATAAAAAGTACTTGCCCTTGGTTCAATGGAAAAGGGTCGAATCAATGTATCAAAGAAATCAGGATGTTCATCAATATAAATGAATTGCACATCCACTAAACTATGATCAGCAAATACGATGAATAATGTGTCTGGATTTTCTTTTGTTAAATATTCAACGGCGTCATTAATGCGATATATTTCATTTTTTACTTCCATTGAATTGATGCCATGATCATGTGCGGCATGATCAGGATTTTCAAAATACCCATAAATAAGCGATTTCTGATTGGTTTGAAGATGTTGATGAATCATCGTAATCCATTCTTCTAGGTCTTTTGCTCCGCCTTTTTTAAAAGCTGGCCAAATCATTTTTACTTTTACTTCTGGACGCGCTTTAGCGACTTGTGCAAAGACATCTTCATATGCTCCTACTTTTACCATTGGATTTTCTTTAGATAACAATGTTTTCGTCCATGTTTCACGATTGGAAAACACATCAATAAAAACATCTTCTTTTTTGAAATACTGTGACCAACCTAGCCAATTCGTCTCTTTCGGATATTTTCCGGATAAAAAAGCGTTCGTAGCCGCTACTGTCGTTGGTGGAAAAACCGAATCAATTTCCATCATTACGTGTTTTCTTAAAAAAGAAGCTTCTGATAAATGTCCTTCAATTAAACTCTTCCCCATTCCATCAAATAGCAAAAATGCTATTTTATCGAATTTCTGCATAGTTTTAAGAAGTGGTTGTATACTTTCATGCTCATGCTTTAAGCCATAATGTGCTAAAATAGTATTTGAAAGATTGACCAAACATTGGTTTTTATTATAATGGTACATTTTATTCATATTTTCGATTGTATTTTCTTACCGATTTATAAACCGATTTTAGGCGTGGATACATTTTTTCATAAACATGTTTGTATAAATAATCATATTGTCTGTGCGCTTCTATATTAGGCATAAAAGTTGTAGAAGTATGTACCATATTTTCAACCGCTTCTTCAAAAGTGTTAAATTCATGGGCCGCAGTAAAAACTAAAATTGCTGTTCCTAAAGAAGCTGTTTCATAGGTTTGTACACGACTAACAGGTAATCCAAAAATATCTGCGGTGATTTGACATATCGCGTCGCTTTGTGATCCTCCGCCAGATACTCGAATTTCTTTTACTTTTTTATGTTGCCTTTTTTCAATGCCTTCTAAAGCCTCACGTAATCCATAAGCAATTCCTTCAATAATTGCTCGATAGATATGTATTCTAGTATGATAATCGGAAAATCCCACAATTGCGCCTTTAGCTTCTGGACGACTTAATCCAGGTCCCCAATAAGGTTGTAAAACTAAACCTTGGGAGCCTGGAGGTATTTCCATTAATCTTTCATTTAATACTTCTTCTACTGCCATACTTTGGATAGCGGCTTCTTTGGCTTCTTGGTTAGCAAATTCTCTAACAAACCAAGTAACCATCCAATAACCACGATAGATTTGTACTTCCATATTATATAAATTAGGAATACACGCTGGGTAGGAAGGTAAAAATGGTTCTGGTTCAATGTATTTTTTATTAGATACTTCAATCGTTGAGGCTGTGCCATAAGAAATAGACGCCTTGTCTTTTCTTAAACATCCTGTTCCAATTGTTTCAGAACCTTTATCTGTACCATTTGCGTACACTTTTAAGCCTTCAGGAAGCCCTGATTCTTCGGCACATTTTTTAGAAATAGTGCCAATGATTTCTCCTGATTCAATGATTGTAGGGAGCCATTCCACTGGAGTGGCAAAAATTGGATATTTTAAATTGCTCTTTTTAAACCATTTTTTCTTTTTCATGTCAAGTGGATAATGACCTGTATAATTACTAGCAGAATCTTTCGTTTTGCCAGTTAAGCGATAAAGAAAATAAGTTGATAATGCAAAGTAATGTCTAGTTTTTTTTATCGTTTCTGGTTCGTTTTCTCTTACCCAGTTCACCATGGTTCTTTTACGATTCATCACCACAGTTTCTTTCATTCCTACTAACCAAAATAAAAAGCGATTTAATAATGGTAATGGTGTTTCGCACTTTGCTAATCGTTGGTCACACCAAAGAATGCAAGGACGAATGGGTTGATAATTTTCATCTAAAAAAACGGCAGTGTCACGGAAACATGTAATAGCGCATCCCACGACTTGCTTCATTAAATCCGGATGTTTTTGTGTAAGGTTCTTCGTTACTTCACACATATGCTCATAATAAAAATCTGCGTTTTGCTCGCATTGGCCTGGCGCTTTAGAAAAATATGCAGGTTGATAAACATACTTTTCTATTGCTAGAGTTTTCCCTGATTTATTAAAAATTAATGCCCGTACACTTTGCGTTCCAAAGTCTATCGTTAAAGCAAGCGGCATTTTATCCATAGTCTCACCTTCTAAATCTCTTATAGTGTAACAAAAATAAAAAGAAAACGCTATTCCCTCAATAATAGGTTATTTTTATTTTTAATTATTTCCTTTCTATTCTACAAATAAATGCTATAATGATAATGTTTGAATTATAAACACAAGGAGAAAAAATAATGTTCAACAAATTAACTGCCTTCGCCGAAAAATACGGCATGAAACAAGACGGAAAAATGCACTACTATGGAATGATGCAAGGTTACGAAACGAACTTAATGTGCAATTCTTTAGCCGATTCCGCACCTTATGGTTTTCAAATGCATATTTCTTGCTATTTAACCGACGAAGCAAAACAAGAATTAAAGAGTTTTGAGGCATCAAAGCCAATGAAGATTTTTAAACTTGACTTTACCGCTTATGGTATTTGGATTGGTTTTAATGGAATGACAACAGGTTCTGCTTTAAAAGGATTCGAGCCTGCTTTAGAACAAATTTTAGCTATACTTAATAAGCATAGCGTGAAAGGAATCGATTATTGCCCAATGTGTGGCGAATCTTTAAGCGCTGATCAAAGTCAAAAAATTTCTGTTTATGCCCACACCATTACCTTAGATAAAGAATGCGCTGGTAAAGTAGAAGAATATGTAGCAAAAGAAAAAGCAAATTATGAAGCCACACCTAATAATATTAAAAAAGGTATTTGGGGCGCGCTTATTGGTGCTCTTGTTGGCTCAGTAATTACAGTTATCCTATTCTTTTTAAACCTCATTTCCGCTTGGAGTCCTATTGTTGGTATTCTTTTAGGCGCTTTCCTTTATAAAAAGTTTGGTGGAAAAGCTAATGGCGCCATGATTGTAATGTGTTTTGGATTTACTCTTATTTTCCAATTACTCGCTGTTTTTTTACTTCACGTTTCCGCCGCAAATGGGCTTGCCATTACGAATGGCTTAACAGAACGTGGCTTGGCCGCTTTTAATTACTATATGAAAAGTTCAGCAATCGTTGGAGAAGGCAAACAAACCTTTTCTGGTATCTTTACCTATAACATGGTTCTTTCTACGGTTTTCTCTGTTATCGGTTGTGTCCTCGCTTCCATTGATATCTTTAGAAAAGCCAAAGCCGAAAGAGGCTTTTAAGCTTATTTGATTTCTCACAAAGTCGCTCCAGGAGCGGCTTTTTTATTTTACTTTCACGGGTAAAACAAAAAAATTCAAAATGAAATCGCTTCAATTATAAAAAAACTATGCAAGTTCATAATATCTATGATATTATAATCACGTAGCATTTATCGTCTACATAAACGTAGAAATAGGAGGAAAAACAATGCAAGACAAAAAATACGTCTATCATTTCAAAGAAGCTCATGGCTTAGGCAAAGAACTTCTTGGTGGTAAAGGCGCAGGCTTAGCAGAAATGACTCACATTGGAGTCCCAATCCCACAAGGATTCACGATTACCACTGAAGCTTGCACACTTTATTATGATAGCAACAAAAATCTTCCAGATTTCTTAGTGAAAGAAATCTATGAAGCCATCCACGCAGTGGAAAAAGAAACTGGCAAAAATTTTGGTGGAGACCACAACCCATTACTCGTTAGCGTTCGTTCTGGCGCTCGTGTCAGTATGCCTGGTATGATGGATACCATCCTCAACCTTGGTTTAAACGAAGTTACCGTTGCCGCTCTTGCCAAAGAAACACAAAACGACAGATTTGCTTATGACTGCTATCGTCGTTTCATCCTCATGTTCACCAACATTGCAAAAGGACATCCACGTACCGAAATGGACAAGATGCTTGAGGCATTAAAAGAAGAAAGAGGATACAAACTTGATACCGAAGTTACCGCTGATGAATTAAAGGAACTCGTTAAAAAGTACAAAGCTTACTACAAAAAGACCTTTGGGGAAGAATTCCCACAAGATCCATATAAACAATTAATCGAAGCCGTTACCGCCGTTTTCCGTTCTTGGGATAACCCACGTGCTAACGTCTACCGTATGATGAATAACATTCCTTATTCATGGGGAACTGCTGTTAACGTTCAATCCATGGCCTTTGGTAACAAGGGTGAAACTTCTGGTACTGGTGTTGCCTTCTCTCGTGACCCAGCTACTGGTGAAAAAGTTATCTCCGCTGAATATTTACCAAATGCTCAAGGTGAAGACGTCGTTGCTGGTATCCGTACTCCACTTCACATCGACGAATTAAAGAGAAGAATGCCAGAAGTTTACGAACAATTCGTTAAGACCATTAAATTAATGGAAAATCATTATCGTGATATGCAAGATATGGAATTCACCGTCGAAGATGGTAAACTCTACTTCTTACAAACCCGTAATGGTAAGAGAACACCTGCTGCTGCATTAAAGATTGCATGTGATCTCGTTGATGAAGGTTTAATCGACGAAGATGAAGCCGTTTTAAGAATCGATGCTTTATCCTTCGATAAATTATTACTTCCAGGCTTTGATAAAGCCGATCTTGCTAAAGCAACCCCAGTCGCCACTGGCTTAGCTGCTGGTCCAGGTGCTGGTACTGGTAAATTAGCCTTCACTGCTGAAGAAGCTGAAGCAAGACATGCTGCTGGAGAAAAAGTCGTCTTAGTCCGTGCTGAAACCTCTCCAGAAGACATCGTTGGTATGGTCGCCGCAGAAGGTATCTTAACCATGCGTGGTGGTATGACCTCTCACGCCGCTGTTGTTGCTCGTGGTATGGGCAAATGCTGTGTCTGTGGTTGTAAAGAAGCCATCATCGATGAAGAAGCAAGAACCCTCACCATCAATGGTAAAGTTTATACCGCTGATGATGTATTCTCTTTAGATGGTTCAACAGGTAAAATCTATGTTGGTGCTATCAAAACCGTTAACCCAGATTTAACCTCTGGTTACTTCGGTCGTTTAATGGGGTGGGTCGACCGTGCAAGAAAATTACACGTCCGTACCAATGCTGATACTCCACGTGATGCCAAACAAGCCAAAGAATTTGGTGCTGAAGGTATTGGCTTATGCCGTACTGAACACATGTTCTTCGACAAGGATCGTATCTTCTCTATGAGAAAGATGATCTTAGCCGATAACGTTGAAGATCGTAAAGCTGCATTAGCAGAACTCGAACCAATGCAACAAAAAGACTTCGAAGCCTTATATGAAATTATGGGCGAAATGAATGTTAACGTTCGTTTATTAGATCCACCTCTTCACGAATTCTTACCACATGAAGAAAACTTAATCGAAGAACTTGCTAAAGCAACTGGCAAGACCGTTGCTCAAGTTAACGATCGTATTGCTGAACTTAAAGAAGCAAACCCAATGATGGGTCACCGTGGTTGCCGTTTAGCTGTTTCTTATCCAGAAATTTGCGAAATGCAAACCACTGCTATTATCAAAGCAGCTATCAACGTTTCTAAGAAGGGTATCAAAGTTGAACCTGAAATCATGGTACCACTCGTTCTTGATGTTCGCGAATTAAGATTCGTTAAGAATATCATTACTACCACAGCCGATCGTTTAATCAAAGAAGCTGGCATTGATATGAAATATCATGTTGGTACAATGATTGAAATCCCACGTGCTGCCTTATTATCTGATGAAATTGCAAAAGAAGCAGAATTCTTCTCCTTCGGTACAAACGACTTAACCCAAATGACCTTTGGTTTCAGCCGTGATGACGCTGCAAAATTCTTACCAGATTATTATGAACACAAAATCTTTGAAGAAGATCCATTTAAGACTCTCGACCAAGATGGTGTTGGTAAATTAGTGAAAATGTCTGTTACTAACGGTCGTGCTACACGTCCTGACTTACACGTCGGTGTCTGTGGCGAAACCGGTGGTGATCCAAAATCTGTGGAATTCTACCATGGTGCTGGATTAGACTATGTCTCTTGTTCACCATTCCGTGTTCCAGTGGCTCGTTTAGCTGCTGCTCAAGCTGCTATTAAAGCAAAAAGAGCTGCTAAATAGTTTCTAACACATAAAAAAATGAGCAACCGTTATTGATGTAGCGGTTGCTTTTTTTATGTTCTTTTATTCATCATCTTTCTTTAAAGAATTCAAATAAGAATAACCCTTTATTCGTTTCTTTAAATAGAAATAGAAGAAGCTTAGTAGTGCTGCAAATATAAATACAATCAGTATCCGTTTTAGCGCAAAAGGTGAAGCTATATAATAAAGCGTTTTTAACACTACATTCTTTTTCCTAAAAGCAAAAATAAAATAACGAAGAAGATTAGCTAATAAGAAAGAAAAAATAATGTAAAAAATATGAATAAATAAGTGGGTGGCCTCTACTCTTTTTTTCAGTCCTTTTAATGCTAAATATTGATATTCTCTTTCCACGATTTGCTGATCAATGTGTTTTTCATTTTTAAAAAATAATACAACTATTCCGATAGTGGAAATCATGATAAGGCTATAAGAAAGCGATGTTTTGCCCACACTAACACCGGATAATTCATTTAATAACTGTATGGTTTGTTCATCTGCAAAATCAAATGAAGTATGCCGCATATAATTAATAAATCCATCGATTTGTTTTTGTTCAATAAAAAGATGCCCTTTAGAAACAAACATATCAAAAAAGTTTTCGTATTGTACTTTTGAAACATAGATTATGTTTTCTTCATTTTCCACAATTTGAACATTGGTATAAGGAAGTTGATAATATTCATTTGTCTCTATTTGATACAATTTATTTCCTACGCTATTTGTTGGTAAAATGATTTGGTTATTCGATAATGTTTCCAAAATTTGAATTTGATAAAGGTTTCCATCTTGACCTTTTACTTCAATGTTTTTTTCTATTTTTTGCGTGTAATTATGACTGAAGATTAACATTTTAACATCGCCAAAATCAAAATCGGAACGAATTCTGTACTCTTTTCCCTCCCAATTTATTGTTTTTACATTAGCTTTCTTTAAAGACGAACTTAAGATTACTTCATCTTCGTTTAGGTTTTTATCCACTACTCCGATATAGTCTAAAGAAAAATTGTTTTCTTCCAATGGCAAAATTGAAACAATAGGATAAGGACATTTTTTAATTTGTTCATATTCTAAAAGTGGCACTTGATGAGAATTGCTATTATAATTTTTTGCTTTTAACCATATCGGTTGTTTCTCATCTTGATAATAATGTTCTGCTGCCGCATATCGATCAAAGTGATCTAAGGATGCGCCTACAATACCTAATGAGTAAAATATGGCAATAAGGCATAGATAAATTGCTTCTATAACATTCATAGACTTTTTCCATAAATAGAAGAAAAAATGTTGGAATCCTTTTGAAGTAATCTTGTTTACTTTTTCATTCGCAGTTAAATTGATATTTTCTTTTTTTACGCAAGTCACTTTTTTTCTTTTTACTTCTAAAATGATTTGAAAAGGCATGTTTTCTTTTTCTTGATGTGTAGAAATAATTACTAATATAGATTTAGATAATTCTACTAAAGAAGGAATAATCAATTGAATTGTTGTTTCATCTAATCCAGAAAATGGCTCATCTAATAATAAAATTTTTGGTTTTAAAAAGATGGCCGTTATGATTTGTAGCCTTTTCTTTTCTCCATTTGAAAGCGTATTAATTTTTTGCTCTTTTTTTGATGATAACAAGAATTTATCTAATAAACGTTGAATTTCTTCTTCATTATCTAAACCTAACATTTTAAAATAGAATATTAAAGTAATTGAGTCAAAATTATCGATGGATTGATTTAAAAATATAATATCTTGATTAGGAACTGTGCACTCTATTTTTCCTTTTGTTGGCTTTTCAAATTCCTTTATCATCTTTAAAATTGTTGTTTTTCCTGATCCAGAGCGGCCAAATAATCCTACTAACCCTATCTCAGGCAGAGTAAAATTAACATTACATAAAATCGCTCGTTTTCCAAATTTTTTATTTACCTCGGTAAACTTTATCATTTTCACTCCCCCTTTAGTATTTTTTCATTGCTCTTATAAAACTCGCTTGAATGATGAAATCCACTGTTACAATGAGTAGTAGCGACCATAAAACAGATAACGATCCTACATAAAGAAGTAACTGATTAAGTTTAAGCATGATAGGAATAGTAACTAAAGGCACAAGAGTTGCCGCTAAACATGTATCAATAATGACTCTTAATTCAGAGCGGCGATATATTTCTTTTTTGCCAAAGCCTAGCGAATTATAAAATTTAAAATACTTTTTTTCTGCTTTTTCTTGCTTTTTCATAAACAGCAAATAAAGTAATGCCGCTAAAGAAAAAAACAAAATAATAAGTGGCCCTTTAAAATCTTCGGACATCATCATAAAAGTACTTAATTGACCTACATGATTTAACTTACTTAATTTTTCTGAAATCACAATATCCTGATAAGCATAAATCGTGTTCTTAGACACTTCATTTATATACTTCCTTAATTGTTTATAGTTTTCGTAAAAAACATATATGCTATTATTTTTTATAGGAACTTGTTCATTAAAAGTTACAAAAGACAAGTTTCTTTCTTTTGCATATTCTTTTAATTTTATATAATCTTCATTACTGTGACTCTTCTCATACTTTTCAAAGTATTGATTGAATATCTGATTCTTTAAATCAAGCAAACATTTCACTTTTTTAAAAAGGGTAATCTCTCGATCAAACGTTAAATTATAATCATCGCCTTTTTTATAAATCTGACATTTTAAAATGGGTAAATCAAAATTAATCATTTCTTGATAAGAAGTTAAACCATATTCTTGATAATGCATTTTAGCCCAAACATCAGATACAGCAACATCATTTTTAGATAAAACTAATTCTTGATTTTGGTAGCAGAATCCCTGGTTTTCCGTTATGGACAGTTTAAGATCATCAATAAGATAAATAGGTTCCATGTTAGTTTCATCTTCCTTAAGAGAAACTTCATCTAAAGAAGCCAAACAAGGCGTTAAAAAAGGTAAATTCATTTTTTCTGCTTGCTTATAATATTGTGTAGAAGCATTTTGTCTCACGTTAATAATAGGAATATTATTCTTTTTTATTTCATGCAAACAAACATTTTCATTGCTATAACCTATACAAATAATACCTAAAAACAAGCAAATCATGCTTAAAGCTTTATAAAGAAAACGCCAAAAACTAAAGCTATTGCGTATCCAAAAGTTTTTTCGTGTTGTTTTCTTTTCTAATTTTTCGTCAGCATCAGACTTTCCTTGATAAATCATTTCTTGATTTTGAAGCGCTAAAATATTTTCATTAAATCGATAAGATACGATATGATTGGATACAATAATTAATCGATTGGCACTTTCTTCTATTATCATTTCTCTAATTTGAAGAATATCGTCTTCCATTAAATCGGCAAAAGGTTCATCCAGTAAAAGAATAGATGCATCTAAAAGACAAGCCAAAGCAAAGCCCACTCTTTTTCTTTCTCCATTACTAAGCTCAGAAGGATAGATATCGAGTATTTCATCTAATCGTAAACGATAAATAAAACGATCCCTTAATTTTTCTTTCTTTTTATCTTTTTGGCAAGCCATATCAAAATGCCACTTTATCGTATGATTATTAACAAAATTTAAATTCTGTGACATATACCCAATACCTTGTGGCATTTCTTTTTTCGTTGATATTCCACGGACCAAAATTTCACCTTCAAAAGCAGTATCAATGCCTTTTATCATATTAAAAAGTGTTGTTTTTCCTGCTCCTGAAGGTGCAATCAAATCGACAATACCCTTGGTTGGCAATGTAATGGAAGAACATTCAAAAAGCAAGCGATTAAAACTCTTTTTAATTTCATAAAATCCAATCATATCGTATTTCACATCCTATTCTAGAATAAAAGTTGTATGTATTTGAAATTCTAATTGTGTTTTAAAATAAATAGCATTAAAAATATTTTTGCTTCCAACTTCAAAATTCGAATACCAATTTATTTCTTCCAAGAACTTATTATTTTCTTTTTTTATAGCAAACAAACTTCCATAATAAAAAGTAAATACAATTTGATTTGTTTTTATACCATTTTTACCTGCATGTTTATCTGACGTAAAATCATAAAATTTTGCATTGCAGCCAGAATAATTATTAAGTGCTACTACAGAATAAGTTTTTGGATCAGTTATTTGATTTACCGCTTGAATAGAATAAAAGTTTTCACTATTAACTCCATCTTCAATAATATATAACATTGAATCTGGCGTAATATATTCATTATCTCCAAATATAGATGATAATCCTGGCCAAACATTTTCATTACAGACTTGATAACTATTTCCTTCATCATTTAAATAATATCTAGCAACAGGATCTGCAGCGGAAGAATTTCTCGGCCAATAATCGAGTAAAGTCGTTTTTGGCGAAACATTATTGGGACTATAAAACGCTTGACTTGTTGTACAACTATAGTACTTTTGTTTGTAATTTGAATTATCCTTAATCGTAATTCCTGGATGATATGTCGCTAACGAATCATATCTCATAAATAAATAATCATTATTTCCTATATGAGCAGTGCCAAAATATGTAACTAGTAAATTCACTTCAACATATCCATATGGAGCTGCTTCAAGGGTTGTATAATAGGATAAAACTGTGCTTTTTTGTGAATATTGAGACAAATCAATTCTGTCTAAAGTAGTTTCTTTAACTACAGCTGGCGAATTAACAAATAAAGCCTTTGACTTTATTGGACGATTAAAAAATAATTCACTAGCAAGCATTACAAACGTCATTGAAACGGATAAAACTTTTTTGTTCATTTTCTTTCCTCCTAATTTTTAATCTTTTGAACATTTTGTACATCCGACATTAATTAATATGCATCAGCAAATAATATAAGCTATTTTACTTTTCTTCTAATAATATGAAGATAAATTTAATAATAAACACAAAAAAAACTAACATCAAATGTTTTACTGCTTTTTATTTTAAATAAAAGCAATTATGAGATTGATAGCCACAATTTAATAATAAATGCTTTATTAAAAAAATTCAATATTTTAATCAAAATATTTAATTATATTTACTATTAAATAAATAATAATAATGTGTAAGATAAAAAATATATATTTTTTATCTTATTCTTAATAATGGAATGAACTTTAAAAAATTGAAGCAAATTTAACAGATTTCTTTAGTTCCCACAAAAAAAGATGCTAGTGAAGAAAAATCACTAACACCTTGATTTTACAATTTGAATTCTTATTCTTTTTCTATTTTTTCTCTTCTTTTTTTAGCGTAACCTTTTTTATTCGCTTGATAAGCTCTACCAAAAGCCATATCATCTTCACCTACATCTTCATAGATGGTGGATCCACCAGCAATAAAGGCACCATCACCAATGGTGATGGGAGCAATAATTGTTGCGCCTGTACCAATAAAAGCGTGATTACCAATAATGGTTTGGAATTTGTGTTTTCCGTCATAATTTGCGGTAATCGTTCCCCCACCGATATTGGTTTCTTCACCAATAATTGCATCACCTAAATAAGTTAAATGGGCGGCTTTTGCACCTTTTTTCATGGTTGCTTTTTTGGTTTCTACAAATGAACCAATGCGGTTATGTCCTTCAATTACAGTAAGCGGACGAATATTGGTCATTGGGCCAATTTGGTTAAAGTCACCAATCGTTGCATCTTCAATAAAGTTATTGGATTTAATGACGTTATCTTCTCCAATAATGGTATTACCAATAATATAGTTTCCTGGGAAAACAATCGTATCGGCACCAATTTTAACATTCGGCCCAATATAAGTTGAATTAGGATCAATAATGGTTACACCATTTAACATATGCATCCGGTTAATTCTATCTCTTAACACTGCGGTTGCTTCCGCTAATTGGACACGATCATTAATACCTAACATTTCTCTTGCATCAGGAAGAATAGAGGCACCTACATGTAATCCACTTTTTCTAAAGATTGCAATAATATCGGTAAGATAATATTCTTTCTTCGCGTTATTACCTGAGATTTCGTTAAGATGTTTAAATAATTCTTTGTTATTAAAGACATAAACACCGGTGTTCACTTCTTTAATTGCGTCAATGGTTGGGGTAGCGTCCGATTGTTCTACAATGCCGTAGACTTCATCATCCTTACCTCTTACAATTCTTCCATAACCATGTGGGTTATCAAGGAGTGCGGTTAAAATTGTAACATCTTTTTTTGAAGAAATATGATCTTCAATGAGTTTACGAAGAGTTTTTTCTTGGAATAATGGTGTATCGCCACAAGTGATTAAGGTGACACCTTCTTCATTTTCTAAGAAAGGTTTCGCTTGCATTACCGCATGGCCTGTTCCTAATTGTTCGTGTTGATAAGCCACTAAAGTTCTTCCATTTACAATCTTTTCTGTAAACGCGCCATTATGTCCAACAATGGTCACCATCTTAGAAAAGTTTAATGGAAATAAAGCATCTAATACATAGTCTAAAATCGGCTTTCCTAAAATTTCGAAGCCGACTTTTGAGCGCTCTTGGCTATGAGACTTCATACGAGTCCCTTTGCCCGCTGCTAAAATCACTGCATATAAATTCATGGATTTTCCTCCGAATATGATTGCTTATATTATAGCAAAAAAACGAATTAAAGAATAGATACGATTTGTAAGTAGTATCCTTTTTGTTGATATTTTTTCATGATTCGTTTTAAAAGTTCTTCATCTTCTGAAAGAGCAAATACCGTTGAACCCGAGCCACTCATTTTTATGACTTCTAAGCCTTCACTTTTTAAAATTTCTTTTATCCGCTTTATATCTTCTAAGCAAGAAAAAGCCGGTCCTTCTAAATCGTTTTGTAAATAGGTAGTTAAATCTTTAATCTGATTCTCTTTTAATGCTTGAATCGCCTTTTCCACTTGAGAGTCATAATGTAAATGATTTTGGTCAAATAAATGAAAAATTTCTTTTGTCGAACAACCTAGAAAAGGTTTCATCAACAACAATTTATAATTTCTTACGCCTTCAATGGGGGTAATCTTTTCTCCAATACCTTGCACTCTTGCTGGGCAATTTTTAATAAAAAACGGGACATCTGCACCAATTTTCTTTCCTAATTCAATCAATTCTTCATCCGTTGTTTGAATCTTCATTAATTGAACTATCGCTTTCATCACAAAAGCGGCATCACTACTTCCTCCTCCTAAACCAGCTTCCGAAGGAATTCTTTTATGAATATAAACAGAAAAATCTTTTTCAATATGAAAGTGTTCTTTCATTAAAGCAATCGCTTTGGTCACACTATTTTGTGGAGGAATTGAATAATCATCCATTTCTACTAAGGTTTCATATTCATCATCCAAAACTTCAATTTCAATCGTATCATAAAGAGAAATCGGCACCATAATCATATCTAGATCATGATAACCATCTTTTCTTGTTCCAACAATAGATAATGATAAATTGACTTTTGCGTTAGCTTCTACGATCATTTTAACTTCCTCCTAAAAATGTTCTTCTTGCGACACCTTTGGTATCAATTCCTCCTAAACGATGAGAAATAGTTCTGGATAGAATATCTTGTACTGAAACGTAATGACTTACAATGGTATGCGATACTTCTGAGGCAATAATCACCGGATCTAACAAATGAATATTTTCTCTTGTGGGTGAGCTTGCAAAATTAGCGCCCGCTTTTAATAAAGCCTCATAATAACTTTGACATGCTCCCGCAATAATTACAAGAGCATCTTTATTCGATTGATAATTTCTTGCTTGTATAACGGCATCGACAAAATATGCCGAAGTCCTGTAGGAGCGGATATCGTTTTTATCTTTTCCGTCTAACGCATCGTGTCCCGTGATCACTAATACATCGGGATGATGCTTTTTTAAAAGATAAGAAATTTTTTGTGGCATATCTTGCTCGCTAATAAAATAGCCAACCGCAGAGACTTTGTATTCTTTATACGCTTCCATTGCTTTTTTTAAATATTGTTCATCGCCATCAATATGTAAAACTAACCCAGATATCGTTTTTCCTCTTAATTCATGAAGAAAAGATAAGGGTGGCAGTGTTAAACTTTTCTCTTGTTCTTTGACTTTAATAATATCATGAAGCGGAGCATCCGCTAAAAGACGAACTACTTCACCTTTTAATAGAACATTATCTCCTTCAATAGCAACAACGCGAAAAACAATATCATGATGATGAGATATACGAGTGACTAAATCATTGACTTTCATAAGCAAAATCTCCTCGTATATGTATATGTTTTTTTCTTTATTTTGCGCTTACTATGACTTGATAAAGATTTTGAAAATCTTCTAAAGATAACTCTTCTGGCCGACTTAAAGAAGATATATGAGCCACTTCTAAATATTCAATTGCTTTCTCTTTTACACTTACATATTTTAAAAGATTATTTAAAATGGTTTTTCTACGCATGGAAAACATCGTATTTAAAAAGCGATAAAAAGAAGAATCTATGGTATGAATTCTTGTTAATTTATAAATAGCAGAATCTACATGAGGTACAGGATAAAAAGAGGTTCGATGCACTTTACATACTTTTTCATGTTGACACGTTGCTTCAATCAATAAACTTAAAGGGCCATATTCTTTGGTACCTTTTTTTGCAAACAAACGTTCTTCTACTTCTTGTTGCACCATAAAAACAAAAATAGAACAATCAAAATTTAACAATACATGCTCTATTAAAGGTGTTGTAATGTAATAAGGAAGATTACCGATAATCTTGCATTTACCTTCCCATTTTAGTTTTAAAAAATCTGTTTGGTGAATATGAATCCAGGAAAAAGGTGCAAACGTCCTTTTTAAATGCTCTACCATATTGGGATCAATATCAAATAAATGGGTTTCTACGTGCGCGTCTTTTATCTTTTCACTTAACGCACCTAAACCAGGACCAATTTCTAAAATCACATCTTGCGCATTGATTTCTAACGCAGAACTTGCTTGATTTACCGGTTCTTCTTGAATTAAAAAGTTTTGACCATATTTTTTAGAAGGGAAAATACCATATTCATTGCATTTATTCATTACATACTCTTTACTTGCTATCATATTTCTTTTTCCACTCCTTCATTTCTTCTTTTTGAATTCCTAATGCGCGTAATTCTTTTAAAAACCGTTTTGCATTTCCTATATAGCCTAAATGAAAATCATGACCGAATTCCGTTCTTAAGGCTAAACTATCTTCTTTTCCAACGAATCCTAAAGAAACTAAATCTTGATATTCAATATCCGATTCTTTTTTCTTTTTACTTTTTAACATTACATTTTCTAAAGCAGAAAGTACTTCTTCTTTGGTAGATTCGGCAACGCCCACTTTATGATGACGAATAGAGACTTCCTTTCTTACATACGCGTGATAAACTGTAGGAATTTGTTCTTCTATGCGTGAGCGGATTTGTAATCCAGGAAAGTCAGGATCGGTTAAAACAATGATATCTCTTGTTTGACTAATTTGTTTTAAATAACGAAGTGTTTCATCCGCGATTTCTGAACCATTGGTAATCACAAAATCCGCTTCTAAAAATGACGAAAGAAAATCAACATCGCTTTTTCCTTCTACAACGATGACGGCATCAATTTTCTTTTTCATAGATGGAAAAACCTCTTGGTATTTTCCCTTATTGCTTCTTCTATTTTTTCTCTTTTGATTCCTTTAATTTGTGCAAGTTCTTCAACAATATAGGGTAAATAGGAAGAATTATTTTCTTGGCCTCTAAAAGGATGTGGTGCTAAATAAGGTGAATCCGTTTCCACTAGCATACGATTTAAAGGTACTTCATGGGCACAGTCTTTAATGACTCTTGCATTTTTAAAAGTCACTGGTCCCGCAAAAGAAATATAACATCCTAAAGCAATAAATTCCTTCATCATTTCTTTTGACCCACTAAAGCAGTGCATGATACAACCATATTTTGGTGGATAAGCTTTTAAGATATCATATGTTTCTTGAATCGCATCTCTAGAATGAATTGAAATAGGAAGATGATATTGGTTAGCTAGTTGAATTTGCGCAATAAAATATTCTTTTTGCTTTTCTCTTTCTTTTTCATCGGTGACCCAGTGATAATCTAAACCAATTTCACCTAGGGCCACTACTTTATCTTGTGTTAATAAAGGCTCTAAATCTTTTAAATCTACGTCTTGAATATCACAAGGATGAACGCCTACAATTGCGTAGACATTGGGATATTCGTGACTAATTTCAATCGCTCTTTTACTTGAAGGTAAATCCCAACCCACAACGAAGAAGGCGCCTACACCTACTTCTTCACTCTTTTTAATAATTTCGTCTCTTTTTTCATAAAGATTATCACTGTTTAAGTGACAATGCGTATCGTATATCATTTCTTTTTATTTACCCACACAGAAACGAGAGAATATTTCTTCTGTAAAGTCGTTTCCTTTTCCTTCCCCTAATATGGATAAAATATTTAAATAGGCTTCTTGAATAGAAACTGCTACTAAATCAAGAGTTAAGCCATTTGCGGCATCACTTTGTGCTTTCTTCAATTCAATCTTCGTTTTTTCTAATAAACCTAATTGTCTTTCGTTAGCGAAACTTGGACGGTGATAAACCTCTTGATCTAATTCTAATAAAGATAAGATTGCGTCTTTTAACTCTTCTATATTTCCATCTTTTGCCGAAATATAAATACCATCTTTTTTCTTTTCGTCTTTTAATAAATCTTCTTTGTTATAAATAATAATTCGTTTTTTATTTTTGGTTTTTTCTCTTAACTCAATATCTTCTTTATCTTCTTCTTTTGAACCGTCGATAACGAGTAAAACTACATCGGCATCTTCCACGGCTTTTTTGGCTTTTTCTATACCAATGGATTCCACTTCATCTTTGGATTCATGAATACCTGCTGTGTCTAATAAATGTAAAGGTAAACCTTCTAATAAAATTTCTCCTTCAACAATATCTCTTGTCGTACCCGCAATATCCGTAACAATCGCTTTTTGTTCTTTCATTAAAGCGTTTAATAAGGAAGATTTTCCTACGTTAGGCTTTCCTACAATAGCAACTTTAATTCCGTCTTTAATGAGTTTTCCTTGTCTACCGTCTTGAATTAAATGATCAATCATGAAACACATTTGATTCACTTCATCTAAAACTTTTTGGGTAGTCACTTCTTCAATATCTTGATATTCTGGGTAATCAATATTCACTTCAATTTGTGATAATAAATCCGCTAACCGGGTTTTTAAAGGAGTTAATGTTTGACTGGTTTTTCCTTCTAACGATAGAAGCGCTAAATCTTTACCTTCTTTAGAAGAAGCGTGAATCATATCATTAATCGCTTCTGCTTGTACTAAATCGATTCTTCCATGATAAAACGCTCTCGCGGTAAATTCTCCTCTTTCCGCATTTCTTGCTCCGTTTTTAATCAGTAATGCAATGATTTCTCTAACAATGAGCATTGATCCATGGCATTGAATTTCTACTAGATTTTCACCCGTGTAAGAATGTGTTCCTGGATAAACGTTTAAAATCACTTCATCGACTTTTTCTTTTTGGTCCATGATAAAACCATAATAAATGGTTCTTTTTTCACAGTTTTCAATATTTTTTGAAAAACAATGAGAAACGATTTCTAAAGCTTTATCACCAGAAACCCGAATCATGCTAATGGCCGAAGTAAAAGGGGCCGTTGCTAACGCTACAATGGTTTCAAACATAACAGTTCTCCTTCCTTTTAGTAAAAAAGAGCCAAAAGGCTCCTTTTTATTCAACATAACGAATTGTAATTTGACGATGTTTGCCTTCGCCAACGCTTTCTGTACGAATATGAGGCATCGTGCTTAAAGCATTATGAATCATTCTTCTTTCATCAGCAGGCATAGCTTCCATGGTCATGGTTTCATGAGATCTTTGAACTTCTCTTGCCATGTGTTTGGCCATATAAACGACTTTGTTATATTTCCCATCTTTATAATCGTTAATATCTAAAAGTACACGATATTTCTTTTTAAATTTGGAAGATACCGCTAATTTGGCGATTTCGTTTAAAGCTTGTAAAGTTCTACCATTTTTACCAATTAAAATAGAATTGTGATCCGAATCAATATTGACATGAATGATTTCATCTTCAATATGAGATTTTACCGTTGCGGTGATATTGAATTCACCAATGGCTTTTACAAGATAATCTTCTAAATACGCCACTGCATCCGATAAATCGTAGACTTCAATTTCCACTCTTTTGGTAAATAACGTTTTCTTTTCACTAATTACCTTATAGACTAAATTTTCTTTTTCTTCGCCAGTTTCTTTGGCGGCTAATGCCAAAGCATCATCTAATGTCTTTGCTACATACTTTTTCATTTCATTTTCTTCCTTTTTAAAATAGATTGTGTAATAACGGTTTGAATCATAGAAATAATTGCACCAAATAACCAATATAGTCCCATACCAGAAGGTAAGGAGAAGCCCATAACGATAATCATAATCATCATGAAATTCGTCATGTATTTCATTTGTTTTGTTTGTGCATCTTGTGCTGGATTCTTTCCTAACTTTTCAACATTCTTTGTGTTTTTCTTTTGCATCCATTGTGGTAATTTTGTTGAGACAATTTGTGTTCCCGACATTAATATGAAGAGAATTAATGAGGTCCACCACGCGGAGGAGAAATCAAATTTTGTAATAAAAGAACCAATGGAAGCACTTAAGTGCATACCATAAATGTCACCTGAAGTTAAAATTGAAGATCCGCTTAAAGCACCCCAAACAGCAACGAAGATAAAGAATTGTAAAATCATGGCCAAAATTTGATTTAATGGCTTGATTTTATACTTTTTATAAAGTTTCATCTGCTCTTCGGCCATTCTTTGCTTTTCATATTGGTTGGTATTGGAATTTGGATACTTCGCTTGAATTTTAGCAAGCTCTGGTTGTAAAGCTGTCATTTTTTGTTGATCCATTGTGGTTTTAAATGTCAATAACATTAACAATCCACGAATAATAATGGTAGTAAATAAGATAGCGAGTAATTGCGCCCAACCTGCACGAACATTAGCGTTTAAGAAGCCTTGTGTAAGTTGATGGGATACCCATGCAACTGGATAAACCAATAAACCTTCAAGGAAGCCTTTTTTAAATGCTTGTCCCCAAGTCTTACCTTCAATGTAAACTTTATTACCATCTGAACCATATTCACCCGAAACTGGTGTAATACAAGTTCTATTAGCAGAAATAACTGAATTTAATGCTTTTTTATATTGAGCAATAAAATCTTTACTTGGATGATCACTCATTGGAATTTCTTTTTTGATTTGTTCCACCATGTTATCCCAGTTGACCCAAAGGGTATCGATCATCTTTCCTTTTTTGTTTTCTTTTTGTCCAGCAAATTTTAAATAACCATATTGTTTTAAAATTTCTTCTGTCGTTAAGTCAGCGACTTTATTCGCATCTTTCGTATAGGCATCCATAGCAAGTTCCTTAACTTTTTCATCTAAAGCGACAAAGAAAGTTTTAGAAGGAACGTCATAATTTTTCGCTATACTTGCCATTTGTTTGGTAACCGCTTCGTTTTTAAATTGAAGTACATCATCTTTAATGATAGGTTGACCTGCTTCGTCATAAGAAAGACCTGCATCATAGTTATAAAGAATATGTGCTTTATCATTGACTGAACAAAAGTTTGCCGTACATCCAGTAACCGCAAACAAGCCTAAAACCAAAGCGAGTACTTTAAAAGCTGTCTTATGCTTTTTTCTCATTTCTCTTCCTCCTAATTTTGTTAAGAAGTCCTTTCAGTTCTTCTAATCCTAATCCGTATTGTTCTAAATCATAGCTTTTTCTTGCAATAATTACATAATCAATTGCTTCAAGTTCACTCCAACATTCTTGTAGCATACCTCGAATTTGTCTTCGCGTTTTCGAGCGAATAACAGCATTCCCTAATTTGATTGGTGCGGAAATACCGACTCTAGGATAAGAAAATTCGGATTCTAAATAATAAACAACAAAAAATCTATTTTTTTCAACAAGGCCCGAACGAACAACATGTTGAAAGTCTTCATGTGTTTTCACACGAAATTGCTTTTTCATGTAGCGCCCTCCTTTATAATTTAAAAAAACCACCAGTACGATCACTAGTGGTTGCGCATCCTTAAGCTGAAAGTACTGCTCTACCTTTGGCACGACGTCTTGCTAAGACTTTGCGGCCGTTTGGCGTTGCCATTCTTGCTCTAAAGCCGTGAGTGGCTTGATGTTTTCTCTTACTTGGTTGATACGTTCTTTTCATAAATACACCTCCGATTGTTAATTAGTATACGCGTGTTTAGTATATATTTATATTTAGTATATTGTCAAGTATTTATAGCATTTTTCTTTACCATTCATCTGAATTAGCCTTCCCATCCATGAATGGTTTCTTTAGCCTTTGGAGCCCTATTCTTTCAACAATCATTTCCTTCTTTTTTTGCTTTTCCATCAAAAAAACGAAGAAAACTAAAAAGAACAGGCTTCTGCTTGCTTTTATTTCATTTTAAACATCTCATTATCGGTTACTCGTTGCATGGTTTTTCCATTATGAATTAATAGTTCTCGTCTTCCATCATAAATAATTTCTATTACATTCCCTCCGCCTACCATAACATAGTCTTCAAAAACATTTTTTGAGAACCTTTTTCCGTCATTTGTTGCGGCTTTTTTTATGTTTGTATTTACTTCATTTCCATTAAAAGTAGAGACCAAATCATAAACCAACTCATGATAATTGCTTGCTACTTCATGGATAAACACATTGATCAATTGATTCTGTAAAGTAATTTGTCCCGAGTAAGATGCACTGTTTCCATCTTTTGCAATAGTTTTATACGTTTTAAGCACTTTCTGTAGTGCTTCTTCGTCCATTCCCACAACAATATTATTGTTATATTTCAATCCTTTTTCTTTCCAAGTACATACGCTTGCTTGGGTTTGATTGATGACTTCTCCATTTTCATCAAATTCTATTAATTCATAATTACAAATACCTTTATCTTTTAAAATGATTTTATTTTGCTTTTCTCGTTCTTTAAAAAAAGAAAATCCATTTATTTCAATCGCGTCTTCTACATTTTCTTCTTTAAAATTCTTTTTTAAATAAGAATCTATTCTTTGTCCTTCTTGTCCTTCCACTAATATTTCTCCTATAGTTAAGTATTCCTCAGGGTTAAATAAATCTTCTTCTGCTTTTAAGTTCACTTTGATCCATATTTCTGACGATGTTATTTTTTCTATAGTGCTCGTAAGATTCATTTCTAAATCTTGTATGTCTTTTTCATCTTCTCCTGATTTTAAAGTTATGCTTGGTTGCTCTAAAAAAGAATCTAAAGAGGTGGCAACATACACTTCAATGCTTGTATGAATTATCGTTCCGTCTTCTTTTACATAACTTTTCATTTTACTATCTGGCATTATAAGCTTTAGTGTTTGTAGTTGATTCATCGTTTCTTTGGGCTGTACCTTTATTACAAAATAAGCTTCGCCCAAAAAATTTTCACTCGCTATACCGCTACTACTAACAACAAGTCCGTCGTTTTCTATTAAACCTTCTAAGGTTGCATTTTTAAAATCATATTGAAAATAGGTGTTCGTTTCAATTTCTTCTGTTTCTAATTTTTCTCCTCCTGAAATGTTCATTTCTCCTAGAACGAACCAAGAAGAATCAAACGTTTCATCATTTGCGTCTACGTTGATTTCTACTTTTATATAAAGTTGATGCGCTTTTAACATGAGGATATCATTCGTTTGGTCTTCAAAATCAAAAGATAAATTCGTATAACTTTTTTCAGGCGTTATTTTTTGTTCCATAGAAACGACATCATTAGAAAAAAGTAAATCTTTTGATAAACTCACTTTCATAACCAAGGACGATTCTCCAAAAGCATAAGAAATTCGACTATTCGCAAAAGAAACATTGATTTGATTAAAAATTTGTTTTTCGTTCTTCGTTTTTATCGGATAAATAAAATAAGCTGATTTTTCCTTATCTTCTATCGCTATTCCGTTGATCATCTTTTTTTCACTGTAGTAAGTACCTTTTGCCAAAACGCAACTAGATAAAGCAAGTAATAAAACCGCTATGGGTAAAAGCTTGTGTCTTTTTCTTTTCATCTTACATCCTCTTTTCGTCTACTTTTAGTATGTATATGACTTCTACACTCTAAACATTAGAATATTCATTTGTTCACAACTTGTTTTCTTGTTCCACTTTTTTATCCACACGAAAAAATGCAAAAAATAGGGTAAAAACAAGAAATTTCGCACAGTTTTATTGTCTATTCACAGTTTTCCACATTTGTGGCAAATTAAAACCCTCTTCCACACGATTTCCACCGTAAAAAGATGTGGAAAATGTGGATAACCTTAAATTTTCTAGCTTTTTTCTATGTTTTTGTGTGGAAAACTTCATGCTGCTCTATTTTCTTCTATTTTTTTTCACATTTTATGTTATCATTATGAAGACTGGAGGCTTAACGTTTTATGATCACTACTATCAGTGAAAAGCGTCAAATATGGGACCGCGTGTTAATCGGTATTCAAAATGAAATCATGGATCCTCGTATTTTCGATTCTTTCTTTAACAATTCGTATATTTATTCTATTTCCGGGGACACCATTGTAGTTTCTGTTAATTCCAAATTAGCAGCTAATCTTATTAGTACAAAATATAATGATTTAATCTCTGAAGTTGTTGCCCAAACAACCCAATCCAAATTTAAACTCGTATTTATGCCTGAAAGTGAAATTCAAGCTTCCGCAACACCAGTAACCGAGAAAGTTGAAGAAAAAAAGCAATTTTTTGTCAACTCTTTTATAAATCCAAAGCATACATTTGATAGCTTTGTTGTTGGCCAATGCAATCGTGAAGCCTCTCAAGCATCTTTAATGATTGCTTCTAATCCAGGAAAGTTGTTCAATCCTTTATTTATTTACTCACAATCCGGCTTAGGAAAAACCCATTTATTACACGCAATTGGTAATTACATTAAAGAAAACACACCGAGATTAAAGGTTTTATACATTTCTACCGACGATTTCGTCGATGAATTCGTTCGTTCCGTTCGTGGAGATCGTGAAATTGAAGAATTACGTGATTTCTTCAAAACCGTAGATGTTTTATTAATTGATGATATTCAATTCTTAGCGGATAAAAATAAAACCGCGGATATGTTCTTCAATGTTTTTAACACGATGATTAATCTTGGTAAACAAGTTGTCCTCACTTCGGATCGTCATCCGAATGATTTAAAAGGACTAGAAGCGCGTTTAGTTACACGTTTTAACGCTGGATTAAGTATCAATATCCAAGAGCCCGATAAAGAAACCTTACTTTCTATTTTAAAAATGAAAATTGAGGCCAATAACCTTGATATTACTAATTTTGATGATGATGTCCTTGATTTTATCGCCGAAAAGTTCTCTAAAAACATCCGTGAATTAGAAGGCGCGATTAACCGTTTACTTTTCTACTCTATTAATATTAAACAATCCAAACATATTGACCTACCGCTTGCAATCGAGTCCGTTTCTTCTATTATCAATGTAAAAGAAACCGAAAGAATGCTATCGGAAGAACGAATTATTGAAGTTGTTGCAGATTATTACAATTTGACTGTCTCTCAACTTAAAGGAAATGTGCGTACTTCCCAATTAGCGTTAGCCCGCCATATCTCTATGTACCTTATTAGAACGATGCTTGATGTACCTTTTAAAAAGATTGGACAAACCTTTGGCGGTAAAGATCATTCTACCGTCATGAGCGCTGTGGAAAAAGTTGAGTCTAATTTGAAGACAAATCCACAATTAAGCCAAGCAATTCATGAGATACAAAACCGCTTAAAAAATTCATAAAAACATGAAATTTTTCTGCTTTTATACCGATTTATATGGTATAATTAACGAGTGAGGAAATGAAGAAAATACTTATCCACATTTTCCACCGTGCTTATAATAATTATTATTAATTTTTAAGGAGAGCAATATATGAAATTTACAATTAAACGTGACGAATTTTTGAAAGGACTTAACGTCGCTAGTAAAGCCATTGGTTCTAAGTCACCCATCCCTGTAATGATGAATTTAAAATTAACTTTAACCGTTGAAGGATTATTTATTATGGGTAGTAATAATGAAATTACCATCCAAACATTGATTCCAACAATGAACGGAGAAGAAAAAATAATTTCGGATGTCGAATATGGCGCAACTTTAATCTCATGCAAATATTTATTAGATATTGTTAGAAAAGTTGAAGGAGAAAAAATTAGTTTAGAAGTCATCGATGATACAATTGTAAAAATCAGTGATAATCGCTCTAACTTCAAATTAAATTCGATTCGTGCTGAAGAATATCCAGATATTGATTTAAGCGATGAAGGTATGAAATTAACTTTGAAAAAAGAAGAATTACAAAGTTTAGTTAATCAAACAGCATTTGCTGCGTCTACGAAAGAACAACGTCCTATTTTAACGGCAGTTAACTTACAAGCTGATAACAATCGCTTAATCGCTACTGCAACCGATAGTGCACGTTTAGCCCGTAAAGAAATTCAAATTGAAGAAGGTTATTCCTTCACTGCTAATATTCCGGCCAAAGTGTTAATGGATGTTTCTAAACTTATTGAAGCGGAAAATAGTGAAAAAGTTTCTTTAGTCATCAGCGACACCAAATCTTTATTTGAATTCGCCAATACCTTAGTCAGCACAAGATTAATCAGTGGTGATTATCCAAATACCAAAAACATTGTTCCTAAGAACTTTAATTTCTTCTTAGAAGCAAATGCTCAAGAATTAATTTCCGCCATGGACCGTGTTTCTCTTCTTCTTTCCGAAAAAGATAACGTTGTGAAATTAACCATGACAAGAGATGGCGTGGAAGTTTCTACAAAATCTTCTCAAGTCGGTTCTGCAACAGAAAAAATTACCGTTTGCCAATTCGATGGTGAAAGAATGGAAGTTTCCTTCAATGCAACTTACGTAATGGATGCGATTAAAGCTTGCGGTTCAGAAGATGTCACTTTAGCCTTCTTGGGCGAGATGAAACCATTTATCATTCGTAACGATCAAGATGAATCACAAATTCAATTGGTCACCCCAATGAGAACTTATAATTAGAATAAAAAAGACGAGGCAAAATGCTTCGTTTTTTTTATTTTTTTACTTCTTAAAATCCTAAGATAAACGAAGGAAAAAATAACATAATTTAAAAGGAATATATATATTCCTTTTTTTTCTTGTTTTTGATATAATTATATTGCATGAATATTTAAGACAGGTGACGCACATGAAAGAAATTCAAATTCACACGCCATTTATTACTCTAGGACAGTTTTTAAAATTGGCAAATTTAATTAGCAATGGAGGAGAGGCTAAATTATTTCTCATGGAGAATATCGTCTATGTCAATCAAGAAAAAGAAAATAGAAGGGGAAGAAAATTATACCCTGGATATGAGATAGAACTTGAGGGACAAAAATTCATGATAGTTGAAAAATGAGAATCTCTAAGATTGCATTAAAGAATTTTCGAGGCTATGAACAAGTAGAATTATCATTAGAAAAAGGTCTTAACATCTTAGTTGGAAATAATGGGGCGGGAAAAACCAATTTGGTAGAAGCAATTTCGTTTCTTTCTATTGCCCGTTCGTTTCGAACCAATGATGAAAAAGAATTACGAAAGAAAGATAGTTCCTTCACATGGTTAAAAGGAAGTTTTGTCTTGCAAGAAAGAAAAAACGAAGTCGAAATGCTTTTATTACCCAAAGGCAAGAAAATCACATTCAACGGCCACGAGGTAAAAAAAGTATCTGAACTTGTTTCTACTCTACATGTCATTACTTTTAAGCCTGGAGATGTGTTTATCTTTGATGCTTCACCCAGTGAAAGAAGACGTTTTATGAACGTTGAAATTTCAAGGCAGTATAAAGAATATCTTTTTTCATTAACCCGCTACGAAAAAATATTAGAAGAACGAAATAAACTTCTGAAACAAGATGAAGTACCAGATATGCAACTTGATGCATTGACAGAATTGCTCATTCAAGAAGCTTATCGAATCGTTCGCTATCGAAAAGCATTCTTTGATCAATTAAAAGAAGCGGTCAAAAAAGTAATTGTGGAGTTAAATGAAACCAAAGAATTCCAATTTACATATCACCCTTTTGTGGGGTTAGAAGATTTTCAAAGCGCTGCACAAGAAGCGTTTAAGAAAGCAAAAGAAAACGATTTAAGGATGAGGGTAACAACTATAGGCCCCCACCGAGAAGACTTTACATGCGCTCTTAACGGTGCCAATATCAGTGCTTCGGGATCACAAGGAGAAAAAAGACTAGCGGCTTTAATTCTAAAATTAGCTTTGTACCCCATGGTGCAAGAAGAAGCGAAAAAGCCAATTGTAATATTAGATGACGTTTTATCCGAACTTGATGAACAACATCAAAATTCGTTATTAAGACTGATTCAAACATTTGAACAAACCATTCTTACAACAACGGAATGGAAACGAAAAGAACAAGCCACGGTATATGACGTGGATCACCATAGGATTAAGAGGAGGATTGAATATGGAAGATGAAGAAATCAAAGTCCAAGAAGTAACGGACGAAGAAGAGCGAGAACTTGAAAAAGCTAGCGCAGATTACACGGAAAAGAATATTCAAGTCTTAGAAGGCTTAGAGGCGGTTAGAAAAAGACCAGGTATGTATATTGGTACTACTTCTTCTGCAGGTCTTCATCACCTCGTTTGGGAAATTGTAGATAACGCTATCGACGAAGCTTTAGCAGGTTATTGTGATACCGTTACCGTGACCATCAATAAAGGAAATACGATTACCGTTACCGATAATGGTCGTGGTATTCCAGTCGGTATTGTTGCTAAAACGGGTGTATCAGCGGTTGAAACTGTTTATACGGTATTACACGCTGGTGGTAAATTCGGTGAAGGCGGAGGCTATAAAGTCTCCGGTGGTTTACATGGTGTTGGTGCTTCTGTTGTTAATGCGCTTTCTGAATGGTTAGAAGTCATCGTTCATAAAGAAGGTGGAATCTTTAAAATTCGCTTCTCTAATGGAGGTCACGTTGAGTCTCACTTAGAAAGAATTGGTGATTGTGAAGATACAGGAACCATTGTTACCTTTAAACCAGATCCACTTATTTTTACCGAAACAACCGAATATAACTATTCCACGATTCGTGACCGTATTCGCCAAATGGCTTTCTTAAATAAAGGTCTTCGCATGATTGTAAAAGATGATCGTGGAGAAACGCCGGTGCAAGAAGAATTCCATTATGTTGGTGGTATTAAAGAATACGTTAAATTCATTGATGAAGGAAAAACTCCATTATTTGATGAAGTCATTTATTGTGAAGGAAGAGATAGCGGTATTTATGCTGAAGTTGCTATGCAATATAACGACTCCTATACTGCGAATGTATACTCCTTCTGTAATAACATTAATACCCACGAAGGTGGCTCTCATGAAGAAGGCTTTAGAGCGGCCATCACACGTGTAATTAATACCTATGCGAGAAACAATAAATTCTTAAAAGATAACGACGATAATTTAACCAGTGATGACGTAAGAGAAGGTTTAGTTGCTATCATTTCTGTAAAGCATCCTAACCCACAATACGAAGGTCAAACGAAAACTAAATTAGGTAATAGTGAGGTAAGAAAGATAGTTTCTGCTATTGTTACCGAACAATTTACTCGTTTCTTACAAGAAAATCCAAAGTTAGCAAAGCTAATTATGGAAAAAGTAGTTTTAGCCGCTAATGCACGTTTAGCTGCTAGAAATGCTAGAGAAGCCACTCGTAGAAAAGGCTCACTTGAAATCAGTTCTTTACCAGGTAAATTAGCCGACTGCTCTTCTCGTGATGCTAGCCGCTGCGAATTATACATCGTAGAAGGTAACTCCGCTGGTGGTTCAGCGAAGAATGGTAGAGACCGTGAAACCCAAGCTATCTTACCATTAAGAGGCAAAATCTTAAACGTCGAAAAAGCACATGAAAAGCATATCTTTGCTAACCAAGAAATCGGCAATATGATTATTGCTATCGGTGGTGGCATTGGTGATGATTTTGATGTTTCTAAGATTCGTTATCATAAAATTGTTATCATGACCGATGCTGATGTTGACGGTTCTCACATTCGAATCCTATTATTAACATTCTTCTATCGTTATATGCGTCCACTCATTGAACAAGGATATGTTTATATTGCGCAACCTCCACTCTACAAAGTGGAATGGCGTAAAAAAACCTATTACTGCTATAATGATGAACAATTAGATTTATTAAAATCAAAGATTGGACCTAATGCAAGATTAGATATTCAACGTTATAAAGGTCTTGGTGAAATGGATGCGCAACAACTTTGGGAAACCACCATGGATCCAGAAGCTAGAAAGATGTTAAGAGTTACATTAAGTGACGCCATTGAAGCAGATCAAGTATTTGATATGCTCATGGGCGAAAAAGTCGAACCAAGAAAAGAATTTATTCATGCAAATGCAAAATTTGTTAAGAATTTAGATATTTAATGAAGGAGGTAAGTGAATTATGGCAGATGAAGAAAACAAAATTGACGAGACTGTCAATGAAGAAAATGAAGATGAAAATCTTACTGAAGAAGAATTAGAAGAAGCTAATGAACTTGCCGATTTAGAAGAAGGTATTGTGGCTGGTTTAAGCGATACCGACTTAGCCAATGAAGTAAGGACCTCCTTTTTGGACTACTCCATGTCGGTTATTGTTTCAAGAGCAATTCCTGATGTTCGTGATGGTTTAAAACCTGTTCATAGAAGAATTATTTATGGTATGGATGTCTTAGGCATGCAACCGGATAAACCTTATAAGAAATCCGCACGTATCGTTGGTGACGTTATGGGTAAATATCACCCACATGGTGACTCCGCAATTTATGGAACCCTCGTTCGTTTAGCGCAGCCCTTCTCTATCCGCTACACTTTAGTAGACGGACATGGTAACTTTGGTTCTGTTGATGGTGACGAAGCTGCTGCTATGCGTTACACCGAAGCAAGAATGTCAAAAATCGCTATGGAAATGGTCCGTGATATCGATGATGATACCGTTGATTTCATGGATAACTATGATGGAACCGAAAAAGAACCTGTTGTATTACCTTCTCGTTTTCCTAACTTACTTGTTAATGGTAGTTCGGGTATCGCCGTTGGTATGGCCACCAATATTCCACCACACAATTTAGGTGAAGTAATTGACGCAGTTAAAATGGTTGCGCATCATCCTGATGTGACACCATTAGAATTAATGAATACTTGTTTATATGGTCCTGATTTCCCAACCGGTGGTATCATCTTAGGAAAAGGCGGAATTCGTAAAGCCTATGAAACAGGACAAGGTAGTATTACCATCCGTTCTAAAACCGAAATTATCGAAAGAGAAAACGGAAAGAAGCGGATTATCGTTACAGAAATCCCTTATCAAGTCAATAAAGCCAATATGATTGAAGCGATTGCTAAATTAGCAAGAGAAAAAACAGTAGAAGGAATTACTGATTTACGTGATGAATCTAATAAAGATGGTATTCGCGTTGTTATTGATTTAAGAAAAGATGCGATTCCAGAAGTCATCTTAAATCAACTTTATAAAATGACCCAATTACAAATCTCTTTTGGTATCATCATGTTAGTGTTAGATCATGGACAACCCAAAGTGCTTCCAATTACTGAAGTATTAAAACTATATCTTGAACACCAAGTTGAAGTAGTGGAAAGAAGAACACGTTTCTTACTCAAGAAAGCTCTAGCAAGAGATCATATTTTAGAAGGTTTATTAAAAGCACAAGATAATATCGATGAAGTTGTTGCTATTATTCGTAGTAGTAAAACCACTGATATTGCCAAAGCTTCATTAATGGAACGTTTCGAATTTACCGAAATTCAAGCTAAAGAAATCTTAGATATGAGATTAGCGAAATTAACAGGCCTAGAAAAAGAAAAGATTGAAGACGAAATTGCTCGTTTACATGTCTTAATTGATCAATACAATACACTTCTTAGCTCTCGCGATAATATCGTTGAACAAGTCTTAAAAGAATTAGATGAAATCAAAGAAAAATATGGAGATGCACGTCGTACAGAATTATCGAATGATTTATCTAATATTGATGATGAAGATTTAATTCCACAAGAAGAAATTATTATTACTTTAACCAAAAATGGTTATGTCAAGCGGTTACCAACTGACACCTTTAAAGCGCAAAACCGTGGTGGACGTGGTATTAAAGGTATGACCACGAACGAAAACGACGTTGTCGATATCTTAGTGCATACAAAAACCCATACAGATGTGCTC
>FR897045.1:0-13507 GCA_000437235.1 Coprobacillus sp. CAG:826 | reverse complement strand
CTTCTTTACAAATGTTGGTAAAGTTTATCGTATTAGGGGATATCAAATTCCTGAATTCTCTAGAACTTCTAAAGGCTTACCCATCGTTAATTTATTAAATTTAGATAAAGAAGAAAAAGTAATGTCCATTCTTTCTATGGATGAATATTTAGATGGTCACTACCTCTTATTCATTACCAAAGAAGGTATTGTAAAACGTACTGATGTAAAAGAATTTGAATCCATCCGTCAAAATGGTAAGATTAGCATTTCTTTACGTGAAGGTGATGAACTCTTTGCGGTCAAACATACGGATGGAAATTGCTATGTAGGTATTGCTTCAAATGAAGGCAAGATGGTGAAATTCCATGAATCTGACATTCGTCCAATGGGCAGAACCGCAAGTGGTGTTAAAGGTATGAATATGGATGGAAGTTTCGTTGTTGGTGCAACGACAACCTTAGATGGTCAAAACGTTCTTTCTGTTTCTGAAAACGGATTTGGCAAAATGTCCAGCTTCGATGAATACCGTTTAACTTCTAGAGGTACCAAAGGTGTATTAACCATGAATGTTACCGATAGAACGGGCAAATTAGTAGCTTTACGTGCAGTAAGTGGCGATGAAGATTTAATGATTATTACGAAAGCAGGTATCGTTATTCGTATGTCATTAACGCAAGTTAAAGTTGCTGGAAGAAATACACAAGGTGTTCGCTTAATTCGATTAGACGAAGGTCAAGAAATCTCCTCTATTGCTGTTTTAGCACCTGAAGAGGAAGAAGAAATCGAAGAAACACCAACTGAAGAATAAAGAAAATAGGCGCTCAAATTAGTGAGCGCCTTTACTTTAATAAGAAAATTAATAAGGTAGCTAAAGTAATTAAATAAAGGGAAAAATACCATAGTTTCCCTTTTTTTATGAGCTTTAAAAAGAGATGTAAAGAAATATATGTTGCAATCAAAGATACGATAACACATACAGAAATAGGTAAAATGCTAGTTTTTATGTTTTCTAAAGGTGTTTTTAGCACTTTTATCACTTCAACAATAAAAGATCCTAATGTTACGGGCATTAACATAAAAAAAGAAAAATGCGCCGCACTATCATCGTCCAAGTTTCTAGATTTTAAAGCACTAATAGTAATACCGGATCTAGATATCCCTGGGATAATACCGATAGCTTGAGCCAAGCCAACATATAAAGCATCTTTCCAAGTCATTTGTTCTATAGTGCGTTTTGTTTTTGTATAGCGAATCAAGAATAAAAGTAAGGCGGTTATATAAAAGCCAAGAATTACAAAAATTGGACGATAAAAAATTTGATCAATTGCATCGTTAAATAAAACGCCAATGATACCGGCTGGGAGAGTGGCAATCATTAATAAAATGATGAAATGAAAATTTTTTGTTGTTTGCTCTTCTCTGTTCTTTTTAAAAATATAAGAAAAAAAAGAAAGGCATAAGTTTTTGATTTCTCTATGAAAAAAGATAAAAACAGCAAGAAGACTTCCTAAATGTAAAAAAACAGAAAACGTTAATGACGTATTTAATCCCATTAAATTTTCAAGAACTAAAATATGCCCAGAAGAAGATATAGGAAGGATTTCGGTAAAACCTTGAACTAAAGCGAGCAATAATAATTTTAGCCATTCTATCAAATTTTCACTCATACAATCATCCTCTTAATAAAAATTATGAAGATGAAAAAGAAAAAAGAAGGAAAAGTTATAGGGTATAAAAAAGAATTTTATATCCGGTATCAACATCTATAGATTCTATAATGTTTTCGTATTTTGTTTTCATGGCTTGAATAGCGGATTTATCAATTAGTTTTAAATAAGAGATAAGATGAAGAACGATGTTTTCATCATAATAAACTTTTTCTTTTGCTTCATAGACTTCTTTAGGAGTAATCGAGAAGGCAACACGGATTGTGTTTTGTTTAATAAAAAGTTTTTTCGTATGATCTTTCTTATTCATCGACCATAAAAGATATTCCATATCTACTTTAAATCGATAAGAAGAAGTATATAAATAGTGAATGCCAATTTGATCAAAAAAGTTTTCAATCTCGTTTTGTATTTCTAAATTTTTCTGGTAGTTAGAAAAATAAACATTATAAACGTTTTCTTTTTCTAAAGAATTAAAAAGAGAAGCGTTAGATAAATAGCCAAGCAAAATCAGATTTTGTATTCTTAAACAGTGAAGAGAAGCAAAACTGATTCGAAAATCGTTCGTAGTTTTTAAATATTCGATAAGTTTCTCTGTCTTTTTTAAACTTTTACTTGTTTGAGAAGTAAGAAAAAAATATTCTTCATCAATTAGTGAAATCGCCTTTTTAGGTGTCATAAATTGATAACAGTACCCTTTTTGGCGCAAAGCATCATTCACATCAAAAATAAAATCGCGTGAATAATTGGAATTTTTTATTAAAACAATGCAGTTCTGTACGATTTTGCGTTCTGTTTGCTTTTCTTTTTCCCAAGAAGAAATAAGGTCAACGATTTTTTGTATCATAAACGATTCTCCTTTTGAAAAAGTACACTATAATAAAACGCTTGATAGCCATTAGGCGACATTCTTTCAATATCTTTTTGATATTTCTTGGCAAATTTTAAAAACCGAGTAAGTGATTTATATCCTACATCTTGAAGAAATTTTTTCATGACAAGAGAATTGATTTGGAAATTTTTGTTTTCAAAATATTCTTTTTTGTAAATTAGAAATAAAATTCGTATTTCATTTGCGAGCTTTTGATTGTTTAAACTATACATAAGTTGCTCGAATTCTATCGCGAACATGTTTGGAAAATAAGCAACACGAAAAAACAGCTCACTGCTATCTTTTTCAAAGAAAGAAAACACTTCTGTACGTATTTTGCTATTACTTTCTCCGTGGTATACATCCATAAATACATCGTAAAGAGAAGAAAGCTTCTTCTTTTTTGCGTAATTTAATGCTTCAGGGTGATAGGTTTTGAAATAAGAGATATTTTTAATCTTTATATTTTGCATGGTTAAAAAATAAATAGGGCGGCAATCTAAGTAACGGCAATATTCCATTAGCCATGTCGTAGCGGTTTGACTCTTCTTAGCTTTTCTTGCTATTTCATAAAAATAATTTGCATTCCAAACAAATTGAACATCTTGATCGAGTGTTTTTGGATCAACCCAAATCATTTCTAGTTGAATATATTTTTTCTTTTGTTCTAACGGCATAGAAAAAAAGGTAGATGGGAGATAAATATGGTTATCAGTTAATAAATGCTTAAATTCTTCTTCATCTATCTGATTATCAACGAGTTGTTGAAAAATATTTTTGATTACTAAATAATCATCTCTCGTAAACAAATCATCCGATATAATATCTTTTTCTTCCATAACACTTTCTCCACTTTTCATTTTATATCAAAAAAGGATGATATGAAATTGGTTTTTAGTAAGGTTATTTCTTTTTCGTACTATCATGAATTTTAATTCCCATAAGCACTAGAAAAACTTGTTCCATAAAACATGCGATAACGGATATTACCATTAAGATCTTTAAAAATAACATAATAATTCTCCTTTTTATTGATCATCTTTTCCGCAAGGTTTTACTTTTCTTTTTTCTTCTTCCGACATATTTTTAAATTCATCAGAAAACTCATATCCCATGACATTAATTAAATTTTCGTATTCTTCGGTAGTGAATTCATGATTTGCGTACATTGAGTATAGAACAATCAGTATCATTTGATCGGTATAACCTTTTTCTCTCATTTCATCAAGAAATTCGTTAAATTCTTTAACGGTCATGTATGTTACCTCCTTAAAATAAGGGATAGAGGGAAAGAATTAGAGTATTAAGAAATAAAAACATGAGTTACACAACTAGAAGTCGTCAAATATAAATCTCTATCCCTTGTTGAGTATAGTTAGATGAAAGCATAAAAAGCTGCTTTCGTCCACTATTTGAAATGATGATAAAAGACTTTTGACGCTTTGTCTTTTATCACTTGTATTATTATGAATAATCTTGTGGATTGCAATTATTCTATCAAAACTCATTATCCAAAAAAGAGGAAAAATTATTTATTATATTTTTATGAAATAAAATATAATAACGAGGAAAGATTTGAAAAGAACTTTATGAAAAATTAGAGAATAATGTATTGCTTTTTTGATAGATAAAAGGGTAAAATAAAATTGCTCAAAGACAAAGACGAGTAAAAGGCTATTTTGATATAGAGAGTTGTTGCAAGGTGAAAAACAATGAGAAATGCCTTTGAAATCCACCTTTTAGAGCGAACTTAATCGTTCCGCTTGCTTCCGTTAAAAGCAATAGAGATTTGTATTTGATATTGAATACAAAAACGAGGGTGGTACCGCGTCAATTGTTCGTCCCAAAATGAGGGACTTTTTTATTTTAAAAGGAGAATGAACTATGTTAGATTACAACTTAATTAAAACACATCCAGAAGAAGTTGCAGCCGCTTTAAAGAAAAAAGGCTGGGACGTTGATTTCACTGACGTGATTCATAAAATGGATGAAAGACTTGCTTTATTACAAGCAGTTGAAAAAGTAAAAGCAGAGAAGAATGCTTTATCCGCTTCTGTTCCACAAGCCAAAAAAGAAGGAAAAGATGTTACGGTTATCTTTAAAAAGGTAAAAGAATTATCGGCTTCTATTGCTGAAGATGAAAAACACTTAGAAGACCTTGAATTAGAAATTAAAACCTTTGTAGAAGCATTACCTAATATTCCTGATCCAGATTTACTTCCTGGGGAAAAAGAAAACAATAAAGTGATTTATACCTTTGGTGAAAAACCAACTTTTGATTTTGAACCAAAAGATCACGTTGAACTTGCTACCTCTTTAGGTCTTATTGATTATGACCGCGCTGCTAAAATCTCGGGTCGTGGGACCTGGATTTATACCGGCTTAGGAGCACAACTTGAATGGGCTTTAATCAATTATTTTATTTCCACGCACTTAGCGGATGGTTATACCATGATTTTACCACCTCACTTATTGAATGAAGAAAGTGGTTATACCGCAGGTCAATTTCCAAAATTCAAACAAGATGTTTTCTGGCTTGAAGGACAAGATAAATTCATGCTTCCAACCGCAGAAACCGCATTAGTTAACTTACATAGAAAAGAAATCTTGTCTGAAGATGAATTACCAAAGAAATATTTTGCCTATACACCTTGCTATCGTTGTGAAGCTGGAAGCTATAGAACCGAAGAAAGAGGTATGATTCGTGGCTATCAATTCGACAAAGTTGAAATGGTGCAATATACCACTGAAGAAGGATCAGATGCCGCTTTTGATGAATTAGTAAGAAAAGCTGCTTCATTAGTAGAAAGATTAGGATTACATTTCCAAATCTCTAAATTAGCCGCCGGCGATTGCTCTCACTCAATGGCACGTACTTATGACGTTGAAATTTGGATTCCGAGCATGGGAATTTATAAAGAAGTTTCTTCTGCTAGTAACGCAAGAGATTATCAAGCTCGTCGTGGTATGATTCGTTATCGTGATTCCAAGACGGGAAAAACCAAGTTCTGCCATACTTTAAATGCTTCTGGCTTGGCTACAAGTCGTTTATTCCCAGCCTTACTTGAACAATGTCAACAAAAAGATGGTTCGGTCATCATTCCTGATGCTTTAGTACCATTCATGGGTGGAATTAAAGTTTTATATCCTAAGAAAAAATAAATCAATAAAATAAGCATAGTGGCGTAAAACTGCTATGCTTTTTATGTAAGGAGTGTTTTTATGCTACATCAAATGACTCTATATAACGGACCATTCGAAGCGATTCAAAGTGGACATAAAACCATCGAAATGCGGTTGTATGATGAAAAAAGAAAGAAATTACAAATAGGTGATGAAATTGTTTTTACCAACCTTGATACCAAAGAAACCTTAAGGGTAAGAGTAAAAGGTATTTATGTTTACAAAAACTTTAAAGAATTATACACGCATTTTTCACCGCTTCTTTTAGGATATAAGAAAAACGAAAAAGCAACGTATGAAGATATGTATTTTTATTATTCAAAAGAAAACATCGATAAAAATGGTGTATGCGGAATTGAAATCGTTAAAATCTAAATTTTTGTTCATATGAAATTGTAAAATATGCTATAATAATAATGCCACCGCGATAGGGCTGATGTGAACCTGGTCAGGACGGGAACGTAGCAGCCATAAGCATTCAACCTATGTGCGATGGTTTTTTTATGAAATAAAAAAGGAGGAATTCATGAGTGGAAAAAGAAAAATGGATGAAAGAAGCTCTACAAGAAGCGAAAAAAGCTTTTGACATTGATGAAGTTCCTGTGGGATGTGTTATTGTACAAGATGGTAAAATCATAGCAAGAGGCCATAATTTAAGAGAAAAAACCAATGATCCAACCGCACATGCAGAAATCATTGCCATTCGAAAAGCAACGAAGAAATTAGCGTCCTGGCGCTTAGAAAACTGTGATGTTTATGTCACAGTAGAACCTTGCTCGATGTGCGCGGGAGCGCTTCTTTGGTGTAGAGTGCGCTCTATCACTTATGGAGCAAAAGAACCCAAAGGTGGTGCGCTAGGGTCTTCTTATAATTTATTTTCTCAACCGAATTTAAATCATCATCCTTTGATTGAAGGGGGAATATTAGAAGAAGAATCAGCCTCTTTAATGAAAGAATTTTTTAAAAGAAAAAGGAATCGTGTTGAAACACATAGAAAAGGATAAACTAACATAGGGTGATACCTAGTTATGAAAAAAGTATTCTATTCTACATGTGTTTCTTTTTTATTTATCGTCTTTCTGTTTGGGTTATCAGCAATGTTAACATTTTTAATCGCACAGCCGATTTATGATCAAAAACCAATAGAAGCAGTAATTCAAGTGGAAGGATATTCGATCACAAGAAGAGAAGAAAATAGAAATCTAACCTTTTATTTAGAAGAACAAAAAGAAATATCCATGGCAAAGGTGATTGTTCTTTCATACTCTATTTATGACATGGAAAAGAATCCCTTCGTTTTTATTGTTGAAACACCACAAAATTATATTCATGCAACAGTAAATCAAGGTGGCTTTGCTTCAGGAATTGTTGTAGAAAAAAGTTGAAAAAAATATTACGCTATGTTTCTCTTTTTGCTTAATTTTATGTATAATAAAATTACAATTTAATCTTGAGGAGAACCATCATGCAGAAGAATAGGATCAAAAAAAGTAAAGAAAAAAAACAAAATACAACTCGATTTTCCGATGTTCGCTTTCATCCGGAAATACAAGTCGGTCTTCTTTCTTCTCAAGTGGCTTCTAGAGAGCAAGATGGTTTAACGAACAAAACAAAAAAACACTACTCGAAAAGTTATGGCGAGATTTTAAAAGACAATCTCGTTAGTCTTTTTAACATCCTTTTGTTTGTAATCGCATTAGCATTAATTATTGTTCGTGCTTTTGATCAATTGATGTTCTTGGTGGTTTTGTTTTTTAATATCGCGATTGGCATTTATCAAGAAGTCAGAGCAAAGCATACAATTGACCGCTTGCGTTTAGTCACAGCACCAAACGCAGAAGTGATTCGAGATGCTCAACAAATTACAATTTCTTCTGATAAAATCGTGTTGGATGATATTTTGGTTTTATCTTCTGGAAAGCAAATTAGCGCAGACGCCATTGTTCGTAGTGGTGTTGTCGAAGTCAATGAATCTTTATTAACGGGTGAAGCTATCGCTGTAAAAAAGAAGGCGGGCGATATGGTTTATGCAGGTTCTTACGTTACTTCTGGCTCCGCAATTGTACAGGTTGAAAAAGTAGGCGATGATAATTATGCGCAACAACTCCAAAAGAAAGCTAAAGTATTAGATAAACCAAAATCAGAATTATTGCGTTCTTTAAATTTTATATTCCATATTATCAGTTTTATTATTATTCCTCTAGGTATCATCATGGCTATTGGAAATTTTATTCAATTAAAAGGAAACGAAGAGTTAACTACTTTTGTTAAAGCAGAAAAAATTGTTTCAAGTACTGCGGGCTCTTTAGTTGGTATGATTCCTTCCGGAATGTTCCTTTTAACCTCAATGACTTTATATACTGGTGTTTATCGTTTGGGAAAAAAGAAGACTTCTGTACAGGAATTATATAGTATTGAAATGCTAGCTAGAGTAGATACTTTATGTTTAGACAAAACAGGAACTATTACCGATGGTACCATGAAAGTAGAAGATACCATTGTATTTGATGAATATAAAGGGATTGATTTAGATACCATCATGGGTTCTTATTTACGAGCGGTCAATGATAATAATCAAACCGCCATGGCAATGAAAGAAAAATATCCATGGAATAATATTTTAACCCCAATTACAGTTTTACCTTTCTCTAGCGAAAGAAAATATTCAGCAGTAACTTTCCAAAATAAAGGAACGTTCGTTTTTGGAGCACCTGAATTTGTTTATAAAGGAAAAGACAGAGAAATCCAAAAAGCCATTCGTTTTTACATTTCAAAAGGAACTCGTGTTTTGATGCTCGCTCATTCAAAAGACAAAATTAAAGGCGACAAAGTGCCTGAAGAAGTGAGCCCAATTTGTTTATTTGTTTTATATGATCACATTCGTGATGACGCTTATGAAACCATTAGTTGGTTTAGAAAAAATGATGTAGCAGTAAAAATCATTTCTGGTGATAATCCTATTGCTGTTGCGGAAATCGCTAAAGCAGTAGGTATTGATACTGCGCACCAATATATTTCATTAGAAGGCATGTCCTTAGAAGAAGTTGCTAATGTAGCCAATGATTACACGGTTTTTGGCCGTGTTACGCCAGAACAAAAAGCTGCGCTTGTCACTTCTTTAAGGAAGCATAAAAGAACGGTGGCCATGATTGGTGATGGTGTTAACGACATCCTCTCTTTAAAACAAGCCGATTGTTCCATTGCTATGGCATCCGGTTCAGAAGCCGCTTGTAACGTTGCTCACTTAGTATTGCTTGATTCGAATTTTAATGTTCTACCTGATGTAGTTTCAGAAGGTAGAAAAGCAATTTCTAACTTACAAAATGTTTCTTCTTTATTCTTAACCAAAACCATATTTAGTATTTTCTTCTCGATTATCTGGACCGTTGTCATGTTTGCAGACTGGAGAAGTAATACCTCAAATAACTATCCTTTCCAAACCACAAACTTCTATATTTGGGAAATGTTAGCTATCGGTTTATCTTCGTTCTTCTTAGCCTTGCAACCGAATAAAAAGCGAATTAAAGGAGACTTCGTTAGTAACGTGGTTAGAAAAGCTTTACCAGGAGGGTTAGCTATCACTTTAGGTGTTTCAGCTTTCTTCGTCTTTGAAAACTGGAACAATGGAGCAGGCTTATTTCAATTCCAAGTCGTAGGCGAAGGGGTAACCCATTCTTCGGCGGTTATTACATGTAGTAGCTTAATTATGTACATCATAGCGTTTATTGTCTTATTAAGAATTTGTATCCCATTTAATCGTTATCGCGCGATTGTATGCGCCTCCTCGATCGCTTTAGCTATCCTTGCTTTAATTCTTTCGGAAACGGTCCTTCCTTTTAAAGATGGAATGAGTTTCTTTGGATTATCAATTCATACGCTTTCTGGAGCGTCGGTAAAGGGATTCTTTATTGTTTTAGTCTTTACTATCGGCATCTATTTCTTATTTGACTTTGTTATGAAAAATTTAGAGATACATCGTAAATAGGAGGAAAATTTATGAAAATTTCACAAGAAGTAAAACATGCATTATTGCATCATCAACCCGTTGTTGCCTTAGAATCAACCATTATTTCTCATGGCATGCCTTATCCTAAAAATGTGGAAACAGCTTTGCGGGTCGAACAAGTGATTCGTAATGCGGGTTGCATTCCTGCCACGATCGGTATTATTGAAGGTGAACCAATTATTGGTATGTCTGCTGAAGAAATTGAAATGTTTGGTAAAAGAGAAGGGATTGTAAAAGTTTCAAGAAGAGACTTGCCTATCGTTTACGCTAAAAAAATGTGGGGCGCCACGACTGTAGCGGCCACGATGATTTTAGCAAGACAAGCCGATATTGAAGTGTTTGTTACGGGTGGTATTGGCGGCGTTCATCGTCATGGAAATGAAACCTTTGATATTTCTGCAGATCTTCAAGAATTAAGTCGTACCGATGTTACTGTTGTTTGTGCTGGGGCAAAAGCGATTTTAGACTTGCAATTAACCATGGAGTATTTAGAAACTATGGGCGTGCCAGTTTTAGGCTATCAAACGAAAGAATTACCCGCTTTCTATACAAGAAAGAGTGGCATTGCTTTAGAATACTCTTTTGATACACCGCTAGAATTAGCAATGATTATTAAAGAAAAAAGAAAAGCCCATCTTCATGGAGGCCTTTTAATTACGAACCCGATTCCCGAAGAATATGCTTTAGATGAAAATCTAATGAATCAATCGGTCAATCAAGCGTTAAAAGAAGCGGATGAAAAAGGAATTCACGGGAAAGACGTTACTCCATTCCTTTTAAGAAGAGTAGTAGAACTTACAGGAGGAGAATCTTTAGAATCTAATATTCAGTTAGTGTTAAATAATGCTCGATTAGGCGCTGAGATTGCCAAAGAATTATGCAAGCGATAAAAGAAGAACCGATGAAAACAGAAGAAAAATTAGGACGAGCATTAAAAGATTTAATGGCCAAAGAGCCATTAGACCAAATATCAGTAAAAAGGTTAACTGCTATTTGTGGAATTAATCGCCAAACTTTTTATTATCACTTTCGTGACATTTATGATTTATTAACATGGATATTTCTAAATGAGACGATTCAAGAAATAAAAAATGCAGAAACTTATTTAGAAGCAATTTATGGCTTTTTTGCCTATATTGAAAAGAACAAGATTTTCGTGATGAATGTCGCCTCTAGTGCTGGTAAAGATCTATTTGTAGAATTTCTAACCAATCATGTAAAAATAATTATTATGCGTTCATTACAAAAGAAAGATGAAGAGGGAGTACTTACTTTAGATGAAAAGAAATTTATTGCTAAATATTTCGGTTCTGCAAGCGTGGCTATTCTTATTGATTGGATAACTTCTAATATGAAAGAACCCAAGAGCGAAGTAATTCGTAAATTAGTAGTTGTCTCGAAAAATCAAACTGAAGATTGCATAGAAAAGTTTAAACTCTCAAGGAAGGGATAAGATGATTGCATTTAATTTCGAACCAAAAACCAAAATGATTTTTGGAATAAATAAAGAAGAAACAGTAGGCTCATTAATCAAAACCTATGGTAAAAGAAAAGTAATGGTTGTTTATGGAAAGAATTCCATTGTACAATCAGGTCTTTTAGCACGCGTTATAAAATCTTTAAAAGAAGCACATATTGAATATGTTTTATTTGGTGGAGCAGAACCCAATCCAAAATTATCTCACGTGGAGGAAGGTATTCAAAAAGTAAAAGAAGAGAATGTTGATTTTCTTTTAGCAGTGGGTGGAGGATCCGCTATTGATACCGCTAAATTAATTGCCGTAAGCTATGATTATAAAGGAAATCCTTTTGATTTTAATGATAAAAAAGTCGTTGCTGATCATGCGCTTCCGCTAGGTGTAATTTTGACCATCGCGGCGGCGGGAAGTGAAGGCTCTACTTCTTGCGTAATTACGAACGATAAAACGCATAGTAAGAAAGGATTTAATAGTGAATATAATCGCCCTGTTTTTGCTATTTATAATCCTGAACTCACTTATACAGTTTCGCCCTATCAAACCGCTTGTGGCATTGTTGACATTATGATGCATACATTAGAAAGATATTTTAATCCGTCTCGAGAAATTGAATTCTCTGATGAATTAGCGCTAGGCCTTTTAAAAACGGTTTATAAAGCAGGAAAAGTGGTAATGGAAAAACCGAATGACTATGAAGCAAGAAGTACATTAATGATTGCTAGTACTTTTTCCCATAATGGTTTAACGAGCATAGGGAAGAATGTTTCTATGCCAGTTCACCAATTAGAACATGCATTAAGTGGAAAATATGATTTTGTTGCCCATGGCGCTGGTTTATCTGTTTTATTTCCTTATTGGGCTATGCTATACTATAAATACGACTTACCTAAGTTTGCTCGCTTAGCTAAGGAAGTTTTCGAAATTCAGGGAGAGGACGAAAGCAAAGTTGCATATCTTGGAATCGTTGCGATCCAATCGTTCTTTCACCAAATCGGAATGCCGATAACATTCCAAGAATTAGGCGTTACTGCTTGTGATTATGATGCATTACTTGCATTAATGTTTGATGGGCGTGACACCATTGATAGTGTTGGGCAAAAACTTGATCGCAAAAAAGCTAAAGAAATCTTTATGCTTTGTGCAAAGGAGGAAGTTGTATGAAAAAGGCAACAAATTATAGTTTATTAGTATATGCTTTATTTTTAGTTTGCATTTACTTAATTGGAAGTTTTGTTTTATCTAAAGGAGCAGGCGCTATTGGAGGCAATGCTTTTGTTTTCTACTTAATCGCCATTATTATTGGTTTTATTATCACCGTTATTTTTATGGAATTAGGGCATATCGTAGGTGCTAAAATAGGCGGATATCGAATTATTTCTGTATCGTTTTTATGGCTTACTTTCGTAAGACAAAATAAGAAATGGAAAATTACAACGACAACATTTGATGGTTTTACTGGAGAGACTAAAGTCGCTCCCAAAAAAGAAAATGCAAATCCTATGCCAATGTTCTGGTTTGGAACGATGTTCTTGTTGATTTTAATGCTACTAGGCATTTATTTACCTAGTATAATTTCTACTAAAGATTCATTAAAAACACATTTTGTTTATGGTGGTTATATTATCTCCACAATTGCAGGATTGATGGTGTTTTATAATATTTTACCATTAAGATTAGATACCAAAAATGACGCAATTATGATGCGGTTTGTACGTAAAGAAAGAATTCAAAAATACAATGATATTTGCCGAATACAAGGTGAATTATATGATGGGGAAGGCTTAGAAGAATTAGAAGATTTACCAGAAAATGATTATTTATTGGCGCATTGGAATTATTATGCTTATCTTGAAAAAGTTTATAATGGTGAATATCAAAAGGCGGAAGAAATTTTAGATAGAATGATTCAAGATTCGGAGGAACTACCAGACGCAATTTATGATGAGTTATTAGCGGCCAAATTAGTGTTGTTACTTCTTACAAAAAGTAAAGAAGAAGCTCAAGAATATTTCTTATCTGTTTCCCCACAAGTTCGTAAAACCATTAACCTTTGTTCTACTGTAGAAGGAAGCCGCAATTATTTCTTCATTTCTGCGATTATGAACGACAATTTTGAAGAAGCGAAATCAGCTTATAAAAAATACTTAACCAAGGAAAAACAAAATTTAGAAGTTGGAAGAAACTTTGATGAAGATTCAATGATGGCCATGATGATGAATCAAATTCATGAAATTCATCCAGAATGGAACTTTAAAAAATAAAGTTATTAACCTCGTTAGAATAGGGCCCTTTTGGCTCTTTAAAATCTAGGGTGGTCTAG
>FR897044.1 GCA_000437235.1 Coprobacillus sp. CAG:826 | reverse complement strand
TAGACCACCCTAGATTTTAAAGAGCCATTTTAGAATATTTAATTAAGCTACTTTTAACGTATTATAAGTGCTATAAACAAATTGAATTGAAGCGATTCTAGTTTGCACATTACTTACATATTCAAAATATTGATATTGGTTCGTAGTGTCAAAGGTTAAAGTCGCGGTTAAATTGGAAATAGAATACGTAACTTCTGCTTTATGTGAATCATCCGTTCCCGCATAAATCTTATTGCTACTTAATTCTTGCGTGTTATAATCTTCAAACTGAATGATTACTTTTTCTAAATAAGCATTATCTAAATTAAAGCGAGTTCTTGAATTTGCGTACCATCTTCCATATTCATTGGTTGCACCTACATAGGTATAAGAAACATAGCCATTGATAGTTTTAGTTGTTCCACTTTCATTCGTTTCCAAGTTATCTGCAGTCAAATTGTTTGATCTCGTTTTACTAAAGATGGCTTCCACATAAATATCTTCTGTCACAGTAATTTTTGCTGATTGACCATTAGTTAAAGTATAAGATTTTCCGTTAACGATTAAGCTTTGTAAATAAGCACCATTATAATAATCCCAACACTCTAAATAAATCGTATCACCATAATTTAAAACGTTATAGTAATTGGTATTTTCTTGGTAGGAATTTCCAGCTTGATCAAGCGCAAAAATATTATTCAAAGTTATATCATTATTCGTAATATGAATCGAATATTTCGTCACTGCAGATTGAATGTCTAGAATTGTTAAAGAAGATAAGGATACCGCACTGCCTGACTTTGATAATTTGGCTTTTATCTTCATCGTATCCGTGACTTTTAAAGTGTCGATGTTAGTATCAACCGAAAGGACAAATGAGATGGTTTGTTCGCTATCATCGGTTAAAGTAATGAGACGTTCATCTAAATCAATGGTCGATATTTTAGCGGAGAATTGATAATAATTATAGCTTTCTTCATTATCATTTAATGAAGCTCCAGCTTCTAACAATTTTGCAATTGATTCCACTTCAATCGTTGAAACTTTTTTAATAAAGACTTCATCTTTCGTTAATTCTTTTTCTGCGTTTTTAGACGAGAAATATTTATGACATGCGGAGCATTCCCAGTAGTTAATATTTCCGTCTTCTGTTTCCGTTGCCGCTTTTGCTTCATGATAAGTTAATTGATGTTCTGCATAACCTAAAGATGTATCCGTAACTTCGATAGTGTTATTACAATAAGTGCAAGTTTCGGTATGATGTCCATAGCTCGTACACGTTGAATCAACATAATCACCATTACTTACATAATTATGACTTTTCGTCGTTACTTTTTCATAACTATGTTGGCAAACAGAGCAAGTAAAGCGACTCTTACCCGAAGTTGTACAGGTTGCCTCTTCTAATACTTCTTCGACATAAGTATGATTTTTCTTCGTTGTTTGTTCTACTCCACAAATAGAGCATGCTTTCCAGTGATAATTATCATCCGCTTTATAGGAATCCCAAGTATGTTGTTCTTTTTCAATTGTCTCTACTACTTCATCCCCACAAACGCTACAAATTCGTTGCATGCGTCCTTCTTTAGCACATGTCGCGGGCTCTAAAATAGTATCGACATAACGATGACCTGGCGCTTTTAAAATCTTTGTACTTCTTACATAGCCACAGGTTTCACATTTACTTTCTTCTTTACCATCGACCACACAAGTAGCTTCAGTTGTAACGGTAACAAAATTATGTTGTTCTTCATCTAATTTAGCGTCACAATCTTCCACTAAACAAGTATGCCAGTGATGCGTGCCATTACTTGCCCAAGTAGATGAAGGCGTATGATTGTTAGTTTTAGGAATAGAACGTTCATCTAAATAATCACAAATAGTGCAACGATAGTCTTCATGACCTTCTTTTGCACAAGTTGGTAAACGATGATTGCCATTAGGACAATCACAAGCTTCTAAGTTATGCTCTTCCTTAACGGATTGTTTACAAGTTGTACATTGATAGAAGTGTCCTGAACTATTTTTAGAAATAACTTTAGTTTTGTCGAGTTGATGTCCTAAAACATCTATTTCCTTGGTATAGGAATAACCGCAATCACAATAAACGCGAGTGGATCCTTTTTCGTCACAAGTTGCTGCACTTATTACTTCTTCTTTAAAAGTGTGTGGCGTAAGAATACCTTCGCTTTGATTACAAGTTTCACAAATATTCCAGTGATTGGTTTCATCATATTGAACTTTCGTGTAACTATGGTTAGCAAAATCAAGTTCTTCCTCATTTTGATGTCCACAAGCGCATTGGAAAATTTTCTTTCCTTTCTTTAAACAGGTGGAAGCTTCTTCATGAATAAGCTCTGAATGATTATGTTTTTCTTTGGAATCCTCTAAAGTAGTGTGGCAAAGATTACATTCTTTCCAGTGATCTAACTCATCAAATTTCCAAGCATAATCATGCTCTTTTTTAGGTAATACTTTTATAGATTCATAGCCACAAGCGCATGATACTTTGGCTTTGCCTTCCTTATCACAAGAACTTTCAGTGATAATTTCTTCTTTTAAGTTGTGATTTTCTTTTTCTGATGGTTTTTCACAAACCGTGCAATATAACCAGTGTTGTTCATCATCAAACTTATAGTTTTCTGATAATACATGTCCTTTTTTATCGATGATTGTTTCATAATAATCTCCACAATCACAGGTATAAGTAATTTTTCCTTGCTCCTCACATGTTGCTTCTATTTTGTTCGTAACATGATAATCATGTGTATGTTTTGATTGGCAGCTTGTAGTGCCTAAAAGTACACACGATAAAGCAACAAAGAGAGAAAATATTTGTTTTTTCCGTGCCATAAAATGCTCCTTTTAATTATAATTATTATATCTTCTTAATAAAATAAATGCAATTTACACTTTGCTTAAAACATAAAGAAGCAAATAGAAAAAATCTATCTGCCTCATCATTTATTCATCTTTTACAAAATTCAAAACTGTAATTCTTAAATCTGTAGTCCCATATGATTGAAAATCAATCCATTCATTTGAACCATTTCTTATATTTTCTGGCCTTTGATTAGCGGGTAGCGAATAACCTTTTCTCATCAGCTTCGCTTGATTTTATCACCCCTGATAATCCCGCCAGCTCAGTCAGACCCACAAGTCCTTTTGCTAATCGTTCTTCTATAAAACTTTGCGTGCTATCGTGAACAGGCTTTTTGTTTTCTTCACTACTGCCATTATTCCACACACAACTAAGCCGATGCAAGTTATCGCCAAAAGCAGCATACAAACAGTAATAGATACTTCTTACCATTACTTTCAACATTCGTTTGTCAACATTTTTATTCAACAGCTTTTAGACTCTCATTCATCTTTGTTTTTACTATTTTCGGTCTAAGCATAAGCATTACAAGCAAAGTAAACCCAAAAACGATAAACGGAATCAGTATCCATATAAACCAACTGACGTCTCCTACCGCTCCGAACCCAATCGTTTTGAATACAAGCGTGGCAAGTCCTATCCCCACGGGATAGCCAAGTAGAATGCCAAAAAACGCACTTATACATATTTCACGATAGATATATCCGCATATTTCCCCATCGTGGTAGCCAAGTACCATAAGCGTTGCGATTTCTCTTTCTCTTTCGCTTATATTTATCGTCGTAAGAGTATTTATTACAACCGCAGTCAAAAGTCCAGCAAAAGCAACAACCACTACCGCTATTCCAACAATCGCAGGCGAACCGAAATCACCAAAAACACACATGTCGAGAAGCGCAAGCCCTGCAAACACAAGTCCCGTTGAAACGGCTATAGATATTAGCATCATGAAAAATCTCGTTTTATACCTGAAAACGTTTCTCAGTGAAGATTTATACTTAAATGAAAGTCGTTTCCATATAAAAGGAATTCTCTCAAGCAGTATTCTTTTTCCTTTTTTCGGCGTCTTCGGGCGTAAAAGGTCAGCGGGGGCGTTATTAGCAAGCCGCATACCGACGGAAAATACCGCAATCAACGTAGCCGCTACAATTACGCCGAGCGATATAAAGTAATAGCTTGGATTGACCACCACAGATATCGGTGGCATGACATGTCCATAGCCGAAAACGAAACATATCAGCCAAGAAACGCCATATCCGACAAAGAAGCCGACTCCCCCACCGATAGCAAGCGCGACAAGTGCAAAGAAAACGTATCTCAACACGACACTCGTAGAGCCGTACCCAAGCGTTTTAAGACAAGCGATTTGAGAACGTTCTTCATCCATAAGTCGCATCATGGACGATAAAACGACGAGAAGCGTTACGGCAATAAAAATCACCATTAAAATATTTCCTATTCCACGCACTTTGTTCGCGCTTGCGATAATCGATTTGAAACTATAATTATCATAAAGCGTGATTATGCGTATGTCATCACCTAAAAGCTTCACAAGTTCAACCTTTTCTTTCTCGACGTATTTTTCATAGCCATAAGAAAAAGAATTGAATAAATCCTGATTCTCCGCTTTAATATACAAATCGCCTTTCGGTATAATTGTTGGGCATAGGTCTATCGGACAATACAAAATATTTTCAAGCAAGTCGAGTTTATTTATTTCGGAAATATTGTCGGGAATTTCAGTATCTTCGGGGTTATTGTAACTTGGTTCTCCATCCTTGCCGAATGTAAGCGGACTTCTTACTATCCCTTTAATCGTGACGTTAATTTTATATTCAATCGTTGAATTCAGCGCAGAAGCAATATCTATTTCAACTTTTTCGCCTACGAAATGCCCTTTTATTACATTATCCTTTTCTTCTGCATAAACGCAGTTTACGTCATCGACCGTTATTCTCTCGCCTTCCACGAGTTCAAATTTGTTGATTTTCATGTTTTCAAGATTGAGAAAATACAATCGAAGCGATCTTCTCTCTTCCGTCTGAATATCAACGGACATTCCCTCTTCGACATTACCTTCTCCGTAATGATTTTTTACTGCTAAGATCTGTTCGTCAGTAAAACTTCCAGTTTTGCTCTTCACGACAAAATCGCTTACGTTTTGGCTTTTGTAATAATTCTCTATACTATCCTTAATCATATCTGTCGGCGAGCCAATTCCAGATATAAATCCTGTGGATATAAGAACGATACCGATAAGAGAAAGTAGACGTATTAGATGCTTTTTAAACATCCTGCGGACTGTTTTCAAATATGTTTTCACCATTCTATCTCCTCAATCGATTTAGGATTGACGTTTGTTTCAATACTTTCTATTCTTCCGCTTTTTATCTTTATTACCTTATCCGCCATATTTCTAAGTGCAGCATTATGCGTTACGACGATAACAAGTTTCTTACGTTCGCGAGACAAGTCTTGTAAAAGTTTCAATATCTTTTTGCCAGTAACGTAATCGAGTGCGCCCGTCGGCTCGTCGCATAATATCAACTTGGGATTTTTTGCAATCGCACGAGCAATTGAAACTCTCTGCTGTTCGCCTCCAGATAATTCTGCAGGAAAACTGTTCAATTTGTCCGCAAGTCCAACCGATTCAAGAACCTTTTTGGGATCGAGGTGATTATTGCATATTTCAACGGCAATTTCTACATTTTCAAGTGCGGTAAGGTTGGGCATAAGATTGTAGAACTGAAAAACAAAACCTATGTCGTGGCGTCGATAGTCGGTCAGTTTCTTTTTATTGAACGAAGTCACATTTTGCCCATCAAGATCAATCTCCCCACTCGTTGCCGTATCCATTCCGCCTAATAGATTCAAAAGAGTAGTTTTTCCCGCTCCGGACTCGCCAAGTATTACTACGAATTCACCTTCGTTCAAATCGAACGAAACGTCTTCTATAGCGGGCACAATTAAAGAACCAGTATGATATTCTTTTGTTACGCTTTTCATAGATAGTATTTTCATAGTTTCGCTCCTTTCGTATACTGAAACTAAAAGTTAATCTCTTAGTTTTTTTTTGTTCCTAATATTAGTGTATAATAATGTTGATGGAAAGTTAATATTTATATGTGAGGAAAATCGTGACATTTGGCGATATCAATCGTAACATAGATAGTATTTTTTTATTAAAGTAATGAGCAAACTCCTATCGTTCCGCAGTTAAATTGCAAAAAAAAGCTTCAAAAAGTACCTATATTGATACAATTTGCGTACACCCCTTAAAAAATGCGTACAGTCACAGAATTTTGCGTACAGTTAGTGAAAAATGCGTACACCTATAAATTGTAATTTGTATTACTAATTTATATTTGGTATTTTTCTAATTGCAAAAACAGATATTACTATTTCTATAATTACTAATATAATTATTGGAATAATATTACTTTGTACTAGCATAAGAACAGCAAAAGAATCTATAAGAATATGAGCAATTACACATGGTAAAACTCCCTTTGAATATTCTTTGATTGCTCCAAACATAAATGTATTGCCCAATATCATTAAATAAAATATCAAATAATTTGATGAGCCTGCTGTTATCCAAGATAATCTATATATTGGAATATGCCATAAAAACCATATAATTGATATTGTAATCATTTTAAGAAAATAATTTTTTATATTTAATTTTGGTTGTAAATACCATCTCCAACCACATTCTTCAAGACCACCTTGTAGTATTGCCCAAGGCATATAAGATAATAAAGACAATATCGTTCCATTAGTAAATTTAACATTTCCTAATGGAACTGATACTCCATAGTATATTATCACACTGCATACAGCCAAAATGTATGGAGTGATTTTTTCTTTTTGCAAAAAAAAACATATTTTTAATTATTTGTTTCTTTTTTTCATATTTTGCAAATATAATTGCAACAATCATAGGAACTAAATTCATTAAAATAAATAATATAGATGAGCCTATTGTATTGCCATCTGGGTATAAACTTAACAAAATTTGTCCCACGATAAATGTAATCAATAATGTTGCTATAGAATAAGTTAATGCAATTTTATTATCTTTTCCCATTTTTGCCTCACTTTCAAACGATAATTTGTATTGCTAATTCTATATATTTACTAGTCTCTTTAATACTTAATTTGTCCATTTTATCTTTGCATTTTTCAACAAACTCTATAACCAATTCAGGATTTGTTTTTGAATAATCTCGTAAGCTCCAACCGACTGCCTTATCTATAAAAAAATTATTACTACCAAAATTATTAACTAATATTGCTTCCAATAATTTTGTATTAGTTTTCTCTTTTCTACATAATTGATGGTCTATTGCTATTCTTCTTACCCAGAAATCTTCATCTTTTGACCATTCTAGCATTAGATCATTTATTCTTTCGTCTTTAAATGCAAACTTGTTTTGATAAGTATTAAAAGGTGATAAAAATATTCTATATGTAGAAATTTATTTTCCCCATTCAGCCATAGCATAACCACGTGGATATAATCTAGTACCACGAAACTCTATAGCTCCTTCTTTATATTGTCCATTATAACCATCTTTTCTTAAACTAAATAAATATTCTTTATTTACTTCTTCTCCAGTTGCCCATAAGTAATAAGAATTATCATCTAGTGCAAGGTAATTCTGTAACCCATTATTACTATAGCAACTATTTAATTTAAAAACCCCAACATCAGATTTAACTGTCATTTTTAAGTCTTTATAAGAAGTATTGTTATACGTCCATTTGTAAGTAAAAGCACAAATAAGTTCCCATTTATCATTTATTTTAATATCAAAATTATTAATAGATGTTTTCTTTTTATAGCAAAATTCATATGTATTATCTTTATTCATTGTTAATCTTATTATGTCATTTGCATTATCTTTTGCTGCGCTAAACTGATAATCATTAAGCATATATTCCTTCACTTTATTTGAAGGAGAACAACCAAAAAGGAATAAAGAAATTATTAATCCTGAACTTAAAAAATCTATTTTTCTCATACTTTATTATAACAATAGATTGACAACGTGTCAATGACTAAAAATAGCTCTTTAATTTACAAATTGTTTAATACAAGTTGTATTGATAGAGTTGTAAATATTGTTTCAAAATATTCAGTTAAACTATCGTTAGAATTTATTAATATATTCATAAGGAACCCTTTCTTTATTTCAGCAAATTTAATTATAGGTTTCTTTTATTTTTTTATCGACCTGCAAATATGAAATGCAACATACAATCCATTAATATGAGAATGTGGACATGAAATGATTTGTAATATTGAAAAATCATTCTTCCGAAATAAACCTATAGGAGAAAACACATCATGAAATTTTCAATCAAAAAAGCACCTATATCAGAAGAAGAAAAAAGAGATAGAGCAGAATTTTTTGCAGAAGACACTAGACAATATGTTGATGTTGAAGCTTTTGTAAAACAAGATATTTATGACGAATTTATCGACTATAAATGCCTAAGTTGTATATTACAAGAAGAGTTAGAAGCCGATGTTGTTTTAGAAATGTTTTACCCTGAATTTGAAGAATACCCTCTATTAACTTGTCCAAAATGTGACAAAGGTAAATTTGTTCCTCTAGATATTTATAAAGCAAAAACTAAAAAATAGGCTTTTTACAATAAATATTTTTGTAAAATTTGAATTTAGCAAGTTTTTTTGTTTTAGATTTTACTAAATAGAAATTCCTAATCAAAAGAAAAAGCCCACAAAAGGCCTAAAAAAGGCCTAAAAAGGCAAAATGTGGGCTAAAACACTAGTTTTCGTCGGTATAAAACGCATAAAAAAAGACCTGATAGCAATTGTATCAAGTCATTGTTTGTTAGATGGCGGAGCAAGAGAGACTCGAACTCTCGCACCAGTTACCCGATCTACGTCCTTAGCAGGGACGCCCCTTCACCAACTTGGGTATTGCTCCAACGGCTATGTAATAGTAACATAAACCGGCGTTTCTTTCAATACTTTTTTTATTCTCTTTCATCGCCTAAGAAATAAACCGCAACAGTTCCTGGTCCACAATGTGAGCCAATAATCGTGCCAATATCCCAAATACGAATTTTATCTTCTAATCCTGGTGCTGCTTGAATTAAAGCTTGACGGACGGTTTCTACCATTTCTGGAACATCAGAACCATTAATCCATAATTTACCATGATAATCTTTTCCGTCTTTAATATGTTTCATGACTTCTTCCACAGTTTTACGGATAGCGTTCTTTCTTCCAAAAGCTTTATTATATACAATAATTTTTCCATCTTTATTGAGTTTCATAATCGGACACGCTTTCATAATAGAGCCAAAGAATGCAGTCATCATAGTAATCCGTCCACTTCTTTTAAAATAGCTCAAATCCGTGCAAAAGAATTGATGATGAACTTGATTACGATGATCAATGATCCACGCTTCAATTTCATCTATGCTTTTACCTTCATCTCTTAAATCTAAAGCGTAATCAACGAGTAAGCCATACCCTGAAGAGCTACATAAAGAATCAATGACATCAATTCGTGCTTCAGGATGTTTCTCTTTTATCATGGTTACTGCTTTTAAAGCATTGATGGTAGAATTCGTCATGCCTGTTCCTAGTTCAATATGTAAAATTGGTAATTTTTCTTTTAAAAGTTCTTCAAAATATTCAATATACTGATCAATGGCAATTTGTGAAGTAAAAGAACGTTTTCCTTTTTTTAAACTTTCAAAAAATTGGTGAAGTTCTTCTTTATTTCTTCCCATAATATCTTCATGTTCTACATCATCCATCATATAATGATAATAAAGAATGCGAACATTTCTACTCGTAAAATAACTAGCATCGACATCAACTGGTGAGCTACAACTCATAATAAATTCCTTGTTTCCCATTTTCATTTTCTCCTTTTATAAAATAACAATGAATAAATAAGCACTTAAAAAAGCGATGATAGAGGCAATTGTGCCCCATGCTAATTCGGATAATGTATGGCGTTTCATATATAAAGAAGACCAATAAACGAGGGTAAGAATGATAAGGCCGAATAAAGCATAAGCACCTAAAAAATAAGTCAAATAAATGATAGGTCCTGCTACTCCACAAGTATGTCCACTCGCCTTAATTGGCGTAAATTTCGTAAATAAGAAAATTAACAAACCTGCGACCGAATAGCATACAAAAATCATCTTCGTCCCATCGGAAAAAGACAAAGCAAAAGATAAAATAATGCCCAAAGCATAACCTAAAACAGACATGATAATTGCAAGTTGTCTTTGTCCTTTTCTTCCTTTCTTTTTAAAATGCGGGAGTAGAGGCTGTAAAGGATACGCCAAAATTGGAAATACAACAATAAATAAAATGGCAAGTAACAATCCTTTCACATCCATAAAAACTTCTCTTTTTAAAAACCAAAGTAGAAGAAAAGCAATAAGAGCAATCACGGGGGCAATTGTCATCACACGAATGGTTTTAGCAAGCCCTATCCATTTCTTTTCTTTGGTATTTAAACAAGCAGGGTTAATTTTAGTACTAGATTTTTCCATAACAATTCCTCCTTTACACTACCCAATTTATAACAAAATAAAAAAAGAATCACTCTACTTAGCTTTTTAAAATTCTCTAATAAAAAAAGAAAAAGTAGAGTGCGATAAACCACACTCTACTTTCATGATTTCAGTAGTAGAATTGAACGTTTTTTCAATCAATTCATTAATTTTTGTTGATTTTTTCTACCTTTTTAGGAAGGAATCTCCATTTTTCTCTTTTAATGCCTATCGACTTCTTTAAGAGCCACCAGAAGAAAATTGCAATCTGTAAAACACCCGCAATTCCATAAATAAGTAGGATCATAATATTACTAAACGTGAGATGAATGGATACGGCAATGCTCCACACTAATCCTGAGCATACAATTTGTTGCCATAAAGAAGGCCACCATAAAGAAGCAAAGACAAGCCAAACAATAAAAGATACGGATACACCATATAAAAGCATTGGTAGCCACCATTCTTTAAAGGCAGACGGTTCTAGTGTCCCTACAAAAAACATACATATAGCAAGCACTAAATAAGGAATACAAATTGAAATCAAAGTGATGAAATAATGATTCCAAGTAAACAATTCTTTTTTGGACGTATGCACTTTCTTCATCATCGGTTTATATAATATTTCATTACTTGTAACGCCGAATACTTCAGCAAGTAAAATAATCGTTTCAGCATCGGGAATAGCTTCGCCTCTTTCCCATTTGGAAACCGTTTTATCTGAGTAATGTATTTTATCAGCAAGGTCTAATTGTGTCATCCCTGCTGCTCTTCGTAAATCAGATATATTTTTGGCAACAATTAAGTATAGTTCCTCTTTTTCCATTAGCAAAACCTCCTTGTATGTAAATTATCTATAAAAAGACTTTCTTTGTCAAACGCATTTTGTCATATTTTGATTTTGTATAAAAAAAGAAGGAGATAAAGGATAACCCCTTATTCACCTTCTTTTATCAATTGATTAATAGGCTTTAGCAAAGAGAACGACTTTCTTTGCTTTCTTACCACAGATTGGGCAAACATCGTCAAATGGTGTTTGGTCGAATGGCATACATCTTGAAGTTGCGTTCGTGTCGGCTTTAATCTTGTTTTCACACTCTTCATCACCGCACCACATCATCTTAACATAGCCACCTTTATGTTCAAGAACATCTTTAAATTCATCATAAGCATGAACTTCGGTAGTATGGGCTAATAAGTAGTTCATTGCTTTTTCATACATTTCTTCATAGATTAAATCTAATAACGCATGTACTTGTGGCACTAATTGGTCTAATGGATAAGTAGCCTTTACGCCATCATTACGTTTAGAAGCCACGAAGACGTTATTTTGAATATCACGTGGACCAATTTCAATACGAAGAGGAATACCCTTCATTTCGTATTCATGGAATTTCCAGCCTGGAGTCGTTGAAGGATCGTCATCTAAATGGACACGATATCCTGCTTCTTTTAAAGTTTTTTCAATTTCTCTTGCTTTTTCTAATACCCCTGGTTTTTGAATTTGAATTGGGACAATGACGATTTGCGTAGGCGCCACACGTGGTGGAAGGACTAAACCATTATCATCACCATGTACCATAATTAAAGCGCCTAATAAACGAGTGGACACTCCCCAAGAGGTTTGTTCTACAGGTTTTAATTTGCCGTCTTTATCTTGAAAGTGAATACCAAAAGCATCAGCAAAACTATGACCGAAGAAGTGGGAAGTTCCGCTTTGTAACGCTTTTCCATCGGGCATTAAAGCTTCAATGGAATACGTTTCTTCTGCACCAGCAAATTTTTCTTTATCAGTTTTTCTTCCGATGCTAAAAGGAATCGCTAAAAGTTCTTTTCCTAATTGGTTATAAATTTCTAACATTTGTAAAGTTTCATGCCGTGCTTCTTCTTCCGTAGCATGAATGGTATGACCTTCTTGCCATAAGAATTCGGAGCCTCTTAAGAAAGGTCGAGTGGTCTTTTCCCAACGAACAACAGAACACCATTGATTGTATTTTAATGGTAAATCGCGATAGGATGAGACAATCTTTGAAAAATGCTCACAAAACAATGTTTCACTGGTTGGACGAACAATTAAAGGGTCGTCTAATTTGTTCTTTCCTCCGATGGTCACAATCGCACATTCAGGGGCAAATCCTTCCACGTGATCTTTTTCTTTTTGGAATAAAGAAGAAGGAATCATCATTGGCATATACACATTTTGATGTCCTGTTTCTTTAAATTTCTTGTCTAAATATTGCTGGATTTGTTCCCAAATCGCATAGCCATAAGGACGATAAATAATAAAGCCCTTAACGGAAGAATAATCCATTAATTCTGCTTTTCTACATACATCCGTATACCATTGTGCAAAATCTTCTTCTTGCGAAGTAATTGCGTCATTTTTATTTTCTGTTGCCATAAATCTCACTCCTTATTTTCTAACAACACTCATTTTTCGAGGCGTTAATTCAACAATGTCTTCACTTCTCATTTCAATTGCATTGCCACCAAAAATAAAGAATCCTCTTTCGCGTAAAATTTGAATCATCGCTTTGGTCGTCATATCTAAAGCAATTAATGGTTTTTGGAAGACGGTTAATTTGGTAGATAACCGTTTAATTGCCGAACTCGAATCTAAACTTTCTTTTCCACTGGTTAACGTTTTATCAATAACAAAGTAATCAAATACTTCATAAACACCATTCGCCCAGGTTAAATTACTGCTCTTTAAAGCTAAAGCAATTTCATACTTTTTCTTTTTAATCAATTTCAAATATTCAATCGCTTCTTCATAATTTTTAGAGACAATTTCATTCATGTCATTTTCATCCATCATGATGACTACATGACAATCTTTGGTATGTCGAATTTCCGAAAGAACTTTTAAAATTAAATCTTTATCGTAAATCATGACGGGTAAGAAAAGGCGTAAGTTATTTTCTTGACCACTTTCAATAAAGCGTTTCACCACTTCATTATAGAACTTATTAATTAATGTCTTGGACGTTAAAGATAATAATTCATAATTGCGATTATATTCATTCGCTTTGATTTTCATTTCTTCAAAACTGTGGAATTCTGAATTTTCTGGTTCTACATACGTAATATAACCAAACATTTTAGCGGGTAACGTAGCTTGCACTAAAGGCGCATATAAGAATTGTAAACGGCGGTCTTTCTTTTTCCCGTGTATGGCATTATCCAGTTCTTGTTCCCAAACTTCTTCACCAAATTCTTTAACGGAATCGCCATTAGAATACCATTCCATTTTGCTATCTTGACGTTCCGCTGCCATTGCTTTATTACGCGCAACTTCTAAGCATTTCTTTCCATCGGTAAAATATTTTAATTCCGCTACACCGATAGAAAAATCAAAATCTTCTTGGCAAGAGTTAATTTCTAGTCGAGAGTTTAATTTTTTAATTAATTGAAATACTGCTTGTTGCTTTTCCGCTAAGTTTGCGGTATTTACATCTAAAATAACAAAGCATTTACTATCATCGAATTCAATTCGTGATCTTGATCTCTTTTCTTTAATGAAAAGTAAAATGACTTGCCTTAATTCATTAGCAATCGCGTTTTGTTTTGCTTCATCTAATCTTTTGTCTAAAGGAAAGAAACGAACAAAGATTAACGCGCCATTTGTAGTATTCTTTTTGGTATAAATTGAATCGATCGGAACACCTTGCATTTCTTTTAAAGGCGCCATGAAATATTTTCTCTTCTTTAAAGAATCTTGTAAGTATTCAACATTATAACTACATAAGTGAATGATTTTCTTTTCAATGTTCAAACTATCTACCGTAAAGAATAAAGATAAAATTTGTTTGCCATCAAAATTCAAAACGATTTCGGATAAAAGATTATGATTATCAACAAAAAGATTCTCCAACCATTCTCTAAACAAATCGCGTTCTTTAGGATTCAAAATATGTTTATATAAAAAATCTAAAGTCATAGAAGTTTGTTCTTTCGGATTCGTGCGTTCAAAAAATACAACGTTTCGTTGCTCCATATAAATGGTAAAAATGTAACACTTTCTTTTTTTGAAACGAAGATGATCTTCTTGTTTTTTCTTAGAGTAGCTAGAAAGAACTAAAAGAACAATAATAGCAATGGCTAAAAGAGAAAAAATTACAACCATAGCTGTCATGATTTGGGGTTGATGCTTTAAATACCATTCTTTCACAGCTTTCTCACCTCATTTGATATTATATACTTTGTTTATTAAATAAACAACAGATAAAAAAGAACTTCCTAAGAAGCCTTTTTTTCGTTCTATTTTCAGGATGTTCACTAAAAAAATAATAAAAGCAATGAAAAGTCATGATAAATATGTTATAATTCTTTTCACTGGAGAAATACCCAAGCGGCTGAAGGGACCAGTTTCGAAAACTGGCAGAAGGTGCAAGCCTTGCGGGGGTTCAAATCCCCCTTTCTCCGCCATGAAGTTCATTAAGTCTAGTTTTAGATAACTAGGCTTTTTTATTTTCTCTTATTGAGAAAACACAATCAAATACTTCTTCCGTCCATTCTTTAGGATGACATAAGAAAAATGTTTCGTGATTCATATTTTGTTCACGAATATCTGGGTTTTTAAAATGTTTTAAATAACGAGCTCGATACTTTTCCCCCATACCTAAAGCATAAAACACATGCACAGTAGTGCCTTTTTTTTCAATATGCTCATCGATTTTAGTTACTAAATCGGAAACATATTGATTGTAGATACTTTTTTTCGTCACGACATTTTGGATTGCGGGAAGCATAAATGAATGTAAGAATTCTTGCATTTGTTGGTAGCGTTCTGGTTCTTTATCATTCATTTTTCTCTTCCCCTTTAAAATTCAATATGATTACCTGTATGGAGGTAATATAATTGTCGAGGTAAAACGCTTTTCATTCGTTCATATGCTTTTTCTCCGGTACAGTGGCAAGTATAAAATATCGTTGTTGTTTTATTGAGTTGCTCTGCTAACGAATCAATGAAAGTGTCACTTTCATATTTTTTTGTAGGTGGATTAAATAAATGAAATCCACCGACCGCCAAGAAAATAGGACCACAAATTGAAGAAGCTTTTTTAAGAATATTTAAAATTCCAGCATGCGAACATCCGGAAAAAAGGAAGTTCATATTTTGTAATGAAACAATTAAATTCTGTTCATGGCTAAAATCATCTTGAACAATTTCCCCGTCTTCTTTCTTAAACAGTTTTTGATTACTCTTAGGAAGTTCACCTTCCATTTTCACATGCGAAAAAAGCGTCAATTCATCATTTATTTTTTCTATATCATTTGTAAAGATAAAACGTTCTTTATTGAATTTGTGGTATTTTAAGCCAATGGAAATATAAAATCCTAAAACACGAATGTAATGTCGATCTAAAGCATTTTTACGAATGTATACTTTTGCCTTTTTATTTACTTTTAAAAATGCTTTTAATCCACCCACATGATCTTGATGTCCATGGGATAATACTAGAATATCCACATCTTCAATTGAAATTCCCATTTTATTTGCGTTTAATAAGAATTTCCGACTTGGTCCCACGTCAAAAAGTACTTTATGATTGGGAGTTTCAATATATAAGGACAAGCCATGCTCTTTTTTATATTGTTTTGAAGAGGTTGTATTTTCTAAAAGTGAGATAATTTTTATCATTGTTTTGTCTCTTTTCTAACCTTAACTGCCATTACGAACTATAGCCACCCTTACGAAGATAGATGCCCATTAAGTCACGTAAATAGCAAGCTTCTTCGGGTTGTTCAACGATTTTGAATTGACTATCTGAACGATAACCATTTCCATAGATATAATAGTCACTTCCAAAGGTATCCGTAACAAAATAATAAATTTGTGTATCAGAAAGGTTACTTGATGAACTATAACCAGAATTATACGCTATAAAATAATAAGGGTTCGTGCTGTTCATATAGTATTTCTTTAAAAATGCTCCAGTAGCCGAACATAAAATAATATCGTTATCAAAGGGGAATAAATTAAAAATGTCTTCTACTGTTTTAAATCCGGCTGTTAATTTATTTGATCCACGAACACTTAAATATCCGCCACCTAAAACAATATCATATTGACTTCCCCAAAGTTTTTGGCCATATTCCATCATTAATTTTGCACCCGTTGTGCGTAGTTCATTACTATTTCGTTCCTTTGCATTATAGCCTACTTGTTCCTTAGGATTTCCAATTACTTCAGAATATTTTTCAAAAAGTGCAGTTGTATTTTCATCCATATCACTATCGAGCCAACTCTTTGTGGAAATATTTTCTGCAAGGCTCGTATCAACGCTTTTTGTTTTAGGATTGTAGGTTAATGTGGCATGTGAAATTCCTGAATTATAGGATCCACTTTGAATGTGATAAATACCATAATCGTCCGTTTTTGCATATTCTGTGTGCGTATGTCCTTCAAATACGACATCTACATATTTTGATGTACTGATGCTATTTTGATAACCTGATTTATCAAAAGAATCGTGCAAAGAATAAACAACGATTTGACAATCTTCATCATCCTTTAAACGTCTAGCTTCATTGATGACTAAATTAGCAAGAGCGGTTCCAGTTTTAAATTCGACATTAGCGACTTTAGAAGCGGAGATAGAAGAATAACAATTTCCAATCGCACCGATAATACCAATTTTAATGCCACCTTTTTCTATAATTGTGGATGCATCTAAATAGCTTACTCTTTGCTTTGTTTCCTTACTATAAACATTAATTCCTAAGGTTGGAAAATTCGCTAATTCACGATTTTTAATAATGGTTTCTTCGCCCCAGTCAAATTCGTGGTTTCCTATGGTCATAGAAACAAAGTTCATTTGATTCATCCATTCTGTTACAAGATTTCCTCTCGTGTTATTGCTATAAATACTTCCTTGCCACATATCACCGCTAGAAAGCAAAACAGCATTTTCTTTGGTACTTACTAATTCTTTTAATTTCGTAGACATCTTTTCAATGCCAGGATTGGAACTAGAATCTTTTACTGCACCATGGAAATCATTCACTGCATAAAAATCAATAACAACATCTTCGCTAGAAGAAATTTGAGGTATTGTTTCCTCTTCTAAAACAAATTTACATTTAGTACATTCTTTATGCTTTTTACCCGCACTGGTGGTCGTTGCTTCTTGATCCACTATCCATGAAGATGATTCATGTGCTTCTAAACGTTGATCTCCACATATGCATTGCTTATAATGATAACTATTATCATAAGGTGAAAATGTATATTGGTGAACATGCTCTTGATTATCTTGAAGCGTTATATCTTCTAATTGACCTACACATAATTTATAAACACCACTATGAAAAGTAATATTTCCTTCCATCGTGAATAATTTTTCATTATTTAAATTTTCTATAAAATAATTCGCAATGGTAGTGGTATTCGATTTACTTCTTGAGTCTACTTTTATTCCAAGTTGCTCGCCACCAACTTCAACCGTTGGGTAATAACCAGAGGTGTCACCAGCTAAATTAATGGAAGGTGCTGCTACAACTTTAGCATTTTTTATAATGGTTCTGCAGCCTTGATTTAAATAGTTAGAAGATAACAATTCATTTACTGTTATATTAGAAGGTGTTACTAAATGTGTTCCTTCTTCTACAATTGTTTCAATACTAGTAGGAATTATTTCTACACATCCTCTAAAGTTTTTAAAAGGGCCTGTCACTTCTATGGTTGTTCCTAAACTAGCGTTATCCATATCAGAAGCGCCATAAACATAAAGCCCTACTGGTTGATTTGTACTTGATAAACTTTCTATATATAAATTATTTTTTCCATCCGCACCGAGATCAATACGATTCACGACACCACGAACTTTATATGATTGAGTTCCATCTACAATATTAGAATAATCGGCAAAATTTAATTCATCATTTGCTGCTACTAAAGCCTCTTCAATCGTTAAATAATCTCTTTCTTCTATAGAAGATGAGCTTGATGAAGTATTTGAAGTAGAAGGTATTGCTGTTGAACTTGATGGTGTTTGACTTGTCGAAGGTAAAGTGGATGAAGTCGTATTAGGAGTTGTTGGTTCTTTACTAGTGGAATTTGATCCAGGAGATATTTCAACCGTGCAGCTTACTAAAAGTCCCAAAAAAGCAGAGACAGCCAAAATTGATTTTTTCATATATTTACCTCCAACGAGTATAAAAATTATAGCCTTTCTGCCTGAATAAAGTCAAGATATATACGATGTTCTAATGTAGTTTATTTGCTCGCTTTAATAGAATGAACAGTAATAATTGTATAGCTATAGGCATTGATTGTTACTTCATACGGAAAAAGCGTAACATACCAGTTTTTTCCTCTTCTAACAATATCTGCTTTCGGATTCATCACAAGGGCTTTACACCACGAAATAGCATCATCATTTTCTAAAAGATGAGCGTTCTTTTGAATCCTTTTGATACCTAATTCAGTTGTGTGAATTTTATCTACATTCTCTAATAATACTTGATATTGTTTACTTTCCATTTTTTTGAAATAGCACCCACTTCTCTTTTAAAGAAATTTTTTTAACATTATAGCCATACGCTAGTAAATCTTTTTTGTACGTTAAAAAAGAATGCTTCATCGGTAAATGAATGATTTCTTCAATTTCGAAAAACGTTAATCGAATTTCATCTTGATTTTGTTCTTTTATATATTTCCATAAAGCATCATATTGACTCATTGGTTTTCTCCTCATTTTGTGGATTCTTTATAATGTAGTCTTGAGCAATTTTATTAAGTGAATCAAGTTCTTCTATTGTTAAGATGGAACAAGGAATATAAAAATCTCTCGCATTATTTCCACGAATCATTACCCAATACTTTTCTATTTGAATTAGCAATAAATTTCCTTCACTTGTAAAAGGATTTTTCTTAGGATTTGTCGTTATGGTATAGTACCACACTTCATCTTTTTTATTTAAAAATATATCAATATCACCTTTTAATCCGCGATTATACGACTTAAACAATAAAATAAAAGGGGAAGCGATCAGTAATAAAACACCGGCAATCATAAGGCCAACACCATATAGATCAATGGTTTTATGTCCAACATTTCCTAGATTGTAAAAAGCCCTGAAAACACCACCAAAAAATAAAACAAAAGACAAAAAGAAATTAATGATAAACGTTTTAAATTTTAAGCGCAATGTTTCTTTTAGTTTACCCTTAAATCGACTAGGGAATCGAATATGAAATTCAGTCATGTTACTTCTCCTTATGTTTTAACTTATTAAATAATTTATATTTTATAGAATTTCTTCTTTCTTTGCTTTTCGAATCACATAAACTTTTTCTTTTTTTTCATCAAAAAGCACGACCATGTATTCATTATTCACTTCATCTAAAGGACAGGCAGAAAAGAAAGAACTTGAAAACATTGGACTCGTTTGATATTTTCCCACCACATTCTTGTTTTCATCTTTTAATGTCAATTCATAAAATATACTTTGGCGAAACATATATGAAGTTAAAAAAGAATCAAAGCGAGTTACGTAGGCTTTCATATGCGTGTAATTTTTTTTTAAATAATTCATTTTACTTTTATAATATAAAAAAACACTCATAATATATAAAACACAAAATATAAAGAGGGCTACTAAAAGAATAATCGCATTCAAAAATTGACTTTTCTCAACCTCCGCGCTTCCGATATCAAAAAAAGCAATAAGAGGTAAAATAAGAAAAATACCACCAATTATACCGCCCATAATAGCGTTCATCTTTATTCGATGTTTAAACCATCGAAATTCATGACTTTTTTTAATTTCATCTTCGGTAACTTGAATTTTCATGTATTCTCCCTTAAAAAAGCGCTAGAACATCAAATTCTACGCTTTTATTATAACATATACTTATTGAATTACATAACTGTCGATGGTTTTATTTTCATAATAATGAACTTTAAAATATGAAGAAGCTAATTCTCCATCAGCAAAAAAATAATAAGCATTTGTTCCGCCGTCCATTGTTGGATAAGTTTCAAGCACCATCTTTTCTAAATAATTCGCATCGCCTAAATAATTTTTTAATTCATCATAGGTCATATTTTTTACATTATATCGATCTACGAATACATAAATTAAAGATTTCCGCTCTTTTCTAGAAGCTTTAGCCCATGTTTCAGTGTTAAAAGTTTTTTCTAATTCGTTAGTTAATTTTTTTACATTCAATTTTTTTATTGATTGATAAACTAAATTTTCCGTTTCATTCACCACATATGCTTTTTCTTCATATACATAAATTCGATCGTAAGCTGTTTCATTCTTCTTATGAATAAAGAAGCAATAGTTATAATCAATATCGCTATTGCTTAAAAAGATCGATGAGTCAAAGGTACTAGAAGTATATAAAACTTCAAAAAAAGTCGAAATTCTTTCCCATGAAATAGGAAAAATAGCCGATTGGTACTTACTCATATCATAACTAACATAATAATCCGATTGATTCATGTCATGACCTAGGCATTCTTTTAGAGATATTCCAGGTTGATTCGTTGAACAAGAAGAAAATAATGTTCCTAAGGCTAAAATAAATGCTAATTTTTGTTTTTTCATTGTTCATTTCCTCTTTCAATATAATTGCTAAATGAGAAATTATCATTGAGCACACTGTAGTATTTCTTTGTTTCTCCATATTTTATAGAGAAGTGAGTAGCGTTTAATATTTTTAATTGATTGTCTTCAATATTAGACAATGTCCACATATAATCCTTAAATTCATCAAGTTGTACATATTCATCTTTCACTTCATTGAATATAATATCATTAAGGAACGATGGATTAAAATCAATTTCTTCTCCATTCTTTATCGTTTTTAAAGAGTATACGGTTTGCCATAAAAAGGAATAACCTAAAAGAGTGGAAAAACTTGGTCCCCTTTCCAAAATTTCATAATATTGATTCGCAAATGAAAACCGGTAATTTGTGTAAGAAAAAGTATAAGATGCTCCACTTTTAAAGTTAACAATATAACTTGTGCTATATCCACCCGGTTCAAGAAAAGGATCATCTGAACATAGATATGTGGCATTTAGAAAGTAATTACATGCTTTTTTCATTTCTTCATCCGAAGCAATATACGTCATATTAAAGGCATTCAGTGTAGGAGCAATTGTACCTAAATCCGTTTTCAAATAAATGGATTCAAGATTTTCTTGATTCATGTCTTTCATCCAGGGATAAAGTAAATAGAGCGATTGCTTTGTTTCCTCATAATGACCATAACTTGTACAACCTGTTAGGCACATCATATTTAATATGATTATGGGTAAAATTCTATTTTTCATTGGCTATTCTCCTTTAAAAGCGTATATTCTTGAGAATTCCAAGTAAATTTCCATACGCCTTCTTCACAGGTTATTTCTATAATTTCATTATCATCAAAAACATGATTTAATTCTATACTTATCTTATTTTCATCAAAAGAAATAAGATGGTAATTAAGTGAATCAGAATATGGTTTAACAACTCCACCGCGATCAATATATATTGTGTAATCAAACCGTCCTTTTTCTGTTAGTGTTATCGTTTTTCCTTCTGCACTTTTATAAACTCCAACAAAATCTAAATTTGCATATAATGCATTGTTGATTTCATATTCTTTTTCTTCAATAACTAGTTTTTCTGCACTAAAATCAAAAGTTAAAATAGACCTTGCATCATCAAGCGATAAAACTTCTAACGTATCAATATCTAAGAAAGCAATCCAACCCACTATAACTTCTTGAAAATGGTCATAGTGTATTAATAAATACTGATGTTGAGTATCCGCATGAATGATATTGTTAGAAACGATTTTGTAATAATCGTCATAGGTTCCAAAAGTATTTCCTTCAATCTCAAATAAATATCGACTTATATGTCTAACACTAAAAGTAGTATCTTTTTCAATTGGTGTTCCTTTATAGCTATTAATCTCTAATTGCGTATAGGAGCCTTCTCGAGCAAATCCTGTAATTAAAGGTTGTCCTTTCTCTACGACTACTCTTTGCGCGCTACGACCAGTAGATAAAGTCACAAGACATTGCTTTGAAGCATCATATCTTGCCAATTGATTTCTATTCGTCATCGCTTCATCCGTAATAAAAGCGTCATATTCACCAATATATAAGTATTTTTCATTATGACTAATCCAAAGAAGATAACCTTGACTTGTTTCTTGTATTCGATAATCTTCTACTTCCAAGCCATTACTATTTATTAGTTTTCCATTTTCAAATGAAAAGGCAACGAGATAAGGCATACGGAAATAGTCTTTATTAAAATACCATGTTCCAAAATAAGGCTCTTCTTCTTTTTCTTCATAAGGAGTAAAGCCGACATACAATATTGAATTTTCTTGAATTTCAGCATCTTCTTCTACTTTTACATCATCTTTAAAACTTTCAGCAAAATAAACGCCTCCATAGGTATATTGAAGATAACTTAATGTCATTGCGTCCATGTATCCATCTTTTACAATAAATTGATAGTATTCATCTTCACTCACGTTTTCTCCTTGAATTGAAAAAGCTTTATCATAATCATTTTTCGCATAAAGAATCCATTCTTCGCCTATCATTCCACTTAATTTTAGGATTCGTTCTTTTGGAAAATATTCTAGATATTGGCTTTTATTACTTCCTCTTAAAATCAATCTTCCATCAATAAACGAATAAATAAGTTGATCCGATGTACCATCATAAAATTCAGCAAAATGTGGAATAAGTTTTCCTTCTTCAATACTCGCCACATAAACGTTTACTTCACCTGATAAACATTCATCATCATAAAAATAATAATCACCATCTAAATTGATTTCTTCTAATGGTTTTACTTCTATTTCATATTCAACGCTTCTAACATCTGTAGCATTTATTAAACTTATTCCAATTTTATAAGCTCCCACATGATTTGCATCATAATTAGATGTGTCCACTTCAAATTCCATTCTTTTTACTTCTTTAGGTTCTAACGTTTTTCCGTTAGCATCAACACAGATCTTATTTAGATAAACATCTTCTTTTAAAACTGGTTCACCTAAATAATAGACTTTTCTTGTTTTACTTTGATCAATCTCAATAGATTGAATCGTTTCATCAACGACTTGTACTTCATATTGCATTTTAAGATGCTTATTTGAGTTAGAGGCAATTGTAATATTATATTTTCCTACTTCTCCTTCTTTAAATTCTGTTGCATCCACTTCAAACGTATCGTTTAAAGTTTCCGAAACTTGAAGGGCCTCATCAATTTTCACCATTTCAAAACCACTATCAATAAAAGAAGCATTCTTTTCATACCGATCGACAATATCTCGTTTATTTTTAAACGCTAAAGTTTCATATTTTTCTTGAGGAATTGATGGTGTATTATGGTCGGGTGTATTATTCCCACTATTATTACTTGAACTAGTATTACCACTGCTGGTTGAGGGGCTATCTCCTTTAATCAAAGCAGTAACCGAAACGATTCCAATTAAAAATATAGCTAATAAAGACCATCCCCACTTTTTAAAAGGTACTACCGTTTTCTTTTTTTCATACATTGAAAAAGAAATTGATTTTTTAAGTGAAGAAGCGTCTTTTCTATAGTCGGATTTTTCTTTGATTATCTCTTCTATTTTTTTCATCTCTTTCACCTTCCTTATACATTTTTCTTAATTTTTGAATTGCTCTTCGATAGCAACTTTTCACCGTATTAATGGGACGGTGCTCTAAATTTGCTATTTCTTTCAATTCATATCCTTCCAAAACATGTTTTAAAATCAAGCGAATTTCTTCTTCGGTAATACACCTTTTCCATTCTTCAATGAGTTCGGTGTAACTTGAATCTTCATGGTGCTGCGCTTCAATCGAATCCATATCCACTGTGACGTAGCGATTCCATCTTCTTAAATAACTTAATGCTTGATTTTTAGCTGAAGTTATCAAATAATATTTAAAATTCTTCTTTGGATCCAAATCCTCTAAATGAGTGAAGAAAGAAATAAAAACATCATTTGTTAATTCTTCAATATCTTCTTTGATAAAAACATATTTGGAAATTAAAACAAAGACTAAATCGGCGTATTGTTCGTAAATCTTATCAAATAGTTGCTCTATTTTTTTTGTGTTTCCTTGTTGATAAGCTACGTATAAAGCTTTTGATAAATTCAACGGAACTTCCTCCTTTCAGTCTTCAATAAAGTAATACGCTTTTTAAAAGCGGGAAGGTGCATTTTTTTAAAAAAAATACGTCTAAAAAACTAGACGCATTTTCAAAACTATTGATTTTTAATATGAACATCCAATTGATTATAAGGAATTTCAATATGATTTTCATCAAAAGCCTTTTTGGCGGCTTCTAACAAATCAAATTTAACGTCCCAATAATCGCCGTTAAGAACCCATACTTTTAAGGTTAAATTAATGCTGCTATCGCCTTGCTCAGACATACGAACACTAGGCGCTGGATCTTTTAACACTTTTGCATGTTGATTACTTAAATCCATTAAAATGCTTTTAGCTTTTTCAAAATCATTGTCATAAGAAATTCCAAAAGTGATATCGACACGTCTTGTTGCTTCTTCGGAATAATTTACAATTTCAGCAGCCGATAACTTTCCGTTGGGTAAATAAACAATTTTATTATCAGGAGTTCTAATTTTAGTATCCGTAATTCGAATATCAATAACGGTACCCGAATAACCTTCCGCTTCAATAAAATCATCAATTTTAAATGGTCGTGTAATTAAAATTAAGAAACCACCAGCTAAATTAGATAAGGCACCATTGACCGCTAAACCAACACAGACACCTAATGAAGTAATTAAAGCTGTAACACCGCTAGTATCAATTCCTAAATAACTAACTAAAGCAACAATGACTAAAATCTTAGCTAAAATATTACCGCAGCGCAATAAAGTTTTAGAAATGGTTTTATCCACTTTTTTATTTTTTTGCATTCTTTTTTTAATGCGATTGGTTACTACTTTAATAATGAAAAATGAAACAATTAAAACAACAATCGCAATTAAAATTTTAACACCCGTCGTTTTTGTCCAATTCCATAAGGTTTCAAGAACTTTATCAAAAGTTATATCGTTATTGTCTTTAGGAATGGCAGGATTTCCTTCAACTGAGCCACCTGATGTTGTTCCACTAGATACAACATTTTCTAATATTTGAAAACAATGTAGCATAAAAAAATCATTCCTTTCTCAATCTACGTATATTTTAACATATTTTCTTTTTACAAAGAGAAAAACATTTTATTTTATTGGTTCAACGTAGAAACGTCCATAGACAGCCGATACAGAAACGCAATTAATGAAAGCTTGCGGATCGGCTTCTTGAATGACACGAATGGCTCTTTTTACTTCATAGGTAGAAACAACCATATAAATAATTTTCTTTCCTTCACCAGAAAAGGCGCCTTTAGCGTCCACAACTGTACAACCATGATGGAAGTTTGCCATTAACACTTTTGGTAGAGTGTCTTTGGTTGTGATAATTTGAATTTGTGTTTTTTTATTTCTTCTACTTAAATGATCCAATACTAAAGAAACAACAAATAAGTAAACAATACCATACAATAATACAATCCAAACGTGATCATGAGTTGTATCGCTAGCATTCACAGGGAAATAGCTTAAAAAAGTAAATAAAACAACGACAATTCCATTGAAAAGAAGAACGTATTTACCTACAGAAGTGGACTTTTTTGTAGCAATATAATAAGAAATGACGTCTAAACCTCCAGAGGAACCATCTACCATAAGTGATAAGCCACTACTTAATCCAATACATATCCCACCAAATAGAGCACGTGAAAAGTTATCTTCTAAGAAATTTCCTGCATCAAATAATCCTACTAAACTTTCTGGAATAATTTTATTAAAAATAGATGTGGCAATAACATTTATCATCGTAAATATAGCAAAACGTTTTCCAATCCCTTTCCATGCTAGAATGAAAATTGGAACATTTAAAGCAAAGTATGCAATTGAAACAACCGTGTTTTTATCTTCTGAGCTCAAATAACTTCCCTTAATGAGTTGAAAGGTTTTTACAAGTATTTGTGATACACCACTTATACCGCCAGTTGCTAGCGTTAAAATCTTTGGATCCTCCGCAGCTGCGGCTGGAGAAATAAACGCTCTAAATCCAATTGCAAAACATAAAGCGGATACTAATAAAATAAATACACACCAAATATTCTCAAATACAATTTTTGCTTTTTTATGGGTTTCAACATAGTTTTCGTACTTTGTACGAATTCGTTCTCTTTGTGACATAGCTATAATTCAAAATCCTTCCATGTATTTGCTTCTTCGCTACATAATTGTATACTTTTATTGGCAAAATACAAGATGTGGAAGCAATTTTCTTTTGATTGTTTCTTTCTTGGAGGGACGACCATTTTCTTCCAACATAAAAAATATTATTTTTTTTATTGAAAAAAAGTCGGCGAGATGATATTATTATTTCGCTATATCTATATCTAGGATATAAGGAGGTCTATATTAGTTATGAAAAAGTTTTTTGGGGCCATTGGCCGTTTCTTTGCAAGAATTTGGCGCTGGATTGTAGAAACCGCATGGATTCAACCACTCTTAATCGTTGGTTTAATTTTTGGTGTTGTCTTCTCTATTCCAAGTATTTCTTCTTGGATTAGTAATTTATCCAAATCTCAAAACAATTATGCTTTCTATAATAAAAACACAGTAAGCACAACCGATTTACTTAAATATGCAGAATCTAATGACTTTAGCCCATTATACGATAACGATGAAGATCAACATTTCTTACTCGTTTTCATCAAAAAAGGCTGTGATTCCTGTGAAACCGATGAAGAAGCATTTAAACTCTTTAGCACAGATTGGAATGATTATAAAGGAAACAAAAAAGCTCCTTCCGTTTATTTCGTTTATTCCGACTTTGATAAAGATGACGATAGTACAAAAGCTACAAATTATAATAAATTTGTAAAAGAAATGAATTTATTTGACACCGCTATTGCTTATTATCTTGACACTGTTGATTATTATGGTAAAGATGTTGTTTCTTATAGTGACGATTATATCTCAAGTATGGAAGATGTCATTGATCCTAAAGCACCTACTCCAATGATTGTTTCTTTCGTTGGTGGCTATATTGATGAAGTTATTATGGGCTTATCTCCATCCAATAAAGATGATGATATTCTTAGAATGCAATATTTACGTAATTTCTATTATCATCAAGATCAATTCAAAAATGTAAACTTTAATTAACAAAATAAAACAGTCTAGTTTGACCTAGGCTGTTTTTTTTATTCAAAAAAGAACTAACGATTATATGGACGGGCATTACCTTCACAAACGTTCTCTTCTGAAGTTGTGTAAGTCGGGTAATAAACCGGACGCGGAACAAAATGATTTACAATGCGTGTGTTCATCGGGCAAATGACTGGTTGTTCCACACAATAGTAACGGTCACAAACTCTTTCACGAACAGGTAAAACGACGGGGTCGTATTTACACGGGCATTGTGGCGTACACCGACAGTGCATAAAATCCCTCCTTGCTTACTTTATAGAATATGAAAGGAAATACGAAATGGAACTATCTATACTATTTTTCATTCATTTATATTCTCTTTTCTAGTTGAGGTATGTTTACTTTTTTCGGAATTTTTTTTAAAATAAATCGAAAGAGGATAAAATTTATGGGATATATATATTGGGATTCACTTCCAAACGTAGTCGCGTTTACTTCTGATCGAAATGGTGGCTTTTCTAAAGCCCCTTACAACTCTTTTAATCAAGCTTATCAAGTGGGCGATGATAAAAAGAGTGTTATTTTAAATCGTACTCGTTTATGCGCCGACCATCATTTAGCATTAGATCATTTAATTACTGCCTATCAACAACATACCGATATCATTATGAAAGTTGATTCTACGATGCTCGGAAAGGGCCAAGATTCTTTTGAAAGTGGTGTCGGTCCTTGTGATGCACTTTATACTTTTGAAAGCGACTTAGCTTTAGGCGTTTTCCACGCTGACTGCGTACCTGTTTTCTTTGCTTCTCCTAAACACCATCTCGTGGGTATTATTCATGCCGGTAAAACAGGCACTTTAAAAAAAGTAGTCTATAAATCACTTACTTATATTATGAAAGAAGAACATATTGATCCTAAAGATATTTATGTTCATCTCGGACCTGCTCTTACCTTCTCTCATTGTTCTTTAGATATGACTCCTGAAGAATTTATTCAAATCTACGGAGAAGATTTCTTAAAAGGAATGAAATCAACAAGTGGCGTCCATTTTTTAGATGTTCCCCTTCTTAACGTCATCCAAGCTAGAGATGCAGGAATTCCTTCTATGAATATTTCTAGTTATGAAGGCTGTACTTTTGAAAACGAAGCTCTTTTCTTCTCTTATAAAAGAGAGAAAACTACTGGTCGTCATTTAAGCGTCATTTTCCAAAAATAATCATATTCCATCGCCTTTTCCCATATGGTAAAAATGGTGAAGGCCATGCGAAAATATTTATCTTATTTTTTCTTGTTATGCCTACTACTCGTGATTTATTTTTCACGAGCTTTTTCTTTTATTAGTCAAGAAGTGTTACACAATTTTTTATTTACCATTCTCCCCTCTTTAGCGCCCAGCATGCTATTTGATTATCTTTTTTTACATTCAGGTGGGCTTTATTATCTCTATCAATTCTTTAAAAAGAAAAAAGGAAAGAACGCTCACGCGATTTACCGAAATTTAATTATTTTGCTCGGCCTTTTTAGTGGGACACCCACTTTGGCGAGTTATGTTGAAGAGTCCATTCAAAAAGGTTTCTTTTCTAGACAAGAAGGCGAAATGATTTTATCTTGTTATTTACTCCCTTCTTTTCCTTTTATTTTTGGTATTTTACTTCCTCATTTTTCATTAAGAATGAAGATTATTTTGCTGGTGCTTCTTTATGTACCAAATACTTTATTTTATTTTCTCCAAGCAAAAAAATTTAAAGAAGAAAAAGAAGAAGTTTTTTCTTTACCTTCAGAGGAAAATTACGTTTCAAAAGCCATTTTTTCTACCGCTAACACATGCTTACTTTTATTAGGTTCTATGCTTTTATTTTCCTTTCCTTTTTTATTATTAAAGAAAATCCCTTCTCCGCTTTTAAGTTATGGATTATATGGCTTTTTTGAATTTACTAATTCCACATTATATTTCGTAAATCATTTATCTCAACTTTCATTTGCAATCTTATTAATTATTCTTTCTTTTTCTTCTTTATCCGTCTATACTCAAGTCTATTTATTAGCGACTTCTCTTCGCATTAGAAAAATTTTAAAAAAAAGACTCCTTTTTACAGGAGTCAATGTGTTTTTAATTTTGATTCTCTTTCTTCTTCAAGTATTCTAAAACCACTTTGGGTACCAAAGAAGAAATATCGACATGATGGAAATATAATTCTTTAATGGTCGATGACGAAATAAAGTTAAATTCTCTTCTCGACATTAAAAAGATGGTGTCAATTTGATCATCGATAAAGGAATTAGCAGCGTGAATTTGGAATTCAAATTCAAAATCAGTGACTGCTCGTAAACCACGGATTAACGTACAAGCGCCATGTTCCTTGGCGTAGACTAAAGTAAGTCCATCGGTAGAATCTACTTTCACATTTTGAATATGTTTTAATGATTCTTTCATCATTTCTAATCGTTCTTCAATCGAAAAAGTGGATGTTTTATTCGGATTAATGGCTAGAACCACTAAAACTTCATCAAACATCTTAGACGCTCTTTCGATGACGTCAATATGACCATTGGTAATAGGATCAAAGCTTCCTGGATATACGGCTATTTTCATTTCTCTCACCTCGAAATAATTTGAACATGGATAAATCCATATTGGTAGTGGCGTACGTTATATTTACTTTCATCTAATAAAATCGGATGATCACTTTCCATAACGATTCTTGCCGGCTTTAATAATAAATCATGTTTTTCTAAAAAATCAAGAATTTCTACATAAACATCCATTTTATAGGGTGGATCTAAAAGGACTAAAGAAAACTGAATTTGGTTCTCTTTAAAATATTCTAATGCTTTTTGATAATCTTTTTGCATTAAGACTGCATTATGAATATCAAGTGAAGTTACATTATGACGGATAGCTTGGATGGCTTCTTTTCTCGCATCGACAAAATAGGCTTTACTCGCTCCTCGAGAAATTGCTTCTAAGCCTAAAGAACCGGAACCTGCAAATAAATCTAAAACGACTTCATCTTCCATCGTATTTCCTAAAGCATTAAACATGGCTTCCCGAATCCGATCTTTCGTCGGACGCGTTTCATAGTCTTTTGAATGTTCTTCTGGAAACTCGATGATTCTTCTTTTATATTTACCGCCCACAATTCTCATTTTTGTTCACCCAAACTTTATTATAATAATTTTTGTATAAAAATAAAAGGCACGGGCACACTATCTATGCACGAAAACGTGCCCTGTTCCTCCCTATGAAAAAAAGTAGCTCCCCTTGCTACTTTTTTTCTTTACATTGATAAGCGGTGTGAAAAGGTTCAAACAAAGTCTGTTGAATCTCTTCATATACTTCACGAACGGCTTTATACGCTTTTAAATAAGCTTGGACAAGCGGATGTTCGTCTAAGGCTTTTTTCTTCTCAAACAAGGTCTTTTGAGCTTTTTTTACTTCTTCACTTTCTTCTTTATAGTGACGTAAGGCATCATTATATTCATCTTGGGCGCGTTGGAAATAATAAGAAAGAAGCATGACTTCTTCATTTTCTTCCATTTCTTTTTCTTTTTCTTTTAATAAAAGAAGTCTTTCATCATGATCGAGACTTTCTTTTAAAGCGTACGTTTTTTCTATCAATTCATCTTCCATCTACATTAACTCCCTCGCTAAAGCCATCATCATCGAAAAATCTTCTAAGCGATCCACCACTCGTTTTCTACGAATTAATTTATAATCATCTAAAAACTCTTTAAAATGTTCAGGATGTCGAGATAATTCTCTATGCCAATAAGGTTTTTCTCGCATAAAAATCCAATAATCTGGGTTTTTATCTAAAGATATTATAACGGAACTATGCATATTAGTCATCATTCCTTTGATAAGGTTTAGACATTTTTCTTCTTGAAAGAGGTGGTGTCTCTTCTGGACGAGTAACTTCACTTAACACATTCAAGATTTTTTTCATACCATTTAACCCATCACTAATTTTATCGACGTCAAACCCACTGATAGCATCTAAAATGGAATCTAGCCCTTCTTTTTTCTCTTTTGTTTCTGACGTTGAACTTTCTTCTTTTTCTTCCTTTTTTGGTTCTTTTTCTTTAAAGATTTCATCATCCGGACCATAAATGTCGTAGCGTTCATAAAGCTCTTGCCAAGTCATTTCACCTTGTTTTACTTTTTCACGTAAAAAGGGTCTTTCATGGGCAAAAGCCTTGAATTCATCTAATTTGCTCATATGCATCACCATTATTAGCATATGCGAAGCGATAAAAAAAGTATGCAATGAGGACAAAGTTCACGCAATTTTTTTAAAAGATAAGCAAAAAGAAACTTCCGTCATACAATAGTTTAGTGAGGAGGTGCTTGTATGTATTACTACGGGCAAAACTACGCCTATCCTGGAGCGAATTATGGTTATAATTACCCACAACAAGCCGGAGGTAATTACGGAGGCTTATTCGCAATTATCTTAGTGATTTTTATTCTTCTAGTAATCATTGGCTGTGGATGCGGTAATTTTAATGGTAACAATAACAACTACGGAGGGTACTAGACCCTCCTTTTCTTTTTGTTAAAAAGTGGTATAATTCTTTTGAGGTGGATGGTATGCTAAAAATCGTAAAAGACACACAGCCTTCTTTAAGAGAACGTTGTAAACCCGTCGAACTTCCTTTAGATGAAAAGGATCAAAAAACTTTAAAAGAAATGCTCTCTTACATTAAAAAGAGCCAAGACGATGAATATTGTGAACGTCATCATATTCGTTCGGGAATTGGTCTAGCCGCTCCGCAAATCGGCGTGCAAAAACAAATGCTCACTATTTATTACGAAGTCGAAGAAGGAAAACCTGTTGAATACGCTTTAGTTAATCCTAAAATTATTTCATCTTCCGTTAAACTTTGTTATTTAAAGGGTGGCGAAGGTTGTTTAAGCGTTGATGATGACCATAAAGGCTATGTTTATCGTGCCTATAAAATTCGCGTAAAAGCCTATAGTTTTTTAGATCAAAAAGAAGTGGAAATCGTCGCGAAAGGCTATGATGCGATTGTATTACAGCACGAAATTGATCACCTATCCGGTGTTCTTTATTACGACCATATTGATAAAAAGAATCCCTTTGTAATTAAAGATAATTCTATTGCCATCTAAGGATGGCTTTTCTTTTGTCAAACAAAAATTTTGTCGAATAAAATAATAGCATAACCCCTTTACTTTACTTTCAAGAACCGATATAATAGCGCTGTGACTCGTTATATTAGATAATGTTTAGCCAAGAAAGAAAGGAGAAATGATTCTTTATGGCGTTTAATACAAAGACAATGCCTGTTTCGGTTTATGCTCTTGGGGGCTTAGGCGAAGTAGGTAAAAATACTTATTGCATTGAAAACGAAAAAACTTTAATTATGATTGATGCCGGTGTTCGCTTTCCAGAAGAAGACTTACCTGGTGTTGATTACGTAATACCTGATTATACGCATTTAAAAAACAATCGTTCGAAAATTAAAGCTCTTTTTATCACCCATGGTCACGAAGACCATATTGGTGGTATTCCTTTTTTAATTCAAAACGTTTATATCCCTGTCATTTACGCTCCTAAATTAGCGGCGGCTTTAATCCGTAATAAACTCTCCGAAAACCGCATTAAAGAAAATGTAAAAATCGTAGAATATAGTGATGATGATGTGTTTCAAATCGACACGTTCCGTGTACAATTTTTCCGGGTAACCCACTCTATTCCTGATTCTTTTGGTATTTGTGTAGATACCGAAGAAGGAAGAATTGTCACTACTGGTGACTTTAAAATCGACTTAACTCCAGTAGGACCGGATATTAATTTAGGTAAAATGGCGCGTTTAGGTGAAGAAGGCATTGATCTTCTTTTAAGCGACTCTACTAATGCCGAAATTGAAGGTTATACACCCAGTGAAAGAAACGTGATTAGCTCGATTAATGATGTTTTCTTAAAAGCTAAGGGTCGTTTAATTATCTCTACCTTCTCCAGTAATATTTCGCGTATTCAACAGATTGTAGAAGCTTGCGTTAAATATAAAAAGAAAATCGTAATCGTCGGACGTAGCATGGAACATGCGGTGTCCGCTGCTCGTGATTTTGGTTATATTAAAATTCCCGATGCTTCGTTAGTAAGCTTAGAAAATATTCGTACCATATCCGCAAGTGAAACCGTTATTTTATGTACCGGTTCTCAAGGTGAACCAATGGCCGCCTTATCAAGAATTGCTAGTGGTGAGCATCGTAGTTTACGTATTATTCCTGGTGATACGATTGTATTCTCTTCTTCGCCAATTCCTGGAAATGACGCTTCAATTAATAAAGTCATTAATATGTTAACGCGTGCGGGTGCCGATGTCTTAACGAACTCCGTTTTCTATTCTTTACACTCCTCTGGTCACCCCGCTAAACAAGAATTACGTTTTGCTTTAAAATTATTTAAACCTAAATATTTTATGCCGGCACACGGAGAATACCGTATGTTAAAACTCCATGCCGATTTAGCCGTTTCTTTAGGTATGGAGCCTGATCATACCTTCATTCTCGCTAACGGAGATTCCTTAGTGTTAAGAAATCATGAAATCACGGAAGGACCACGAGTGGAGGCCGATGACGTTTATATTGATGGTAATGATATTAATGGTTTAAGCACCGCCGTCATTCGTGACCGTAAGATCTTAAGCGAAGATGGTATGGTAGCGGTCTTAATCACTCTTGATTCTAGAAATAACAAATTATTAACTCCACCTTCTATTTATACCCGTGGATTCGTTTATCTTCACAATACCGATTTAATTGAAAAAGCTACTTTAAAAATTCAAAAAGAATTAGAAGAATTAATGCAGAAAAAGGTTACTTTTGGTGAAATTAAAGCGCTTGTACGAAGCAATTTAGCACGTTACTTGTTCGTTAAGACCCAAAGAAACCCCATTATTATTCCTGTCATTATGAATTACAACAATTAGTATGTTTATTTTAGCTAGCTCTTCTCCACGAAGAAAAGAACTTTTAAAACGTTTAGTTTCTAACTTTACGGTGATTGTTCCTAAAATTAATGAAAATATCAAAGTAGCCGAAAAAGAATATTTACCTTTAGAAATTTCTAAATTAAAAGCGTACGCTATATTTTCTCTTTATCCTGAAGATACCGTTTTAGCTTCAGATACCATTGTCATCTATGAAAACGAAGTATTAGGAAAGCCTAAAAATATAGAAGATGCGCGAAGAATGCTCCATCTTTTATCCGAAAAAAAGCACCAAGTGATTACTGCTTATACGCTAATTTCTCCAAAAAAAGAAGTACACCGCCAAGTCACAACCGATGTATACTTTAATCATCTATCAGAACAACTCATTGAAGATTATCTCGCGACTGGTTCTTGTTTAGATAAAGCCGGTGCTTATGGTATTCAAGATCAAGACTTCCCTCTTGTTCACCATATTAGTGGAAGTTATAGCAATGTCATGGGACTTCCTTTAGAAATGTTAGAAAAGGATTTAAAAGACTTTTAGCCCAAGCAAAAAAGCCTCTTACTACATAATGTAGTATAAGGAGGCTTTTTTTATGGTTCAATTTCCTTATTCGTCCTATCCATATCGAGGAAACGATACGCGATTTGGTCCACTTTTACCCTTTGTAGGTGGTCTTTTAGTAGGCGGTCTTTTTGCGCCTAGACCGAACTATAGTTATGGTCCTTTTCAAAGTACTCCGCCGATGAACATGGGACCAAGTATGCCTAGCTATCCAGCGCCTTATTATCCTGGACCCGTACCTGCACCATATAGTCCATCCGTAGGACCAACACCTATGCCTTATTATATGGAGCAAAATATCCCCACCTATTACGCTAGTGTTAATGCGGAAAACGTGGATATTTATCCTACCTACCAAACGCCTTCATCTTATTGATGAAGCTCTGCTTCAATTTCTTTAGCTAAAGTAGAAGCATCTTGAATGACTAATGTAATTTTCTTAGACATTTGGACGAAACTCGAGACACCGAGTTGCTCGAGTTTTTCTTTATTCACTTTATCATAGTCTTGTAAAGATAAAGAGAGTCTTGAGCCAATTCCCTTGACGGATAGAATGTTCTCTTTATCCCCTAAGGCTTCAAGAAAAGCCGAGATTTCTTCTCCTTTTTTTATTTTTTTCTTTCCTTTTTGTAAAACTAAAATTAAAATCACTACAGCAATAATGACCACTAAAGCAACTGCAAGCCATACGCCATAATTTTTCAAAAAATCATTCGCTGTTAAAATCATTTTTTTTACCTCACTTCATTACCTATAAACGCCTTTTTTAAAGCGGAAACAAATTCTCTTTTGACAATTTGAATTTTCTTATCACTATAAGAAATCGTGACGTCATCAATGGCTTCTTCCGTTTCATAAAGAAGATAATCATAGCCGATAACTTCATGATTTTTAAATGGTCCATAAAAACGAATCGTTCTTGAAGAGGCTAATACCATGCTTTCTTTGATGGAACGATACGCTACACTTTCAATAGGCGCAATTTCCGTTAATTCCAATAGATTTAATTTCGTATCGATCAAAGCGCCACCACAAGATTTATTATAGGCCGAACTTCCTAAAGTAGAAGACACTAAAAGCCCATTCCCGCGGAATTCTTCTAACCTTTCGTTATCAATATCTACATCACAAATCATCGTTTTAAAAGGATTTTCAATACGAATTTCATTCACAGCATAAAAAGTCGCTAAAGCTTTTTGATTTTGGTGAATGGTAGCTTGTAATAAAGGATATTCTTCAAAAAGAATCGTTTGATTTAAGATGTCATCGACGAGTTGATCCACTTCATTTTTTTCATAATTTCCAAAGAAGCAAAGACTACCACTACGCACACAGACAAACTTGGGTAGTTGATCTAAGAATAAAAAGTTATGAACCGCTCGTAAAAAAGTTCCGTCTCCACCAATACAAATGACAATTTCGGGATGTTCGTCATCTTTTAAAGCACCTTTTTTTAAAAGCAAGTCACAAATTTCTTTTTCGATTTGCTTGGATGCATCATCTTTACGAACAAATAACGTAAAACGCATGACATCATCTCCTTTTCATGCTATTATAATCATTGTATCATAATTCATACGTAAAGGAGAAAAAAACATGTCAACTGCAATTGAAATTGAATCAAAAGTTTTATTAAATAAAGACGAATTTGAAAAAGTCATTGATGCTTTACATGGAGATAAGTACAAAAGAATTAAACAAACCAACCACTACATCGATTCTGACTCTCAAGTTTTACGCCGTTTAGGATGCGCTTTAAGAATTCGTGAAAAAGACGATTTCGTCTTAACTTTAAAGACACCTTTAAGCGAAGGTCTTTTAGAGAAAAGCCAAACTATTACTTGGCGTGAATATGAAAATTTCGCTAAAAATGGTGCTTTCCCTGAAGGCGATATTAAAAACTTCTTAGAACTTCTTGGAATTAAAGTAAGTGATTTACGTATCTTAACTTCACTTTCTACGATTCGTATTGAAATCCCTTATAACGAAGGTCTTTTATCTTTAGATGAAAATACCTATAGTGGAATTGTCGACTACGAATTAGAAATGGAACACACTTCCATTCAAAATGCCCAAGAATCTTTAGAAGAAGTTTGTAAACTTGCTAAAGTCCCTTATGTTATTAATACAAACAGTAAACAAGCAAGAGCGATGAATGCATTAAAAAAATAGAAGCGCAAAACTTCTATTTTTTTTACTTATTTTCTTCTAATTGATCTTTTGCGTGGTCACATTGGTCGTATAAAGGGCATATTCCTCTTCCGCAAGAGAGTCGCGCAATTTCACGAGCTTCAGGAGGAATAAAACTACGAATTTCTTCTTCATTATATCCGACTTGAATTCTTCGATCATCGACCATAATCGGCCGTTTTAAAATCGAGGGATTTTCTTTAATAAAAGAGACCACTTCACTAATCTTCATATTGTCAAAATCGACGTTCGCTTCTTTTACAATTTTTGAGCGAGGGGAAATAATGTCATCAGTGCCATTTTCTGATTTAGCAAGGATATCCATCAATTCATTATCATTTAAAGTGGATGAGAAAATGTTTCTTTCTTCAAAAGGAATTTTTTGATCTTCAAACCATTTTTTTACTTTACGGCAAGATGAGCAACTTGGCGATGTATAAATACGAATCATAAACTTTTTCCTCCTCTTCTTTTGGCTCTTTAATCATAGCGAAATCGCGTCATTTTTGCAAGGAAAATTGGCCGAAGTTGATTTGACAAAAAGCCTTATTCGTTATATCATTGAAAAAGACTTAAATGAAATTGAGAGGATGATTAAAATGGAAAGAATTTTAAGTGGAATTAAGCCAACTGGACACCTTACACTCGGTAATTATATTGGTGCCTTAAAACATTTTAAAGAATACCAAGAAGAGGGCGAGACTTTTATCTTTATCGCGGATTTACATGCACTTACCCTACCCATTGATCCTCAAGATTTGTGGCAAAATTCCCGTGATATTGCCGCTTTCTATATTGCTTCTGGATTAGATCCAAAGAAAGCACACATTTTCTTACAAAGTCATGTCTCTGCTCACTCTGAACTTAACTCAATAATGCAAAACTTTTTGTATATGGGTGAATTATCTAGAATGACACAATTTAAAGAAAAAAGTTCTAAATTAAAACAAGAAGCTATCGGAATGGGCTTATTTGCCTATCCTGTTTTAATGGCTTGCGATATTTTACTCTATGACGCAACGATGGTACCTGTAGGTGAAGACCAAGTTCAACACGTGGAATTAACCCGTAACTTAGTGAAACGCTTTAACCATCGTTATGGTGATATCTTAAAAATGCCAAAAGCTTGTGTACCAAAGACCGGTGCAAGAATTATGTCTTTATCCGACCCAACGAAAAAGATGTCTAAATCGGATCCTAAAGGCGATGTCTTCTTATTAGATGATTTAAAAGTCATTCGTAAAAAAATTATGTCTGCGGTTACCGATTCCGGTTCTGAAGTTAAATACGATAAAGAAAATAAGCCAGGTATTTCTAACTTATTAATGATTTATGCTTCTTTAAAAGAAATCAGTATTGAAGAAGCAGAACAAGAATTTGTTGGTGCACAATATGGAACCTTTAAAAAAGCGGTTGCGGATGTGGTCTGTGAAGAAATTGGTGCTTTTCAACAAAAATATCACGAAATCATTGATTCTGGTCAATTAGATGCAATATTATTAGATGGCGCTCAAGCTGCTTCTAAAGTCGCTAACGAAACGCTAAAACGCGTACAGAAAGCCGTTGGTTTATACGGATTTGATAAATAAATAGTTGTTTAATAACCAAGCGAATGCTTGGTTTCTTTATGAAAGGAGAAAAATATGGAACGTTACTTAATTGCTCTAGATATGGATGGAACCTTATTAAATTCTGAAGGCGAAATCTCAAAAAAAACTAGCGATTATCTAAAAGAACTAGAAAAAAAAGGACATATTATTGTCATTTCTTCTGGTCGCCCTATTCGTGCGATTAAAAGATATTATGATCAATTAAACCTTCACTCCCCTATCATTTGCTATAATGGCGCTTATATTACTAGTCCATACGACGAAAGTTTTGAAGATCAAATCTTCGCTTTTCCTCATGAAGTCATTAAAAAAATTTATCATGAAATTGATTCCAAATATATCGCTAATATTATGTGTGAAACCAATGAAGAAATATGGTTATTAAAAGAAGATGAAGTTCTTTCTAAATTCTTTTGGCACGACGGCATGACCGTTCATTATGGCGATTTTACAGAATCTTTAAATAAAAATCCGATGACGATGATTATTGAATCAACGAGTAAAGAAGCGGACCCTTATATTATTCAGGCAGTAACTAAACATCCACATTTAAAAGTTCGCTTTTGGAACGGATATTATTCTTTATTTAGTGAGATCTATTATGAAAATATATCGAAAGCTGCTGGTTTAGCTTATATAGCTGATCATTATCATATTCCTCATGACCATATTGTCGCAATTGGAGATGCCTCCAATGATATTGAAATGCTCTCTTTAGCAGGTCACGCTATCGCGATGATTAACGGCGATGAACATATTAAAAAATATGCACATATCATTAGTGAATACGATAATAATCATGATGGTGTTTATTACGCTATCTCAAAAATTTTAGAATCTAAGTAACAAAAAACATCTTCCTACAATTGAAGTAAGAAGATGCTTTTTTTATTTTATAAATGTAAAGCTTTTGCAAAATCTTGATATAACTTTTCAGGTAATTCATCAATATCGTCTTTTGATGTGCTTACCGCATTGATATAGAATTTGCATTTTGGTTCAGTTCCACTAGGACGAACGGCGATAGAAGAACCATTATCTAAGATTAATTTAATGACATCGGACTTTGGTAAAAGAATTGGCGTACTTCTTCCATTTTCAAAAGCCTCGCTCTTTAAATAGTCTTCTGTACGGATAATCTTATGTCCAGCAATTTCTTGAAGAGGAAGAATTCTCAAGGTTTTCATTAAGTTTTTCATGTCGCGAGCGCCACTTTCACCCTTAAAGAATTTGGAATATTGAACATCTTTATGGTAATGACCAACTTTTTTATAGCAAGCCTCTAAAGCTTCATCTAAAGCCATGCCTTTATTACGATAATAAACACCCATTTCCGCTAACATCAAGAGGGCTTGTAAACCATCTTTATCACGAACAAACGGAGCAATTAAGCAGCCATAACTTTCTTCATAACCAAATTCATAGGTGCCTTTTCCGTTTTCTTCATATTCAGCAACTTTATCACCAATGAATTTAAATCCTGTTAATAAGGACTCGACTTTTACACCATAATAATGAGCAATTTCCGTACCAAAAGAAGAAGTAACGATAGTATTAAACATAATGCCATCTTTCGCTAATAAGCCTTTTTCTTTTCTTTGTTCAAAGATATAATCCATCAGCATTGCGCCAGATTCATTACCATTTAAGTACTCATATGTACCTTTAGAAGAACGATAAGCAACCCCAACACGGTCCGCATCTGGATCGGTCATTAAAATTAAATCCGCATGCTCTCTTTCAGCAATTTCTAGAGCCTCTACATAAGCTTTCTTCTCTTCAGGGTTAGGAGATAAGGTATGGGAGAAATCAGGGTCTGGGGTACATTGATCTTCCACCGGAATAATTTCATAACCTGCTTCTTTAAAGATGCGCATTGCATTCATATAGCTTGTACCATGTTGTGGGGTATAAACAATGCGATAATTGGATTTATCTAAATCAGGATTTAAGCGAATCGATAAAACCGCTTCAACATAATCATCATCCATAGATTTTGGTAAAACAATGGTCTCTTCTTTATCTTTAGCCTTCTTCACTTCTACATCTAATTCATTCGGTAATTCCGCCAAGATATCTAATAAACGTTGAATTTTAGAAGGAACTAATTGACAACCATTTTCATCATAGACTTTGTAGCCGTTATATTCACGTGGATTATGGCTTGCCGTAATGACAATACCTCCACAGGCATGTAATTTACGTACGGCAAAGGAAAGTTCAGGGGTAGGACGTAAACTATCAAATATATAGGTACGAATACCCGAAAGATTTAAAACTTCAGAAGCTTCTAAAGTAAATTCTCTAGAAAAATGGCGATTATCATGGGCGATAACCACGCCACGCGTTTGAATATCTGGATATTTTTCTATTAAATATTGAGCAAACGCTACCGTTGCTTTTCTTACTGTAAAAGCATTCATACGATTCGTTCCGGGTCCTAAAACTCCCCGCATACCCGCTGTACCAAATTCAATATCTTTGAAGAAAGCGTCATCTCTTTCTTCTAATGTCATTGAGCGAAGGATTTCTTTATCTTCTTCTGAAACTCTTTTAGAAGATAACCAACGTTCATATTCTGTTTCTACTCTCATATAAAAGCCTCCTTGTTCTTTATTATTCTACATGATTTTTCTCTTCTTGAGAATGATAGTTATACATTATTTTTCATTTAAAGAAAGTTGTTTTAGAATCCCTTCTTCCTTTTCTAATAAAGGAGCTACTAACGTTTTATTTGATAAATACGCTAGTGGTCCTTCTACTTTATGAAAAGTAATGCTATATGCATGCAAGAATTGAGAATCATAATGGAATTTTTCTTTAAATTCACGATTTTTATTGAAATTACCATACTTAGGATCCCCCGCGACTGGATGACCGATTGAAGCCATATGTACCCGAATTTGATGAGTTCTTCCTGTTAATATTTCAATTTCAAGTAAGGTATAATCATTCAACTTTTGTTTTACATAGTATTTCGTATGCGCTTCCTTAGCGCCTTCTTTTACACTGCCTATACGAACTTTTCCTTCTTTTTCATCCTTTAATAAAGGAGCATTGATTTCTCCATCTTTATTCACTTTTCCAACCACTAAAGCTAAATACGTTTTCGTGATTTGTTCTTTGGATTTAAAAAGTTCTAAAAGCGATTGTAAAGTAGGTAAATTCTTTCCAAATAAAACAAGTCCAGATGTATTACGGTCAAGACGATGGGCAGGCGCAGGAATAAAGCCGTGTTGCTTAGAAGGATCATATTCTCCCTTTTGCATTAAATAAGATAAAACTTGATTCGTTAAAGTAATGCGTTTTTCACTTTCATCACCATGCACTAAAAGTCCGGATGGTTTTAAAACCGCTAGAATGTTTTCATCTTCATAGATGATTTGGTGAGGAAAAGGAAGTTTTTCAATTACTTTAGGATGAGAATATTCTTCAATAATCGCATCACTTAAATAAATTCTTAAGCAATCGTTTTCTTTTAGAATATATTGAATATCTACCCAATGGCCATTTACTTTAATATCTTTTTTACGAAATGTTTTGTAAAGTAAACTTAAGGGCGCGTCATTTAGATATTTTCTTACAAATTTATCTACGCGTTGACCAGCATTTTCTTTTGTAATAAGAATTTCTTTCATAGGCACCCTCCTTATTCACGAACACTATTATATCATTTTATTAACAAGATAAAAATCGAAAAGATAAAACTTTCCATATCATTATTTATATAATTTAGATGGTCGTTCTTGGGGCCATCCACCATAACTTCACAATAATTTAAATTTTTTTCTTTTTTTAGTGACATTAGTCAATATTCTTGATATAATAATTAACGCAACACGGAGAATTACCCAAGTGGTTGAAGGGGCGGGCTTGGAAAGCTCGTAGGCTTGTAACAGGGCGCTAGGGTTCAAATCCCTAATTCTCCGCCATGTAGTTCATTAAGTCTAGTTAGTAAAACTAGACTTTTTTATTGTAAAAATCTATTCTGCACTTCATTAAATGTGTTATAATTTTTCTCGAAAAGAGGGTACTTTTATGAAAAAAAGTCTTTTAGCATTATGTTTACTTTTTAGTTGTTCTTCTCTTATTTCATGCGGAGAATATGAATATGTTTCCACTTTACCTCAACATGATAGAACCGCTTGGTTTAATGAAGAAGAACTAAATAAAGTTGGCTTATCATCCTTACCTGCTCCTACAGGTTTAGAAGGGGATATCAATTCAGATGTTTACTGGTTTAATGACGGCTATTCCTTTAGTCAATCATGTCCTAATCAAGAAGTTCTTAACACAAACGCCACGACATATCTTAATTATTTTAAATCTCATTATGATAAGGCCTTTGGAACTTCCACATCCTATGCATCTGGATCAGATGTCATTTACTACTACATCAGTGTAAAAAATGATGTATCCGCTTATTATGATGATAATCCATCTCCACTATATAAATTTTATTATGTGACGGACACTACATTAGCTGAAGATGGGTGCCTAAAAGAAGATGCTGTGTGGTCACTAGAAATCCGCTACGAGCTCAATTCTACAAAAAATACTTATGACTTTAAACTCTTTATTGAAAATGAAAGTAAAAATCATAGTAATACTTTTCAATATAAATACAATTTAAAGTAACCACTAATACAACGATTATGAAAAGGCAACATTTGTTGTCTTTTTTTATGCATTCTCTCTTTTTTCTTCTTTTTTTTCTAAAAAGAAGAATTTTCGAACCTTTTCTCTTTTTATTAATTCTTTTATTATGAAATAAGCAGATACGCCACAAATAGCGCCCACAATCCACCCTAATAAAACGTCTGAGAAATAATGGACCATAAAATAAATGCGAGTAAATCCCATCAGTAATGGCACAAATAAGAATAACCAAGAATATTTCTTTTTAAAGAAAATCAACATGATGCTTCCAAATACCATAGAAACAGTTGAATGCCCAGATGGTAAAGAATAGCCACTTTCTTTTAATGATCCTGCTAATGTCCAATATTGATAATAAACGGAAGATTCATCCATAAAAGGTCGATCTCTTGCAACAATATTTTTTAATAGCACGTTGGTAAGAAGGAAACCGAAAAGCATTCCTAAAAGAAGCGTTAACGAAAGAATTCTTGTCTTTTTAAACCACAATAAAGCAAGTGCAAAAAGAATAAAGAACCAGCCACTATTTCCTAAGAAGGTATAAATTTTAAAGATGGGTGTAAAAAAAGAGCCACAACTCTCTCTAAACTGATTGGCTAATTTGGCAAAAAATAAGTCAATTTCACTCATACTTTTTTCTCCTTAAAACGAAAAAAAGGCAATAATTGCCTTAATTTTTTTCTTCGGTATGACGATTAATACGTTTGCATTCCACTTGAACATCATGTGGAACAGTTAACATCATATCAATTTGATCTTCTGGAATATTCACTTCTGAAGAAATGAACTCACGAATTGCATTCATGGATTCATTATAAAGTGAATTTTGATCTTTAAAATGAAAAGTTATTTGATATCTTTCCTTTTCCATGAACCATTCACCTCTTTTTAAAACGAACGAATTGAATTATTCACCTAAACGTTGGGCACGTTTTAATGCTCTATCTCTTTCAATGTCCGTTTTCTTTGCGTAATAAAGTAAAACACTAACAAAAATAATTGCGCCAATAGCCAAGAAAATCATTCCCCAACTCATAAAGCCTAATTTACTCCAACCAATTAAAGTTTCTTCGGCTTTTAAAATTGGATTATTTTTTTCTAAACCAGGTAAATATTCGCCCACAATGCTTGTCACCATAAGACTTAAACCGAAGAGCCAAAGAAGGCCTGCGATAATATACCATACTAATTCTTTTACACTTTTCTTTGCTTTCATAAATCAATCGACTCCTTTTTGATTTCATTTTATTTTATCATAGTTTTTTATCCCTTTCAATAAAAATAGAGGGAAACTAGTGTGTAACCTTTCCCCCTATACTCTCTATTCTTTATCTACGATAAAGTTTTGGCAATATCTTCAAAAAACACATCATCTGGTCGAACATCAAATAGCCCCGCCATTTGAATAGCCATCTCATAATCTAAACTTCTTTTTCCGGTTTCAATCATAGAAATATAAGCTTTAGAAACATGAAGTTCTTTAGCTATATCTTCTAAGTTCATCCCTCTTTCCTTCCTTAAAAAACGAAATTTTGATAATCGCGCTGCGTTCATAATATTTCCTCCTAGTTCAATTACAACACTTTTTTTAAAAGAAAACAAAAAGTAAAAAGAAAAAAATAACGAAAAAGAAAAAATCGACATATTCCAACGTTTTTTTCGTTCGTTTATGTCGATAAATGTCTTTTACTTAAGGTTCTGCTAACGTTTTACTAATCTAGCATAATGCCCCATTTTATAGGAAAAGTTCAATTTTTTTCTTTCTATGCTTTGTTTTCAGTTTCTTCAGCGCCTTGAGGCTTAGCAAAGTGTTCCTTTTCATAAGCAACTACTTCTGGATAAACCATCATAAATTCTTGTCTCCAAGCTTGTTCGGTTTTTCCCATCAACATTTGAATTTCTTTTTTGGTTTCTTCAAAAACTTCACTTAATTTCTTTCCTTCTGGTAATTTTTCCTTGCCTTCCATTAAAGCAAAAACATACTTAACTTGATTCATCATATGAAGCATGTCCGTGTCTTGACCTTTATAGTGAGTGCTAACAAAGCCTAAAAATCCAATGTATTGTCTTAGATAAGTTAAAACGAAGTTGGATTGTGGGGAAGGTTGACCATGTGATTCCGTCATAGCTTGATTAAATTCAATAAAGGCTTTTTCAACATCATTGAAAATCGTCATATAAGCGATGACGCGGAACATATCATCATCTTTATCAATCATCGAAGTTAACTTTGGATCATCTTTTCCTTGGTCTTTAGCAAATTTCAAATAGCCATGAAGAATATCGTTAAAAGTTTCATGAAGACCAACAACAAAGTTATAAATAGCTAAGTGCTGCGCATGATCTACACGTAATTCCTCTCCACTTACATGTAAAATAGTCGAATCATCACCATAGACATCCTCAATGAATTCTCTTAAGTTGCTTTCAATCTTCTTTCCTGTTTCTCCATTTTGATCTAAGAAATGACGAACTGGGGAAGGTTGATCTAACATTCCTTTTAACGTATTTTTACGTTGTTGATAAATAGCAACCTTTAAATCCTTACGATCAGAAATTGTATATTCTAATGTATCCTTAATCATTAAATTGTAATTGTAAATTGAAAAAATAAAATGTGTAACATCGTTCATAATAAGTCTCCTTCTAAATACTTTTCTACTTCGTCAAAGTGATGTACGTTATATTTTGCTTGCTTTTTAATTGCGGCACTTGCATGAGACATGCAAACACTATTAGGAAAGGCTTGAAACATAGGAACATCGTTTTCACTATCGCCAATTACAACCAAATTCTCTTTTTCTAATTGGTAATACTCACATAAAATTTCTAGTCCTTTGGCTTTGTTACATCCTTCGTGCGTGATTTCTAGAATGCTATCTTCTACCGCATATTCTAAGTTAGGATATTTTTCCTTTAAAATGTCTTTCGCAAGAACTGCTTTTTGATGTCCTTTTTCACCAAGTCCAAAATAGAATAATAATTTATAAACTTGATTATGGTGCATCATTTCTTTTAAGGCTTTTTCCCCTTTTACATGCTTTTCTGCATAGACACCTTGATAAAAATAAACCCAAGAATAAACGAGCGATTTCAGCCATCCTAACTGATGGTGATGAATCACCATTTCACCATTTCTTCCTAAAACTGATACCACAAATCCTGGAATTTTCTGATCTAAAATATCATAGATATCTTGTCCTACGCCTCCTGGCAAAACTTCATCTTTTAAAATTTTACCTTCCGCTTCGACATAACTTCCACTGCAAGCAATAATATCAATATCATGTTTTAGTTTTTTGGCTACTTTTTTACTAAAAGGAACGTTACGTCCTGTCACAATAACCACTTTACCTTGTTTAGCAAAATGACCTTCTAACATACGATAATTTCTTTTGGCAATCATTGATATTTTTCGTCTCGGATAAAAAAGTGTGCCATCTAAATCAGTCGCTAATACTTTACGCATAACACCACCTGAAAACTATTATACACACTTTTAACAAAAAAAGGGTAAAAAGATACGAAATTCTATTGTTTTTTTATTGCTTATCCCAATAAAAAGATATAATCTCTCTTTTCGCTACGGTAATTTGTGAAGAAGGTAGGCTCATGGTAAGAATAGCCCCTTCCATCTCGTATTCTTTAATGAAAATGTGTTTGTGGGCTAACCGCTCTTGAACCTCTTGATATACTCGATTTAAATCATGAGCCGCTAACAAAATTTTTTGATGAGTAGCTAAACATCCAATACAGTTTTCTTTGGAATTTTCTTCTTGAATCCACGTGCCATTTTCATCATCAATTTTCCCAACATAAATATGAATTTTCTTTTTTTCCGCAAACATAATGGCTTTTCTTTGCAAAACATTATATCCCATATCAATTAGCCATCTCATTTCTAGATAACTCAATTTTTGATAGGGTAATATTTTTTTTGATAATAAGGGTTGCGATGGAAAGACACCTTGAACATCTTTGAAAAGATAGACTTCGGATAGATGAAAAAAATCAGCAAGGGCTAGTGGAGTCAAATCGCCACCTCCTCGACCCAAAGTGGTAATTTCATGATTATCATTTGTTCCTAAAAAGCCTGGCACGATAACGATATCATGCTCTTTTAATGCTTCTACAATGTTTTCTCCATCCATTTGAATGATATTCGCATCTAAATATGTTGAATCGGTTTTAATTCCTAATTCAAGTGGCGATAAACTAGTCGCATTAAGTCCATTTTTAATACAGTCACTCGTAAATAATAAAGACGAAATAATTTCTCCTACAGAAATAAAACGAGCGATTTCTTTTTCCGACAATTTACCTTCTTCAATTAACTTTAATAAGGTATCGGTCGCATAAGGAAAACCATTTCTTCCCATAGCACTACAAACCACAATAATTTTTTCTTGATTCCATGATTTTAACCAATGAATTATTTTCTCTCTTAAAGAGCTAGTCGCTAATAAGGTTCCACCAAATTTAAATATTTTCATAAAATGAGTCCTCATATTAAGACTATGCGCATCTTAAAGAAAATAGAAAAAGAAGATATTGGTACAATAAAAAAAGTGGCTTCACTAAGTGAATAGCCACTTTTATCAATCAAATGTTTTTATAACATTAAGCCGCTAATTTATTTTCAGCTTGAATAATGCCATAACCACCATCATCACGGTGATAGACAACAGAAATCATATTATCATCAACGTCTAAGTACATAAAGAAGTCATGTCCTAAGGCTTCCATACGGGTGATGGCTTCTTCAATATCCATCGGTTCAAGATGATAACTCTTAGTTCTAACAACTTCATCTTCCTCTTCTTCGACTTTATCAGCTTCAAAATTTTCAAAGGCAATGGATTCACCTAAGCCATGTTTAGTCTTACGATCTAAACGAGTTTTTAATTTTCTCATTTGACCTTCAAGTTTATCAATCGCTAAATCAAAGGCGGCATATAAATCAGCATCAACGACTTCAGCTCTAAATGTCATCATATTGGTAAAAATAGTGATTTCAACTTTTTGACCACCATTTTTGTAAGTTCTTACAACAGCACGGCATTCAACGTCATCATCGATTAAGAAATATTTATCCATGCGCGAAAGTTTTTTAATAAGGGCATCGCTAATTCCCTTTGTCACTACGATGTTTTTTCCGATAATTTGGTATTTCATATATAATCTGCTCCTTTCCAAATTAGAAACGTGTAGTTGCCTACACTATTATTTTACGCAAGAATCACATAAAAAAATAGTCTTATCATGTCGAAGAGAATATGATATAATAATTGATGGAAAAAAGGCCAACTCATGCGCGAGTTGGCTTTTTATCTTTTAAGAATTCTAATATGGCATCAACCTTATCTAATTTTTCCCAAGGGAGATTTAAATCAGGTCTACCAAAATGTCCATAACTAGCTAAATCTTCATATTTAAACGTAGGGTGTAATAAAGAGAATTGTTCAATAATTGCTCCTGGTCTACAATCAAATAATGTATGGATTAAAGAAAGAATATCTTCATCGGAATAGCGAGCGGTTCCAAATGTAGAAATAGCAATACTCAAGGGTTCTGCTACTCCAATCGCATAACCTAATTGAACTTCTAAGCGCTTGGCTACTTTTGCTGCCACTAAGTTTTTAGCAATATAACGCGCCATATAAGCAGCGGAACGATCGACTTTAGAAGGGTCTTTCCCGGAGAAGCAACCACCACCATGACGAGCGGAGCCCCCATAAGTATCCACAATAATTTTACGACCAGTTAAACCTGTATCTCCTTTTGGTCCACCGACAACAAAACGCCCAGTAGGATTAATTAAGTAGCGGAAATCATCATTTAAACCAAAGGATTTTACCACTGGTTTCATGATGTTTTCATAAATAAAGGATTTAAATTCTTTTTCGTCTATGGTTTCATCATGTTGTACGGACATTAAAACAGTATCAATACGAATATGTTGCGGGTCTGTATAATCAATCGTAACTTGAGACTTCATATCTGGACGGGCATGAGGAAATTTCCCTTGCTTTCTTAAAGCACTGGCTACCCGAACAAGTTTATGAGAAATAACTAACGCTAACGGCATATAGCCATCGCTTTCATCACTTGCATAACCAAACATAATGCCTTGGTCTCCTGCGCCCTGAAGTAAACGTTCTCCACGATTAACACCTTGAGCAATATCGGGTGATTGCGTTTGTATTCTTACGTCAATTTGGCAGGTATTCGCGTCGATGCCATCATCCTCGGATAAATAGCCGATTCTTCTTAAAACATCGCGAGCAATGCCTTCATAATCCACTTTAGCTAAAGTTGTAATTTCACCACTAATTAAAACATATTGTTTGGTGGTAAAACATTCACAGGCAACATGTGAAGATGGGTCCTTAGCTAAACACGCGTCTAAAATAGCGTCGCTAATTTGATCACATACTTTATCAGGGTGTCCTTCACTTACAGATTCACTGGTAAATAATATTTTTTCCATACTACATTTCTCCCTTACATCTAAAAAAAAGAACCTCCCACTTGCGGAAAGTTCTTATTACTTTACCTTTCTCTCATCGTTCGGAGTGGGCTCCGCTAAGGAAAAGCACCGTCTAGTTTTGTTTCTAGGGTTGCTATCGCGTTTGTTCGTTCCTTTGATTACGCGATTCTTGATAAGAGTCGTTATTATTATCGTCAATCTCTTCTTGAAAGTCAAGGATATTAATCTTATTTAAAAGTAATTCTTGCGGAGTAACTCCCGCAACGCTTTCAATTACATCAAAATCCATTCCCATTTCGAAGAGAACATTAGCGATTTCAAATTGTTCTTTTTTCTTTTTTGTTTTCATTATGCCTCACCCTATTAGAAGTATGAGACAGTTTTTATAATTTATACTTAATTTTGAATGGCTTCTTTTTCCAAGAGTTCATGAATAGCTTTTGAGAGCTGATCTGGACATGAAGTTGGTTTCATGCCACAGCGAATGCCTGCTAATTTTTCTTCTACTTCGGTAAGTTTCATTCCGCGCACCAAAGCACGAATTCCCTTAAGATTCCCCGAGCATCCACCTACGACTTCGATATCTTCTAAAGTATCTCCATCATAGTAGATTTTCATTTCGCGAGAACAAGTTCCTTTAGGATGATAAGTAAAAACGTTCATTCTTTTTACCTAGCGAACAATTTTACCGAATACTTGACCAGATAAACCGGCGGCATTACATTCATCAGTATCAATATGCATAGCTAAAGCATAGCTTGGGCTTACACGAACGACGACATCTTGGAAAATTAAAGAACGAGCTTCTGAAGCAACGCTTACAGAAACGATATCTTTATCATGAACACCGAATTCTTCGGCATCTTTTGGTGTCATATGAATATGGCGTTTAGCGGCGATAACGCCTTCTTTTAATTCTACTTCACCACAGGGTCCTACTAAGCGACAAGCCCCACTATTTGCGATATCTCCTGATTCACGAACCGGGGCGGTGACGCCAATAGAACGCGCATCAGTTAAAGAAAGTTCCACTTGGTTTTCCTTTCTTACTGGTCCTAAAATAGAAGCGTTTAATTCACCTTTGGTGCCAATGACTTTCACTTTTTCATTGGAAGCAAATTGACCCGGTTGAGAAAGCATCTTCTTTACCGTTAATTGATAGCCTTTCCCAAATAAAATTTCTAATGTTTCTTGCGTGACGTGTACGTGGCGCGCAGAAGTTTCAACCATAAATTCTTTCATCTTTTTAATTCTCCTTTTTTAAATTCTTTTTGATATAGAGTAACGCTTTCCAATAGAGGTAAGCAGACCATTTGCGGCGTTCGGTTCTAAAGCGAATTCGTGACGTCCCAAAATGGATCTCTAATACATCTTTATATTGTAGCATAAGTCGCGTCATATCTTGTATATAAAGCGTTATCTCTTCTCCATTTTCTTGATAAACAATACGATCTTTATAGAGTTTTAAATCAGTTCTACCGATAGGCTTTTTAAAGAACTCTACTTCTTTTACGTGATAAAGATCTAAATCGTTTGTTGCTAAAATAAGTCCTTTTTCTTCGGCTTGATCAATAATTTTCTTTAATTCACTATATTGCCAATCATCCCATTTAGTTAAATTATGGAAAGGTACCTCTTCCCCTTCTAACATGGCATAGCGGTTATACTTCGCTTTGAAACCACATTCTGGACAATAAACATAAGCCCCTTTTGATTTTAACACCTCTAAACGATGGCATTTGGGACACATATAAAGACCTAATTCTAACCATTCCGCTCTTGCAGGACCGGGCCATTGTTTATAGCGTAATACATTTTCTTGATACGCCAAATCATCCACAGTAATGCCGTCCATAATGACTTTATATAATTCTTCTAAAGACATTTTTTGTATCTGTTCAACCGATAAAACTTCACGAATAGAATAGGTAATATGACTATGGTGCGCATATTTTCCCCATCTCGTTGCACGAATACAAGCGCCATCAATCCGCATGATGACAACAGGAATTCTTAACATTTTTACGAACTTTGCCACACTGATTTCTACGGGCAATGTTCGTCCAAACATGTCAATATCACCTTCAGGATATAAACCAACACTCTTTCCTTTTTTTACTAATTGACGAATCGTTAAAATATCCGATATGTCACTAGTGGACATTCCTCTTTTCACCTCACCAAGAAGAACATTGCTTAAAAAGCCTAAAAATTTATTTTTAAACATTTCATCATGGACAATAAAGTGAACAATACGGTTCCAAAACATAGCATTAATATAAATTCCATCCCAGTTACTTAAATGGTTCGATAAAAATAATACTGGACCTTTAGGAACCTTTTTATGATTTCTTTTAAAGCGTACGTGTTGGAACACGACGATATAAAACCATAAAAAAGGTCTAAGAAGGAAATAGAATAAATGTTGCGCAAATTCTTTTAAAAAATTCTTAAACTTCTTCATTTTTTCACACTCTCATAATATCGACGAATTACTTCACGATATGCATTCTCAATATTTTTAACATTTTGTTCTTTGGAAATGGTTAAAGTTTTCCAAGCTTTATCCCCTACTTGCTTTCTAAGTTCATCATTTTTCATGGCATCCATGATAGCTTGCATTGATTCTTCAATCATTCTTGGTAATAAGAAGCAGTTTTCTCCAACTTTATACTCTTCTTTTTTCATACCATGAATCATACTTGGAACGCGATAACCAGCGGCAATTCTTTCATATGGGAAAGCGCCGTCTCTTTCTCTTTGTAATAACAATAAGTCACTGGCTTGAATGGCTTCTTCAATAAACACACTATGGGTTAAAAGAATTAGACGAATATTTTTTAATGTATATTCTTTACGAATCTTTTGTCTTTCCATATGTTTAAAGCCATAAACCATGATTGTAATCGGCTCTTGTAATAAAGCGTCTAATAGTTTTAATCCTCGTAAGAATTTATCTTTTTCTTCTCTTTTTGTTGCTAAAGTTAGCATGACTTTTTCATCATCTTGAATATGGAAATAATTACGTTCAGCCTTTCTTTTTTCTAAAATTGTCGATGCATCATAAGCTTCATAACTATCTTCCACGACCATCGTTGGTCCTTTATAACCTTTGCGTTTTAAAATTTCACCGGTTTCTAAACTTGGAATAAAGACAGCATCACATCGTTTATAAAGACTCATTCCATTGAGTTCAACTAATTTAGCGATAAAACGACTATGTAGCGGTCTTTTTAATTTATGATAGAAAGCATGACGGAATGATACCACAATCGGCACATCATATCTTCTCGCCATCTTTAAGGCATATTTTCCCATCATAAATGGTGTTTGAGCATGGAAAATTAAAAGGCAATGATTCGGCTCAAGTGACATCTTCAAAGAAATTTTAATATTTGGCGTTGCCATAGAATAATTCGTAAACAAAAATCGAAGTGATGGCGTATAAATTAATGGATATTGATCTGTTCTATAAACGGGTAATTTCTTTTTTAATTTTGGGGCAAAAACACGGGTATCAAAGCCATCTTCATTTAAGGAAATCGCATAATTCTCGGCATGTTTAACAGCTTCACCTCGAAGTGGGCGGTAATAATCAATGAATTGAACCGTTTCAATTTTTGTATTAGGACGCGCTAATGGAGACTTCTCTTTTCCCGTGTCTACTTCAATCGTAGGCCCAAGTTTTTTCGTTTTATCAACAATAAACGAGATACCATATAGTTTAGTAGCGTCCAATTTAGCAATCATTTTTCGGATGCAATCTTTCGAAATAAACACATAAGAATTATCGGTCAAACAAGAGAAATCTTGATCTGAGCGTAGTGTCAATGTCTTTCTTGGGCGGAATTCAAAAGATGCTACTCCATCTGAAATATAACATTGTGCATCGCCTTCCACAAAAGGAATAAAGCACGAGGTTTGATCTTTATGGAGAACTTTAATTCCATAAATAGGAACTTGATAGAGTGTTGCCATCACTGGTTCAGGAATATAAGCTTTTCTTCTCTTGTGTTTTAAAGAAAGGATGACCATTTCTATCATTCCCAAAATAATAAACAAGAAATAAACGCAGAAGCGCCAATAAATCATACACCAGAACGTATATACAGCGCCTAAGCCAACACTTGCTAATGTTTTTAAAAACATCGCTTGGAAAGAAAGTTCAGAAGCGCCAGAACTTCCTGGAGTTGGAATAAATGAGACCGATACTGTTAGAATAAGCGTTAAAGCGAAAATTTCTAAATAATTGGGCTTAACTCCGCAAGCGCGAACAATAAAATATGGAGTGGAATATAAAGCGACCTTATAAATTACCGAAAGAATAAAACAAATGAATAATACAAAGCCTGATTTTTTATATTGCGACATACTCCTTTGGTATTCGTCTAATGTGTTATAAATTGTATTCGCATATTTTTCTTTATGGCGAATAAACTTCAATTTATTAATGATTGCTACAATACCATCTGCAATTTTACGTGTAAATTTAGGCCAAATAGAAACACCGATAATCGACGCCGGAACAATAATTGAGGTAATTGTACCAATCCACGCAACGATTTTGAATGTTTCAACGACAGCATTTGCTGATCCAAGTTGGTGAACCGACAAATAAATCATAATGATAACAGAGGCAATTACTAAAGCTAATTGATTTAAGAAAAAACTAATAAAAGGTAAGCTAGTTGCTACGCCTAAAGGCACACCATCTTTCTTCAAATAAAAAATTTGGAAAGGTTGTCCACCACTGCTTAATGGAGTGATATTATCGTAATATTTTCCCATGATTGTAGTTCTTAAACCTAAGCGGAAATTCCAAACCCCAGTTTTATGACGAACTAAAATACAATATTTACATGACTCCATCAAAATGGAGATTAACGGCATACAAAATGCTAAAAGAATATACTTAACATTCTTTTTCCATAAAGCAAAAACTTCTGAGCTTGTTTCAAAAATATTTCCTTGTCCTGCAAAGGAGGTATAAGCAATATAAGCAACAATCGCAATATTTAACAACAAAAAGCCTAACGTGAGAAAAGTGCTTTTACGACTTTTCTTTTTCTTTTTGTTAGGATCCACAATTTTAGAGTTGAATGTATACTGTGTGTTTGCGTCCATAGTTTTTCCTTTCTTGTGTTGCTTGTATATTATATATAAATATACAAGAAAAAGCAACGAATACCTTAAAACCGGCAGCATTAAGATTTTGGAGGTAACAGAAAATGAAAAAGGAAGTTATACTTTAAGTGCCTAAACAGAAAGGATAACTTCCATGGACACTATAACACAAAACGAAACTAAATTCGATAGTTTATTTACAAATTGCTCTCAACAAAATAATGAGGATTTCTTAAAAGAATTCTCATATCTTCTAGAAAAATACGATGATTATCTTTTTTCTAAAAGAAAAGATTTGATTATTTGTAAGAAAGTTCAACGTAAAATCCTTACTTCTAGAGGTCCTGTCTCGTTTAAAAGACGACATTATTTAGATTCTAATTCAGGTAAGCATCTCTATCTTCTTG
>FR897043.1:167-17227 GCA_000437235.1 Coprobacillus sp. CAG:826 | reverse complement strand
GGCTTCTACCACTTATATTATATGAAATTAACAATAGTTTATCAATAAACTTTTAAAAAATAAATTTAACAACTAACATTTTTTAAAGAATTTTAACAAAGTAATCACTAAAAAATGAGCGAGTTTTTCTAAGAATTTACTAAAAAATGAGCCACTTTTTTTGAAAATTCACTAAAAAATGAGTGAGTTTATAAATTTGCTAAAGAATTAGATGCTTGTTTTGAAGGTAAACATTGGGCTACATAATAATTATTATATATAATTTATATAGTTATAGGGATGTTTATCTTTTCGCAAGAATATGATTATGATATAATATTTTTTGCATGAAAGTAGGGATACTATGGAAGAACAAATGTTAAAAAGACTAGAAGCAAGTGTACTTCGTTTACAAGAACTTGATCGTTTGCTTCTTGAACAAGAAGTATTAAGTGATCGTCATCGTTATAGAGACCTAGCAAAAGAAAGAGCAAATTTAGAACCAATTGTTGAAAAATATGAAGAATACAAAAGAGTGTCCGCTAATAAAGAAGACGCTTTATTAATGTCCAATGATTCAGACCCAGAAATTGCTCAAATGGGGAAAGAAGAATATAAAACACTATCAGAAAAAGAAACCGCATTAATCGATGAAATGCGTATTTTAATGATTCCAAAAGATCCTAATGATGATAAAAATATTATTGTTGAGATTCGTGGCGCAGTCGGTGGAGATGAAGCGGATTTATTCGCCGCTGACTTATTCCGTATGTATACCCGTTATGCCGAATCACAAGGTTGGAAAATTCAAATGATTGATGAAAACACTTCTGGACTAGGTGGTTTTTCTTTAGTCTCCTTTATGATTAAAGGTGATGGCGCTTATTCTAAATTAAAATTTGAATCCGGTGCACATCGTGTTCAACGTGTTCCAAAGACGGAAAGTCAAGGAAGAATTCATACTTCCGTTGCCACCGTTCTTGTGATGCCAGAAGCGGAAGAAGTAGATGTTGTTATTAATCCTAATGATTTACAAATTGATACCTATCGTTCTCAAGGTGCTGGTGGACAAAACGTAAATAAAACAGAATCAGCTGTACGTATCACCCATATTCCAACGGGAATTGTTGTTGCTTGTCAAGTTGAAAAATCACAAATTCAAAATAGAGAAATCGCAATGAATTTATTAAGAGCCCGTGTTTTAGCGGCTAAAGTTGCAGAGCAAGAAGAAAGAATTGGTAACGAACGTCGATTAAAAGTTGGAACGGGTGAACGCTCAGAAAAAATTAGAACATATAACTATCCACAAAATCGGGTTACGGATCATCGTATCGGTTTAACCATTCAAAAATTAGATCGCATTATGGAGGGAGAATTAGATGAAATCATTGAAGCTCTTATCTATGCTGATCAACAAGAAAGACTAGCAGAAGGTTTGAATGAGCCTCATGAAAATTAAAGAAGCGCTTCAAATTGCTAAAAACAAAATCAATGAAAAAGGCCTGGAAGAAAATGCAGGCCTTTTATTAGTGGAAAAGTTAAGCGGAATCAATAATCGCACAGAACTCTTTTTAAAAATGGATGAATCCTGTATTGATGAACAATTGTTTTATGTTCAACTACAAAGATATTTAAATGGAGAACCGATGCAATATGTTTTAAATCAAGCTTGGTTTTTAAACGAAGAATACTATGTAGATTCGCGTGTTTTAATCCCTAGAATGGAAACAGAAGAATTAGTTTTAAAAGCAATTGAAATATTAAAAACTTTAAAACATCCTCTTATTTTTGATGTATGTACGGGCTCAGGATGTATCGCAATTTCTTTAAAAAAACACGTTTTTGATATCCATATCATGGCTTCAGATATTTCTAGGTCTGCGATTGAAGTAGCGAAGATGAATCAAGAAAGATTATTAGTTGACGATATAGAATGGTTAGTTTCTGACTTATTTCAAAATTATCCCGCTAAGAAAGCGGATTTAATTATTTCTAATCCTCCTTATATTGATGCTGCAGAAAAAATTAATGAATTGGTGCTAAAAAACGAACCTTATATTGCTTTAGTTCCTCCTTCGGGAAATGGACTTGAGATGTATGAAAAACTTTTTAAAGAGTTACCTTCTCATTTAAAAGAAGGCGGTTATTTTATGGCAGAATTTGGCTATCAACAAAAAGATGAATTAGAAAAAATGGTAAAGAAATACCTTCCTTCTTCTAAAATAGAATTTTATAAAGACATTTCAAATAAAGATCGTTACTTTGTTTTAAGATACTTTGAATAAAAAAGGAAAAGTGCATCATAATTCTTTTGAGGTGAGAAATTATGAAGCATTTTTTTATTTTAGGAGCGGCCATGCTAACGGTTTTATCAAGTGCAATGGAAATTCCCGAAGTGCCTTTTCAATATTCTTATGAGATTGTTTCTAATTCAAGAAGTGCAAAAGATGTGACAGAGCTCTATTATTATAAAGAAAAAATTATTGATGCGTATGAAAGTTATATCATGCCATTAGGCTATGAAAAAATTGAAGAAGCCGTTAAAAACAATCTTCAATTATTTTGTTTTCAAGAAGATGCAAGATGCTCGTATATTAATGGAACAATTGTCGTGTTATTAGGTAATGCAAAAGGTGTGGAAATGAAAGGACAATTAAGAAAGAACACCTGTGATGGAACTGTGATACGAGAAAAAATATTTATTCTCGAACTTTTTTCTTAACCTATTTTGAATATGATATAATAGTGCTTGGAGATGAGAGTATGAAAACTTTATACTTAAATTCTGGGCAAATGGATGTTGCTGCAGATTTATTAAAACAAGGTGAAGTCGTTGGTTTTCCTACCGAAACTGTTTATGGCTTAGGGGTTGTTTATGATAATCCTTTAGCCTTTTCACGTTTAGTTAAGGCCAAGAATCGACCAGAAAACAAGCCTTTTACTTTAATGTGTGGTTATTTAGAGGACATTAAAAAAGTGGCAGTTGTGGATGATAGAACTGAGAGAATCATTGAAAAATTTATGCCAGGCGCTATTACTTTATTATTAGAAAAAAAAGACGGATTGCCTGATTGGGTGACATTAGGAAGTCCTTTTGTTGGGGTTCGTATTAGTAGCCACCCTTTAGTCTTATCGGTGATTCGAAAAGTACAAAAACCACTTTTAGTGCCGAGCGCTAATCTCGCCGGAGAGCCTCCACTATCTTTATATAAAGAGGTTCAAGACGTTTTTGACGGAAAAATCGCTGCTATATTTAAAGAAGACAGCAGTGGACAAAAACCATCAACAATTGTTAAAATAAATGGTAACCAATTGGAATGTGTCCGTGAAGGCGCCATTCCATTTCAAGAAATAAAGAAAGTGTGGGAGGCATCGTTATGAAAATTGCTTTAGGATCGGACCATGGTGGATTAGCTTATAAAACAAGTATTATCCATCATTTATTAAAAGAAGGCTATGACGTTATCGATTGTGGTACGTTTAGTGAAGAAAGCTGTGATTATCCTCTTTTTGCATTTGCCACTGCGGAAAAGGTAGCAAAAAAAGAAGCAGATTATGGAATCTTAGTTTGTACAACGGGTGAAGGCATTATGATAGCGGCCAATAAAGTTCGCGGAATTCGCTGTTCTTTAGGCTATAATGATGAAGTAACAGTTTTGTCCCGTCAGCATAATAACGCAAATATGATTGCGTTTGGTCAAAAATTTATGGGTGAAGAAGACGTTTTAAGACGCGTGGATTTATTCTTAACCACTTCGTTTGATGGCGGTAGACATATGCGCCGCGTTAATGAAATTGATCATTATAACGAAAGTAAATAAATTGGAATCATTTACCAAAGAAGGAGCTGAAAAGTAGGCTTCTTCTTTTTTTTACTACATTTTTGTATAAAAAGTTTTTTACTGGTCACAATGATAGTGAGGTGAAAAACAAATGGAAAAAGACAAGAAAAGAACACCAGAATGGCGAAAAGAAGCACGTGTTGGTTTAGTGATAAGTTTATCAGCAGTTCTATTATTTGGTGGAATGTTTGCCATTTCTAGCGCAAATCGTAAACCACATACATCCAATACAACAGGACAACCAACAACAAGTAATCCAGGCACATCTAGTGGTGGAGAAGTGATTGAACCTATTCATGATCCACTTACCGAAGAAATGCATAAGCCTTTCTTAAAAGAAGTTACAATTGCCCGCTATTTCTATGATATGGAAGATGAATCGGAAATAAGAAGTAAAGCAATTGTGGAAGTTCCTGGTAAATCCAATACTTATACGAAGAGTTTAGGCGTGGATTATGTGATGAATGAAACATTTGATATTGTTGCTGCTTGCTCAGGAAAAGTTGTTGCAAAATCCAATGATTCAATTTATGGCAATATGTTGTTAATTGAACATGCTTCTGGTATTCAAACCCTTTATTGTTCTTTGGGTGAAATGAAAGTGAATAAAGGAGAAGAAGTTTCACAAGGTGATGTAATTGCTACTTCAGGTGAATCAACGTATACTTCAGGACTTGGCTCATCTTTACACTTTGAAATTATAAAGAATAAAGATCAACGCTTAAATCCAGAAAAAGTTTATAAAAGATTAATTAAAAGTTTATAAAAAATTAGGAATTTTGAAAAATCCTTCGAATGAATAATTAGGAGGATTTTTTATGTTCGTTTGTAAAAGATGTGGGAATCAAAATCCTAGTTATATCGGTATGCGTAATGGAAAACCATATTGTCGGAAGTGTTTATCAATGTCTGGGGATGAAGTTCAATACGTATTAAGAGAAGATCAAGAAGGAACTCTTGATTTATCTTATGAATTAACGGAAGAGCAAAAAGAGCTAGCAAAAAAGCTCATTGACCATTATAAGCAAAATGAAAATACATTTGTGCAAGCTGTGTGTGGGGCGGGGAAAACAGAAATTGTTTTTCCTTTAATTGAATATGTGCTAAAAGAAGGAAAACGAGTAGGTTTTGCTATTCCTAGAAAAGATGTGGTTATTGAATTATTTTCACGAATCAAAAATGCCTTTCCTAATAATAAAGTTGCAGCAATTTATGGTGAACATACTGAAGAAAAAGAAGGGGATATTGTAATTTTAACCATGCATCAAATCTATCGCTTTCACCAATATTTTGATATCTTAATTGCTGATGAAATTGATGCGTTTCCTTTTCATAATAATGAATTACTGCAACATTTTTTTCTTGCCTCTAAAAAAGGACCGATGGTGTTAATGAGTGCTACACCAACGCATGAGTTTGATCGTTTTATTCCTAAAAATAACTTCTTATATTTAGAAAAAAGATTTCATGGTTTTCCTATTCCTGTTCCAAAAATTCAAGTTTTAAGTGACTTTCAAAAGAAGAGGTTTTTAATAAAGAAGTTAAAGCAATATGAACGAGAAAAGAAACCTTGTTTGGTTTTTGTACCATCGAAGTCTTTAGCAGAAGAACTGTATACCTTGCTTTATGTATTTTTTAAAAAAGGTGCTTATGTGCACTCATCTCGAGTAGAAAGAACCGCGTTAATTGAATCATTACGAAGAGGAATACTTCATTATTTGATTACTACTTCTATATTAGAAAGAGGAGTAACGATTTCTAATTTACAAGTTATCATTTATGGTGCGGATCATCCAATTTATGATGAAAGAGTGATTGAACAGATCTCTGGAAGAGTAGGAAGAAAGAAAGTATGTCCTGATGGCGATGTATTTTTGCTTTTAAAAGAAGAAACAGAAGCGGTAAAAAAGGCGATTTTTTCTATAAAGAAACATAATGAGTGTTTGTAAGATTTGCTTAGAAAATATCCCTCTTGATTTTGAAGACTCGCTTCTTTTTTTACTTCATCCCAATATAAAAATCTGTCCTAAATGTTTCTTTCAATTTCGTCCAATTTTTCGCACTTTTACATTTTATGGCGTTTCTGCCTTAGCCATTTATTCGTATGATGAATGGATTGAACAACTTTTATATCGCTTTAAAGAGCAAAAAGATATTGAATTAAAAAGTGTATTTTTAGAATTTTATCATCTTCAACTCCATCTTCGTTATCGAGGGTATCATCTTGTTCCTATGCCGTCGAGTAAAGAAAAAGAAGAGAAAAGAGAATTTTCTACTTTAAAAGAAGTTTTTCAAATTTTAGATTTACCTTTTCTTGATTTATTTGAAAAAAAGCAAGATTTTAAACAAGAAAAAGCGCATCGAGAAGAGCGATTTAAAAATCGTCAAGAAATTATTTTAAAAAAAGATATTCCTTCTCTTCATCAAAAAAAGCTTCTACTTATTGATGATGTAATGACAACGGGCGCAACAATATTACGAGCGATTGAACTTATAAAGCCACTGATGCCGAAAAAAATAAAAATACTGGTTTTGTCGAAAAATGACGGAAAAAGGCGATGAGAAAATGTTAAAAAACAGTTGAAAACTACTATCATGTAGGTAAGAAGTTAAAAAGCTTTAGAAAGGTGGTAAGAGCATGTTAGGCAAAGTAAAATGGTTTAATGCCGAAAAGGGCTTTGGTTTCATTAACCGAGGAGAAGGCGCTGACATTTTTGTCCATTATTCTCAAATCATGGAGAATGGTTATCGTTCTTTAGAAGAAGGACAAAGCGTCGAATTCGAACTTTTTGAAACAGAACGTGGTTTACAAGCAAGAAACGTTGTAAAAATTTCCTAATCATAATGTGAAAGGACGAGCTTCATAACTCGTCTTTTTTTATGAAATGAAAAAAGAAAACATTCTATAAAAATATATTTTTATAGTAGCCCTTTTAAATTACTTTAAAATCGTGTAAAATAATCTTTGCAAGTGTCTGAAAGGAGAACAATAATTAATATGGGATTTTTAGACAAATTATTTCGCTTTGATCAAAGAGCGTTAAAGAAAATAGAAAAGCAAAGTCTTAAGGTTTTAGCTTATGAAGAAGAAATGGCAAGTAAAACCGATGATGAACTTCGTGCTAAAACTGCTGAATTTAAAGAAAGACTTAATGCTGGGGTAACATTAGAAGATATTAAATTTGAAGCTTTTGCGGTTGCAAGAGAAGCAGCTAAACGTGTTTTAAATCAATTTCCATTTAAAGTACAAGTTATGGGCGCAATTGTCTTAAACCAAGGTGATGTCGCTGAAATGAGAACTGGTGAAGGTAAAACTTTAACCGCTACGATGGCGGTTTATTTAAATGCCTTAACTGGTAAAGGCGTTCATGTCGTTACCGTTAACGAATATTTGGCCCAACGTGACGCTGAATGGATGGGACAAATTTATCGTTTCTTAGGTTTAACAGTAGGCGTTAACCTCAGAGAAAAAACAGTTACTGAAAAGCAAGAAGCCTATCGTTGCGATATTACTTATACCACTAACTCTGAATTAGGTTTTGACTATTTAAGAGATAACATGGCCGTAGACGCAAATGCTCGTGTTTTACGCGGTTTAACATATGCTGTAATCGATGAAGCTGACTCAATCTTAATTGATGAATCAAGAACACCATTAATTATTTCAGGTGGATCTAAAGTGTCTTCTAATACTTATATCATTGCGGACCGTTTTGTTAAAACATTAAAAAGAGAAAAAGATTTCACCTATGATGAAAAAACAAAAACTTGTGGTTTAACGGAACAAGGCGTTGATAAAGCGGAAAGAATGTTCGGTATTAAAAATCTTTATTCTCCAGAATATAACGATTTAGTACACCGTATTGTTCAAGCATTAAAAGCAAACTATGTTATGACACGTGATGTAGAATACATGGTAGACTCTGAAGGTGAAATTCAATTAATTGACCAATTTACGGGTCGTATTTTAAAAGGAAGAGAGTATTCTGATGGTTTACAACAAGCCATTCAAGCGAAAGAAAACGTAAAAATTAAAGAAGAAACTGTAACTTTAGCTACGATTACTTATCAAAACTTCTTCCGTTTATATGAAAAACTTTCAGGTATGACAGGTACTGCGAAAACAGAAGAAGAAGAATTCCGCAAGATTTATAATATGCGCGTTATTTGCATTCCAACCAATCGTCCAATTCAACGTATTGATGATTTAGACTTAATTTTTGGTAACCAAAATGCAAAATTTAAAGCATTAGTCAAAGAAGTACAAGCAAGACATGAAAAAGGACAGCCGATTTTGATTGGTACTGTTTCCGTTGAAATGTCTGAATTCGTGGATCGCTTATTAAATGAAGCACATTTACCACATAATGTTTTAAATGCTAAAAACCATGCAAAAGAAGCAGAAATTATTGCTCATGCTGGTGAAGCAGGGGCAATTACGATTGCTACAAACATGGCCGGTCGTGGTACCGATATTAAGTTAGATGAAGAAGCTCGAAAAGCCGGTGGCTTATGTGTGTTTGGTACGGAAAGACATGAATCTCGTCGTATTGATAACCAATTAAGAGGTCGTTCTGGTCGTCAAGGCGACCCAGGATATACGCGTTTCTTTATTTCACTTGATGATGAATTAATGCGCCGCTTTGGTAGTGATCGTTTACGCTCTTTATATTCTAGTCTTGATGACGAAGCTTTGGAAAGTAAAATGGTACAAAGCGCAATTACCAATGCGCAAAAGAGAATTGAAGGTCAAAACTTTGATACCCGTAAATCCCTTTTGGATTATGATGACGTTTTAAGAAAACAACGTGAAATTATGTATAAGAAAAGAGATAATATTCTCTTTGCAAGCGATATTCATGAAATGATTGAAGAATTCTTCAAGCAAGCAGGTGTTGCTTTGGCGAAAAAGAGCTTAAATCCAAATGATCCTTCTTTAGGTGTTTCTGGTGAACTTTTAAAAGCACAATTAGAACCACGTTTCTTAGAGGCAGGAACGATTAAACCAGCCGCGTATGATGAATCTCCCGCTGATGAAGTTGGTGAAGATGTTGCTATTTTAATGTGGAAACGTTACTTAGAAAGAAGAAAAGAATGGGGCGACGAAGTGGCGGAAAATATGGAAAGAAACTTTGCGCTTCGTTGTATTGACCGTAACTGGACTTCCCATATTGATACCATGGATAAGTTAAGAGAAGGTATTCACTTAAGAAGCTATGCGAATACTAACCCATTACAAGATTACGTAAATGAAGGTTATAAACTATTTGGTGAAATGATGGATATCATTGCCATTGAAGTTGTCTTAAATCTTTTGAATGTTCAAGTACAAATGAAAAAGCCTGACGAGGAAGAAGAACATCCAGAAGAAAAAGGTGAATAATCATGCGTGATTTCATGACCATAAAAAATGGACTTTCAGAAGCTGAGAAAGTGTTACATCAGCTTGGTGATTCACTTTGACCTGGCTAGTTTAGAAAAGAAGGTCCATGAATTAGAAGAAAAAATGAATGCAGAAACTTTTTGGAATGACCAAAAAGCCGCTATGCAAGTTGTCAATGAACTCAATGAAGCAAAAGAAAAAAAAGAGCAGTATGAAGACACCGCTCTTTCTTTTCAAAGTGCTTTAGATATGCTTTCCTTAGCGAATGAACAAATGGATGATGAAACATTAGAACTTCTTGATATGGAGTATAGTGTCTTTGAAGAAAAATTAAATGCGTTGAAAATGAATGTTTTATTTGATGGACCCTTTGATCATTTAAATGCGATTTTAGAATTCCATCCTGGTGCGGGTGGTACAGAATCACAAGACTGGGCAGATATGCTTTATCGGATGTATGTGCGTTTTGCCGAAGCGCATCATTTTAAAATGCAAATTATTGATTATCAAGCTGGTGATGAAGCGGGACTTAAATCTGCAACCATCATGATTAAAGGAAAAAATGCTTATGGTCTTTTAAAAGGGGAAAAAGGTGTGCATCGCTTAGTTCGCATTTCCCCATTTGATGCAGCGGGAAGAAGACATACATCTTTTGCTTCCGTCAATGTCATTCCAGAATTTAAAGATGAAATTGATATTGAAATTAATGAAAAGGATTTACGCATTGATACCTATCGCTCCCAAGGTGCGGGAGGACAAAACGTAAATAAAACGGAGTCTGCCGTACGTATTACGCACATTCCAACAGGAATTGTCGTTTCTTCGCAAGTTGAAAGATCACAGATTCAAAACCGTGAAATTGCGATGAATATGTTAAAAGCGCATTTATATGAAAGAAGACTACAGGAACGAAAAGATGAAATGAATCAAATTGTGGGAGAACAAAAGAATATTGAATGGGGGTCACAAATCCGTTCTTATGTTTTTTGCCCTTATACAATGGTGAAAGATCATCGAACGAATTACCAAGAGGGCAATGTTGCATCTGTTATGGATGGCAATATTGATGGCTTTCTGTATGCTTATTTAGAAATGGAGGCCAAAAATCATGAATAATAAAAAGAACTTAACAAAAAAAGACATAATGAAAAATATGCATCACGTTTTTTTAATTGCTGTAGGAACAATATTCTTAACTTTTGGTACTGTAGCTTTTTTAACCCCTTATCATATCGTTACAGGGGGTGTTTCTGGTATTGCAATTGCAATACAAAACGCAGTTTATGGCACGGCAGGGGATGCTAAAAATATTGTTGATATAGTAGCAGTATCTTTGAATATTATTTTATTCATTATTGGCTTTTTCTTTTTAGGAAAAAAATTTTCAGTACAAACTTTTCTTTCTGTTTTAATTTATACCGCCACATTTCCTTTGTTTATTCGTGTACTTCACGTTGATCAATGGTTTAATTTAGAAAGTGGTTTTACTCTAGAAAAAATAGACCCGCGGTTTACCATCTTATTAGCGGCTCTTTGTGGAAATGCTTTTGTTGGTATTGGTGTTGCTTTAACTTTTTTAGGTGGTGGATCGACGGGTGGAGTTGATGTTTTAGCGCTTATTTTAAATAAGTATTGGAAAGTCAAAACATCCATTGCAACGTTTATTATTGATGCTTCAATCATCATTATGGGCTTTATTATTTCCAAGGATCTAGTTACGGCAATTATTGGCGTGATTGGTGCTTTTGTATCCGCACTTTTGATTGATAAGATATTTGTGGGAACTTCTGAATCATTTATCGCAACAATTGTGTCGGATCACTATGAAGAAATTAATGATTTTGTGATTCGTGAATTAGATCGTAGTACCACGATGATTAACGCAATTGGCGGATATTCTAAAGGTGATAAAAAAATGATTCGCGTTGTTTTTGGAAAAAAAGAATATACGCAGTTTATTGATTATATACGAAAAGTCGATCCCAATGCTTTTATTTCAATTGCCAAGGCACATGAAATAAGAGGAGAAGGTTTTACCGAAGCAAAAACGGTAGGTATGGAGAAAGAAAATGAGTGAAAAATTTGAACTTGTGTCTAATTATTCTCCGTTAGGAGATCAACCAGAAGCTATCCAAGAATTAGTGGAGGGCATTAATAATGGAAAAGATTTCCAAGTTCTTTTAGGTGCAACCGGAACTGGAAAGACATTTACCATTGCCAATGTAATTGCCCAAGTACAAAAACCTACATTAGTCATTGTGCATAATAAAACTTTAGCGGGGCAACTCTATGCTGAATTTAAAGAACTGTTTCCTCATAACCGAGTAGAATATTTCGTTTCTAACTTTGATTTTTATCAACCAGAAGCTTATTTACCTAAGTCCGATACGTATATTGATAAAAACGCGGTAATGAACGATGAAATTGAAATGTTACGTAGTTCCGCGATTCACTCGGTATTAGAAAGAAGAGACACAATTGTCGTTGCTTCTGTCGCTTCTATTTATGGCTTAACCGACCCAGATGAATATCGTAGTTTAGCTTTTACGTTAAAAGTAGGCGATGTTATTGACCGTAAAAAACTTTTTCACGCTTTAGTTGAAGGACAATATCAAAGAAATAATTTAGATACCAATCCAGGCACTTTCCGGGTACGGGGAGATATTATTGAAATTTGTCCTGCTTCTACGAATGAATTCATTGTAAAAATTGATACTTTTGGGGATGAAATTGAAAGAATTGCTACCGTAGATCCTTTAACAGGTGAAGTTTTACATACGTATCAAACTTTCCCTATTTTTCCTGCATATGGACATGCTTCTTCAAAAGAAAGAGTACAGAAGGCTTGTAAAGCTATTTTAGAAGAAATGGTGGAGCGATTAGCGTATTTCCATGAAAATCATAAATTCCTAGAGGAACAACGCTTAGAAATGCGTACGAAACAAGATGTGGATTCTTTAATGGAATTTGGTATGTGTCCCGGTATTGAAAATTATTCCCGTCATATTGATGGAAGAAAACCAGGAGAACGTCCTTTTACTTTATTTGATTACTTTCCTAAAGATTTTTTGTTAGTGGTCGATGAATCGCACGTTACCTTCTCGCAAGTACGTGGAATGTATAATGGTGACCGCTCAAGAAAACAAACTTTAGTGGAATATGGTTTCCGTTTACCTTCGGCCTTAGATAACCGTCCTTTAAAATTTGATGAATTTGAAGGGTTGATGAATCAAGTGATTTGTACTTCAGCTACCCCAGGGGACTATGAATTAGGAAGAACAAATGGAGAATATGTGGAACAAATTATTCGTCCTACGGGTTTATTAGACCCGGAAGTTGAAGTGCGTCCAACGATGGGACAAATCGATGATTTGATTTTAGAAATTCAAAAACGAATGGAAAAGAACCAAAGAGTCATGATTGTCACGTTAACGATTCGTATGGCTGAAGATTTAACGAAATTTTTAAAAGACCGTGGTTATAAAGTCGCCTATCTCCATAACGAAACGAAAACCTTAGAAAGAACGGAAATTATCTATCAACTGCGTAAAGGAAAATACGACGTTTTAGTCGGTATTAACTTATTAAGAGAAGGTTTAGATATTCCAGAAGTATCCTTAATCGCTATTTTAGATGCGGATAAAGAAGGCTTCTTACGTTCAACCCGTTCATTAATTCAGATTATTGGTCGGGCTGCTAGAAATGCGGAAGGTCGCGTTATTATGTATGCGGATCGAATCACTGATTCCATGAAGACCGCTATTGATGAAACGAACCGTCGTCGTCAAATTCAAAAAGCTTATAATGATGAACATCATATTATACCGAAAACCATTATCAAAGAAATTCGTTTGCCGATTAAAAACGAAGATAATACTTTTGAAGATTTTGCTAAGAAAGATAAAGGAAAACGTTCAAGAAAGGATATTGAGCGTGAAATTAAATCTCTTGAAAAGCAAATGCGTGAAGCTGCCAAAGAATTCGACTTTGAAAGAGCAGCGCAACTTCGTGATATGATTTTTGAATTAAAAGCGGATTTATAAAAGGAATAGAATGAAAAAGTAGTGCTTTTTTACTATTTTTTAAAAGAAAATCGACAATACCAAAAAATGTTATTTATTTTCTTTTGAAAATAGTGTAATATAAATGAGCAGTTATGAACTGAAAAAAACATGAGGAGGTATTCTTATGGGCGCTTTAGATATTATTTTCTTAATCGTAGCCGTTATTATTATTATTTTATCCCTTCTACAAGGTGGTAAATCTGAAGGTGCTTCTGGTGCTATTACCGGTGGTGGCTTAAACGTTTTTGCTCATCAAAAAGAAAGAGGTTCCGAATTAGTCATTTCTTGGCTTACCTTTGGCTTTGCCGTGGTTTTCTTCCTCTTTGCTGTTTTAATTAAAGCACTTGGAAAATAAGCAATTATCTGTTAGATTTATTTTAACTTGTAAATAAAAAAGAAAAAAAGAAGGGAGTATATCCCTTTTTTTATTGCATAGGAGAGTGAGAGTATGAAAGAAGAAATTTTAAATTTTATCCGCAAAAATCGTTATGTAACAGCGCAAGAAATCTACGCTCATTTTTCTTATCGACGTCAAGATATTGCCTTAATGATTCAAACTCTTTTAAATGATGGAGAAATTATTTTTGAAGATGAACATTATGTTTTACCAGAAACTTTAGGCCTTTTATTAGGTGAAGTGGTATCAGTAAAAGATACTTTTGCTTTTGTTCATCTTTTTGATGCTGAAGAAGATATGTATATTACCGATGAAGATTTAATGGACGCTATTTTAGGAGATAGAGTCTATATTCGTCCTCATCAATATGGAGGAGCAGTTGTTAAAATTGTTGCTCGTAAATATCATGAAGTCGTTGGAGAAGTAAAGAGAGATAAAAAAGGATATTATGTAGAAGCTTCCTATTTAGCGCCTTTATCTACTCGTTTTTCTTTAGACGATTATCAAGGCGCCATCGGAGATGTTGTTGTTTGTCATTTTAAATCTTCTAAACCACGAAAAATACTTCTAGAAGTTGTTAAAGTCTTAGGTGCTAAAAATGCCCCAGGAATGGATATGACACGCCTTATTTTAGAAAATAACGCACCTATTAGTTTCCCTAATGATGTTGAAGTAGAAGTTTTAGCTTTACCTTTAGAAGTGAAGGAAGAAGAAGCGGCGAAACGGTTAGATTTACGGAATAAACTCATTGTTACCATTGATGGAGAAGATGCCCGTGACTTAGATGATGCAGTTTCTATTCAAAAGATGAAAGATGGCTATATTTTAGGTGTGCATATTGCCGATGTTTCTCACTATGTAAAAGAAAATACCGCCCTAGATAAAGAAGCGATAAATCGAGGCACTTCCATCTATGTTACGGACCGTGTCGTTCCTATGCTTCCCTTTAGTTTATCCAATGGTATTTGTTCTTTAAACCCCAATGTCGATCGTTTAACCATATCTTGTATCATGAATGTGAATGATAAAGGTGAAGTGGTTTCTTCTCATATTCAACCTTCTATTATTCGTTCAAAACATCGTTTAACGTATACTTATGTAAATGAAGTCATTGAAAAGAATTATCCTGAAAATGAATTAGAAGAAACGCTTTTATTGATGCATGAGCTTTCTCAATTAGTAAGAGCAAGAAGAGATGATAGAGGCGCTTTAGATTTAAGCGTTCCGGAAATTAAAATTGAAGTGGATCAAGAAGGAAAAGCCATCGGCATTCATAAAAAGATTCAAAAAGAAGGCGAAAAGCTCATTGAAGATTTTATGATTCTAGCCAATGAAACCGTAGCAGAAACGATTCATAAGAGAAATTTACCTTTTATTTATCGTATTCATGAACAACCGAAAGTTCGTAAATTAGAAACGTGGATGTCTTTTACTTCTAGAATGGGAAATCCTATCTATTTTTCCCCTTTAAATGTGAAACCAAAAGATTTACAACAATATTTAATGAGTATTCAGGATGACGCGAAAAAAGAAATTATTTCTACTTTCTTACTTCGTTCTTTAGCTAAGGCAAGATATTCAGCAGCCTATAACACACACTTTGGTTTAGCATCTTCTTGCTATACGCATTTTACTTCGCCAATCAGAAGATATCCCGATTTAATCGTTCATCGTTTATTAAGAAAATATTTATTCGAAAAAGATTTTTCTTCTTTAAAAGAATTAGAAGAAAAGCTCGTATTTTTAGCAGAAGACACTTCTTTTAAAGAAAGACGAGCGGTTACCATTGAAAGAGAATCCGTTGATTATAAAGGCGCAGAGTATATGCAAAACCATATTGGTGATATTTATGAAGGTCATATTGACGGTATGAATAATCGTGGTATGTTTGTAGAATTAGAAAATGGCCTTTCAGGATTATTGAAGTTTGAAGATTTCTCGGATTATTTTGTTTTAGATGAACAAGGCATTTCGGCTTTTTCTAGAAGAAGAGGATTACGCTTTGTGGTAAGTGACAAAGTAAAAGTGCAAGTTGTAGATGCCAATCCGAAAAAAGGAGAAATCACGCTTCGTTTAGTGGAATCTTATCGAAAAAGAGAAAATCCACATTTATTAAGAAGACATAGTAGAAGACGATAAAACTATTCAAACTCGAATAAAAAGAGTATGATAAAAATAGCTAAAAGGAGGCTAAATATATGGAATCTGCCATTAAAATCATTACCAATAATCGAAAAGCTTCTTTTCATTATTTTTTAAGTGATCCTTTAGAAGCAGGCATTGAATTAACCGGTACAGAAATTAAGTCCATTCGTAATAATGGCGCCTCTTTAAACGATTGTTATATTGTGATTCGTAATCAAGAAGCTTTTATTATTAATATGCATATTGCTCCTTATAAAGAAGGCAATATTTTTAATCATGATCCTTTAAGAACTAGAAAATTATTATTACATAAAAAAGAAATTATTCGCTTAGAACAAAAAGTAAAAGAAAAATCCTTTACCCTTGTTCCTACGAAAATATACTTTAAAAGAGGTAGAGTGAAAGTGGAGATATGTTTAGGTAAAGGAAAGAAAAATTATGATAAACGGGAAAGTGAAAAAGAAAAAGATCAAAAACGGACCATTGATAAAGCTATGAAGCATTATGAGTAGAAGAATCAGTTAAAGGTTTTAAACTTGGTAAAATTAAATAGATTAAAGTAATATAAGCCACACTAAGGCCGAGTGATGTAAGAATACGAATGCCTAATTGTGTAATGACATAAGGTGTTGGATAGTTAAAAATTAATCCATCTAAATAAATAGCAAGTGTGTTCACTAAAGTTGCACTGATGGAAGTAATAATAACAACAAGAGAGATAACCCAAAGTTTCTCTCTTTTTTTAAACGCTTTATGAAATAAAATGCCACTTAAAAATCCCCATAACATAGGAGCAATAATCCATATGGGTGTAGTAACACTAAATCCATAGAGAATAATTTGCGAAATAAGGCCACTTGCTAAACCACTTAATAAGCCAACCCAAGGTCCAAATAAAAATCCAGATAAAAGTAAGGGAAGACTATAAAGCGTGATTTTACTTGAATCGGTACGCACACTTAAAATGTCAAGAATGATGGAAAGTGCCGCCATCATACTCGCTATACATATCGTATAGACTTTCTTATTTTTCTTCACAAAAAAAGAACCTCCTTAATAGAGGTCCGCCTACCAGCGGACGCGTTCGAAAACCGCTATCGAAATCGATATTCGTTCTATTCCGACATCCCATGAATAGACACTTAACGCTTTCGAACTACTCTGTGATTTCATTATAAGATAAAACAAATAAAAAGTATATGATTTCTATAGAATATAAATACTTTTAATATTCCAATACTGAATTGAGT
>FR897043.1:0-110 GCA_000437235.1 Coprobacillus sp. CAG:826 | reverse complement strand
ATAGGTGCATATAATGTTATTAGTAAACATTTATGGTGTAAAAAAATTACATTAATATTGTAATGAAAAAGAAAAGGTGATATCATTAATGCGTGAAGGAAGGAAATATG
>FR897042.1:14835-17811 GCA_000437235.1 Coprobacillus sp. CAG:826 | reverse complement strand
ATATACAACTTCTTCTAATTGTTTGGGTGATACATCTAAAACACGGGATATAACACATGGTATTTCTTTTAAATACCAAATATGAGTGCATGGGGCAGCAAGTTCAATATGTCCCATTCTCTCACGACGTACTTCTTTAGAAATAACCTCAACACCACATTTTTCACATGTGATACCTTGGAAACGAATTTTCTTATATTTACCACAATGGCATTCGTAGTCTTTTGCTGGTCCAAAGATTTTTTCACAGCAGAGACCACCCATTTCTGGCTTTTGTGAACGGTAGTTGATGGTTTCAGGCTTTTTTACTTCTCCATGTGACCACGCACGAATTTGTTCTGGAGAAGCTAAGCCAACTTGAATAGCGGCTAAACGTCTAACATCAAACATATAATACTACTCTCCCCCTAGTTTTCTTCATTTAGCATAAGATTGAATAAAATGAATTTAAACTCACTTATAGTTAAATCATATCAACCATAAATTTATTGTCGAATGATTAATAATGTAAATTATCTCATAAAAAATATTTTTTCATATCTTTACCAATATGCCTTTATTATTTTAACATATATTTGTTATCATGTTAAAAAAATATTTAAATTTAATAAGAACAATTGAACAAGTCATTTTATATGCAATATTCATCACTGCTCCAAGAAGATATTCTTTGAAAAAAATTATTAGTTTATAAAAATAGTAAAAAAGTTTGACTCATTTTCTGAATCAAACTAATGCTTTATAATGGATATCATTTTTTATCTTATTATTACTGAATGAAAAAATCTTTCTTGAAGCTCTGTCAGTGCTCTAATTGCTTCATCTAAATATTCTTCTCCATTTTTAGAAACAACGAGTTTATCATCGTCATCATTAATTCCATGCATAACCGCAATGATTCTCCCCTTACTAGATGTAACTGGTTCAAATTTTCCAATTAAGTATGCATCTAATTCTTCACCATCTCCACTAATAGTATCAGGTACATATCTATAATTTATCATATAAATAAAGCCATATTGTGGATGTCTTGAACCTAATGGCCCACCAATCTTTAATATTACTTCTTTTCCTAGATAATCAATTGAATTTACCTTTTTCACTTATTTATTTCCTTTTTCACACCAATTACATATTTTTCAGCATCATCAAAAAATCAAACGATTTGCATAAAAATTTATACAATAATTCTTCTTATTTTAAAACTTTCCAATAACCATTTTTGTTTTCGCCAACTCTAATTATGTAGCCATTTTCTCTTAGGTATCTTATGTTATTATCAACTGCGGTATTACTTATACCTAATAATACAACAAGTTCAGCCTTAGTAATATTTGGATTATGTCTCATTTCTGAAATAATTCTTTCTCTTGTTAAGTTTAATCCATGCTTTCTAGTTATAGGATTATCACCAATTTTATTACCAACATTATCACCAACTTTTCTATTATAATTAAATGGAATGGTAACTACTATTGAATTGTCTCTAAATTCAAAAGCACTTCTAGAATAGTTTTCAACAATTTTTGGAACTCCTCTTCCAGATTTATCACTTATTCTTAGTTGGGCAAAGATTTCTGATAATTTTTCATTTACAGGCACCGATTCTCCTAAATAAAAGCCTTCTAATGTTTGAGATGGTGCTATTGTACCTCTAGAAAGAATTTCAATTCTATTAGAGTATACTGTTATCATAGGTTCATTTCCATCAACCCATTTATTGTGAAGGACCGCATTAACTATAGCTTCATTGAATGATTTTATGTCAAACAACGGCGTTTCTTTTCTTTCTTCTTTTCTATTTGTTTCATCAGATTGAATTATGTTGATAACATCTCCATAATCTAAAAGATTTTTTAATGAATACAAAAGACAATCAAATCCGAATTCTTTAATAGCATAAAGATTTGATCCTTTTGTTTCTCCTTCAAATATTGATAATCTTAATGGTAGCTGGGAGTTATCAGAAAGAAGCTGTGCCATTATATTGTATTTTCCATCAGGAGTTAATAAATGAAGATTTTTTTTAAATGTTTCTTGCTTAATACTTATTCCTTTGCTTCCATAGTACATGAATAATTTTTCAAATGTTAAATCTTGATATAGTGATTCAGTATTAACTATTGTTGGATAACCATTTTCAAGTACTTTAAACAGTTCTTTTTCTTTTTTGGGGTTATTTTCCATTGAATCTTTTGATGACCCAATCCGAATATATCTAACTTTATTAAATGATGTTGGAATTTCTTTTGCTGCTTCAATGGCTAAAACAACAACTCTTTTTCCATTAATAACATCTTCACCAAACTCAAATTTGATTCGTGGAAAGAGATTTCTATTTAGATAGTTTTGATATGGTTCATGTCTATAGTCTTGGTAATAATCAAAATCCGTTCCCACTATTTCATGAGTCACATCATTTATCCCCCATACAAAATATCCATAATCTTTTCCTACAAGAGCTTCCGCATTAGAAAGGGCAGAGACATATTCTCCAAGAGTGACAGGTTGAAACCAATTTTCTTTAAACTCAAACCATTCTCTTTCTTTAGAAAATTGCAATAGTTCATTAATTATTTCTTTGACTTTCATTTTATCACCAACTTTTATTACCAAGTTTGTTATATCAAAAATTGGTAATAAATCAATGATAAAACTGCAAAATTACATGTTTTTTTACTTATCATTCTCAAATAAAAGAATTTTCAATTTATATCGTTTAATTGTTGGAGTAAGCGTTCAATAGTTCCTATAATCGTTCATTTGTTAAGATAATCGTTCAATCGTTAACGTTTCAAATCTATAAATCCTTATATAAAAAGGACTGCAAAAGCCCTATGAATGGCTTTCCAATGTATCAAAGTTCGAGTGTTCGAACCAACGGTAGGAATTGAACCCTCGTAAAAATAAAAAAAGTTCAATACATTTTTGCACTGTATCAAACTAATACTACAATAATGGCAGGGGCGGCAGGAA
>FR897042.1:0-14817 GCA_000437235.1 Coprobacillus sp. CAG:826 | reverse complement strand
AGGGGCGGCAGGAATCGAACCCGCAATAACGGTTTTGGAGACCGTTGCTATACCATTTAACTACGCCCCTAAGAAGTTCGCTTCTATATTATATAGAGCGAGCGATACGATTGACAAGACCCATATCGACTTTTCCTGCAAAATTTTCTTTAAAATGCTTCATTACACTTGGAATTGAACGATCTTCTAAAGAAAGGATTTCATTTTTTATTTCTTCTTCCGTTAGCATTTTAGGTAAGTAGGATTGAATCGTTTTCATTTGCTCATCTATTTCTTCTACCCTTTGGGTGTTATTTACACTTAAATACCCAGCACGTTCATCCTCAAGTTCTTTAATTGTCTTTTGAATAATTCCTAATAAATCCGCATCAGCGATTTCTTTTCCTTTGGTAGAGAGTTCAATCTTCGCTAAGTTATATTTATTAATGACTACGGATAAGATAGCGCGTACGTTTTTATTTTTTGATTTTAAAGCTTCCATATTGGCTTTTTTTAATTCATCAATTAACATTTCTATCACCTTCCGTGCATATAATCATAGCAAATTTACAAAAAATAAACAAGATGGGATTGATAATATTTCCCATCTTGCTGTTTCTTAATTTTTATTTAACTTGGCTCCAATCAATTTTTAAATTGAATTCTAATGCAGTATCTTGACTATCAATCCATTTCTTGACATTTGCTCTAATCGATTGAACGGCATGATCTAATTTTTGATCAACGATAGGTTTTAATTTAGCAATTTCATTTTCATCCGTTAATTCAAATTTTTCGCAAAGACGAACAACTGTAAATTGAAGTTCATTACCTTTTAAATTAAAATCGGTAACAATATTAACGATTGCGCCGGATGGGAAGCGAATTGTATCACCAGAAGCAACAGCGATTCTTTCCATTGCTGCGATAATATCCTTTTTCGTTACATCATCTTTCTTACCAAGATCAAGAGAAGTTAAGTAATACACTAAGGTCTTCTTGGTATCATCAGAATCATAACTACCACGTGCCATTCTTGTTCTCTTTTTAGAGCAAATGACAAAACCGATGATTTGCGTAATGAAACGTACAGGTGCAAAGATAACATTAATCAAAACGCACCACCAACTATCTTCTTTTCTAAGAAACTTATCGAGGACGTTAACGATTAATAAAATTACAGTAAGTCCAATAACTGCGGCGTTTTTGTTGCTAGCATTTATTATTGAGCTACTCGTAAAACTTAGGACAACCATCCAAAATAAAAGAGTTTGTAAGAATGATACGACGCCTACACAAATCTTGTAAACTAAATTTTTCATATTTAAAAAAATCCTTCTTTCTTCTTGAATATTAGCAAATCAAGACGCAAAATGCAACATGAACATTATAATTTACGAATTTTTTCAATATTTTTATTCATCCTCTTACGAGAAATATGTTCGTAAATCCATTTTTTAATTTTTCCTAAAGCTTGTTGATACTTTTGAAAGAGTTCATCAGGATTTTCATAAATGCCTAAATCACGTACAATTCCGTCTTTTTGAATATATGTATCGGTACCGATAAATTCAACTTGCGGATGAGAAAAATCTTGGGTAGCTACACCATATCCCATAAAAGGAGCGTTAGCTTCTACACAAAACTTCTTTTGTAAATTTTCTAAATATTGACTATCTAATATTAATCCTTCTAATTGAATCCAATGATGATCATAATGAACTTCTACGACACTATGAAGGATTTCTTGAGGTGCTTTTAAGTAGGTTAAGCCCGTCATTGCGCCCTTTTGTATCTTTTTATCAATCGTATAGCCATGAATACGGCAAGGAATGTCTAACGCTCTTAAAAGAGCCATAAATAAGATGCTTTTCGTATTACATTGTCCGTATCCATCTTTTAAAATGATAGATGCAGAAAGTGCATCTTTTTGATTATAGCCAAAAAGAATTTCATCTTTTACAAAGTTATAAACCGCTTGAATACGATGAAAGGTATCGAGTTCACCCCATTTGCGGGTTTGAATTAATCCTTGAATGGATATAGCATGATAATCTAGTAAAGGTGTTTCTTGTAGATACTGCATAAAACTATTCTCCTTCTAACTTTTATTATAACGACAAGCAGAACAAATGACCACACTTAAAAAAGCGTATCATTTGACGTGCTTTTAAAAAATCTATTCTTCATAAAGAATTTTAAAAATTCGTTCGTATTCTTGATTTAACGCTTCTAACTGGTCCCCTAATTCCTTCATCTTTTTCGGATCCATATAGTTTTCTTCTTTCCACTCTTCTTGTTTGATTTCTTGAATTTGTTTTTCAATTCTCGCTAAATCATCTTCGGTATACACTTTTTCTTTTTTTGTCGTAGCTTTCTTTTCTTTTTTTACTTTTTCTTCTTTATTTCCTTCTAATAAAGAAGCCTCTTCTTCTTTAAAAGTTTCATAATTTCCTTCATGATAATAAGGCTTTTTATTGGAGATATAAAGAATTTTATTCGCTATACTATCGATAAAATACCGATCGTGTGAGACAAAGATAATACAGCCTTCATAACCTTGCATGGCATTCACTAAAGCTTCTCTTGTTAAAATGTCTAAGTGGTTCGTAGGTTCATCTAATAATAAAACGTCATAGTGTTTTAAAACGATTTTTGCTAATACAACTCGCATTTTTTCACCACCAGAAAGCACTTCTGTAGGCTTAAACACTTCATCGTTGGTAAAAGCAAATTTTCCTAAGTGATTTCGAATTTTCTTTTCTCCCATATCAGGGAATTCATCTAAGAAATATTCAAGTAAGGTTTTAGAACTACCAAAATCAAAATCGTTTTGTTGAATATAACCTATGGAAAGTGGCATCAAACGACGGATATAACCTTTTAATGGAGGTCTACCTTCTAATATGGTTTTTAATAAGGTAGTTTTTCCCGTTCCATTATCACCCATAATGGCTAATTTATCATTGCCATATAAAAAGAAAGTAAATGGCTCAATTAAAACAGAGTCATAGCCAATCGCACAATCTTCAAAATAAAGAATCTTTTTATCGCTTCGCACTTGTCCTTCAAATTGGAAACGAATGCCTCTTTCTTCCCCTTGTGGTTTTTCAATTCTCTTCATATGCTCTAATTTCTTTTCACGGTCTTTAGCCCGTGATACAAAACGAGGTTTTGGTTTATAAAAAGTAATAAAACGTTGAATTTTTTCAATTTCTTTTTGTTGTAATGTGTACTCACGCATCATCACTTCGTAGCGTTCTTTCTTTTGTTCTACATAGGCATCAAAATTACCTTTATATAACGTTACTTGATGATGATCGAGTTCTAATACTTTATTGGCAATGGCATTAATAAAGTAACGGTCATGGGAAACAAATAAAATCGCCCCATGATACGTTTTTAAATAGGTTTCTAGCCAATCAATCGTAGAAACATCTAAGTGATTGGTCGGTTCATCTAAAATTAAAAGTTCTGGTTCTAATAAGAGTAATTTTACAAACGCCATTTTCGTTCTCTCTCCACCAGAAAAACTACGAATAGGTCGATTCATTACTTCATCAGAGAAACCAAATTTTGATAGCATCATGCGGACTTTATATTGATAATCATAACCACCGGCATGTTCAAATTCACTTTGCATTTTCGCATACTGGTTTTCTATTTTTTCATCCAAAGGATTTTCCGCATAAAGATTCGCTAAATCCGCTAAATCGGCTTCTTTTTTGATTAAATCTTTAAAGACTAATAAAGCTTCTTCTAATAAAGTATGATCTAAAGATTCAATAACATCTTGTGATAAATATACGTATCGGGCTCCTTTAGCGAAGAACACACCACCTTTAGAGCCATCCGCTCTATCGGGAGTAATTTCTTCTTGTCCAATAATAATTTTTAAAAGGGTGGACTTTCCAGTTCCGTTACTTCCTACAATGGCCATGCGATCCGTATCGTTCACGCTAAAAGTGACGTTAGAGAATAATTCTTCAACGCCGAAACTCTTTTTCACATTACTAACGGATAAAATAACCATTTTTCTATCTCAATAAAATTCTTGTGATAAAGACGATACCTTCTTTTTTCTCGCCTAAAACAAAAATTTCCTTTTCCTTCCTATATTTTTTAATGACTAATTCTTCATGCTCATAGCATTGCATAACATAATTGATTTCAAATCTTTGAATTTCTTTTTCATCTTCTAATAATGCTAGATCCACTAAATGGCTATAACGGCAGTTATTCATATGGCCGTTACGGTCGACATCTTCCACGTTAATCGTGTGTTGAAAGCATGTTTCAAAGGCATCACTTTCAGTGATAGCGATTCGTAAAAAAGGTTCATCAAAATTCTTTTCTAAACAATATTCAGCACCTTCAATTTCCGCACATTTTGTGGGCATTAATCTTTGTTTTTCTTTGGAATAAAGACACCATAAAGAAGTTCCTTTGATATAGACCTTTCCTTCTTCATCTTTTAAAAGATAATCTCTTTCAATTTCAAAGCGAGAATAAGGATGTGGCCACGTTTCAATGATGACTTTTTTATTTTTAGGAAAATCCGAAAGAATTTCATATTTATTTCTTGCGACCATCCAAATGATATTGTCTTTTATTAAATCATGAAAGCCAATATGAAATTTCTCCGAATGTTGACTTGCTGCTTCTTGAAACCAATATAAAATATTTTCCGATTGAAGTTTATTTTCTTTCGTAAAGGAAGAAGAACGAACTTCAAATGTGTACTGCTCTTTTAATAACATTGTAAAACCTCAATTAATAAGAAACGATTAATTGCATTTTAAATTGGGTTTCTCCATATACCGCATGAGGAACATCTTTCGGCATAATAATAGTGTCACCTGGTTCAAGATAATAAACTTTTCCACCAATGGTGAACCGTCCTTTTCCTTCTAAGACGGTAACCATAGCATCTCCTGAAGCGGCATGGGTCGAGATTTCTTCTCCTTGATCAAAAGAGAAAATCGTCATGCTAACAAGTTCATTTTGCACTAAAGTGCGAGAAATGACTTGTCCTTTTTCGTATTGCACTAAATCTTTTAATGCTAAAAATGTATGTTTATCAATGTTCTTATACATAATCTTTTCTTCCTTTCTTTATTTGAATTTATGTACAAAGGGTTTTAAACTTCGCATGAAAACAATTTTGTTTTCTTGATCACCAAAAGCCCCACATAAATATCCTACCACTTTTCCTGAGACAGCATCCAAAACTGGGCCACCTGAATTACCCGGACGCGCCTGAGCGTCTAAGAAATAAAATTCACAACCTGATTTCACTTGTCTAGAAGAAATATAACCTTTAGTAATAGTCGGGGATAAATCAATTACATCATCCGCTAAACCGATACCAAAAGGATATCCAAAGATGGTAATACTTCTACCCAAATGTAAAGTACGATAATCGGATTGCATTTCAAAGAAATAATGATTTCCGGTTTCTAAACGAATAATGGCAAAGTCATTCACTTCATCTATAAATAGTAATTCACATTTATGAATCTCTTTTTCTCCATCTTCTAACGTAACGCGAGCGTAAATATTTTGAGCGTTTTTTACCACATGTGCGCAAGTCGCGCATCTTCCATCGGCGGTTAAAATAAAACCTGAACCCGTTGAATTATCGGTTTCAATATAAATCGTAGCTTGTTCTAATAAAGTAGGGTCCGTTATCGCATTTACTAGATGCGCAGTAGAACGCACTCTTAAAGGTCCGCGATGACGATAGATTTCTTTTAAGGAGCGGAAATGCCTACCTTTCATACAAGTCCACTTCAAGTCTTTAGGATCTTTTCTAATATCCGCCACTAAAGCCATTTTTAAAGGCGCCATAAAGGTCTCAAAGATGATATCTGTAGCCTTATCAATTTCACGAGAAGAAACCACATGATCAATGCACAAAAAGTTCTTTAAAATTTGACTTGTGCAATCATAAAAAAGTTGGTAATAATGCTACTTATTTAAAATTTGGATTTCGGCAATCGTTTCAATAAATTTTTTACGATGGGGTCCAAACTCTTGTTCTTCTTTTTGTGTCAAGAAATGATGCAATTCTTCTTTAGAAAGGTTTCTTAAATTTTCATATTTAAAATTTTCCATTCCTTTTTCTTCTTTAAATACAATCGGTATGAATTTTTCTAAGGAAATATGGTTACTTTCTAAAAGGCGTAAAAAAGTGATTTCATTATAACCGATAACATGATCAGAACAAGCAATACTTAAAATGGCGAATTGATAAGTTAAATCAAAGTCAGCTAAAAAATAACTAACGCCCTCTGGATAGTTCTTTTTTTGTACACTTCCTGGGATTAAGGTATAAATTTCCTTCATTATCTCATAAAGTGATTCATATCCAGATTTTGCTTCTTTTGCGAGTTCTTCTACTTGTTCTGCCTTCACTTTCTTCACATCCCTTAAAAGAATTAATAATTCTTTTGCTTTATTACTATAGCATATTTGCGTCCTTTTTATAACGATTCGTGAAGAAAAAAGAAAGTAGAAAATAAATGAAGCGACTTCTGTACTAGTTTTGGTCTGAATTCATTTGATGTTTAAAAGCAAAATAAGCACCAAAAACACTAAGTACTGTATAGATAATTATGGAAATCAGGCCGATTTTCATGTTGTTATCCCACTTATAATACATCGGCATTCCGTTTGTGCCTACTATAGAATGCTCACCTTTTACTACAATTCTACCTAAATATGTAGACGGATAAAATGGTAAGAATAAGCATGCTTTTTCAAAATTTTCCATCGTATCTAATGGCATCCATGCTCCCCCTAAAATTCCTGAAGCACTGATAACGATGGACGTTAATCCTGGCGCAGCTTTATCATTTAATAAAGCGCCTAATAATAAACCTAACGATAGATTGATGATTAATATGGGTTGCATTACAAGAAATAAAAGTAACGCTTCCCCAAAAGAAAAATAGCCATCTTTTAAAATCAAAGACAAGATAAAACTAAATAATAAAATAACAATGGACTGAAGAACCGCAACGATATAGCTTGGCGTTAAGTAACCTAAAATATATTCATAGGTTTTCATCGGTGAGGTATATAATCTTTTTAATAGTGCAGATTTGCGGTCTTTTGATACTAAAAGAGCGATTAATAGCATGACAAAAGAATAGGAAAACACAATCACTCCTGGTACTAGATTTTTCGGCATAAAGGTCGCTACTTTGGTTCCAGTATAATGCTCAATCACTTGGAATAAAGAAAGCATCAATAAAGGAAAAACTAAACAGAAGATATAAATAATTGGATCTCTTACCATTTCTAGAAAGTTTCTTTTTAAAAAAGCTTTATAACGTTTCATGGGGATCATCTCCTTCAATTAAGGCAATAAAGGCATCTTCAATATTTTCTTTTTGGGTCTTTTCTTTCATTACCTCAATTTTCCCTTCAAAGATAATATTTCCTTTATGTATGACGGCAATACGGTCACAAAGAGCTTCAATTTCTTCTAAATAGTGAGAAGTTAAAACAATGGTAATTTTACCTTTTAACGATAAAATGATTTTCCATAATTCTCTTCTAGCAAATACATCTAGCCCTAAAGTCGGTTCATCTAAAAATAGTACTTTGGGCTTAGATAATAAACTAATGGCAATGGATAACCGTCTTTTATATCCACCCGATAAAGTTTTTGCTTTTTTATTTAATACTTCTTCTAGATGAAATAAATGGATAATTTTTTCTAAATAAACTAGATCATTCATTTCGTAAATTTCACTAAAGAAAGATAAATTTTCTTTTACCGTTAATAAAGGCGCAATCGCGGTTTCTTGGGGTGAAACACTCATGATTTTTTTTATTTCTTCTTTTTCTTTAATTAAGTCATGCCCCATCAAAGAAGCGGTACCACTTGTGGGTTGCACTAAAGTAGATAACATAGAAATTAATGTGGTCTTTCCAGCTCCATTTACCCCTAATAAGCCAAAAAGTTCACCGTCTTGAATCGTTAAATTTACATGGTTAACCGCTACTAAAGAGTGGTATTTTTTAGTTATATCTTTAATTTCAATCATGTTTCCCCTCTCCTTTAATCTCTTTTAAAAAGCCTTGAAAGCTTAAGGTTAATAACGAAGATAAATCTTCTTCTTTCCAATCGATATATTGCGTTACCATCTGCGTCGCTAAGCCATGAACAAAAATCCATGAAGTTAAATGAAGTTTTTGCGCTTGTTCATAAGTTAATCCTTGGCTCTTCATCAATAATTGATAAATAGGTTCTAAGTCATCGGGATTATCATTCATATCTTCTCTTTTTCTTAAAAACAAAATTTTAAAGAGTTCCGGTTCTTTTTTAGCAAAAAGAATATAGCCCATGCCAAAGCTTTTAAAGGTCGGATAAATGTTCTTTTCCATTTCTTTTTTGGCAAATGATTGGTAGATTCTTTCGATTTCATTCCGCACTTCTCTTTTTACTTCATCCATATTTTTAAATTCAATATAGATCGGTTGTGTAGAAGCATGTAATTCTTTCGCTAATCTTCTCGCATTTAATCCTTCAAAGCCTTCTTTTTTTACAATCGTTAAAGCGGCTTCAATAATATCTTGTTTTGTAAATTCTTTATGGGCTGGCAACGCTCATCTCCTCAAAAATAACATTTGTTATCTTTCAACCAATATCATATTCTTATCTTTCAATTCTGTCAATGTGAAAGAGCAAAATTAACGAACCATTAACTAACGATTTTTATTGTTTTTAAGGCATAAAATCTTTATTCTATTATTGAAGGAGATAAAGAAAATGGATGAATATAACGAATTAGTAAAACAACTTATTCCCATGGAAGACGCTGATTGGCTTTATCATTTATATGAACAAATTGAAATAAAAGATTCTAATCGTGAACTTGAAAATGAACATCAAATTTTTTATGATTTCATTCAGCAACCTGAAATCTTTATGCCGTTAGGCTTAGAATATATTCTAAATCTTTTTATCATTGCTAAAGAAACGGATAAAGAAAGAATATTAAAGATTTTAGTATGTTATATAGCAAAAGCTAAAGAATTATATCAACAATACTCTTCTAATTTTAATATCGAATATATTTATCAATATGCTTTACTCTATGAATTCTATATTGAAGTCCCTTTTTCTATTGTTCGTTACGTTCAAGATAACGATGGCTTACTTGCTTTAAAAGACTATCAAGAAAGTATACATTTTCCTTATGATGAAGATCATGCCTATCATAATTTAGAAACAATCAAAGATGTTCTTGTTGAGGCGCCTTATTATTTAATTACTTTTTATCTAGAAGCCAAAAATCATCAAACAAAAAAAGCTTATGAACTTCTTAAAAAAGAATTTTTTGGTAAGCACATGCAGTATGACGATTTATTTATTGAAACGAGTTATCACTTGATTCTAGAAAATGAATATATCTTCGCTTATGATTGCTTATCGTTTTTAGAAGGAAGCCTTCCTTCACTTTCCTCCGATTATGAAATTTCTTATTACTATTTACTTTTATATCTTTATTCTAAAAAAGGTTCACCAACTCAAAATGAAAAGAAAAAGCAAAAAACTATTCAAAAGATTCAATACCTTCTTTCTAGTTTAAATCAAAGTAGTTTTCAAATTAGTAAAGAAGATTATCCTCGTCTTTATGAATTTTTAGACAAAGATCCACTCTTTGTAATTCGACCGAATATAAGTTTATCTGATTACCCTAATTTACTAAAAAAGGATGTTCAACTTTATCAATTTCATTTTCGTGTCCGCTAGTAGATTTTAATTGTTTAATTCCTACTCGAAAAGCTTCCTAAAATAAAAAGTTTTTCGAGTGGCTTTTATTTTGTACTTTTAAAGTTCACGAGTTTATTTATGAAAATATTTGATTTTAGTCTCATTTTTTTGCCAAAAAACGCTATTTTTGCGCTACTCGAAAAAAAGTTGAAAAAAGAAAGTTTTTCGAGTGGACAAATTGTATTATCACTAACATAAATAAAAAAAGACAAGATATTTAGGATTTATTCGTTCCTTATCTAGTCTTTTTATACATTATAATTTATCGTATTTTGTTATGATATCAATCATAAACTTTTATGTAAAAGTTTCAAACAAAATAAAATTAATATAAGTTTTAATTTATTTCGTTCCCTCTTTTGTATGCACTAATGCTAGAAGTCTTGTTTTATTTAATTCAGCTATGGAAACGCATTTATCAAGATTTGCCAGTGAAATTGGTGAAGTAATGATAAATAAATTAAAAATTCTATTCACTATTTTTTTCTGTATAATGCTTAATTTTTCATAGATTTCTAAAAAGTAAGGTATGAATATATCTTGCTCTCCATAGCGTTCAAAACAAGTTAATTTAAAAAGAGCATTATTGAATATAACTTTACCATTTTCATCATAATGAGGAATTTCTTTCACAAAATCCATTGCTTCTTTTGAAGCAATAGATTGTGCAATAATAGTGCAAAGATTAAGAGAAAAAGTTGTTAAAAAATCATATAAACGATTTACAAAATAATGTAATTGTTTTGGATATGAATCATTATTTTTCTTTTCTTTAATAATTTCAAAGAAATCTTCATAGTCTATTTTTGAAAAATCAAAGCAAAAATTAATTACTTTAAATATGTTATCCTTTATTTCATTAAGCATTATCTTTCTTGTTTTTGAATTAATAATTCCTTTATACCCATTAACGCCTTTTGCCAATAATTCCAAAAGTTTTACAACAATAACAACATCTTTTGAACGAGCATCCAATTCTTCATCATCAGTTTTAATTTTTTCTTTTTTTTCTCTTTCTCTTTCATTTTCTTCCATTCTCTTTTCAAAGGATTCTTTTGACTCCATTTTTCTTATAGTTTGAACACCAAAATCTATATATGCTTTTATTATAAAATGACCATTGGAATCAAAAGAGAGACTATCCCATTTTCCGCATTTTTCTTTTACTATCTCTAATATTTTATCAAAAAAAGAGCTACTATCTAAGGAATATGCAATAAATAATAATATTTCACCATAGTTTCCGTAATAAACGTTTTTCAACAGTTCATTAACAGAATTGTTTTTTTCATCTTGGGAAAGATGCTTTATTCCTCTTGCAGCAAAATAAGCATAGTCTAATGGATGACAAAATTTGTATTCATCATTTCTCTCTTCTATAATTTTAGACTCGGTTAAAAAATTCAGAAAATTTTTTAATGTCATAGTAACATTCCATTCTGCTTTTGAATTACTATATATATTAACTAACTCTCCCAGATTTAGACTTTCATTTCCCTTTATTCCTTTTTTAAAAATATATAATGCAATTTCCCTTAATAGTACTAGAGTATTTTCAAAATCTTCTTCTCCAGCATATTTTGTCATTTTATTAAACAAGTTTCTCTCATACACAGCACTAAATGCTTTTGAAGTTTCTTTTTCTTTATATACATTGTTTTTAATCAAATAAGCAAGCATCAATGTTAAATATTCTGGATTAGTCATATCCCAAAAATGTTCTTTTGTTACGTATCCATTTAAATATTTGAAAATAATATCAGAATTTATATCTTTATTATAACATTGAGCAATTTTTCCAGTTAATTCTTTTCTTTGTTCAAAAGTAAAGCCTTGAATGTCAGCCTCAATTATTTCAGAAATCAAAAGCTTTTGCTCAATCGATTTTTTTTGATTATCATGATAAAAAGAATCTGAAAAAACGATTATATCAAAAATATTTTTACAATAAAAAATAAAATCATTTATGTCATCTGTACTGCTATTCTTATCAACAATCAAGCATTTTTTTCTTTTTTCGCATTGTAAAAACTCATCGAAATTTCCTTCAGGGTATACTTCATTAAATAAATTTACTAAGTTTTTTTCTGAATTAGATTTAATTATAAAGTTATCAGCAGCAAATAATACATACTTGTATTCACTTATCAATGATAAAAACAATTTTTTAAGCAAAACACTTTTTCCTGATCGAGAATTGCCTTTTACACACAATATCTTATTGTGCTTTACATAATCCACAAAAGCATCATATTCAGAAATTTCAATTATTTCTTGTCCCTTTTTTATATTTATTCTTGGCATAATAAACAATGAATCAAGAGTAAATTGATTTTCGTCAATAGAAATGAAGAAATTGTTTTTGTATATGGCATTTTTTTCTCTATTTATTATTTTTTGAGTTGTTATAACGAATGTATCATCTTTTTTATGTCTAATGAAAAGACCTTCCTTATTGTCATATTCAACTCTATAGTAATCATCAATTCTACTATTATCTAAATCTAATAAAAAAATCGAGAACTCTGATCCATCCAGTTTTTGAAAATCAATTGTTCCTGTTCGAAATGAAAGAATTTTGGTTTGTATTCGATAATCTATTTCATGCTCATGACCAAATAAAATAAAACTCGAATCTTTCATAATTTCATTAACCTCATTTATGCATTGTTCAGAAAACCATTGATCACTATGATGCATTAACAAAATATTATAATCTGATTGAGAATTTATTTGATTAGTACAATGAAAATAATGAAAGTCTTTATCATTTTTTTCTTTCGAAGAAAAACACGCTGTATTCATTAGTTTAAATGAAATTGTTTTATTATCAATTTCAAATCGTTGTTCATCTAACATTCGATCCGATAAGAATAAATTATATTTAGAAGCAAACTCAAAAAAAGAGTGCATATTAATATTTAACTCTTCATTAACCAGATTTTCAAACTCTGAAAAATTTGTTTCAAAATTTCGATATGCATCACTAATTTTATCATATCGTTTTTGAGAATCACCAGATAAATACACATCATGGTTTCCTGGAACAAAAAGTATTTTTAAATCAATGCCATTATTTTTCTTTAGTTCATCTCTTAGATTTTTAAAAAAAGGTTCTATATAATCATATTGCCTTTTTTCTGCTGAAAATGCAACATCTCCTGTAACACATAAAAATACGACTTTGCAAACCATTTCATCATCAAATACAACACTTGATTTAATTTTTTCTATTGTCTCAATACTATCGAAAGGCTTTTTTACATGCAAATCCGAGATATGAATTATTTCTAATTTCATTTTCTTTCCCCCATTTTTAATTTGTTTTATTTGCTATAATAAGTCTAGCACTGTTTTATCTAATTTACAAACAAATAAAAAATGTTTTTTACATATTTTGCTATTTAATATTAATTTATTTGTCTTTTTTTCTAAGTGGAAAATGATATTTTTTATTATTTTTTTCAAACTAAAAACAAAATAAATGTGTAGATTTAGCATCATTCAAATTCAAAAATATGGCAAACAACAAGAAATTTATTATTTGTAGTTTATTAATAGACTACAAATAATCGTTGGTTTTAGACTAAAAATAGTATAATTATTTTTTATAATTTATCGTATTTCGTCGACTTTCCTTTACATTTTTCAACTGGATATTTTTGTTCTACTTTTTTTAGCTTATCTAGAACAATTGTTTTAATATCCACATCTAGAACTGTTGCCATTTGAACGCAATAGTTAATGACGTCCGCTAATTCTTCATAAACTGCGTTTTTATCAAAATGCTCTTCGTCCCATTGGAAGCATTCTAATAATTCATTAGCCTCAATGGAAATAGACTTAGCTATATTAGCAGGTGTATGAAATTGATCCCAATCTCTTTCTTTTGTAAACTGACTGATTTTTAATTTTAATTCCTCTAATGCATCCATAATAGGTACCTCACTAACGAAGAAATTATTTCATCACAAATAGAAATAGTCAAGGTTTAATTTCAATTATAAAAAATGTATGAGAATAAAATAGATAATAACTAAAAGTCATTATATTTCTGTATATATTATTAGATTTCCTTCATCAGCGTGACTGTTTTTAATTTAACATAATCCTGATAATGATCTCATTACCAAATCAACATCTTTATTTTCTAATTCTTGAATAATGTGCAAGTAAGTTTTTTCAGTTGTATTCATACTTGAATGCCCTAATCGTTTAGCAACGCTAGCGATTGAAACGCCTCCAAAAAGAAGTAATGAGGCATGCGTGTGTCTTAAACCATGTACGGTAATAATTGGAATTCCAAGTTCTTTACAATGCCGACTCAGTATATTATTAACCGTTGAATTAAATATTACTTTTCTAACAAAAATCGGTTGATCTGCTGGCAAGTCTTTTACTAGCGCAGAAAACTGCGATACAACCATCCAATCGATTTGAATTTTTCTAACCGATGATTTATTTTTTGTTGGTTGAAAGCCTCCACCATCTTTATAATTCCATGTTTTACTAATAGATAACATTTGATGAGAAAAGTCAAAATCCGATGGTGTTAATGCAATTGCCTCTGAAAATCTCATTCCTGTTTTGGCTATCAAAAGAATTAACCAATCAAAATTGATTTCACCTCGTAAATCTAGGCCATTTAATAATGTATGCAATTCAAATTGATTCAGGTATTTTTTCTTCTTTTCTCTTGGCGGTTTTCCTTTTATTATAACTTTTCTTGTAGGATCTCTTTCAATAAGACCTTCATCCACTGCATCTAAAATAGAAGATTTAAGATGATGATGAAAGTCCATTGTCGTTTGCCTTTCATGATCTCTTGCATAATCATTAAGTATTTGTTGATATGTCACTCTATCAATGTCACAAAGCTTTAATTTAGGAGCAAGCCTTCTCACCCATACCAGTGACAATTTATATTTATCCATTGTCACTTTTCTAATTGCTCCTTCTTTATAAACACTTATCCATCTTTCAAAATAGTCTGCAAATAGTTCTTTTTGTTGCTTTTTTAGCATATTTTTCCTCCTTCACAAAAAACT
>FR897041.1:20632-66577 GCA_000437235.1 Coprobacillus sp. CAG:826 | reverse complement strand
TTAGGAATTTTTCATTTTATTTCGTATACGCAATAAATAAAAAAATTCCTAATATATTTTTTAAATTTTTATTTATTTGTTTTTTCTATAATTCCACCAGCAATCATAACATCATTTAGATAAAAAACTGCTGCTTGACCCGGTGTGACTGCACTATGGGGAGCGTCATAAGTGACGACCATTTCATCGCCTTCTAAATAAGTGATCGTAACACCTAAATCTTTTTGTCGGTAGCGGAATTTAGCGTTACAATGAAGAGGTAACTTATAGTCTTTTAGTAACCAATTTACCTGTTGAATGATACAAGAAGTCGATAATAACGCTTCATTACTTGGATCATCAGCGACGTAAAGAATGTTATGCTCTACATCTTTTCCACATACAAACCAGGAATGGTTGGTCGTTCCATGAATACCACCAATACCTAAGCCTTTTCTTTGTCCTAAGGTATAATATAAAACTCCATCATGTTTTCCGAGCACTTTTTTCGAATCAATATCCACAATATCGCCTGGTTGAGCAGGAATATAGTTTTGTAAAAATTGTTTAAAATGTCGTTCACCAATAAAGCAAACACCGGTTGAATCTTTTTTATGTGCAATTGGTAACGCTAATTCTTCAGCAATTCTTCTTACTTCTGGTTTATCAATATCCCCTAAAGGAAATAAACAAGAAGCAATTTGTTCTTCATTTAATTGCGAAAGAAAATACGTTTGATCTTTATTTAAATCTGCAGCTTTTTTTAAATAAACATGACCATCAATTTCTACTCTTTTGGCATAGTGGCCCGTAGCCATATAGGCGCAACCTTTTTCTTTAGCAAATTTTAAAAACGAATCAAACTTAATGTATTTATTACAGAAAATATCAGGGTTTGGCGTTCTTCCTTTTTCATATTCTTTTAAGAAATACGTAAAAACTTCATTCCAATATTCTTCAATAAAATCAATGCGGTAAAGTGGAATATCGAGGATTTCTGCTACTTTTTTCGCATCCTCATAATCCGCTTCTTGTGGACAACAAGGATCATTTAAAGTAGGATTCCCTAAAAAATCGCCATTCGTGATGGCATCCCAGTTTCGCATAAAGCCCGCTACGACATCATAGCCTTGTTTTTTTAATAAATAGGCTGCCACTGCGGAATCTACACCGCCAGATAAGCCAATCATCACTTTTTCTTTCATGCATTTTTCCTCCGCAATTCATCGCTATCTAAAATTAGCGTAAAAGGTCCATCATTCACTAAGGACACTTTCATATCCGCTCCAAAAACACCGCTTTGGGCATTTGGATATATTTCTCTTAATAAACTAAGCCAACGATCATATAGAACGGTCGCTTTTTGTGGTGCTAAGGCGTTAACAAAAGAGGGTCTTCTTCCTTTTCTAACATCAGCATATAAAGTAAACTGCGAAACGGATAAGATTTCTCCATGAACATCATCTAAAGATAAATTGGTTTTTCCTTGTTCATCCGCAAAAATACGAAGACCGATGATTTTATTCAGCATTTCTTTTAAAATGCTTTCATCATCGCCTTCTTGAAATCCGACCAAAAGAAGATAACCTTTTTTTATGATCCCTACGGTCTTTCCTTCGATATCGACATGAGCATTTTGAACAATTTGTAAAACAACGCGCATTTTCATCACCATAATTATTATAGAGAAATTAAAAGAAAATTGATATACTAATTAATGGAAGTGATGAAAATGAATGCACCTTTAGCGTACCGCGTACGTCCCCATACTTTAGATGACATTATTGGCCAAAAGCACTTAGTGGGTGAAGATGGCTTTTTACGTCATTTAATGGAATCAAATACTCTAGTCTCTATGATTTTTTATGGTCCACCTGGATCAGGAAAAACCACTTTAGCAGAAGCTTTTTCGCGTTCCATGGACGCTCATTTAATTAAGCTAAACGCTGTTACGAGCAACAAAAAAGAAATGGAAGCCGCTATTGAAGAATCGCGTTTATTTCCGCATCCAATTATCATCATGGATGAAGTTCACCGTTTAAGTAAAGATAAACAGGATTTATTGCTTCCTTTTATTGAATCGGGAACAATTTATTTAATTGGCGCCACTACCGCAAACCCTTATATTGCCATTAATCCCGCTATTCGAAGCCGCTGTCATCTTTTAGAAGTTAAACCTTTAACTCAAAAAGAAATTATAGAAGGTATTCATCGAGTGATTGAACTCCCTAATGGTTTAAACAATATGTATACCTTTAGTGATGAAGCCGTGGCTACGATTGCTCGCTTAGCCTCTGGTGATATGCGGTTTGCTATGAATTTAGTGGAAGTTGCCACATTAGGCTCTAAAAAAATGCACATTGAAAAAAGTGACATTGATGCCATTACTAAAATCCCTAATTATTTAATGGATCAAGATGAGAATGGTCACTATGATGCCGTCTCTGCTTTACAAAAATCGATTCGTGGAAGTGATGTCGATGCGGCGTTATATTATTTAGCCCGTTTATGTGCCGCTGGTGATTTAGAAAGCATTGAAAGACGATTACTCGTTACTGCTTATGAAGATATCGGTTTAGCAAATCCTCAAGCCGTCACCCGCTGTGCGACCGCTTTAGAAAGCGCAAGAAAAGTTGGCCTCCCTGAAGCCGTCATTCCTCTAGGATTTACGGTATGTGATTTAGCACTCTCTCCAAAATCAAAAGTGGCTTGTAACGCCATCCATAAAGCAATGGATGTTGCTACCTCATCACCTTTAGATGTCATGGATTATTTAAAACTTACTCCTGTTAACGTCCAAGAAGAAGATAAATATCCTTATGACCGTCCCGATATATGGGAAAAGATTCAATATCTTCCTGAACTCATTAAAAACATGCAATTTTATGAACCAAGCGACCATTCAAGTTATGAACGCGCTTTAAATGAAAATTATCGTAGGCTTAAAAAACAAGGTCGTTCTAAAGACCTTAGAAGACTCAAGAAATTATAAATTCTTACGTTTCTTTGCACTGGATCTAGAAAATAGATCGAGTGCTTTTTTTGTATCTAAAGGACAGAAGGGGTATAAATACGGCATATCCCATGTTTTTAAACAAGATAGATAAATGTATAAAAGGGTTATCCCGATTAAAAAGCCTACTTTTCCACCCACCGCGACAAATAAAATAAGAATTAATTTCATAACTTTATTGGCCATAGATAATTCATAACTCGGTGTAGCAAATCCACAAATAGCGGAAATTGCGCACATTAAAATAATCTCAGGAAGAAATAATCCTAAGTCTAAAGAAACTTGGGATAATACTATCGCGGCAATTAAACCCACGGCACTGGTTAATTGAGTTGGCGTATGAATGGAAGCAATCCGCAAAAGTTCAAAGATCAATTCCGCAACAAAGATTTGTACCACTAAAAGATGGCTATTCTGTAAGGTGACTTCAATTTCTAAGCCATTATGAAAACCATCCGTTTTAACTAACGCTAGCCAAAGCGGAAGAAGTAAAAACGATAAAAGAACAGCAATACTTCGTAATAGTCTTGTAAAGCTACCAATTAAGGGAGATTGACGAAATTCTTCAACGTGCTTGGTATGATCAATAAACGTCGTAGGCGTAATAATGACACTCGCTGAAGTATCGCAGATTAAAAGAATCTTTCCATTCATTAAATTGATGCTTGCTACATCTGGACGTTCCGTATAGCGAACTAAAGGAAACGGCGAAAATCGTTGTTTAAATAAAATTTCTTCTAAAGCGCGATCAGACATCACTAAGGAATTCACATCGATTTCTTGAATTTTCTTTTTTAAGTCCTCAACAATACCTAAATCTGCTTGATCAGATAGATAACAAACCGCAACAGAAATGGCACTTTTTTTCGAAACGTTAAAAGTTTCAATCATTAAATGGGTATCTTTAATTCTTCTACGAATCAATCCAACGTTCGTATTAATGGATTCGGTAAAACCATCTCTCGAGCCACGAATCGTTTGTTCGCTTGTCGGCTCACTAATCGCTCTAGAGGGATAAGAACGAACATCAATTACCATGGCTGATTTTAGATTTTCCAACAATAAAATGGCATTTCCAGAAAACAAATCATCTAGAATTTCTTCTTGATTGTTTTTTTTTAAAACCGAACCATTAAAAAGCGTTTTTTCCATTGTAGAAGCTGACCACGCTACTTTGATACCTTCTAATAAATTCGTAATAGCCACTTCATTCACTAAGCTAGATAAATAATACAAAACACCCTTTTTTAAACCAAGCCCCACTTCTCTACGCACGACATCAAAGTTTTCATATAGATGCGTTTGCGTCATTAAATATAAATCTAATTTCTCATCGTAACGCATATTAGGCATCTCCTTTAGGGCGCGTTAAAAGCGCCGCTACTGTAGCGGTTACCGTTACTAAAGATAAAACATAAGATGCGTTTTTTAATAAACCTTTTAAAATACCCATGAAGCCTTCTTCTTTAGCGCCTTCTATAGCGGAATGCGCTAAAACGTGACCAAAATTGGTAATCGGCGTCATTGCGCCTCCTCCACAATAAGATAAAAAGAAATCATAGATGCCAAAAGATTCTAATAAAACCCCAACAACAACGAACATGCTCGTAATATGTCCGGGGGTTAATTTCGTATATTCATAGAGTAGTTGTCCTAAAAAGCTTAAAAGGCCAGCAAACAAAAATGCGTATAAATACGTCATAACTATGCCTCTTTTCTTTCTAAGGTAATCGCGTGAGCGATAACAGGAATCGAATGTTTTTGTTGAGAAAGGGTGGGCGAAAATAAAGCACCTGTTGCGACAATTAAAACGCGCTTCAATGTACCTTTTAACATTTCTTTTAAAACATAACCCGCTAAAAAAACCGCAATACAACCAGGCCCACTTCCACCGGCATATACTTTTTCTTTTTCGCGGTGAAAAATTAAGTTTCCCGCATCTAAATGATTTTTTAAATCAATCCCATCTTCTTTAAAACAAGCTTTTAAAACCTTAGTACCTATCAAAGATAAGTCACCCGTAATAATTGCGTCATAATCCTCCATTGTTTCATTTTGACTCTTTAAATGATCCCTAATGGTATGATATGCAGCATAAGCCATAGGACTCCCCATATCATTTAGATTTGCTAAATTTGGATCATACACTTTTCCATAGGTCAGTCCGGTAATTTGAATCGGAGATGGATCTCTAGAAACGATAAAACTTGCACTGCCCGTTACTGTAATCGTACTTGAATCTTTCTTTTGGATTCCATAGTCATTAGGATAACGGAATTGTCGTTCCGCTACACTTTTAGAAGAACTTGTAAACACTAAACCATGCAGAATATACTTATTATCGACATACGTCGCTGCTAAACCTAACGCTAAAGGTAAGGTTGCACATGCACTATATACCCCAATCGCAGCGCTTGATAAATCTTTCATCACTCTAGAAGTAATGGCAATTTGATTACTTAAATCCCCACCAAAAACAAGAGGAATTTCGCCAATTTCGGTTTTGCCTTTAAGTAACACTAGTTCAATCGCTCTTCTAGCTAAATGAATTTCTCCTTCTTCAAATGTTTTTTCTCCGACATAATCATCTTTTACGCTTTCATCAAAATAATCGCCATAAGGTCCCTCTTTTTCTTTTTTTCCGACAATCGAAGAAAAAGATTTGATGAAAACATGATGAAAATTCATATGGAAACTCATAGGCTCACTCCTATAAGACTTAATAAGAAGCGAATCACTGCGTAAATAAACGCACTAAAAATGCCATAGGTAATCACACTACCCGCTAAATAAAACATACGTGAACCTAAGCCATAGATTGGACCTTCAAATTTTGATTCAATCGCAGATGATGCCATCGAGTTAGCGAATCCAGAAGTCGGAATGAATAAACCGGCTCCAAATTTTCGTGCTAATTTTTTATAAGTTCCCGTCATCGTTAAAATCGTGGTAAGAATAATAATTACACTGGTAGAAATAAGGCCGGCATTTTCTTTCGTTGCCCCTAAATAACGAAAACTCATATCATAAATAAAATGCGCAAATAAGCCCATACATCCACCAACCAAGAAAGCGAATAAAAGATGTTTTCCCTTCTTCTCTTTTACTTGGTTTTCTTTTACAATTTCTTGAAAACGTTCGTCTTTCATCGTACCACCTCATTTTTATTGTGTTAAAAAAGAGGTGATTTCATTCATGAGACCAACATTCGCTTTAATTTTTCTAAAATCTTTTTTTCCATTCTAGAAATTTGGACTTGCGATACAAAGAAACGCTCCGCACATTCTTGCTGTTTCATTTCATCAAAATATCGCATTTTAATTAATAACTGTTCTTTTGGATCTAGTTTTTTTAAAGCTTCTAATAAATCCATTTTATCTAGTTCTTCTATAACATCATTTTCTCCTAAAGTATCTTCAAAGACAAAATGATCATCATCCATTGGAGTCGATAATGAAGTTGGATAGTAATGAGATTCAATCGCCATATGAATATCTTCTCTAGGTACATCAAGTTCTTTCGCTAAATCATCAATGGTCACTGCTCTTTCTAACTTCATTTCTAACTCTTTTTCTTTCTTTTGGATTTTTAAATAGAGTTCTTTATATTGTCGAGATACTTTAATGACGCCATCATCACGGAAAAAGCGTTTGATTTCTCCTAAGATTAATGGCACAGCATACGTAGAAAATTGTACACCAAAATTCTCATCAAATTGTTGAATGGCTTTTAATAAGCCTAACATACCTACACTCACTAAATCTTCTTTATCGACCATACCGCTTTGATAACGAGAACATAAGGAAATCACTAAGGGCGTATGGATTTTACAAGCTTCATCTAGCGCTTGCTTATCGCCATCTTTCGCTCTTTTTAATAAGTCGTAATCCACATTACTTGTCGCCATAAGCGTAAGTTAAAGCATTTGAAAAAACTTTTTTAATTGTGATTTTTGTTCCCATGCCAATCACTGAACGAATGGCAAATTCATTGCTTAATGATTGAATAATTGTTAATCCCATACCCGCTCTTTCTAAATCAGGACGTGTGGTAAAACTTGGCTTTAACGCTAATTCGATATTATCGATACCAATACCATAATCGCTGATGATTAGTGTTAACGAATCTTTATCGATGGTAGCTTTCATCACCACCTCTTTACTTGCATCTAAACGATAACCATGAATAATCGCGTTACTCACCGCTTCAGAAACGATAGTTTTCACTTCACTTATTTCATCCATCGTTGGATTTAAAGGGGCAATAAAAGAAGTCACAACCATACGCGCAAAAGACTCATTCATCAACGTGGCACTAAAACGTACTTCCATTGTGTTCATGCATTAATCCTCACTTTCTTTTTAAACGCCACTACGCTTCGATATTCTTCCATAATGGAAAATAGTCCCGTCATCTCAATGAGTTTTCTTGTGTAGGTCGTGAGCCCCATCACGCCACAAAAGCCACCTTTTCGACGAATTTCGTTATATCTTCCTAAAATAAGACCAATACCTGAAGAATCTAAAAAACTTAAATTTGAAAAATCCCATAAGAGAAACTTAGCCCCATATTGTTCCATTTCACTTTGGATTAAACTGCGATAAGACATAACCCTCAATGAATCTAAATCACCAGAAATCGCAATGATGATACCATCTTCAAAGGGTGTGATACGTATTTTGCTTTCCATAAGCCCCTCCTTAGATGATAGTCTAGCAAAAGAAAAAAACGTCGTTAGGAAAAACGACGTTCTTCGACAAAACCCGATAAAAAAGCGTTCGACAAATTACGCTAAAAAACGCAAGAACATATCTTTAAAGTAATCAATAAAATGCATCATTTCTACATCTTCTAAAATCGTTAAAGGATAAGAAGTTACATTTTGATAAGGATCTTCCACATCTAAATAGCCAACAATATCTCCCGCTTTTAAAGGCGCATTCATTTCTTCAATTCTCGCTTTGATCTTTAAATCTTCCACTTTCACGCCTTTATCCACGACAAGATTAATCTCACTTTTGGTAACAATGGGTGTATCTTTCTTTTTTGCTTTTAAGAAAGTATACGTTAATAATTCTTCATGCATGGGGAATAGCTTAATGTTTTCTAAGTTACTAAAACCCGCATTTAATAAAGCCGTAGTATCTTGCGCCCGATGCTCGATGGAATCTTCATGCATTACTACAGAAATTAGACGAATATGATTTCGCATCGCCGTGGCTGTTAAATTATAACCCGCTAACCGGGTATAGCCCGTTTTTAATCCATCCATTCCTTCATAATGGCCTAACATTTTATTGGTATTCACAAGCCAGAAAGGAGACGAGGTATTTTCTCTTACATACGCTTCTTTTAAACGCGTGAACTGAAATAATTTCTCTTGGAATTTCACTAAAGCTTGCGCCACAATCGACATATCGCGAGGTGTCGTTACATGTTCTTCATCATCAAAACCTGTAGGATTTTTAAAATGAGTGTTTTTCATTTCCATTTCTTTAGCAGTATCATTCATCTTTTTTACAAAGCCTTCTGTAGAACCACATAAGTGTTCTCCTAAAGCGGTAATGGCGTCGTTCGCGGAATTAATCGCTACCGCTTTAAAAAGGTCTTTTACTGACATTTTTTCATTCGGTTCAAGAAAGATTTGGGTGCCACCCATACTCGAAGCATAAGAGGAACAAATGACTTCATCATCAAAACTTAATTTTTCTTTTTCAATTGCATCTAAAATTAAATACATGCCCATCATTTTGGTCATGCTCGCTGGATAATGCTTTTCATCCGCATTCTTTTCAAAAAGCACCCGTCCTGATTGTGCCTCAATTAAAATCGCGGCATCCGTATGTAATGAAACTTCTATCTTCGGTGCTTCTTTTCTAGCCACCTTTTTCATTGGTGTAAATACGCTAAAGATGAGTAAAATTGTAAGCCATAGTTTTCCCATGAAATTCACCTCAAGAAAATGTATGAAAAAATGAAAAAATATAGAACGAATTCATGATATAAAAAATAGGGTTTTTATTGTTTTTAATTTTAAATTTTGCTATGCTTTTTTTAGAAAAAAATGAATGGGGGATGAAACTATAATGGAAGAAGAAAATATAGAACAAGCGATGGAAAGAATCGCAAGCAACTACCGCAACACTTTTTATTCACCTTCTAAAGCGGAAGCAAAAATTGAAATCACACCGCGTGTAGAAGGAAAAAAAGTAATTTTTAAAACGAATCTTGTGTTTAATCACTTAGATCGTTTTAAAGATCAAGCAGAAGATGATGAATTTATGGAACGCCTTCAATTTGAAATGGAAATCATGATTGCCCGCATTCGATTTAATGTCGACCAATGGGAACGCGCTCATGAAGGTGCGATTGAATTCTTAGATTTTGAATAATATGAAAAAAAACAGGCTATTGCATCTTTAAATGTGACAATAACCTGTTTTTTCATCATTGATAATTGAACGTAATATAGTAATCGTTAGATAACCAAACTAAATAGGCTTGACATCTTGCAGCATCATTATAATAATAGTCAATTCTTTTTCCATTATCATCTTCATAATTAGCTCTAATTTTATTTTTCCGATAATCCTTTAAATTAGTGAAGGTGTAATTCGTTACTACTTCTTGTTCATCTTTGGAATAAAGTTGAATATAATAATATTTATTTTTTCTATCTTTTGAAGTGTCTTCAACGGTATTTTTTCCATCATAATTTTGAAATTCTTCTTCCGTAATGGCTTGAATTTCTAAAACATAATTCATACCCTTTTTTTGACCTTGGAAAGTTCCTTCAACTAGGTAATCTTCTTTGGCCGTTAAGCGATAATATGCAATTGCCCCATATTGATATATTCCGTATAGAATAGAAGGCGCAAATAAAACAAGACTATAAAGAACAACAGGAATCGTTAAAACACAAATGAAGATAATGGCTGCTTTGTGACTTTTTTCTTTTTTCATTGTTCTTCCCCCTCATTCATATAATATGTGCCAATATTACACTAACACCTACTAGAAATTTAAAATTACAAAAACTTTTCTCTTCTAACTATTTTATTTTTTTAACTATTTAAAGTCACAATATGTCTTATATATTTTAATAATAACATAAATATCATTTAAAGCAATAGTTCGCATTAATTATTACTTTGCCCATTCAATCATCTAATGATAAATTTTCTATATTTTTCATTTTCTAAATTAACGTTTTACCGCTAGTTATTTTTTTTATTTTCTTATACAATAAGTAGGGTGAGTTTATGGATTTTAAAGAAAATTTATATCAACATTATCCGCATGATATAGTAGATGAACTACTTCTATCTTTAGAAAAAGAAAGCGTACATGCCGCTTTATTAAATCCTAAAAAAATGAGCGATGAGACTTTTTTATCGCTTTTTCCGCATGTAAAAAAACACCCCTTCATTCCCCATGCTTTTTATTATGATAAAAACGAATATCCTTTAGGAAAAAATATTTTCCATGATGCGGGCGCTTATTATCTTCAAGATCCTAGCGCGATGTTAGTAGCGGCTTTTTTACCAATATCTAAAGGTGATTATATTTTAGATATGTGTGCGGCACCGGGAGGAAAAACGATTCAAACCGCTTTTCATGAAGGGGTAACCGTGGTCGCTAACGACTTATCCTATTCCCGTGCTTTAACGCTTTCTAGTAATATTGAAAGAATGGGGCTTGGTAACGTAATGGTTACTGCGATGAATTTACATCAATTTCCTTCGAGTTATCATCATTTCTTCGATTCTATTATTTTAGATGCCCCTTGTAGTGGTTCAGGCATGTTTAGAAAACAAGAAGAAATGCGTCTAGATTGGACGTATAATAAAGTGCTTGAATGCACTAAAACGCAAAAAGAGCTTCTTTCTTTAGCGGATTCTTTTCTTAAACCTGGTGGTCACTTACTTTATTCTACCTGTTCTTTTTCTTATGAAGAAGATGAGGCACCCATTTTAGACTTTTTAAATGAACATGAAGATTATGAACTCATTTCTTTACCTTCTTCTCCTTCTTTTTATGAACATCCTTCTTTAAAAGGTTCTATTCACCTTTTCCCTTCTTTATATCAAGGAGAAGGCCAATTCATTGCTTTACTTCATAAAAAAGGAAATAAAGAAGTTACTTTAATGAAAAAAGGAAAAAAAGATAAACAGAACTTTCCTTTTTTAAAAGATTTCAGTTTACCTTCACTTGATTATTTATTAAAAAACGATACACTCTACGGCTTATCTTCTTATTTACCTACAGAAAAAATGACGGTAATCCGCTACGGACTAGAGATTGGAGAAATCAAAAAAGATCGTTTCTTACCTAGCCATGCTCTTTCTCACTTTTTATCGTGGGATAGGAACATCATCTTAAACGAAGAAGACGTTAAAAAATATATTCATGGTGATACATTATCCTGCGATACTTCTCTATCTGGATATTATATAGCGACCTATCTAGATGTAGCTTTAGGCTTTTTAAAAGCTACCCAAGGTACACTTAAAAACTTTTATCCCAAAGGATTAAGGCGTTAAAAAAGGAGTGTTTTCACTCCTTTTCATTTTCTTGATGACTTGAAATTTCGATTTTTTCTTCTTTATTCTTTAATTCTTCACTAGCGTATTGAAGCACTAAAGAAAGAATTAAATACATAACGCCCATAACGATAGCGCCTGAATGATCTAAATCTACTTCAACGACATCAGTTAATGTTGCTTTTAAAATTGCTTGTACAATAGCGGCTAATATAAATGTTCCTAAAGAAACTGCAATCTTTAAAATGCCTAAACGGCGCATTTCTTTTGCTCCTTCTAAAGTTAAAGGCGTACCAGCAATTAATTCATGTTTGAAATAAAGTTCTGCAAATTTAGCAATCGCGATTTCTCCTGCCATCATAACGATACCGACAGCTAAAGTTGTATACATGGTTCCCATACTCATTCCTGAGTCATTTTGAATCATGCTTCCAATTGTCACACCATTAATTTCAATGGTCTCAATCCCACAAGCTAACGATAGAATTCCTAGCAAACTCAAACTTGCACCTACAATACATAAAATAAAAGCAATTTTACTTAGAATTTGACCTATTTTGCATAGGACTTGAATAATTTTTAACGATTTCATTTTCTTTTCCCCTTTGGAATTGACTATATTCTTTTCAATTCCTATAAGAGAATATCATATTATTGAACATTATTCAATTATTTTCTTCGCTAGAAAATTTTTCTAATGTCAAAAGTTGCAGGACATCTGAAGCAAAGTAGCAGCGTTTCTCTTTCGCCATTTTTCTTATATCACGATAACTCTTTTTCATGTTCTCATTTATATTACGAACATAAAGAATTTCAAAGACTTCTTGTAAGAAATTAAAATTATCTTTCGAAAGATTTTCTTCATGCGGTAACAAAGAAAGTTGATAAAGCATTTTAGAAATCAAATGATTTAAAACGTCAATCCAGTTTTCTCCCAAGGAGAAATACTGTTCTTGATAAGAAAGAAGTCGTTCTTTCGCTTTTTCATCTTTAAAAGTAAGGTGCGCTAATTTGCCCTTGCCCGTAATTTGAATTAAATCTTGATAACAATATTCGGAAGCAAAATAAGTAGCGAACAAAGCGTGAACAATATTTCCTTCTCCTGCAAAATTACGAGAAATAAAATGTTGTTTTAAAGCAAGAGCTAAACGTTTTCTTTCTAGCATCGTTAACTTTTGAATTTCTTCTTCTTTTTCATTATCTTGAAGGTACTCTAAAATAATATCTTCAATCGGTCTTGAATCAAAAGCCAAAATTTCAAAATAAAGATAAGCTAAAATATTACGTAAATGTTGATTTAAAAAAGACGCTGAAACTAAGTTTAAATCTAAATCAATTCGCTTTTCATCTTCTAATTGATCAATTAAAAGATGAATGGATTGCATCATGATTTCATATTCAGTTTTAGGCATTGGTCGATTTTCTAATGCATTCATAAAATATAGAATTAAGAAATTACATAAAATCAAAGGATTGGAGGTAATCGGAATATGGAGCTCAGCAACTTCCTTTTGAAAAAGCGGATAATCTTCTTCCTCACTAAATAAGGTGACTTCTTCTTGGTGATTTGCCATATCTCTTAATTGCGATGCATTGAATAAATTCATAATAGAAACAAATAATTCTCTCTGCTCTTTTTCATTAAAGGAAGGTAAGGTAAATATCATTAAAGAAGAAAGTTCAGCGATATGAATTTTTTCAACAATACGAGAAGTAAAAATGAAATGCGTGGATTTGTTTTTGTTATATTTTAAAACAAAATCACTCCACATTTTTTCAAAAATTTGAAGCCATTTTTTCCGGTCATTTCCTAATTCATCTATAGCGTCTAATAAGAAATAAATTTGTTTATTTTCTTGTAGGAAAAGTTGAATAAATTTTTCATTACGGAAAGGAATATTCTTTTCCACTTCATCTAATTCTTTTTGAAAGACTTCTTCTTTTAAGAAAGCAATAAAATCTTCAGCATCTACTTCTTTTGAAAGCTTCGCCACATAATTTTTTAACTGCGTTAAGGGAAAACGAAAGAAAATCGTAGAAGCGTTATCTTGACTAAAGAAGCGATGTTCTAAATTTTGTAGATAAACGGATTTTCCTCTTCCACCCGGTGCCACAATTAAAGAAAGCTCATTTTTCAATAAGTCTTCTTCACTATAAAAAACAGATTCATCTTTTTTCGTGTAGAGCGCCAATTTTCTAGAAATGTAACCTTTTTCAATATTGCTCGTTAAATCTACCATATTCGCATAACGATCAAAATTAAACGTGTTTAAAATAAACATACTAAACATGGCTGTTTTTCTATGTCTAACATTACGATACGTTTTAAAAGCGCCCGTGGTTAACGAATTGATGATATTATCAATCATATATTGCGGTTCTGTCACATATAACGGTGATAAATCAAAGTCGATAAAGATACGCATTGGATGCTCTTTTGGTAGTTCACTTAAAGCTTGACGGATTTCATTTTCTGGACCATCATACATTGCTTTAATACAAGAAATATCGATTTCTCCATTTTTTACCCGATCATAAATCGCTTGAACTTCCATTTGCACATAGGCACTTTTAATAGCTTTTAAACTTAATAACACTAAGAAAGTTTTTGCGTTTTTTATCGCAAGTAAACACGTCTCACTAATAAATCCTTCGCAACTTGCATTACTATGCCATACTTTTAAATTGCCTTGTTTTAAAATTTCAGAAATTTGAATCGAAAGTTCTTCCGAATAATGATTCCAAGAAATGAAAACGTGGCTTGGTTCAACACCAACTTCTTGCAAGCGTTTTAATTCTAATTTCTTTTCTACTCTTTCTAAGGATTCTTTCGCTAAAGAATAACCATGTTCTATCGCTCTTTTATAATATTCAATGGCTAAGTCATAGGATAACGTTACCCCAAAGCCATTTTCGTACAAGTCCGCTAAATGGAATTCTGCTAAAGCGTGATTCTTTTGGGAAGCTAACGCATAATATTTGGCCGCTAAAGCATAACTTTGCATCGTACCTACCCCGTTAGCGTAGCACCCTGCTAAACTCACTTGTGCACTTAAATAACCACTTTCTGCTGCCATTTTATAATAAGAAAATGCCTTTTGATAGTCTTGTTCAATGCCGATTCCATCATAATAATGATTACCTAATTCATACATTGCGCCTAAATGTTCTTTTTCAGCCGCTTTGATATACCAAGATACCGCTTTTTCATGATTTACGCTGATACCGGTACCTTTATCATAACATTCTGCAAGATAAAACATGGCTTCTACATGTTCATTTTGAGCGGCTAAAGAGAATTGATAAAAAGCAGCGGGCGGATTTCTTAAAGTCATGCTCCCCGTATAATAAGCGTAACCTAAAAGAAATTCCGCTTCGGATATATCCACTTCTTTTTGTTTACTATCAATCATTGCATTTAAAAGATAACTTGCCTTTACGATATCTTTTTTAACCCCTCTACCCTTTAAATAACATAAAACAATTTCATACATTACCAGTACAGATTGACTTTTATGGAAATGATATTGATAAAGATAAGAAAAAGCAATCTCTTCATTTTTCTCTACGCCAACACCATTCTGGTAGCATTTTACAATATCTAAAGTACATGCTTCATCATAATAAGTAGCGCCTAATAAGAAATGGTTAAAGGCACTTTCTTCATTCTTTGTCACATACTTTCCTTCTAAATCGATTTGTCCTAAAACGTGTGATGCTAGATAAAATCGATTTTCCTCTGCTTCTTTTAAAAGTGCGAGGCCATAGGTTATATCTTGTTCAACCACTATTCCGTTTAAATAAAAATGACTTAAATAATAAGGAGCACTTAGAATATGATGCTCATAAGCATTTTTAAAACAAGAAAAAGCTTTTTCTTCATCTTTTTGATAAGCTTTTCCTTCTAAATACATCATTCCCAAAAGAATATCTGCTTCTTCTACTCCACGCTTTTGACTTTCTAATAACATATTTTTAGCTTGTTCATCATTTGGTGTTACACCTAAGCCATAATAAAGCGCTTCTGCCATTTTATAATACGCTCTAGCATTATCACACCGATAAGCGGCATGTGAATACATTTCAAATGCTTTTTTAAAATTAGGAATATGCTTACCATCACTAATTTCATAAGCTTCAGCTAAAAGATAAGCCGCTTCACTATATCCCATTTTAAAAGATAAATCTAAAAAGCGAAAAGCTGCGTCGATATCTTTTTTTATAATTTTTCCTTCTAAATTCAGTTTACCCAATTGATAATAGGCTTTTTTAATCGTTTCTTTTGAACCTTTTAATGCTTGATTTAAGCTATTCATCATTGCATCATAATCAAACTTCTTTTCATAAAGAATACTCGCTTCATAAGATGCATCATAGTTGCCCAAACGTTCTGCCAAAGATAAATATCTTAAAGCCTCTTCTTCATTCTTTTTTACTAGCCACCCATTTTTAAGCCATAGGCCCATATGGTAGGCACCAAAGCCATAAAGTTCTTCATTAAAATCTTTTTGTCCGATTTCCTTTTTTAAGAAGTCTTTTAAAATGTTATAGGCTTTCTTTAAAAGCTCTTCATTATTTACATCTTTTTCCGAAATTTCAACGATATACTTTCCTGCTTCTAAAATACCTTCTTGATAAGCATGAGAAAAATAGTCTAACGCTAATAAGACATTCGGCGTAATTTCGGTGCTTTGATAATATATCTTACCTAATTCTAAATCTGCCTCTTTTATGCCTTTAAAAGAAGCATGTTTTAATAATTCAATGGCCGTATTTATATCATGAACTTTCATATCGTTATCAAGCATACAATAAGCAGCGTATAAATAGCTATTTTCCATACCATTTAATGCCGCGCGTTGAAACCAATAGCAAGCACTAGTGATATCTTTTTTTATCACCGTTCCATAAAAAAGATAAGTGCCTACTTTTTCCATCGCTTTAGAATAACCTTGCATTGCCGCTTGATAATAAAGCGCAAAAGCTTTACTTTCATTTCGAATGGTTCCTGTCCCATGTTCATAACAATGTCCTAAATTAAATAAACCAACTGCATAATTTTGTTGAGCCGATAACGAAGCATAATAGAAAGATTTTTGATAATCAATAGCGATGCCTTCTGCTCCTGTTCCATAATAGTAGCTAATTATATTTTGCGCACGTGCATCGTTAGACTCTGCAGCTTTTAAAAAGCAGGCAAAGGCTTTAGAAATATCTTTAACTACTCCTGCATCACCTTGTTCATAACAATATCCTAATAATAATTGTTTTTCTATGGAATTGGGTAAAGCAAAAACTCGTTGAAACAACGATGTTTTGTCTTTTAAAATTAAACTATACGGATGATAATGACTATCAATAACGAGTCCAATAAAATCTTGCGAAGAAGCAACAACTTGTTGATGAAAAAATATGGAATAAGTTGTGGTTCTGCTTCTTTTTTATTCTCTTCATTTAACTTATATAAAAGATAAGATTTCTTATCATTGATAAAAGAAGCCTTCAACAATATTTCCTTTTTAGAAATTTCATTTAAAAGATTATGAAGAAAATAAAGTCCGCAAGACTTTGTTTCTTTATTACCTTCTTGATTCTTTTCATGATTTGAATGAAACTCCATTTTTTCGGCTCCTTTAACACCTTATATCATAGCAAAAATGACGCAATTTCGAAATATTTTCTCTATATTTTCCAAAAAAGGCAATGAAAAAAGAAGCTAAATGCATTGATTTCGTGTTAAAACTTTTTCATATTTAGCTTCTTTTGTTTTTTATTAAAATGAAAAATTAGAATTCGGCTAAACTATATTTCTTTTTGCCACGACGCACTACTAAGAAACGTTGATCAATGGCCATGCTCGGATTTAAAAGCGTGGTTTCATCAGTAACCTTTTGTCCATTAATGGTAATGGCGCCATTCTTTACAAATTCACGGGCTTCTCGTTTTGAACTAGCAACACCTAAGGCGATTAAAGTCTCTAATAAAGGTGCATTTTCTTCAATGTGAGTTTTTGGGAAATCACTAAAAGCCATTTCAATTTCTTTAGCACTTAAAGAAGCAATATCCCCTTTAAATAAAGCATCGGTAATACGTAAAGCTTGATCTAAGCCCTCTTGTCCGTGGATGAGTTTCGTCATTTCTCTTGCTAATGTTTTTTGCGCTAATCGGGTTTCAGGCGCTTTCTTCCATTCTTCTTCAATACTTGCAATTTCTTCTAAAGATAAGAAAGTAAATTGTTTCATCTTTTTAATCACATCGCTATCAGGAAGATTGAACCAGAATTGATAGAATTCATACGGTGATGTTTTATCTTTATCTAACCATACGGATTTTCCCGCTTCTGATTTACCAAACTTCGTACCATCAGGTTTTAAAATTAAAGGAATGGTCATAGCATAGACTTTGGTTTCGCTACCTTCTTTTTTACGAATGAGCTCGGTTCCTGCGGTCATATTGCCCCATTGGTCTTGACCACCAATTTGTACTTCGCAGTTCATCGTTTTAAATAAATGATACCAGTCCATGGCTTGTAAGATTTGGTAAGAGAATTCGGTATAAGAAATACCACTATCTAAACGCGCCTTTACGGTTTCTTTATTGATCATGGTATTGACGTTAAATTCTTTACCATAAAAACGTAAGAAATCAATGACGCTTAAATTTTTCGTCCAATCTAAGTTATTCACAATGGTATGGAAACCAAAGAGGGTTTCTACTTGATGGGCTAATTTACGAGCGTTTTCATTGGTGGTTTCTAAAGAAAGCATTTTTCTTTCGCCTTGTTGTTTTGGATCACCAATTTGTCCGGTCGCGCCACCCACAAGAAGAATGGGGTGATGGCCTCTTTGTTCTAATCTTTTAGCGACTAAGTACGTCACTAAGTGACCGACGTGCAAAGAATCACCCGTTGGGTCACAACCTAAATAGAACGTCACCTTATGGGTTTCTAAGTAATTTTCAAAATCTTCCGAAGTGGTTTGAAAGAATAATTCGCGAGCTTTAAGTTCTTCTAATAATGTCATATTTCATCTCTCCTTTTTAAAAAAAGCGCCCCTAGACAACTGTCTAAGGACGCTAAAATAACGCGGTACCACCTTAGTTAGAGTTAACATAACTCTCCCTTATGTGCGTAAATAACGCTACGCCTACGCTTTGCTTTCACAAAGATGCTCCTAAGTCGTATTTCCTGCTTCTCCTCTTTCACCTTCACGAGGCTCTCTATATTGGGCAGTACTTTTTCTTATTCAATGCTCCTATATTGTAAACAAAAAAATCATAAGATACAAGACGAAAATACTTTATTTTTGATAACGAATTTCATTTTCTAAAGGTTGATGAGCAAAGTATTGATCTAAGTTATCGAAGGTTGTTCTCGCAATTTGTGTTAAAGACTCATCGGTTAAAAACGCTTGGTGAGAAGTAACAATGACGTTGGGGCGAGAAATGAGTAAAGATAAAATATTATCTTTTACGATGGTAAGAGATTTGTCTTCAAAGAATAAGTCTTCCTCTTCTTCATAAACGTCTAAACCTGCCCCACGAATTTTTCCTTCATTTAAGGCATCTAATAAACTTGCGGTATCCACTAAAGCGCCACGAGATGTGTTAATAAAATAAACGCCTTTTTTCATTTTTGCGATCGATTCTTTATTTATCATATGATAGGTTGCTTTCGTTAGTGGGCAATGTAAAGAAATGACATCGCTTTCTTTAAAGAGTGTATCTAAATCCACGAACTCGACACCTAAAGATTCATCGGGATGCGGATCAAAACATACGACGCGCATACCATAACCTTTGGCAATTTGAATCATCGCTCTACCAATGGCACCAACACCGACAATACCGATGGTTTTTTGATATAAAACAATACCATTCATTCCCACTAAAGAAAAGTTAAAGTCTCGAGTACGAATATAAGCGCGATGAATTTTACGATTTAAAGTTTGTAATAAACTAAAAGCGTGTTCAGCAATAGAATGCGGCGAATAAGAAGGTACGCGAACAATTGTAATTTTATCTTGAGCGGCTTTTAAATCCACATTATTATATCCAGCACTTCGTAAAGCAATTAGACGAATGCCATTTTCGTATAAAGTATCGATCACTTTTTGATTAATATCATCATTTACAAAAGCACATACGCAATCAAATCCTTGCGCAAGTCGTGCGGTTTTTTCATTTAATTTACTTTCAAAATAGACCATTTCATAGTGCGTATTCTCTTCATCAAAAACCTCTTTATCATAAGGCTTTGTATCGAAGAACGCAATTTTTTTCATCATAAACATTCTCCTTTCAAAAAGGCATTCATTTTCAGTTTTACCTTTTCTAAGTTAAATATACTATGAAAATACCTCACTCGTCTAATGATATGCTTTCTCATTAACAACTTTTTAAAGTAAAGAAAAAAAGCCATCTGATTGCAAGATGACTTTGACTCAATTAACGAATTAATGAATTCTTACATTTTCCCAATACGAGATATTCATCCATATTCTTTAAGGATACTTCAATCATATCAATTAAAGCTTTATCGGTCGAAGAACCCACGTGAGGGGTAATTAAAACGCGAGGATATAAATCAATGATTTTTTGATGGACTTCGTTATCCATGTGCTGAGGATCCTTAAAGTTTTGGAAGAATAATGCTTTTTCATGATCAATAACATCCATGGCTAAACCTGCTAAATGACCAGATTCAACTTCGGCTAAAGCCGCTTTAGTATCCATCACTTCACCGCGCGCAACATTCACCAAAATAGCGTTCTTTTTCATGTTCTTTAAGAAGTTTTCATTAATGAAGTTATCATTACTTCCTTTAATATAAGCTAAATGAACAAGAATAATATCACAGGTTTTAATAAATTCGTCTAGAGGTAAAAAGGTAACAATTCCTTTGGCTCTATCCGATTGATAGACATCATAACCTACGACTTCGGCACCTAATCCTTTAAATAATTGGGCGCTAGTTAAACCGATGCGCCCACAACCTAAGATACCCACTCTACAACCTCTTACTTCACGAGAGAACATTTGATTGGTGACTTTGAAGTTTCCATGATGGGTATAATCCACCATATAAGCGGTATTTCTTAATAACATCATCGCTAAAGTTAAAGCAAGTTCACTAATCGCGTTCGGCGAATAGCCTGGCACATAAGCCGCTTCAATCCCCAATTCTTTACACGCTTCGATATCGACGTGGTTATAACCTGCGGTTCTTGTTAAGTAGTAGCGTAAGCCATGTTGATATAAATCTTTCATAGCTTCTTTATTTACTACACAGTTTCCACGTACCATTACCACCTCATAACTATAAGCGTCTTGATAGTTTTCGGTATTTAAAAATTGCGGAAATAACACTAAATCATAATCATATTTTTTTCCTAATTCTTCAAAATAAGGAATTTCGTAATCACGAACACCAAAACAGGCAATTTGTTTTTTCATATGCTAGTCCTCTATTTCTAGGCAAAGATGCCCACATTTTGAATGACGGTTAATAAAATCATATAAATAGGAATAAAGACAACCGCCAAGAATGTTCCAATTAAAGAACAACTGGAAGCAAAGGTTGATTCTTTATTCGAGTTAATACAATAAGTAACCGCAACAGTGGCTGGTGGGGTGGTCCACATTAAAGTCGTAGCCGCTACCGTATTAAACGTCACATGGATACCTGGAATTAAATTGATTAATAAAAGGAAAACGAAGTTTAATACTGGCGCTGCAATTAATTTAATGAAGGAATAAGCCCATACGGATTTATCGCTTGCTGCACTTTTAAAGGATACTTTTCCTAACGTACAACCAATAGCAATCCACACTAATGGGGAAGATAATCCGCCTAAGGTATTCATCGTTTGATATACAGGTGGTAAAGAAACTTTGATGTTCCAGAATGCTCCGGTAGCGGGTACATTCCCTGCTCCGTTTACCGTAACCACCCACCAATTGTTAGTATCAGAAGCATCACCAACAAGTTGTAGGCTCCATAAAATAAAGCCTAAGAAAGTAGCGATAATGACAGGGTTAACGAAGATTTTCTTTAAAATCTTTTTAAAAGAAGCCCAAGTCATCTTTTCATGTTCTTCACTTTCATCCTTATTTTGGCAAATCGCGTAATAAGCATAAGAATAAAGGAATACACGATAAGCAATGTTGAACATACTTGAATCATTAAAAGCATTAGGAAATACGGCTTTAATTAATGGTTGCCCAAAGAAGGTTGTAGAACCAAATACGAATAAGATTTCCATCACCTTTCTTTTGGTAGGATCTTTTACCCAAATAAATAATAATTTGGCTAAGAAGATGAAGGCAATGTAAACAACAAAGCCATAAATAAAAGAAACTAAACAGCTTTCAAAAGTCGCTTGTGAGATAGACGTCATAAAGGACGAAAACGCTAAGCAAGGTAAGCAAATCGTCATCACAATTTTGGTCAATACTTTACCCGTTCCATCTGGCAAGATTTTTCCTTTTGTAAGCAAGAAACCTAATAAGATAATAACGACACTTTTACATACCGCAATCCAAAGGTCCATTGAACTTAATGCTCCCTTGATATTATTTCCAATATCGGAAGCTAAAATCATTTGTAACATATAGTTATCTCCTTTCGGCCATGGTTATAATCACATTCCTTTTATTTTACAAGATATTTATCTTGATTTTTTAAAGAAAATGTTCTTTATTCTCATCTCTTTTATTTTTGCTTTTTTCCTTGTTTTTATACTCTTTTTTATTCTTACATTTTTTTATTTTTTCTTCTTAAATGAACGAAAACAGAATAATTCCTATTATTTTTGGAACTTTTTCCTTTTTATTTATTATTTCATTATTTGAAATTTTAATTTTTATTTTGTTTTTTCTTCTTTGTTTACTAAGAGTGTTATACCCAATTATTTAACTATTTGATAAAAATACATCGATACGTTTTATCGATATTTTTTTCCTGATTTATAAAGATGTATTTCTTCCCTATAAAAGCCCTTTAGAATTATTGTGTATTTTAAAAATAGATATGATAAAATAAATATGTTAAAGAATTCCGATAAGGTGGGCATATGGTTTTGCCACAGTGCATGGAGGTTTCCTCATGATGTATACTGGTTTCTTTAGCAAGAGGATAGCCAGAACCTCTATAAAAAAGTATGGGAAGGTCTGTTAAACCTTTTTGTGCTTAAAGCACGTATTCGTGGGTTCGAATCCCACTCTTCCTTTTTAGGAAGATAGCTAAGTGGTTAAAGCAAAGCATTTTTTATCTTTTTTTAACATTGAGAAATGTTACAATCTAAAAACGTCCGCGCTTTTTCTTGCTCGTTATGGAGAAAAAGCAAAAGGAGGAAAGCCTTGTTTAACGAGGATATCGTAGTGACTTCAAGAAGAGCCAAATCTTCGGATTCCGCTTTTATGCGTTGCTACTTAATCAATAACCGCTTTCTTTTTTTAGGACGGAATGTCAAATGTAAGCAATTATTGCTTATGAAAATAAAGGAGGACAATGAAACTATGAAAAAAATTATTATTTTAGAAGGTCAAAAAGGATTTCTTTTTAAGAACGGGAAATTTATCAAAATGGTAGAACCCGGAAAATATTCCTTATGGGGTGGAAAAAAGATTTTGCTATCTAATGTAAATGATGGTCATGTACGAGTGGATAATCTAGAAGTTTCTTTATTCGAAAAAGATCCCGCTTTTTCTTCTAATGTCACCAAATGTGTAGTGGAAAATAACACGATGATGATTCATTTTGTTGATGGTATTTTTCAAAGTATATATGGAGCTGGAAAATATTATTTCTGGAATATTCAACGTGAACACACATTTATTCCCATGGATTTATCAAAACCTGAGATAGAAGAAAATATTCCTGCTTCTTTATTAACTCATCCTCTTTTTATGCCTTATGTGAAACGCATAGATGTTAATGAAAAGCAAATGGGAATTCTATATTTCAACCATCAATTCGTTCGCACGCTCACGCCTGGTACTTATTTCTTTAAAAATGGCAGTGTCGACGTTAAGGTAGATTTAGTGGATACTTGTTTAGTTACTCAAGATATCGTGGGACAAGAAATTTTAACCAACGACAAAGTTTCCTTACGTATCAATTGTGTCTGCTCTTACCGTATTACGAATTATGTTAAAGTCAAAACGGAAATTGAGGACTATAAAAATGAGCTTTATATTGCCGTCCAATTAGCGTTGCGCGATTATATGGGTGAAAAATCTTTAGATGAAATCTTAGCAAGTAAAAAAGAAATGTCCACTTTCTTATTAAATGCTTTAAAAGAAAAAGGCAAATCTCTTTATTTAGAAATTGAAGAAGCTTCCATTAAAGATTTAATTCTTCCTGGGGAAATTCGTGACATTATGAATACCGTTTTAATTGCGGAAAAACGTGCCCAAGCGAATGTCATCACCCGTCGAGAAGAAGTCGCTTCTACTCGTTCTTTATTAAACACTGCCCGTTTAATGGATGAAAACACTACGCTTTATCGCTTAAAAGAACTTGAATATATTGAAAGAATTTGTGAAAAAATTGGTAGCATTTCTTTAAACGGAAATGGTGATTTATTAAGTCAATTAACCACCTACTTAACCGGTTCTAAAGTAGATAAAAAATAAGAATTTTTTATATAAAACGTTAGGAGGGATGGGATGAGCAAGGCAACGACGAAAAAAGCAATATCCTATGCTTTTAAAGAACTTTTACTTGAAAAACCTTTATCCAAAATTACGATTAATGACATTACGGAAAAATGTGAAATGAATCGACAAACTTTCTATTATCATTTTCAAGATATACAGGATTTAATTGAATGGATATGCTTTGAAGATGCGGATCGTGCCATTCAAAACCATAAAACCTACGATACTTGGCAAGAAGGCTTTCTTTCTTTATTTGAATTAATGAAAAAAGACAAACCTTTTATTGTAAACATTTTTCATTCCGTTTCTCTAGAATCTTTGCAAAACTATCTTTACCGCGTTGTTTATGATTTACTCTATAACGTTGCTAAAGAAAAAAGTAAAGGCTTAGTCGTAAGAGAAGACGATTTAGCCTTTATCGCCAACTTTTATAAATATGGATTTGTGGGTATTGTCTTAGAATGGGTTAAAAAAGATATGAAAGACGACCCACAATTAATCATTACTCGTCTAGATTCTTTAATTCATGGCACCATTGATCATGCCTTAGAAAATGCGAAACATCATTCATAATTTTTAGACAAAACCTAGGTGTTTGTCGTAAAAAGCATGAGTATAGCCCTCTTGTTTAAAATTACGACAAGCGCCTTTTTTTGTACATTTACACTTTTTTTCTCTTTCTTATAATGAAGGTGTAACGAAAATACAAGGAGGAAAAAATTATGTATTATAGTGCAGGAAATTATGAAGCATTTGCGCATCCAAAGAAACCCGAAGGTGTGGACAAAAAATCCGCTTATATTATTGGTACTGGATTAGCTGGTTTATCCGCAGCTTTCTATCTTGTAAGAGATGGCCAAATGAAAGGAGAACACATTCACCTTTTAGAAAAATTAGAATTAGCCGGTGGTAGTTGCGATGGCCGTAAAGACATCACCAAAGGATTCTTTATGCGTGGTGGCCGTGAAATGGATAATCACTTTGAATGTATGTGGGATATGTACCGCGATGTTCCATCCATTGAAACCGAAGGCATCAGTGTCTTAGATGAATACTATTGGCTCAACAAAGAAGATCCTAACTACTCTTTATGTAGAGCGACTGTGAAAAGAGGTCAAGATGCTCATACCGATAAACAATTCAAATTAGATAAACAATCAGCTCAAGATTTAATGAAACTTTATATGACCCCTGAAAAAGAATTGGAAGATAAGAAAATTTCAGAAATTTTCCATGATTCATTTTGGGAAACCAACTTTTGGCTTTATTGGCAAACAATGTTTGCGTTCCAACGTTGGTCTAGCGCGTTAGAGATGAAACGCTATTTACAAAGATATGTGCACCATATCGATGGTTTGCCTGATTTCTCTGCTCTACGCTTTACCAAATATAATCAATTTGAAAGTATGATTCTTCCATTAGTCAAATACTTAGAGAGCCATGGCGTTAAAATCGAATATGGCATCGATGTAAAAAATGTCATCATTGATGAAAAAGAAGGTAAAAAAGTTGCACGTCAAATCGTTTATATAAAAGATAACCAAGAACAAACGATTGATTTAGTTGAAGATGATCTTGTCTTTATCACGAATGGTTGTTGTACAGATACATCTTGCTATGGTGATCAAACGCATGCACCTGATTTAAGTAAGATTAAGAATGGTTTTGGTGAATCTTGGAATATGTGGAGAAATATTGCCGCCCAAGGTAGTGATTATGGTCATCCTGAAGTCTTCTGTTCAGATGTCGATAAAACGAATTGGATGAGCGCAACGATTGCCACATCAAACGAAGAAATTATTGATCATATCATGAAAATCTGTAAGCGTGATCCTCGTAGTGGAAAAGTCACTACTGGTGGTATCGTGACCGTAAAAGATAGTACGGATAATTGGTACTTATCATGGACCATTAACCGTCAACCCCAATTCAAAGCGCAAGACAAAAATTTAGTCTTAGTTTGGGTCTACTCTTTGTCCACGGATAAAGAAGGTAATTATGTTAAGAAACCCATGAAAAAATGTACTGGTATTGAAGTATGCAAAGAATGGCTTTACCATATTGGAATTGACATCAATCGTATTGATTTATTAGCAGAAAATGCTTGTAACACAACTACATGCTATATGCCTTATATTAATGCATTCTTCCAACCAAGAAAACATGAGGACCGTCCTTTAGTTGTCCCTCATGGAGCCAAAAACTTTGCCTTTATTGGTCAATTTGCCGAAACACCTCGTGACACGATCTTCACCACGGAATATTCCATTCGTACCGGCATGGAAGCCGTCTACACTCTTTTAAATATTGACCGCGCTGTTCCTGAAGTATGGGGTAGCACTTATGATATTCGTGAATTACTACGCGCTTCTTATTACGCTCTTGATAAGAAACCAATTACCAGTGTTAAAAAGTTATCCTTTAAGGAAAAACTTCTCTTAAAAATTCTCCTTAAAAAGAGTAAAGGCACCGATGCCGAAATTTGGTTAAAAGATAGTGGATTAATTCAATAATTTTAAAAAAATCTTGAAAAAGGTTCATTTGAACCTTTTTTTACTACTATTTAGCTGAGTTGATTAGTCATAATTATCCTATTTTTTGCAAAATCTGACAAGCATAAAAGAAACTGCATGGAACTTTTTATTTTCTTATCAGTCCCTTAGTTTTTGCTTATGAGAGTAATTCGTTATTACTTATTTTTTTTATTTTCTTTCCTAATTTTTTTTAGTTGTTTCAATTTTTTCTTTTCTTCTTTGGTGAATTTAAGCTCGTTATAATCAACAATTTCCCACCAAATAACAATAACAAGGAAGTATAATATACTAATACCAAAAAAGAATATTATTATGATTTTAAACACTCTTCCTGAAATAACATTTGTAATTAATCCCTCAGCAAACATATCAACAAATAATAAGATTAAACTTAAAATCGCTAATAAGAAAAACACATAAAATGGAACGATTTTAAAATAATTGCAAGGATAATTTTCTTTATCTTCAAATTTTATTATTTTTCTAAAAATAGAATCATCCTTAACTCTATATTTATATTTCAATTTTGTCGACATTGGTCTTCTAGTATCAAGACATATAGCAAATGTTATTAATAAAATTGACCATATAGTTCCAACCAAATACAACAATTCCATATTTTTCCTCCTAGAATCCCCAATTAATTTTTCCTAACCAATAACTTGCTCCATAAGTTGCTGCTGTTGTGTCCTAAATTATTAATGCACTTCTTGTAAAGTTTTGAGAAATAAATTTAGCAAGAGAATTTGCAACTCTACTCCCATTACATTTTTATATTATCATATAAATATATTTAAAATAGCATTATTTTTAATATATTTACAAAAATACTAAGCATATTATCTAGTGTGTTCAAAATATTATCATTATTCTTCTATTTTTTTATAAATATAATTTTTTTAATTAATTCTAAGCATTAAAAAAGTAGAAAATTGCTCTCCTACTTTTTTAATGGTAATATGTTTTTTATTTAGTAGACATCTTAGGAACAAAGCTAGATTCAAATTTATAATGCTTTTCTTCTAAGGTACCATCTAAAAGTCCATTTAACATCATCATTGCTTGTTTACCAACTTGGTACATATCAATGTGCATGCTTGAAAGTTGAGGACGAGTGATAGCCGCATATTTAGTTCCGATGATGGAAAGAACTTCAACATCTTCAGGAACACGTAAACCTGAATCAACCGCAGCGTTTGTAATCGCGGCCGCTAAAGAATCACGATACGCTAAGAAATAACCTTTCTTGGTGGTTTTGAAGAATTCTAAGAAATCGGTATAAGTACGATTATAAGAATCATCGCAAGATAATAAACCATAACTACGATTTTCTTCTAAGTGAACGGAAATAAAGGCTTTTTCAATTCTTTCTAATAAACGGCCACAGTTATGAGCGTGTAAGAAGTACATTTTCTTATCGCCATTTTTGAAATATTCACGAATAATATTTTTGACTTTGTGTTCATATCCAAAAGAAATGGAACCTACTTTTTCACCCACGATATCGTTATTCACAGCGATGACTGGTACAGAATAAGATAAGATGTGATTCACATCTTCTACATCTAATTCATCATCAAAGATAATCGCGCCATCGACATGGGAAGTAATAACTTTTTCAATCATTTGTTTCGCATCATCACGAGAATGAGAAGTAACAAATAAAGTTAATACATATCCTTTTTCTTTGGCGGCATCGGTAATACCATTTAACATATTGGAAATGTAAACGTAGTTAGCGGATGGGATAACAACACCAATATTCGTCGAACGGTTAGTCGCTAAAGCTTGGGCTAAAGCGGATGGTTTATATCCTAAACGAACGATGGTTTCTTCTACTTTCTTACGCGTAGCTTCAGTAACATTACCTTGCTTATTGATAACACGGCTAACAGTTGCTAATGAGACGCCACTTGCTCTTGCAACTTCATAAATTGTGACACGATCCTTTGTATTTTTCATGATTAACCCTCCCTTAATCTAAAAAAAAGCGCCTAGTCGCGCTTTATGATGAGAATTGCTATTCAGTTAGGCTTTTTAAAGATACTGCATGCGCTTTAATTTTTGCGAGCGCTTTTTTAATGGAAGGCGTGAGTCCCTTCATATTGATGGACTCCGTTTCATTCATAATACTTTCTGCTAAGTCTTGGACATCATCACGGATATCACTTGCCGCATCTAAGGTATCTTCTTTGAGTTTCTTTCCTTTAGCTAACAGCACTTTCTTGGTTGATTGCATGGAATTTTTAGCTTTTTGAAACATCGTTTTCATTTCATTCCTCACGGGAGGAAGAAGACAAACCGCAGCCATTCCCATTAATAAACCACATTCAAATGCGAACATTTTCATCTGCATAAATTACCCTCCTTTTTTATTAAAAGTTTGGGTACCTACGCGACAACACTATTCTACATGAAAATATTTTCACTGTCAACTTTTGCTTTCACGATTTTTTACAATCTTTTGAATCCAATCTTTCATTTTTTTCGAACTTAAATAGACAAAAACAAGAGGAAATGAAGGAAAATGTAGATTTTGTAAATCGTTTTCATCCGCTAAATAAGTAGATGCGTTATTTTCACAAAGAATACGACTATCGTGATACCCTTCAACATGCTCATAAAGAGGAAGCACATAGCTTTGATCTGCTTTATCTAGAGCAACCTTAAATTCTTCTTGAAATGCAAGAAGACGAGTATAGCGATCCGGTTTAAAGAAAATTATGACTTTGTGACTAGGATACATGGCCCGAACCGCTTGAAGAGTTGCTTCAATTTCTTTCGGATGATGCGCATAATCATCAATAAACACGTCATCGTTAATTATCGTGCACTCCAATCTCCGATTTACACTGGTAAATTTTGTTAATGCGCCTAATCCTTTTTCTAAGTCATAATGATGGGTATCTAAATAAGCAAAAACCGCTAAAGCATGCATTAAATTATGTTCTCCATAAAACGGAAGAAAAAATGGAAGAGATTGATCTTTATATAAAAGTGTTCCGCCAATCCCTTTTTCCGTTTGTTTTGCATCTAAACACGCATAATCAGCCTCTTTTTTTAGTCCAAAGGTCACTATTTTAGGGTGTTCTACCTTATTTACATCATCAATGTTGATAAAGAGTTCTTTAGCTTGTAACACATATTGTTGAAAAGTACGGTCATAATCTTCTTTTGTTGGATAAGTATCGACGTGATCATAATCAATATTGGTAATAATTAAAGAATCGGGATGATAAACTAAAAAATGCTTTTCATATTCGCAAGCTTCAAAAACAAAATAATTACAGTTCTTTCCACCTTTTCCTACACCATCTCCGCGTAACATAGAAGTGGGATGAAAAGAAGATAAGGCTTGATAAAGCATACCTACAGTTGTCGTTTTTCCGTGCGTTCCTGATACCGCAATCGATATTTTATTTTTGGCATAACTTTCAACAAATTCATGATATTCCATCCATGGAAGATGATGGTCTTTAATATATTGATGCACTTCACTTTCCATAAATTGATGGCCAATAATAAATAAATCCACCCACATAAAATTACGAAATGAAAGCGAATCGATGTAAATTTCTTTCTTAAGTAACTCTTTTTCAGTAAAAATGTCCTTATCGACATCCATTCCACCGACTAAATGACCATCATCATGGAGAAGTCCCGCTAATGCGGACATTCCTGTGCCTTTAATTCCCACTAAATAATATTTCATTTTATCACCACTAGAATATATGAAAGAAATGGTGATTTTATTTATGAAAAAAAGTACTTCTTTTCCCTTTTTAGGGTTTAAAGTACTTTCTTTTTTTATTCTTTTTTATCTACGATAATATCGGCTTCTAAAATCGGCACGACTTTCTTTAAGTCCTCTAAAGAAAGTTCTATTTGTAAACCAATCATCCCACCACTTACAAAAATGGTTGAATAGTTTTTAGCGGTACTATGAATTACCGTTTTAAAGAGCTTTTTCATACCGACAGGAGAACATCCTCCATGAATATAACCGGTTAAAGGTAATAATTCTTTGGATTTAATCATACTCATGTTTTTTTCTTTCACTACACTTGCGGCTTTTTTTAAATCAAGCTCTTCCGCTACCGGAACAATAAAGACGTAATGTTGATTACTTTTTCCGACGGTTACAAGCGTTTTAAAAACATGCGTTGGGTCTTCATGAAGTATGGCTGCCACTTCCACTCCACTAATGGCATCGGTATTTGAATAACTATGGACTTTAAAAGGAATCTTCTTTTGTTCTAAAAGACGAATAGCGTTCGTTTTTTCTTCTTTATTTTTCATTCCTATTCATCTCCTATTCACCTTTATTATAAAAGGATTTCTCTTTTTTTTCTATGCCTTTTTTATGATGGAGATATATCATTTTTAATCATTAAAAAATGTAGAGAGCACTCTACATTTTTCCTTATGCACCAATTTTTTTCACAAAGCACACTCTTTCTTTATGGCATTCGTGATCGAAGGATTTCCATAACGATTGAACTTTGTCATTGTATTCAAGTTCTGGACCAGTTTCAGCATGTTCCATTTTATTTTTAATCGCGTTTTCAATGGCTTTTTCAAAGATGATTGCCATCGCACCCGAAGATTGATAAGCGGGATCAACGGCAACTAAAAGCATATCTAATACTTTTGCGTGTTTTAAATCATGTAAGAAATCAATAAAGCCAAAAGGATATAAATGTCCGTTATGTTTTTTTAATGCTTTAACAGGGGTTGGAATCATTAAACCAAAAGCAACAAGCTTTTCATTTTCATCGCGTACAAGTTGAAGATAATCTAAATGAAGTAAAGGAAAATATTCTCCTGCTAAATGCATCATGTGTTTTTCTTCAATAGGGACATAGCCATATAAATTTGCGTAGCAAACATTCATTAATTTTAACACTTCAATAATATCTTTCTTTTTAAGTTCACGTTTAGAACGAATTTTTTGAAGATGTAATTTATATTTCTTTTGCACAAATTCTGATAAACGACGAATTTTAGGATCTACTTCTTTAGGGAAGAAAATCTTATATTCTTTCCATCTAGCGTCTTCAACAAAGCCTAAGGCTTGCATATGATGAATATAATATTCATGGGTATAGAAAGTCACAAACATATTGAGTTGATCAAACCCTTTGATTAACATACCTTCTTTATCTTGGTCACTATAACCTAAAGGTCCACAAATTTCTTCCATGCCGTACGCCAAACCAAATTCTTCAACGGCATGAATTAAAGCTTTCGTGACTTCAATATCATCAATCATATCAATACGGTTGAAACGAACGCGTTTTTGATTATATTTATTGTTAGCGAAGTGGTTGATAATACCACAAATACGACCAACAATTTTTTTATCTTGATAAGCTAAAAATAATTTAAAATCGCAATAAGAAAAAGCTGGATTCTTTTTGGGCGTTAAATTATTTACTTCATCTTCATATAAATAAGGGGTAAAGTAAGGACAATCTTTATATAACTTCGTGGGGAAGTCAATAAATTGTTTTAACATTCTTCTTCCCTTTACTTCTTTAATTTCAATCATAATAAACTCCTTTTTTTCAATTATACACCCTAGCGATATAATTTCCTAATAAAAAATAAAATCGCCTTGCGGGGTAATATTCTTTCTAAAAATAAAAATAGACGATATGGAAAGCCAACCGCTACCCGAATGGGTGGGTGTTTTCTTTTCATCACGCGATAAATGACTTTACTAACTTGGTGGGGTGAAGCGCCTTTTTGCTCATCTTTTTCCATTTTAGAAACGGAATGATTCACCTTTTCTTCTTCTTTTAAAATATTCTTTTTTCGATTCTTCGTAAATTCGGTTTTTGTGTCCCCTGGTAAAACGGTTGTGACTTTAATTCCCTTTTCATATAACTCCATGGATAATGCTTCCGAAAATTTATCTAATGCCGCTTTCGACATGGAATAAAAGCTTTGATAAGGAATAGTTAAATCACCCGCCATTGAACCTACATGAATGATGCGACCACCTTTACTCATATATTTTAAACAGGCTTGAAGAAAATAAATCGGTCCAAAAAGATTTGTATTAAACTGTAATTCAATATCTTCTTTTGTGGCATTTTCAATAGAACCCGCAATTCCCATACCTGCATTTTGAATCAAATAGTCGATGTGATCGGTATATTGCAAAACTTCTTTTAATGTTTGCTCGATGCTTTCTTGTTTCGTGATATCTAAATGAATAGAAATCACACCTTTTATTTTGGTTTCTCTTCGAGAGAGACCAAAGACTTGATAACCTTTTTTTACAAGAAAAGCAGCTAAAGCATAACCAATTCCACTGCTTGTTCCGGTAATTAGTACTGTCTTCATTCTTTTTCCTCGTCTTTATCATCTTAAAAAAGATACCCTATCTTATCATAGAACGGAAAATATGGCAAATTAGGCAAAAAAAAACATCCATAAGGGATGTTCTTTTCACTTCTTTAGCTAGTCAGCTAAGATGAGATGTCCAAAGAGTAAGGTCCAAATTAAGTCAACCCAACCTAAGACAACACCAACACCAGGAATAACCAAAATGAACAATAATAAGGAAACTATGTCTTTCTTTCTTAAGAAAACAGAAAGTCTAATTAAAATTTCCATAATCCAGTTTAAACCTGGAATTAATAAAAGGATGATTTGAACAAGACGATCTTGTTGATTAAACCACTTATCAAATGTCATGATATTTATCTCCTTTCCCTTATGATTTGATTGTACCGCTTCAAGACAAAAATATCAATACTAATTTATGGTTAAAGTAAAATAAATATGCCATTTCTGCGCTTTTTATTGTAATCAAAATGTGAATTAGCGTAAAAAGAAATCTTCCTCTTTTTCGCGATGAAAAACAATATATTCGTTAGAAGTTAATGCTTCCATTTCGTTTTCTTTTATTGGATAATATTCATGAACTTTTTTCCCATTAAATAAGATTGTTTCGGGTAAAGCAATAAGAAGTTGCTCTCCTACTAAAATAGGAATTCGTTTCATTTCAAATTCTTGATTTTGATAAGAAACTAACATCGTATTTTCTTTTATTTCTTTTACTGTACCAATAATAAAACCACTTGTTTTTGGCTCTTCTAAAGTGGGAAGATTCGCATTTTTTAAAATATTATTAATGACTTCTAAAACAGGATGCGGGAAAACAGGAATTCTTCCTTTTGCTTTCATCTTCATAAACGAAGAAAAATCAAAAATATTAACACCAATTAAGGTATTTTTTTCATCATAAATTGCTACTACATTTCCCTTTTTTTGATTAGAAAAAGGACGAGCCTCTGGCTCATATATTAAAAGCAATACATCGCCAAAAAGCGCATGGTGATAGTAGCTAGCCCAACTCATGCTTTATTTCTCCTTAAGCAAGATAATAAATCCATATCCATATGCTTTAACATGTATAAAAGTGATTTTTTGCTGGATAAATAGTCTTCTGCATCTAAAATCGTAGAACAAGTATGGATATTTCTAGCAACTAAACAATGGGTTAAAGTAGGAATTCCGTCGAATTGTTTATGGATGGAACCGGCATCCGTGCCTCCAGGAGAAATATAATATTGTCCTTTTGCATGACTCTTTTTCACACATTTTTGTTGAAATTCAATCCATTCAGGGAACGCAATCATCGTGCGGTCCATCACGCGATATAAAACACCGTTTCCTAAGACGCCTAATTCTGAAGTATCTCCCGTAGCGTCTTTAGCGGGAGAACAATCTAAAACAATCGCTAAATCTGGATGAATTTTATAGGAAGACGTAAAAGCGCCTCGACATCCTACTTCTTCTTGTACGGAGCCACCAACATATAAATCATAGGGGAGTTCTACATCCTTTAACGCTTCTAAAATTTCAATACCTAAAACGATGCCATAACGATCATCAAAGGCTTTACCTAGTAGACGTTTCCCGCCATTTAAGACTTCAAATTTGCCTTCTACGACCATCATCGCACCCATAAAGATACCGGCTTCTTCCGCTTCTTTCTTAGACGTCATACCAAAATCAAATAACATATCTTTAATTTGCGTAGGACGCTCTAAATCTTGTTTCGTCATTAAATGCGGTGGAATTGCTCCAATACAACCCTTTAAATATCCTTTTTTACCTTTTAAAACGACACGACTCGATAAAAGAGTTTGTTCATTAATGCCACCGATAGGATGCGCTTTTACCATACCATTATCTAAAATGGAGTGTACGATAAATCCCACTTCATCCATATGACCAACAATCATCACTTTTTTTGCATTGGGGGTCTTTGATTTTTTATATGCAAAAATAGAACCCATTTGATCGGTGATAATTGGATAACCTAATTTTTCATATGTAGCTTTTAAGAAACTAGCCACTTCATTTTCTAAACCAGAAATGGCATATAATTCTGTTAAAGTTTTAAATAAATGTAATTGATGTTTACTTAATAATTTCATAATTTTACCTCTTCGCTTTTAAGCGATATATGGGTTGATGTAAGGAACGGAATTTCATTTCATATTCGGTTCCAGCATCTTCTTCTTTGATTTCTTCATAAGGTGATTCTAAAGAGATAATATTCCACTTCTCTTGCTCTAACATTTCGACACTAAAGCAAAATAAAGGATAATTATCGGTTTTCATTACTAATTCACCCTCATCTTTTAAAAGTCGACGATATTCATTTAAAAATGTATCTGCGGTTAATCTTCTTTTGGCATGACGTTTTTTCGGCCATGGATCGGAGAAGTTTAAATAAATTTTATTAAAAGAAGAGGAAGGAAAAAAGGAAGCAATCACGATAAAGTTTTGGCGGATTAGCTGGATATTTTTTAATCCGCTTTCCACGACTTTTTTAGCGGTAATGGCTAAGGCATCGACATTCATTTCAATACCTATCCACTGAAAATCCGGATATTTTTTGGCCATTTGCACAATAAAGTCACCGCGTCCGGTTCCGATTTCTAAACAAGTCGGATAAGAAAAATCAAAATCAACATCTTCTTGATGGACGATGACTTTTACAATTTCGGGGTGATCTTTTAAAAAAGGTTCACTCCAGGATTTATGTTTCATTCGCATGTTTCTTTACCTAAGCAATAAATGGCATGCGCATAAATGGGCATACTTTGATAGAAATCTTGTAATGTAATGTGCTCGTTTGCTTCGTGAATATGGTCATCACTATGTGGGAAAGCCGAACCAAATGCGACGGTGTTTTTACATTCTTTAGCGTAAGTGCCACCACCAATGGTTTTAATTGGGGTTTCTAAATCACCGGTTTCTTCTTGATAAACGCGTAAAAGATTTTGAATCATCGCACAGTTTGGATCAAAGAATAATGTTTCTGAAGTTGAAATAATTTCGGTATAGAAAGGAAGCTTGGCGTTGAGATTTGTAATGACCGCTAAAGGCTTCACTTGTTCGGGATAACGGAAATTCACAATCATCGAAAATTGGTTATTTTCATATTCAATAATACCCACGTTATAGGTAGTATCTTTTAATAAATCTGAATGATAGAATTCATCCATGGTTTTTCCACTTGGATCTTGATAAGCATCGGCTAAACGAATCCATTCATCAACGTGATAAGCATGACCTAAAACATCTAACATTTGAATACCAGCATTAATACCTAATTCGGGTAATGAGCCGTGAGCGGCTTTTCCATGAAGAATGAAATGTAAGCCATCCTCTTCTTCTTTCCATTCGTATTGGAACTTTTTATTTTTTAAATAAGCTTCAATGGGTTCTTTTTTCGTTACGATAGCGTCTGCTAAATCGATAACGGAATTAGAAACGACACCGGCATGAATTTTTTTCACTTCTTTGACTTTTAATTCACCGGAAGTACGATAATTGGTAATGCCTTTTTCTCCATAAATTAATGGGAAATCACCATCAGGGGTAAAGCCATAGGTGGGATTGGGCTTCTTTAAAACATGGAAATAATGCTCTAAACAAGCGGAACCTTTTTCTTCATTTCCACCGATGACAAAACGGACTTGATAGCCATCGATTAAATGATTTTCTTTTAATGCGACTAAAGAATAGAAGGCGGCCATCGCCGGGCCTTTATCGTCACTTGTTCCTCTTCCATAAAGAACATCATCCGCTAAAGTAGCGCTAAAAGGAGGATATTTCCAATCTCCACTTACTGGAACGACATCGCTATGGGCATAGATGCCGATGATTTTATCTCCGGTCCCACAGATGATTTCGGTACAATAACCATCACAGCGATTAACCTCAAATCCTTTGCTTTCCGCTAAACGTGCAATGAAATCTAAAGCGGAAGCGACATCGTTTCCAAAAGGTTTTCCTTCTTGAATGGTTGCTTCATCATGAACCGAGGGAATTTGCACCCATTTTCTCAAATTTTCAAGCGCTTCTTCTTGATAAGGGCGCATTAGTGTTTTAAAATCCATGAATTACTCCTCCTAACATGAATTGATTTAATTTTTAACTAACATATAAATAACTAAGAAAAGAATAAAGACAATCATCGAAAAGATAATATAACGCATATTTTTCTTTTTCGCTGATTCATTTTGGAAGTATTTGGCTTCATGTAAACCAATACCACAAATAATCCAAGTCACAATGGGGCAAAAGGCAAAGAAGAAACCAAGGCTCGCTAACATATCACTATGGTCAACTTCTCCTTGTACGGTGATTAAGTCTCTCGATAAAGCCACCGCCACTGGATAAACAATGATCGTAGCCGCTAAGGCTTCTCCTATAGAAGAACTTGCTAAGGTTGCTCCCATTAATCCCCAATATCCCGGCATCGCTTCTACCCCACCAAATAATCCTAAGAAAGTGAGTACGAACACACTATGGAAAATGGTTAAAACAAACGATGCTACTGGAATAAGTAAAGACTTCATCGCATTGCTCTTCATTTTTTTAATGGCGTCAAAGCTAAGACCCGCTAATAAACCAAAAGCAGCACGAGGTAAAACAGAAATTAAAGGATTCACAAAATAAGGATCTAAAATGGAAACTGGACTTGTCGCTGCTTTAATTAACGAAAGTATTCCAAAGAAGAAACCATAAAGTAATCCTCTTTTCCACCCCATTAAAATCGCACCAATGAGAACGATAATATGGAGTAAAGTAATCGAAATTGCCCCACCAATAGAAATAAAACCTAACGAAGGAACAAACGTCATAATTAACATAATGGCAAGGAACATCGCGTCCGTTGTCATATTTTTTAAATGTCTACTTTTCATCTTCTTTACCACCATTTCTTTGATAAAGATAGAAAAGTCCATCTAAAATCAATTTTTCATCATAAATAAAATCTTGCGGCATGTTTTTTAAAATGGTTTTAGCGTAACCACCGGTTAAGATTTTTTTGGCCGGTTGACCTAATTCTTCTTCCATTCTTTTTACTAAGCCTAAAATAGCATCAATATGACCATAAATCGTGCCGCTATTCATGGAATCAATCGTATTTTTTCCAATCACTTTTTTAGGAACACTTAAATTAATTTCGGGAAGTTGAGCGGTATTTCCCACCAAGGCATCTAAAGAAATCTTTAGTCCTGGCATGACAACTCCACCCACAAATGCGCCTTTTTCATCAATCGCAATAATTTTGGTTGCGGTTCCTAAATCACAAATGAGTAAGGGATAACCATATTGATGGATACCACCGACACTCACACTAATTAAATCAGCGCCCACTTCGGAAGGGTGATCCATTTTAATGGGCATTCCGCTTTTTAAATTAGGCCCCACGACCATTGTGTTCACTTCATAAAGTGAATCAAGTGCTTCTTTTAACGCTCCTGTTAAAGAAGGAACGACGGAAGAAATAATCGCACCTAGCATTCTTCCTTTTCCTTTTTCGTTCACAAATTTCTTTACAATTTCTGCATAATCATCACTGCTTTTCCGCGTATCTGTATGGGTTCGATAGGTCGAAATGCAATTTTGATTTTCATAGATGCCCATGTAAATATTTGTGTTTCCAATATCTACTAAAAGTATCATAAAACCTCCTGGCTACCATCTTACTAAAGTAAGTATCGTGCCGAAATCATTATATAGAATGTTCTTAATATTTTCAACTTATTCACTTAGAGTTTTTTCTTCCCTTTATTTTTATAAAAATAAAATGGGGAAATCTATGGTAGATCTCCCCTATTTTATCAAACGTCTACTAGGCTTTCTTCTGATGCGCTTTGATAATCTTTTCTTTTAAATTTTCCGGCACTTCTTCATAATCTTCAAATTGACGGTTGAAGAAGCCACTTCCTTGGGTCATCGCTTTTAAATAAGTCGCATAGTCCATAATTTCACTTTCAGGAACTAGAGCCACTATTTCTTGCACATCTTGCTCTACTTCATCAATCGCGATAATTTTTGCTCTTCTTTGATTTAAATCGGATAATACGTCACCTAAATAAGGATGTTCAATGCGAATAAAGATGCGATAAACAGGTTCTAAAATGGTCGGTTGACATTTCATATAAGCATCTTTAAAAGCTAAAACCGCCGCCATTTTAAAGGCCATTTCATTGGAGTCCACACTATGATATTTGCCGTCTAGAAGTGTGGCTTTAATATGTATCACAGGGAAACCTGCTAATTGACCCGTTTGTAAGGCTTCTATAAAGCCTTTTTCAACGGCTGGGAAATAATTTTTCGGTACCGCGCCACCAAAAACTTCTTCGGCGAATTCGGTTTCTAAACTCGGCTCAAATTTCATTTCAACGACACCATAATAGCCTGATCCACCCGATTGTTTAATATATCTTCCTAGACCTTTTCCTTCTTTGGTAATGGTTTCTTTATAAAGAATTTGTGGCTTTTCTATCGTAAAATCAATTTTATATTGATTCTTTAACCGATCGAAATGATACGCTAAATGGGTTGCGCTTAAGCCACCGATTAGAAGTTGTTTCGTTTCTTTATTCCGCAATACTTCTAATGTTGGATCTTCTAATTGCATTTTTTGTAAAATACTTCCGATTTTATCTTCATCTTTTCGGTTATTGAGTACAAGGGATTGAAAAATAACGGCCGTTGGATAATCCACTTCTTTAAAGATAACTGGACTTTTAGCGTCCGATAGTGTCATTCCTGTTTTCACATCTTGTAATTTACCTATCGCTCCAATATCTCCTGGGCCTAAAGAAGTAACAGGTGTAATTTTCTTCCCAAAAATCGAATATAGTGCGGTGACCGTTTCGACTTTATTTGTTTTAGATACATAAATTTCATCATCTAATTTTAATTCACCTGAATTCACTTTGATATAGTGAATGGTACCTAAATAAGGATCAACAATGGTTTTAAAGACATATGCGGAGAATGGCTCCTCTTCTTTGGTCATACGATAGACTTCATTCCCTGCGACATCATGAGCGACATATGGTTTTAAATCGCTAGGGTTCGGTAAATAATCAATGAGCATTTGTAAAAGGGTGTGAATACCAATGTCTTTTTTCGCACTTCCTACCACGACAGGATCAAGTTCACCATCTAAAACACCTTTTCGTAATCCTTGATGGATTTCTTCTCTAGATAATGGTTCTCCTAAGAAGAATTTATCTAATAAAATATCGTCGGTTTGGGCAACTGCTTCACAAATCATATTATGTAATTCAAATACTTTTAATTTTTTATCTTCAAAAATCGGTGCATCCTCACAGGTGACCCCATTATACTTTCTTGCTTTTAAATCAACGACATTGACGAAACCATCAAAGTTCGCTTCATGGCCAATCGGATAACAAAATGGAATGGCCTTTTTACCTAATTTTTTTCTAATATCGGTTAATACTTCTTCAAAATCGACATTTTCCTTATCCATTTTATTGACAAAGATAATGGTTGGAATTTTTCTTTTTCTTAATAATTTATAGTGACGAATCGTGCTTACTTGCACTTTACTTGAGGCATCAATGACTAGAATTGCGCCTTTAATCAAACGCGTAATACCTAAAGCTTCACCAATGAAATCGGCATTTCCTGGTACATCAATCAAATTTAATTTATACCCTTCATAAAAAAGAGGAACGATCGAAGCACTGACTGAACTCATGCGCGATTGTTCCTCCACTAAAAAATCACTAATGGTATTTCTCTTTTCGACCTCACCTTTTTTGTTTCCGTGAGATGCGACATAAAAAAGAGACTCGACGAGACTAGTTTTACCGGCGCCTTGATGGCCTAAGACGGCGATGTTTCGAATTTTATCGGGTGTAATGCACATAAGTTTCTCCTTTCCGCTGTAAGCGCTTTCTTTAATTTCATTATAGCATAGAGTTTTTCAATAACCAAAGAAGTATTTCTTCTTTTTACATTAAAGATAATGTACGTTTTTCTTTGCACGGAAAAGCGCTTACAAGTACAATAAAAATGAGGTGAAGTGTTTTATGAAAAGAAAAAATGGCCTATTTTTACTTTCTATTTTGCTCTTATGTGGCTGTTCCACGTCTCCAAATCAAGGAAGTACTTCATCTACAAATAAGGATTCAACTTCAACCATTTCCACTACTACTTCACCAACGCTCATAACTAGTAGTCCTACGCTAAGTTCTTCTTCTTTTTATATTGAAGGCTATCATCAATTATGTGAAGGACTCTATGTAAATTATCTACCTAGTTTATATTCTGATGAATTCGATGTTGAATTTTTATTACCTGACACCAACTATGAACTTTATTATACGTTAGATTGCTCTACACCTACGAGAACTTATACTAAAGAATACACGAAACCAATTCCTGTTCGTTTGAATAATTCAAAAAAATTAGAAGATTATCCTTTAACCACTTCAGTGGATGGAATATTAGCCAATTTAGGAAACGATAAATGTACCTCTAATGCTTACAATCAAAACATTCAATTACAAGGAAAATATATTTTACTTCCCAAACAGACCGTTATTACGATTATGCTCTATAACCGTAAGACTAAACAAGTCGTTTATCGAAGAGCGTTAACCTACATTTTAGACCCTGAATATAAAATCAATATTCCTGTCGTCTCTTTATCCATGCCTTATAAAGATTGGTTTGGAGAAAATGGTTTCTATAATCAAATTCGGGAAGAAATTGAAAAAAGAGCCCATTTAGAGTATTACGACATAACAACCGATGAATACTTTTACCGAAATACCCAAGTAAAACTCGGCGGTAACTGGACATTAGGTTATCCGCAAAGAACCTTAAACTTAAATTTCAATAAAGATGAAAATGGCAATAAAAATGAAGCGGTAAAAGCGCAAATCTTCCCTTCTCGTCAAAGAAGAGATGAAAAAGGAAAAGTGAAATCATATACGCGTTTCCGTTTACATAATGGGGGAAACGCTTTTGAAGAAAGTATTGGATTCAACGACGCTTTCATGCAAGCCATTATGGAAAACGATTATAACGTCGCTACTACGGGCTATCGCCCTTGCATTGCTTATTTTAATGGAGAATATTGGGGCGTTTATTCCATTCGAGAACATTATAAAAAACAATATTTTTCCTCTCATTATGGGGTCGATAAAGATGATGTGATTCTTTATGATTTTAAAGGCCAATTTAATGTTTCTGATGGTGATCCAGAACAAGCTTTAGAATGTTTAAATGACTTACGTGAATTCATTGCTTTTGATTTAAACAACGAGAAAATCTATGAAAAATTCATTTCTGAATATTTTGATATCAATAGCTTTATTGATGTCATTCTAGCAAATGCCTATTGTAGTAACTGGGATTTTGTTGGTAACTTCAACAATCTTAAAATGTGGCGTACTTATGCCGTTGATGAAAAGAATCCTTATACCGATGGAAGATGGCGTTTTGTAATTCACGATACCGATTTTGCCTTTAGAGAAAATACCAATTATCTTGATCGAAATGTGAATAATAGCTATTCTCGATTTTTCTTTCTTTCTCAATTAATGAAAAGTAGCCAATTTAGAAAACAACTTTATCAAAGAGCTACGGAATTAATGGAAACGACCTTTAATCACGATAGAGTGTTTACTTTATTAGATAACATGATTGCTGAGATTGAACCATACCATTTAGCATCGATGTATCGCTGGGGACAACAAAGTAATTATCTTTCTTATTGGAAAAACGAAATCAATATTGTAAAAGCTAATCTAGAATATAAAGAAAACAATTTCTTATCGATATTAAAAAACACTTTGAAACAATACGAATAGAATAAAAATAGATGCATTGCTTGTTTTTAACGGAAGCAATGCATTTTCGTTCTATTTTAATTGTTTTTTCTAACTTAGTTCTATTTTACAAAAGCCTAAACGTATGATAAAATGATAATAACATAAGAAAGGAGTATGATAAATCTTATGAAAAAAATGAGTAAAGTAGTCTTAGCGTTTGCGTCCATCTTTGCTTTAGTTGGTTGTGGGGGAGAAAACAATGGGGGAGATACCACTAAAACAATTGAAAACGCTGTCGCTGTGAAGAGACTACAAACCGCCACAGAAGAAATGGGAAAAGCTGCTGGTTTTAAAGTCGAAGGAAGCGAATCACTATCCTTAAGTCTTAAACAAGCTGACTATAAAGATACGGATAATAAGGATGTTAAGGGTGCCTCTATTGCTCTTAGTTCTACCGGTGACTTTAATTTAGAGTTGCTTTTAGAAGAAGCCATGCCAAAAGCAGGCAAAGCTACTGCTTCTATCACTACCGATGCAAGCGGGACTGAAATTAGTGGGCATGCAAATGTTTCCGCTGAGGCCTATTTAAAAGAGGGCTATCTTTATGCCAAATCCACCATTACTACACCGGCTGAAAAAGAAGGTGACGCTCCAGTAGTGGAAGAAAATAAAACTGGTATGAATATTGCTCCAATGTTAGAAGATATTAAAGGTACACTTAATAATTTAGAAGGAAAAACACCTTCGGAAATCATTAATATGATTCCTGATATTTCTATTGATGAAAAAGATATGGCAATGTTTGATCACGCAGTCAATGTCATCACTAAGAACTTACCAAATTGTAATTTATCGACCAATAAAAAAACCGATACACTTTCTTGGAAGTTAACAAATGCCGATATTGAGAATATTATCGATAAGTATTTTGCTTCTACTCTTCCCGCACCCGGAGAAACAGACTTATCTGAAGAAGAATATAATAAATTAGTTGCTAACACTACCGCCAAGGCAACAACGATTAAAACGCTCGTATCTAGCATCGTAAAAATTAACAATGCACAATTCTCTATTTCAATTTATGATGGAAAATATATTTCTGCAGTTGCTTTAGATCTTGATGTCGAGCTTAATTTTGCTGCTTCATTAGAAATCTTCCCATCCGATACTTCTATTAAGTTAAAGGCTAGTGCTTCTAGTGAAATTAGCTTATTAGACGCTAATTATACCATTACTTATCCAGAAGATATGGAATCTTGGTTACCAGCCCCCGATACTGGTGACAATACAACATCCAAATAATCCCCATGATTCTTAAAGCTGCGCTTTAAAAGGCGTAGTTTTTTTCATTAAAAAAGAGCTAAGAATTTTTACGTTCCTAGCTCTTATTTTTTATTTTGCTTGTTTCATGCTTAAAGAGATTCTTCCCTTTTTCACATCAACACCGATAACCTTAACAGAAACGATGTCATTTACATTTACCACTTCAAGTGGATGTTTAACGAAACGGGACGCTAATTCACTAATATGAACTAAGCCGTCTTGGTGAACGCCAATATCAACGAAGACACCAAAGTCCATGATATTACGGACCGTTCCTTTTAAAATCATGCCTTCTTTTAAGTCTTCTATGGACATAACATCACTACGTAAAACCGGTCCTTCTGCTTCATCACGTGGGTCTCGACCTGGTTTTTTCATTTCTTCAATCATGTCTTTTAATGTTGGTTCACCAACACCTAATTGAGAGGCTAAAGAAGCAATATCATATAAGTTCTCTAAAGCATCGTGCACTTCCGGTTTTTGAATATCTTCAACTTTATAACCTAAATGTTGAAGTAATTTGGTAGCGACTTCATAAGATTCAGGGTGAACGCCGGTATTATCTAATGGGTTACCATCTCTTACTCTTAAGAAACCCGCACATTGTTCATAAGCCTTTGGTCCTAACTTTGGTACTTTTAAAAGATCTGCTCTCTTTTTAAAGGCGCCATTTTCTTCACGATACGAAACAATAGAAGTCGCTAAGGTAGAAGAAATACCGGAAACGTATTCTAATAAGCTAGGAGACGCACTGTTGAGGTCAACACCAACGGTGTTTACACAATTTTCCACAACACCACCTAAAACTTCTTTTAAGCGTTTTTGGTTCATATCATGTTGATATTGACCAACACCGATGGATTCCGGGGTAATTTTAACAAGTTCCGCTAATGGATCTTGTAAACGACGGGCAATTGAAACCGCGCTACGTAAGTTTACATCATAATCGGGGAATTCTTTCGCTGCTAATTTAGAAGCACTATAGATAGAAGCGCCGGCTTCATTTACGATAACAAATGAAATGGGGTGTTCTGGATGTAATTCTTGAATTAAGTTTTTCACAAATAATTCCGATTCACGAGATGCAGTACCATTACCAATAGCGATTAAATCGACTTTATATTTTAAAATCAAACGACTTAAAATATTTTTGGCTGCATCGACTTGATTTCGTGGTGGAGTTGGATAAACGACAGTAGTGTCTAAGACCTTTCCTGTACCATCAATAACGGCAATTTTACAACCATGCGCATAGCCTGGGTCTAAGCCTAAAACCACTTTATTTTTCATTGGGGCCACTAAAAGCACTTGATGTAAATTTTCTTTAAAGACCACTAAAGATGCTTCTTCGGCTTTTTCGGTTAAAGCGTTACGAATTTCGGTTTCTAAAGATGGACGAATTAAACGTTTATAGCCATCTTCAATCGCCATTTGTAATTGTTCTTTAAATGGTGAATTCTCCTTCACGACTTTTCTTACGATATAGCGAATAATATCTTCATCGGGTACTTCTAACGTTACTTTTAACGCTTTTACGTTTTCACCGCGGTTAATCGCTAAAATACGGTGCGAAGCAATTTTACTAATGGCTTCTTGATAATCTTTATACATGTCAAAAATGCCTTTTTCATCGGGAACATTTTCTTTGGTGACAATTTTACCAAACGATTCAAATAAGAAACGCGCATAGCGACGATAATCCGCATCATCTGCTACGATTTCAGCAATGATATCTCTAGCGCCTTGAA
>FR897041.1:0-20593 GCA_000437235.1 Coprobacillus sp. CAG:826 | reverse complement strand
TACGGTTTCCACTTTCTTTTCTACATCAATAAAAGTACTTGCATACTCCATTAATGGGGTCGTTTCTTCTTGTTTTAAAAGATAATCCGCTAAAGGTTCAAGACCTTTTTCTTTAGCGATAATGGCTCGTGTTTTCTTTTTGGGTTTATACGGACGATAAATATCTTCTAATTCGGTCAGCGTTTTAGCTTCCATAATCGAAGCTTTTAATTCGTCGGTTAATTTTCCTTGTTCTTCAATTGATTTTAAAATCGTTTTACGACGATCTTCTAAATTGAGTAAATAAGTATAACGATCATAAAATTTACGCAAAATTTCATCATCTAAAGAACCGGTTACTTCTTTCCGATAACGCGCGATAAAAGGAATGGTATTTCCTTCTTCTAAAAGCGATAATACGGCATCAACTTGTTCTTGTTTTAGTGAAAACTCTTGCGCTAAAACTTCTCTAATTTCCATATAGTCACACTCCTATTTCATTCTTATAGAATGAAAACTTCTTTTTTTATTGTACCATAACTCGATATAATAAAAAAGCGCTATAACAATAAACTTGTTCATTTTTTATCGTGCCAAAACAGGCAATTGAATATTTAATTTCAATCAAATCGTTTTCCTCAATCTTTTTTAAAAAAGTATTCACTTGATTCATTAAATCTTGTTCATTTTCTTCATCAAAAATTTTTACTTGTAACATAAAAAAGCATCACCTCAAGATTATCTTAAGATGATGCTAAGTTATTTTTTGTCGAAAGAACTAATTGGCGACAATATTACAAATTTTATTGGGTACAACGATAATTTTACGAATCGTTTTGCCTTCTAAGTGACGTTTGATGGTTTCATCGTTTAAAGCGACTTCTTCCACTTCTTCTTTGGTAGCGTCAACATGAATATGCATCGTTGAACGTAATTTACCATTCACTTGAATAGCGATTTCGACTTCTTTTTTCACCAACTTATCTTCATCATAGGTTGGCCATGGCTCAAAGTCGATCACGTCTTCATGACCCATCTTTTGCCAAATTTCTTCACCTAAGTGAGGAGCAATACAGGCAAAAGCTTTTAAGAAGCCTTCTAAATAAGGAACATAAAGCGTTTTAGCTTTATAGACTTCATTTACGAAGATCATCATAGCAGAAATCGCAGTATTGAATTGTAAAGCTTCAAAATCGGTAGTGACTTTCTTCACCATAGAATGATAAGCAAAGTCTAAGCTTCCATCATTAGTGTTCGTCCATTTTGCTTTCATGCTTTCGTCATCAAAAATACGATAAACACGATCTAAGAAACGACGCATACCATCTAAACCAGAATTATTCCAAGGTAAAGAAGCTTCTAATGGTCCCATAAACATTTCATACATTCTTAACGTATCCGCACCATATTTTTCTACGACTTCATCTGGGTTAACGACGTTACCTCTTGATTTCGACATTTTTTCACCATTCTCACCTAAAATCATACCTTGGTGGAATAAGCGTTTGAATGGTTCTTTAGAAGAAACCACCCCGATATCATAAAGGAATTTATGCCAGAAACGCGCATAAAGTAAATGTAACACAGCGTGTTCCGCCCCACCAATATATAAGTCAACCGGTAACCAATGGTCTAATAATTTCTTATCACCGATACATTGGTCATTGTGAGGATCAATATAACGAATATAATACCAACAAGAACCGGCCCATTGTGGCATGGTGTTAGTTTCTCTTGTATACTCTTCTCCGTCTTTATTAACATGTAACCATTCGGTCGCGTGCACTAAAGGAGATTCTCCAGTTCCGGATGGTTTATATTCTTTTAATTCAGGAAGCACTAAAGGAAGTTCTTCTTCTTTTAATGGAACAATCGTACCATCCTTTTTATGTAAAACAGGAATAGGTTCTCCCCAATATCTTTGACGAGAGAATAACCAGTCGCGAAGTTTATAATTTTTCTTACCATAACCCGCATGCATGGTTTCTAAATATTGAATCATCTTTTCTTTTGCTTCTTCAATATATAAACCATCTAAGAAGGAGGAATTGATATGCTTTCCGTCTTCGGTGTAAGCAGAGGAGGAAATATCTCCTTCAATGACTTGATGAACCGGTAAATGATATTTACTAGCAAAAGCGTAGTCACGGTCATCATGAGCAGGAACCGCCATCACAGCACCAGTACCATAACTAGCTAAAACATAATCCGCAATATAAATCGGCACACATTCGTTATTTGCTGGGTTAATGGCGTAAGCGCCTAAGAAAACACCCGTCTTATCTTTGTTTAATTCCGTTCTTTCTAAATCACTCTTCGACTCACATTTTTTAATATAAGCTTCTACTTCTTCTTGTTGAGAAGGAGAAACAATCTTTTTAACGAGTGGATGTTCTGGCGCTAAACAACAATAAGAGCAACCAAATAAGGTATCCGCGCGGGTGGTAAAGACTTCAAACGATTCATGGGTATCTTTGACTTGGAAACGAATAATCGCTCCTTTAGAAGGTCCAATCCAGTTCTTTTGCATTTCAATGGTGGAAGTTGGCCAATCTAAGCCTTCTAAGTCATCATATAAACGATCGGCATAAGCTGTAATCTTGAGCATCCATTGGCGCATTGGTTTACGAATGACAGGGAATCCGCCTACTTCACTTTTTCCGTCGATGACTTCTTCGTTGGCTAATACAGTACCTAATTCAGGACAGAAGTTCACCGGTTTATAAGAAACATACGCTAAATCGTGTTGATATAAATTTAAGAAAATCCATTGTGTCCAGTGATAATAACTCACATCGGCCGTAGCAATTTCTCGGTCCCAATCATAAGAGAAACCTAACATTTTAATTTGTTCTCTAAAATGATCGATGTTGTGTTTAGTAAAAGTACCCGGATGTTGATTGGTTTTAATGGCGTATTGCTCCGCTGGTAAACCAAAAGCATCCCAGCCCATTGGATGTAAAACGTTAAACCCTTGCATTCTTTTCATACGCGCAACGATGTCGGTTGCGGTATAACCTTCCGGGTGTCCAACGTGTAAACCTTGTCCAGAAGGATAAGGAAACATATCTAACACATAGTATTTTGGTTTAGAAAAGTCATAAACATCGGTACGATAAAGTTTTCTATCTTCCCATACTTTTTGCCACTTCTTTTCTACTAGACGATGATCATAGCCCATAAATAGACCTCCTTATAAAATAAAAAAACGCCCTTGATCTAAGGACGCTAGTTTGCGCGGTACCACCTTAGTTTACGGAATATTTTCCGTACACCTTGATTATTTCAATAACGCTGAACGCGGAAAAGTATTGATGAAGATTGAGAAGCATTTTTCTTTGGCTATGTTGCACCTTACCATAGCTCTCTAAACAAAGAAATCCATGCGTATTTCTTCCTTTTCTTTTATATTATCGTTAAAAATAAAAAATTAGTCAATATAAAAAAAGAAAAAGGCCCTCATTTTAGAAAGCCTTTATAGCTTATTTTACTTCAGTAATCGTAAATTCTAATGGCACGACTTTCCAACCATGATTTTGGGTATCAAATTGATAGAGTTTCGCATAGAATGAAATCTTTGTCTCCGTATCGTAATATTTTCCAAATGCGGAATAGTTCGTTACTTCATTAGGAGTAAGTCCTTGGTGATTTAATAAATAAACACCCGGGATGCATTTTTTAATTCCTGTATCGGATAAACTACCTTGTGGTTCATCCATAATGCCTAAATAGAATTTTCCGGCATTGGTTCTAGAATCATCATCTACAACATAGCCAGTAATTTTATATAAAGCATTGTATTCTTCATAAGATGGTGGATTTACATAACTTGAAACATAATACCATTTCGCAAATTCACTTGCCTTCATTTCAATTGCGTTCGTAAAATCATAAGGTTCATCTTGCAATGAAGATAATGATTGCATATCTAATAAAAGAATCGCAGGGGAGAATTTTTGAACGCTCATCCAACCGGTAAATTGATAAGATAAACCAATATCACTTGCGCTACAAATCTTTTTATCATTGATAATCGCCATCGTATTTTTTCCGTCATATACGAAAGCTTTTTTATTTGCATCACTCGAATCTAGTGCAACTACACGGGCTTCAAAAGTTACAATTTTACCTACACCACTTAATTTGCTAGTGGTTTTTAATTGATTGAATTCTTGATTTAAACTTATAATGTCGCTATAGTGTGTGGTTACTTTTTCAAAATCATAGGTTGTTGGTGTTGAGGTAATATTTGTTAAATTTTCATAAACAACTTCTACAACTCCATTTAATTTTTGTAAAGTACCTGTAACATGATAGTCACAAAAGGTATATCGGTTATCTAAATAAGAATTACCACTAAAACCTCCGACTACGCGGACATGTAAATAACTATTATCATCAACAAATAACATTAGTTTATCACTATCGACTGTTGCGACTTTAACATACATCGCATCAAAGCAAACTCTTTCCCCTTTTTGTCCTTCTTCTAAAGAAGCGCCTAATTCCTTAAGTTCTTTTAAAGTATATTGCTTAGCTACACTACTAGAAGAATCTAAAGAAGTAGAAGTTGTATTAGAGGTACTTGGAGTTACATTACTTGAAGGGTTTGGAGTTGCGCTAGTTGTTGGTAATGTCGAACTTGTCCCAGGTGAATTAGATGAAGTAGTATCATTCGTCGTCATCGAATTACTCGAACTTGAATGAGGCTCTCCTGTTGCACATCCCATTAAAAGAAGCGCAAGTAACGTAAAGGATAATAGTTTTTTCATAATGCATCAAACTCCTTTTGCTAATTCTTTATTATACACGTTTTATAAAAAAATGTAAGGGCTTTACTTTTTGCTCTTTTTGGTTGCGCTACTAAAAAGGTTTTTTTATAATAAAAGGCGGAGGAACAACAATGATTCGTTTAGAAATACAAGATTACGGAAATATCGATATTGAGCTTGATTACGAACACGCTCCAATATCTGCTAAAAACTTTGAAGACTTAGTAAAGAAAGGATTTTATGATGGACTTACCTTCCACCGTGTCATTAAAGGATTTATGATTCAAGGTGGATGTCCAAGAGGAAATGGAACAGGAGGCCCTGGTTATACTATTGAAGGCGAATTTAAAGCCAACGGACATGATAACCCTATTTCTCATCAACGCGGTGTTATCTCTATGGCTCGTGCCCAAGATTTCAATTCCGCAGGAAGCCAATTCTTCATTATGCATAAAGATGGCGACTTCTTAGATGGGCAATATGCAGCCTTTGGGCATGTAGTTAGTGGTATGGAAATCGTGGATCAAATTGCAAAAGTTAGAACATCCCCATCGTATCGCCCTTTCACACCAGTAGTTATTAAAAAAGCTTACATTTTATAAACAAGCAAAAAGCGCTAAAGCCAAATGGTTCTAGCGCTTTTATTTTAGAAATAGTTTCATGGCTCCACATGTAGCCAAAATCACTACTCCTAAATGCGCAGTTTCTATCTTTAAGAGGTTGGAATAATTTTTTAAAGCTTTCTATTTTATTAGGTTCATGTTTCTTAAAATAGAGATTCGTGGACTGCTTCAAAAAAATTAAATAGAAACTGCACTTTTAGAGTAACATATTTAGTATGAAAGCCTTGTCGATGCTTCATGTAGTTGCGGCTTTCCTAATTTTCTTTGATTAAATAACTCGTTTCTGCACAATTGTTTCAAAAAAAATTTGAAAGCTAATATTTAAAGATATATACTTGACTATCCGTTCCACTATAGGTGTAAACGTCAAAATAAGTAACCTCTGGATACCACATAGACTCACGGATTTCTACAAGTGTTTTGGTTCTGATTCTCTTAATTGGTCCAAAAGATAATTCAATTTTATCATATTGGCGCACTCCACATATTGCTGAATAATGATTATTGTATGTAAGTGCCGTAGGATTATACATAATTGATGGTTGATGATTATCTACAATCGATGCAACATACATTTTTAATAGCACTTCAACGCCATTTACCTTTTTAGGAGTAACTTTAATATCTCTTGTACCTAGATAGTTTACGATTGCATCCTTTATTTGTGTAAGTGTAAGATCCGCATCATCATTATAAGTATTTACAACATAGTTACGAAATCTATTACGTCCTGTTGTTTCATTAATTTCTCTTGCCGTCAGTCCTGCTCTTGTTTTAATGTTGTAAAGTGTAGGTTCAGCAACGTTTGGAGTGTAAGTTTGCTTAAATACCGTTGTAAAGTCAGCAAGATTCTTAGCTGTTCCAATATAATCTACAACAGATAATGCTGCTAAAAAAGAATTAATTTCTGGTCCTCGAATATCTTCTGTATGAGGCTCAAGATAACTATAATAAACCATTGAATTATAATAATCAAAGCCAGCCATATATGATGAATTATCGCAAATAGAAACTGCGAGATTTAATTCATATTCTTCCCCATACCGATCATGCATATACACATCAGGATCATATATAGTATATTCTCCTGTTTGATATTGACCTTCATATTGGAAACCACTAGGATTATCATCGGTAATATCTGGATCATTTCCTGGCTCTCCAAGAATGACTTGATTTCCCAAATCATCTTCATACCAAAAGCCTAGTTTTTCATCATAATGATGAACACCACTGGTAAAGGCGTTGAAGGGCGGATTATATTCTGAACTATACGCATAAAAATTTTTATCCGGTCCAACGACCATATACCCTTTTGAACCATCAAAATCGATTAATAAGCCTTCCACTGTAGGTTGAGAACTCATATCGACAATAATGTTACTTACTTCTCCGGAATAAACAGCTGTCAAATATCCATCTTCTGCACGTTTTTGGTTTAATTCATCCAAATGTGTTAAAACATAGTTTGCTGTTTGTTGAGCCGTCCAAACTAAATCAATAGACTCAGCCTCACTGATATCTACTGCCTTTGCTTTTTTATTAACATATGTTGTTATACAAAGTACTTGTGTGGCTAATAAAAAAAGAACAACGTTCTTTTTAGTTTTATTCATTAAATTATCTTCATTTCCTTTCAAATTACAAACACAATTACAAGTGTAATTGCTAGAAGTATTACATTAATGAATAAGTAATAACCTCGTTGAATCTCAAAATCGTATCCACCAGGAAATTTATGCTTATATTTTGCACGATAAAAAAGTCTTATAATATGTTCTCTTACAGATTTCATAAAGAAAAATACTACATCAATAGAAAGAATAATTGAAGTAATAACAATTTTAAAAGTTTTTGAATACGTTAAATAAAATGTAAAGCGTTCATAATTGCCTCTTTGTGCAAATGAAACATAAATCACTGCTGCTATTAAAGCTATTTGAAGGCTATAGTTCAATATTAAAAACATAATATCTTTAAAAGTATATTTTTTTCTTTTTTTATTGAGATTCTCTTCTTCATCCTCTAAACCTAAAAGATCGTTTACAGTAATGCCTAATTCAGTTGCTACTTTAGAGATGGTGCCTTGATCTGGATAGCCACTGCCCGTTTCCCATCTTGATATGGTCGTTGGTTGGACACCTACTAAATCCGCTAATTGCTTTTGACTTAATTTCAATTCAATTCTACGCTTTCTAATAACTTGTCCAGTTATTCTCATATCGTTCATAATAGCAATACTCCTATTGTATAAATTCTACAATTTTACAAATCGTCGAACAATATTTATAAAAATATCTTTGTATTCTAATTAGCGGTAATAAAATATAGATATTTTTTGTTTTTTTATTCTTTAGGCAGTCTTCTTAATCTTCTATCTAATTCTAAATAAAATGGTAAATCATATTGTGATTCAAATGTCATAGAAATCCGTATATAGGAACCGACTTCATCATAAGGAATTGTCATCATTCCACATTCTTTTAATAAATATTTTGAAAACTCTTTTGCGTTTATAAATGAGCTTGGAACAGGGATATATAAATAATAAGTTCCTGGTGACATTTTTAGATCAAAACCATGGGTATTCATTATATCCACCACATTCTGCATTCTTTCATAATATTTTTCTTTTAAAGCTTCCGTAATTTCAGGATGCTTTAAGGCATAACAAGCCGCATATTGAATCGGTGCATATTGTCCAGAATCAAATAAATCACATACTTTTTTATATTGTGAAATCACTTCTTGATTTCCAACCATGAAACCGATACGGAATCCCGTCATATTATGTGATTTAGATAATGTGTGTAATTCAATCGCTACTTCTTTTGCACCCTCTATAGAAAGGATAGAAAGTGGCGCTTCTTCATAGGTATAAGGTAAGTAAGCTGCATCATTTACAATTAGGAAATCGTATTGCTTAGCTTTTTTAATTAAAGCCTGATAAAAATCACGGGTTGCCACCGCACCTGTGGGGTTATTTGGATAGTTAATTGAAAATAGGCGAACTTGCTTCCATGTACTTTCGTCAATTGAAGATAAGTCCGGTAAAAAATTGTTCTCTTTTTTTAAAGGTAATTGGATTATTTTTGCACCATATAAACGCGCTACATTTTCTAAAACTACATAGCCGGGTTTTGTGGTTAAAACAACATCATTTTTTTGAATAAATAAAGAAGGAATTACGGATAATCCTCCTTTATTTCCAAGCGTCATTGCAATTTCATTTTCATTCAAATTCAAATCATAGTGTTTATTGACATAATCCAAAGAATCTTTTATGAATTGTGGCACGCCTCGATCAGTATATTTATGATTTTCTTTCTTTTTTAATGCCACTTCCAAAGCTGATAATACCATACTACTTGGCATATCTTTTTCTTCCCCTATCCCTAAATCAATTAAAGGAAGAGACCCTCGATATTCTTTTTTTAACTTTAAAATCTCTTGAAATCGGTTCTCTAAAAACGAAAAAGAAATATCTTCACGAAACTTCATTGATATACCTCCCTATAAATACACATTTCACTTTTCCTTTTAAAAGTAAATCATGCTTATTTTTTTCAATTTTATAAATTCCACCTCGTGTAATAATGCTTACTTTTTTTATTTGAGGGTGCATTTTAAAATAGTGCGCAGCTACCGCTAAAGAAGCACTTCCACAAGAATAGGTAAAACCAACCCCACGTTCAAACGTTCTTATTGCAATTCTTCCTTCTTTTATGATTTGATAAAAACTAATATTTTCCTTAGGATGTGCTTTTGCAATTTGCATTTCTAAAGCATCATCCCATACACTTTCAATCATTCGATGAAGATTACCAGCGTTATAGACTACTTCATGATTTTCAATTTTTATTCTTTTAGGAAATGGGACTTGAACGCTGATTCCTTGTCTTTCTTTTTTGATGTGATATTTTCTTTTATCAATATAAACATCCCACTCATTTTGATTTGGTTCTTTTCTTTTTAAATATGCACCAATCACCTTTAAACCATTTCCGCACATTTTTGCTTTGCTACCATCTGCGTTATAAATCGTTAATTTCCATTGTTCCTTTTCTTTTTTTAATAATAATATTCCATCGGCCGATATACCCCATTTTTCTAAGCACATCTTTTTTATCTGGGTCGGTGAAATATCTATATTCTCAATTACAATAAAATCGTTTCCCATAGAAACATATTTAAAAAACGGAATATCTATTTTTCGAGTTTCCATAATGCCCACCCAATTTGAATTGCGTTATAACTGGCCCCTCTAACTAAATTATCGCCCGTAATAAATAAATCTAACGTATAATCACAGTCTAAGTCCTTTTTAAGCCGTCCTACGGCAATATAAGGTTCATTTCGTATTTCTTCTAAAGTTGGATAATCTGGGGCAATAAAGACTTTGATACTATTATTCTGTTTTAATAAATGAATTGCTTCATCTACATCCACCTTTTCTTTAAATACCGCCATCACACTCATCGCATGACCAATCGTCGTAGCGACCCGTGCGCATGTCACATTCACTTCTAATTCTGGTAGATGAAGAATCTTTTTAGATTCAAAGCGGACCTTCATTTCTTCCTTGGTAAATCCATTATCTAAAAAATCGTCTACAACGGGTAAAACGTTATCATAGAGCGTTTTCTTTTTGGCGTTATGGCTTGGAAGAATTTGTGGAATATAGTCTTGAGCTTTGCTTTCTTTTTTTAATTCTTCTAGTGCTTCTTTTCCCGCACCAGAAGAAGATTGATAGGTGGATACATAAATCTTTTCTAAATGATATTTTTCATGTAAGGCACTTAATGCGACTAAAAGAATAATCGTTGTGCAATTGGGATTAGCAATTAAACCGTGGTGCTCTAAAATATCTTCTTTATTGATTTCAGGAATGACTAAAGGTACATCTTTATGCATGCGAAAAAACGACGAATTATCAATAACAACCGCGCCTTTTTTTATAAACAAAGGAGCATACTTTTCGGCAATTTCTTCATTCCCACTAAAAAAGACTAAATCAAAAGGCTGAATATTCTCTTCATTTAAAACGAAAACTGGATAAAGCGTTCCATTTATTTTAATTGGAACATTAGCGTGTTCTTTAGAACCATAAAGCGTTAAGCAATCCATAGGAAAATCAAGACGAAATAAATCTTCTATCATACTTTTCCCTACTAATCCATGCGCACCTACTAGTGCGACTTTCCATTCTTTTTTCATACATTCACCTACCGCTAATAATGTATGAAAGATTATAGAAAGTTAGAAATAAGAAAATACTTTTTCTTTTTATTTCATACATTGAAGTAGGTGAAAAAAATGAAATCTCTATATATCGCTATTCCTTTACGGATGAATGAAAGTCATTATGAAATTAAAAAAAGATATGCAACTTATATTCAAAAAGAAAATTGCATACCCGTTTTTATTACACCTGAAAATGAAGAGTTATTAACCTTATGTCAAGGCATCCTTTTTCCCGGTGGCGTTGACATTCATCCTAAACGATATCATGAAGAAATCAATAAAGAAAATGAAATCAATGAATCACTCGATGAATTTGAATATCATATTTTAGATTTATGCATCTCTTTAAAGCTACCCATTTTTGGAATTTGTCGTGGTCTTCAACTTATCAATTGTTATTTTGGGGGAAGTTTATATCAAGATATTGAACATCATCAACATACCACACACCTTCTTAAAAATATTTTCTTCCATATTTCTAAACAAAAAGAAGCCATCACCAATTCTTTTCATCATCAAGCCATTAAAGAAATTGCTAATGGTTTTATCCCTTTTTTATTTTCCGAAGATCATATCGTAGAAGGAATCATACACAAAGAAAAAAGGATCATTGCGGTTCAATATCATCCCGAAATCAATGATCCATTTTCTATATTTTCTTATTTTAAGCTTTGGTGCAAGCAGCGCGATACACTTCAAGATAAGCTTTCGCCGATTGACGCCAATCATTTAAAGAAGCCATAGCGTTCTTTCTTAAAGTACGAATTAACGCGGGGTCTTCAAAGCATTGCATCGCCCACTTCATCGTATCAAATAAAGCGGTCGCGTGATAGGCATAAAAGCCAAAGCCGTTAGCGTCTTTACGGTTATCTAAAATATAAGGCACTACAGTATCGTTTAATCCGCCTACCATTCTCACTAATGGAAGTGCGCCATAACGTAAAGCGATGAGTTGACCAATGCCACATGGTTCAAATAAGCTTGGCATTAAAAACACATCAGAAGCCGCATAAATTTGGTGTGCTAATTCATCATTATAACCAATATAGATGGCCATTAAAGAAGGATATTCCGCACGGATCTTTTCAAATTCTTGTTCAAAATATCTTTCACCTGATCCCAATATTACCACATTCGCGTGCATTTCTAAAAGCGGTCTTAATGCATAAAGTACTAAATCAAGGCCTTTCTGTGAGGTCAATCGAGAAACAATCGTAAATAATGGTTTTCCTTCATCTTGAATATGAAGCTTTTGGAATAAAGCTTTTTTATTCATTTCTTTTCCTTTTTTAAAGGTCACACGATTATAAGTAGAAGCAATATGGGTATCGGTTGCGGGATTAAATTCATCATAATCAATGCCGTTAACAATACCGATAAAATCTCCCCTTCTTAATTCCATAACAGTATCTAATCCATGTCCACCTTCTCTAGAAAGTAGTTCTTCTGCATGGGTTTTCGAAACAGTTGTGATTTTATCAGCGTAGATAATACCCGCTTTTAAAGTGGACATTGCTTCATGGAAACGAACGTTACCATTCGTGTAAATCGAATAATCTAAGGAATAATAATCACCTAAAATATCGGGAGAACACATACCTTGGAAAGCGGGGTTATGAATCGTTAACACAAAGCGCATGGAGCGGAAGAAATCATCTTCTTTATTTTGCTCTTTAATTAACACAGGAATCATACTCGCTTGCCAATCATGGACGTGAACGATGTCTGCTTTAAATTGAATTTCTTTTAAAAGGGTACGGAACGCTAAGCAAAAGAAAGCAAACCGTTCATGATCATCATCATAACCATATAAAGAATCTCTACCAAAATATTGTTGGTTCTCTAATAAATAATATTGAATACCTTCTATTTCGGTTTTAAAAACATTACAAGTTTGATTTCGCCAGGATAAATAAACGGGGAACGAAGTTACATGTTCCATTTTATATTGGCTTTTTTGACGAATGCTATCGTAATAAGGTAAAACAATAATGACCTCATTTTTCATCCGTACCAGTTCACGAGATAAAGCGTGCACAACATCCGCTAAACCACCGGTTTTCGCTAATGGGGCCGCTTCACTACTAGCCATTGCTATCTTCATTTAAATCACATCTCCTTGGTTAATATATAAAGGTGCATCTTTTTCACCTTTTAATTCTTTCACGTGAATAATCTTCGCATATTTATCGACAATACAATATTCTAAGTCGATATCGCTAGTTACAATCGTTTCCGTTAAAAGAATAGAATTTTTAATATGGGCACCTTCTCTTACCACTACTGAACGAGAGATAATAGAAGAAGTCACGGAACCATCAATAATAGCACCATTGGCGATAAAGGAATTGCTCACTTCAGCATTTTCACCATATTTGCTTGGTGGGGTATCATGGGTGACGGTATAAATTGGCCAGTTATCTAAGAAGAGTTGGGAACGATGAGAATAACTTAAAAGTTCTAATGAATACTCTAAGTAGTGCGCTAAACTATCAAAGCAACGCACATAGCCTTTAAATTGGTAACCATGAATCGTTAACGTCTTTAATTTATACATAATATAGTCATTTAAGGAGAAGATACTTGAAATACGAGGTGCTTCATCTAAGATTTGGTTGAGCATCTCTTTTTTCATGACATAGGTTTCTAAAGAAATATCGCAGTTATCCTCTTCCCCTTTGTTTTTACTCATATGGGTAATATTCCCTTTACATACCGTAACACGGTCGCGGTTAATAAAGTGTTCTTTAGCGCAATCGGTATGCGTATAAACCATGGTAATATCAGCACCTGAAGCTTCATGTTCATCGATGACTTTACGGTAGTCAATGGATAAAACAAAGTGAGCAGGAGCAATAACAACGTAGTCGGCTTTTGATTGATATAAGAACCAATCGTTATTACGAATATTATTTAAATCGTGATTATAACGAGGGTTATTATAATATTGTTCGTTTTGCATCATAACACGAGAGCCAATTTTTGTATTGATACTCCAAGAGGTAGCAAAACCTAAATGTTTATGTAAAGAACGGGCATGATCTTGCACTAAAACGCCGATTTCATTAACTCCTGAATTTGCGAAGTTCGATAAAACAAAATCGATAAAAGCGTATCTTCCTAAAAAGGAAGTGGACGCTAAAGGACGAGAAGAAGTTAATTCTCCTAAAGAAGGAGAATGATGTAAATTAACAAAACCAATGACTTTTCGCATATTTTCTTTCCTCCTATTTAGAAATTAAAATCGGTTTCGCGCCGTCTTCATTTTGGACGCGGCCTTCTTCAACTTCAACATATGGCGCAACAATCGCTTTATAGATACGCGCATCTTTATGAATAATCGCGCCTGGCATAACGACGGAATCAATAACTTCCGCACCATCTTCAATTAGCGTTTCATTTGAAATAATGGAATGATGGACTTTACCTAAAATAATCGCACCTTGGTTCACAATACTGGAAGAGACAGAAGCGTTTTTTCCAACGTATTGCGGCACACTACGGGTATCTTCGGAGAAAATCTTTAAATCATCTGAAATTCCATATAAATCGACATCATCTTCATTATCTAATAAATCCATATTCGCTTTCCATAAAGATTCAATGGTACCCACATCGCGCCAGTAGCCTTCAAAGCGATAGGCGCAAAGAACTTTCTTTTTAGAAATTAAATAAGGAATAATATCTTTTCCAAAGTCGTGAGAAGATGTTTCTTTTTTGGCATCTCTAATCAAAACTTCGCGCAATACTTTATAAGTGAAAATATAAATACCCATAGACGCTAAAGTGGACTTAGGTTTCTTGGGTTTTTCTTCAAATTCGGTAATTCTTCCTTCACTATCAGTATTCATAATACCAAAACGACTTGCTTCTTCTAAGCTAACATTAATGACACTTACGGTAGCGTCCGCACCCATTTTCTTATGGAAATCAAGCATTTTTTGATAATTCATTTTATAGATGTGATCCCCTGAAAGAATTAACACGTATTCCGGGTTCATTTCATCTAAGAAATCAATATTTTGGTAAATAGCGTCTGCGGTACCTTTATACCAATTGGCTCCTTCTTCCGTTTGACGTGCTGGAAGTAAGGCAATCAAAGAATGAATGCCATCTAAACCCCATTTTTTACCATCACCTAAGTAATTGTTTAACACAACGGATTCATATTGGGTTAAAACGCCAATGGTATCAATATTGGAGTTCACACAGTTGGATAATGGAAAATCGATAATTCGATATTTAGCTCCATAACTGACTGCTGGTTTAGCTACCTTTCTTGTTAAAGCTTCGAGTCGGGTTCCTTTACCACCCGCAAGTAACATCGCGACCATTTCTTTTTTCATGGTTTATCCCCTTTCCAAATTCATTATATCAACCATAAAACGCCATCTAACTCAATAGACGGCGTATAATTTTTATTTGCTCGTGATTTTATCTTCTTCCGCATATAAACGAACACGAGAAGTATTCTTGTCATGTAAGACGACAAGCGTTTCATCAACGAGTTCACTAATATCTGATACTTTATCAGAAGGTGCGGAGAGAATGGCTTGTAAGCCAAATTTACGTAATAAACGAATGGATTCTTTAATACGTCCGCGGTCCATCTTTGAGAAAGCTTCATCAAAGATAATAAGGCGGAAGGAATTACCTAATTCACCCTTTTCGTTCACACGATAAAGTTGGGCAAAAGAGGCAAGAACGGCAATATAGAATGGTGTTTGTGTTTCACCACCGGATTTCTTACGAAGGGTTTTAGATAATCTTTGTTCGACGCCATCACGGTTACGAACGATTAAGTCAAACTCTAAGTAAGAACGATAATCGGTAAATTTTTCGACGTTGGCTAAAACGGCACTTTGACGGTCGCCTTTTTCACCGACATCGACGATTTGTCTAAATAAATCATTCATGACATCTTGATATTTGGTGACGAAAGCGGAATCATCTTCGCCCACTTCTAAAAGAAGTTCATCTTTAATCATGTCGTAATAACGACGATATTCTTGAGATGGACGGACGACGAATCGATAAGAGTCATTACCAAAGGTCGAAGCACTTAAAGCAGCATTTAAGTCTTCAATTTGTGCTTCCACTGTTTCAATAGCGGTCTTTAATTTACTAATGAAATCATCTTTAAATTGTTTGGTTGCTTTTTCATAAGCATCGGTAATTGCCACTTGATATTGTGGTAATTTGACATCGCGCATATCGGTTAATTCTTGATCATAGACCGTGTTATCTTTGGTTTCAGCGTCATAGCTTAAACGATAATCGCGGATATAATCTTTCCGTAACTTAACAAGTTCGGAGAAGAAGTTTTGTTGTAAGTATTGCGCCTTGGTGAGTTTCACTTTATAAGTAGAAACAATTTCAATGGTGGACATCTTTTCATTTAAGAGTTGCTCAAAAGCAGGTTGAGCGGTTTCATCAACGAAGAATCCATCATAGTTTTCATCTAAGCGGGCTTTACGTTCTTCGGCTTTTTTCATCTCTTCTGGAATTTTTTCTTCATTTAAAGAGCGAATTTGCGCTTGTAAAGTACCTTTTTCTTCAAATAAGCTCGAACGATCTCTTTCTAAACCGCGAATATCTTCTTCAATATCTTTAATGCGTTGATCAATCGTCTTAATTTGTGATAAGTCATGTTTTTCTAATTCTTTTTCAATGTAATCTAAGTTTTCTTTTAAACCTTCAATATCGCCAGTCTTATCAATTAAGGATAAGGAAGCTTGAATTTCATAGGCGTTAATCATTTCTAATGAATTCGCTTCACCGACGATACGATATAAATTACGATAAAGTTCTACGAGTTCACGATATTTAGCAACTTCTTTATGTTTTTGTTCAATTTGTTCCGCGCCAACTTTACGACCAATATAACTTGGGGTATAAGAGCGTGGGTTTAAAGAAGATAAAGCAAAGTTACGGTATAAATCGCATTGAGCGGTAATACCATTTCCGCTTTCTCTAGCTTCTTGCACAGTTTTACATTTCTTTAAACGACCAATTAAGAAGTTGGTATAGCCTCTTGCTCCTTCATGGTCGGTAATAATTTCTTCTGCTAAAGCGCCTTTTTCACAGGTGAAATGGCGTTCAATAATCTTGGCTTGGTCTACTAAATTCGTACCATAGAAACCGACTTTTTTGGAAAGTTCACGAAGAATTTCATGGGCTTCTAAATAATATTGGGGTTCCACAAATAAGTTGAATTTTTGGCTAGATAAGAAGCCTTCAATAGCGTTCGTCCATAGTGGGGTTTTAATATCAATTAAGTCTGCAAAAATAGCGACTTCAATATCGCGAGAATGGCGGCGGCGTAATTCCGCTGCTAATTCTTGACGAAGATAGCTAAGTCCTCTTTCATAAGACTTACCACCGTTCATCATATCGACTTCTTGTTGACGGAGTAATGCAACTTTTTGATCCAAAGTATGAATGGTTTTACCTAAAGTAACGTTTAAAGCGCTAACTTGATTTTTAAAAGCGTTTAGAGCGTCACGCCATTCATTTAAAGTGGAAACGGTTAAGGTTTCAATATGCGCTAAATGTTCATCTTTCATTTGCGAAGATAAACGAATGACATCTAAAGCATTATTTTCTAAGTCTTCTAAATCGGTTTTCTTATCTTCATCTAATAAAGAAAGATCAAAAGCGTGTAAAGTTTCCACTAAATCATTGGCTTTTTTAATAAAGGATTCCGCATAACGAAGTAAGTTAGTTTCCACTTCTTTGGTTTCTCTTTGTAAAGCAGCCAAACGTTCTTCGGTCTTTCTTTTTTCTTCACGAAGTTCATCGGTCATACGATAAGTATCGGAAGTTAATTTATCGGAAGTTAATTTTTCTTTTTTACGTTGGAAATTTTGAATTTCTTCTTCAATATCATGAATTTCATCATCGATTTCTAAAAGACGTTTTTGGGCTTTTTCACCTTGTTCATGATAAGAAGCTAAACGGTTTAAATCGTTTTGATATTCCGCTCTTTCGATGATGTAACTATATAAAGTTAAAGAATCTTTTTGTTCTACATAGGCTTTATACGCTTTTTCAATTTCGGTTAATCTTTCAATTCTTCCCGCCATCACCATAGCTTCGGTTTGAAGCTTTTTATATTGAAGAATGTTCGCTTGCATGGAATCAATATTAATATTGGTTTGGGCATCGCAAACATATTCGGTAATAAAGGTTTCAATATCGGTAATTGGGGAGAAAGAAACCGCCTTTTTAAATAAGGAGAAGTACTTATCTTTTAAGCCACCAAATTTACGTTTTAAGTTATCTTGGTAGTGGCGGTTCGAATCAAAGAATTTGAATTTTCCTGGATAATTTTTGCTAAAATATTCATTTAAAGCTTTATATTCCATTGGAATATTATTCATAACGAATTCATTTTCCGGAATTTTATCTTCTAATAAGAAGAAGCGATGTTCTTCACTACCATCATTAAAGGAATCAAAAACAATACCAAAAGTAAAGGAGGATTCATGTAAATCATCATAGAATTCCATAGCGATATAAGAAGTAAATCTTCCGTTTCTTAAATAACGGAAACCGCCTTCTTCGGCATCGCCTAATTCACCGCGTAAATAGCCTTTTAAAGTTCTTGAAGACTTTTCCGTGGCGGCTTTATTAAAGAATCGGCCACTGGTATCGCCTAAAAGTAAGACTTGCATGGCATCGATTAACGTCGATTTACCGGAAGCATTTAAACCGGTTAAGAAAACGATAGGTTCAATACAAATCGTTTCATTCCAGAAGTAGTGCCAGTTAATAATTTTTATTTTTTTGAGGGATTTCATAAGGTTTCGCCCTCCTTCAAGCGCTCTAAGGCATCGGACATAGCGGCAATTTTTTGACTATCTACCGCAAAGGTAATGGAAGGTAAAATATAGAAAGTCACGTTACCTTCATCATAGGAGCCACTCACTTTGCAGATAATGTTATGAGCGGCCATAAAACGTAAAGAACGACCTAATAAACGACCCGTTAAACGTTTCCCTTGCATGGTAATACCATATTCAATCATCGTTTTTAATAATTCAGGGGTCGTCATATATAAACTTTCACCAGGAGCATTGGATTCCGCTTTTTTGGTTTCATAAATCAAACGAAGCGTAAAGAGAATCAATGAGGTTTCTCGATCAATTCTTAAGCGGTTTTGTTCATATTCATTATAAATAGCAATGACACCATTCGTGACATCTTTTTCTAAATGCCAACCTGAATATTTTAAATATTCTTCAAAAATCTCGTAATAACGTTCAATAAAACGATATTCCGGATTAATTTTCATCATTTTTTCCCGTGAGTCAAAAGATTCACGAACCACAAATGACTTTAACATTAAAGCATTGACAATTCTAGCAAACTCATTTTGATCTTGACTAGAAAGTTTCACAAATTCTTCTTCAAACATTATTTAGTGGACTCCTTTCGCTTAAATGTAAAATTCGGTAAGACATAGCCTTGTGAATAAACACGGCCTTCATCTTGTTCAACAATATAGAAACACGCATCATCATTTTTCTTTAATGACGCTAAAATTAGAAGCACAAATGCATCAAAGTCAGGTAAAGCGATATCGCCAATAAAGATTTCATCTTGACCTTGGAAGGCGGTTTCCATAAAGGCATAAATTCTTTCATCCGTGAAGGAGTTTCTCGTTTGATCGAGGAATTCTTGCATGGTATAATCGCCCGCTTCTTCACTATTAGAAATGATAGGAAGAGGTTCTCCTTCTTCACGATATTTTCTCACGATAGGAAGCGTAATGGAATCTGGGTTAATATAACCTTGTTCATATAAAGAAATGGAATCTTGCATTCTAGAAAGAATACCGCGTAATCCTACGCCTTCCACATTGGCTTTCGCATAGGCCTTAAATATCGTTTCCAAATGACCTTTCATGGTCTTATCAGAGTTATTTAAATAAATAATCTTAGTGGCCGAAGATTTGGTATATTCCGCATGGCTTTCATCAATTTCACTGATGGTAAGCATCATCTTTTCATAAGTATCTTGAACATACGTAATTTTAGAAATAATTTCTTCTTCAGAAAGTTTAATATCTTTGGCCTTTCCCCACATCATGGCTTGCATGGTGAGTTTATGACGAATGTCTTCATCTTTTAGCCATTTTTGTAAAATCGCTAAAATCGGACGTTTAAATTTGGTAATTGAATCGAATGTTTTTAAAGGGTGATAGTATTTATCACTTACATGAACTTTGTAATCATCAAAGTGGGCATGTAAAACTTCATTCGTGGTAAATAATTGTCCTAATCGATTTTGGAAAATGCGAATGGAGTGTCCTAAAGTAACTAATTCCGTTTGTAAACGTTTGGTATTCTCAAACACTCTTACTAAAGTGGCATACATATACTCGTCTTGCTCTTCATCTTCGAGTTTTAATTCGCTATACGTAGAGTGAACTAAAGAGTTATACGCTACTTCAGCATCCGACACAATGCTATTTAAAGAAGTTAACATGGTAATCGAATACTCAGGAAGAGCGATATACTCATCAAAAGTTTCGGTATCCATTTGTACTTCAATCCAACCTGTTTCTTCTAAACGACGAACGATAAAAGCGGCTCTTGTTGGTAAAGTACTGTCTGCGCCAATATCGTTTTCTTCTTCATCAGAAAAATCAAAGTTCATGACTAAGTCACTAGCGGTATCTTTCAAAGTACGAATAAAGTCATCTTTTTTAATCGAAAGCTCATTATTCTGTAAAGAACGATAAAGCGCAAGTAACGCCATCGCATAAATATCCTTGTTTTTGCTCGAAAGGACGGAAAAGAAATTATCCGGGATCATGTCAAATAATTTCAACGTTCATTCCTCCTTTAATCTCTATCCTATGGATAGAGTTTCTCTTTTATTATTATCGCATAACTCCCCCTCAAGAGGAAAGAAAAAAATGAAAAAAAAGTGACTTTTTTTGGCTCTTTAAAATCTAAGGTGGAGTAA
>FR897040.1:44234-55345 GCA_000437235.1 Coprobacillus sp. CAG:826 | reverse complement strand
CTTAGATTTTAAAGAGCCTTTTATTTTTCTCATTTACAAAGTTGAATGGACAAGGAGCGAAAATAGAAGACAAAATTACTTTCATTAGCAACCATAAAATAATTTGCACCATTTAAGTTATATTTTCCGTTTGTTTCTTCTATCTTGGTTCTATTTTCATTTTCATCAATCGCATATACTGTAACTTTTCCGCGATATGGTTCTTCTTTAACATTTACTACATCAATGGCAATGGATTCAATTCCTTGAATAACTGCAACTTTATTTCGTAAATAGCTTACACTTTTCTTCATTTGAACAATATATTCACCATTGATTTTAATTTTTGCCATACTCACACTATTCAACTGAATGCCACCATAACCAAATTCAGTATCTTGATAACCTTCACCTGCATCTTTAAACCATTGATGCGTAATTATAACATCTCCTTCTATTAAAGGAGGATTTGTACCATTATAACGAATCAAAATATGAAAATAAGGATTATCATAAAGAAATTCAATTTCATAATTTTGTTGACTAGCAAAATAAGGGGTTGAATCAGTTCCATCGACCATATTCCATCCCTCATTCACTAATAACTCGCGATAAGTAGTCACGCATTGATTACTTTCTTGAGGAATATATAACTCAATTTCGTATTTTTCTTGGTTAGGATAAATATAATATTCATTAGCCTCAAAACTTGGAATCGTTATTTCATAACCAACGACAGAGGCAATCGCCTTTAATGGCCACGAAGTTGCTTTTCTAATTAAATAAGCCATCAAACGTAATTCTGGATTTCCTTCGTTTACTTTATAGTTCGCTATTTCTACTCGAATTTGAGATTCATCGCTTTTACTTTTTTCAAATGTTGTAATTTGATTATCATATTCATCGAATGAAATTTTTCCTTGTTCAAACCCATTTTCTAACAACACATCACGATAAGAAGCCGCATGTCCATATTTTGCTGGATCACGAACATAAAAAATGAACGTTCCATCTTCATCTTCAAAGCTTTCATCCACATAATATTCAGTAAATATAGCAAAAGGTAGTCTTTCACCAATCGCTTTTTCCATGTTGCTAACGGAATCTGCTCTCCAGTCTGTTATCGGCTCTGGTTTCGTTGATTCAGGTCTCTCAGTTGAAGAGTCTGGAGTTACCTCACTTGTTAAGGGATTGTTCGAACTATCTTTGTTCGTAGTGGAATTCACATTTCCTTCTCCACAACTACAAAGTAAAAATAAACATAGACCAAAGATTATTTTTTTGTTTTTCATCATTCTCTCTCCTTATTTTTATAAGCATAACTTTGACGAATTTCTAAAATCTCGCTTGGAAAGAAATAAGAATAAAAGGCATCCATTCCTTCTTTCGTTTCTTTCATCGTGAGTTTTTCTTTTTTTATAGGATAGAATAAAATTTGATAAGGAACGTTTTGTGTGCTCGTTTCAAAGTGCGTGTGAATTACCCCAGAGCGAAGATAGAAGGCAATCCTTCTTTCTTTTAAATGCCGTGTCTCAGCGTTCGAAAGCATCGGATTTTCTACTTCTAACAAAACCCCATCATAATCAAGTAATTCCTCTTTCATATGAGTAAGAATTTTTTCACCTAATCCATGACCGCGATAAGAAGGATAAACCGCAAAATAATCTAAAAGCACCAAAGATTGATTGTTTAAAGATGAAAGAATAGTATACGCTACCGGAAGATGATTTTGTTTAAATAACAAAACAATATAGTTATTTTCTCTCATCAACTTCTTCATTAAAGAAAGTGGTTTTACTTCAGCTTCAGGAAAATCATAAATGATTCTTTCTTGATAAAGCTTTGCTAATTCCTCTTCATTTAATCGTTCTATCACAATCTGCATTCTATCTCTCCTCGCTTTTTATATTGTATCATAGATACAAAAATAAAAAAGGCTCTTTCTAAAAAGAGCGCATTTTTCATTTCTAACGAGCTTTCTTCCAATCAAAAGGAAGAAGTTCTTCTAATTTTACCACTTTATCATTATCAATCATAACTAACGTTTCCATATTTCGTTCATCGACTTGACTAATGAGTTCACGGCACCTTCCACAAGGAGGATAAATCATACCATGTTCACTGATGGATACAATCTTTTCGATATGCGTTTCTCCATGGGTAAGCATTGCACTGATAGCAGCGTGTTCAGCACAAAATCCAATCGAACAAGAGGCATCAATACATACACCTGTATAGACGTTTCCTTGATCGGTTACTAAAGCGCATGCAACATCACCAACTCGGATATGCTTAGATAAAATACGAGGCTTTAAGACTTTCTTCGCTTCTTGACATAGAATTTCAAAATCAATCATACTATTTCTCCTTTCAAAGGTGGGAAAGTCATTATAAACGCTTTTTCTTTTTTTGTCTAGTTTTTTTAATTTTTTATAAATACTGTAGTGTTTATCTTCATTATCACAAAAAAGAGTGATGTATCCTTTTTAGGATACACCACCCTAGATTTGAAAGATTCACATATTTAGAAATCAATACCACCCACACCATCAATCAATCGAATATAGCCTTTCTGTGTTTCTTTCATAATAAACACATAAGAACCATAGCCATTACTAGATGGTTTAGCGTAGGTTTCATTACCTTTTGAGGAGGTTCCTGAAAGAGAATATCCAGACTCAACTAAACCATTTACGATATCCATATAGGTTTGTGTTAAATTAGAGGAATAAACAAATACATCAAATTCATAATAATAACCATAATATAGATAATCGTATTTCACATTATCATCAGCAGCAGGCCAAGATTCTACTCTCGTATCGCTAACTGTGAAATTTACTTTAAAGCTTCCACCTGGATTTAACGATTCCAAATAATGAGAGAATGCATCTAAATTGTTCTCATATTTTGTGGTCATTGGTTCTGTCGCTTTATAAATTAAGATTTCAATACGATTCGTAAATTCGTCATGTCCGGTAAAGGTATAGTCACTTGAAGCATACATTGCCATATCTAAGAAGATTTTCTCATTACTTCCTTCAATTTCTTTATAAAGAACGTAATGATTAGATCCTCTTGTGTTATAAGTATAAACTTTATTACTATCATCTCTAGCGGATTTAAAGCCTTTATCATTGATATAGCTAGAGCGTAAAGAAGCAAAGCAATCTTCACTTACATCCAACGTAATGCAGTTTAAATAACTATTCGTAAACACATTACCCGCATAACTTGGAAGTTGATAATAAGCCATATCTGCATCTTTTACATGATCTAATGTAATAAAATCATTGACATCAAAATAAGGAATATTTTCGGTGATTTTTTCTTGGACTTTTACTTTATAAATCATTTCGCCTTGATAAATCCACATGTGAAGAGATTTTTCACCTTCCGAGAAACTTACTTCTTCTAAAAGAATGTCAACGTAAACATCACCCATCTTATAGATTTGATGACGACGGTGATAGTTATCGTTGATTTCATTATAGAGTTCAAAACCAAATGACTTCATATTTTGGATTTCTGTACCAATTAAATCGGTAGATAAAGAAGATGCATTATAATAAATACCTTGCGTTTTTCCTTCTTTTCCATAATTTTGTTCAATGGATAATCCCGAAACTCCACCAAAGCTAAAGCAACTAAAGGACTCAGTGTTAGGAAATGGGAATCCTTTTAAACTAAATTGCTTTTCGACTTTTTCACTCGGGGTTAAATGCTTGGAAATGATACTTTCTGAACCATATTCAAGTTGCACTCTAAATGTATAATAAGGATTAAAGCGAAGAATCATATGTTCTAGAGAAACTTCCTCTGCTTCATTATTTTCCGCATTATAAAGACCAAATTGTTTTAATTGATTGAGTGCTTCTTGTTTTTCTTTTAAAGGCATTGTGCTAGGAAGAATCAGTTGCATATGATAAACTAGATTTTCTTCTGATTCAAAGCTAGGACAAATTAAGTTAATGATTGCGCGCTGATTCTCTTCTACTGTATCTGGCAAGCTTTCCACATATGCATAGGTAGAATAAACAGAATCTGCGTAAACTGGCGTTTGTGAGAAAATGTAAGCGGCGTAATAGCCACCACCATAACTATCAACAATGCGTTCTTCATCAAAGAGAGGATAATATTCTTCTTTTCCTATCGATGTATAACTTGCATCTATGAGTCGCCCCGTAAATCTTTCTTGGGTAACTTTTCCTGTCACTTTGATTCTTTCACTAATTTTCGGTAATGTGTCCTTGTTTTTTAAAGTCACTTGTAAACCAATATAGCCTGTTACATTACTTTCTGTAGCGATAATCAAATTGTTATTGAAATCATAAGATGCAACAACGCCTTCGACTTCAACCATTTCACCTTCATAGAAGAGATGATATTCTTCACCTACTTGTGAACCTATTTTTAAATCCACTAAACGAAGGTTAATCATTCTACCTTCTTTATTCCATAGATTATAAGCTTCAAATGATGCGATATCAAAATGATGGAAAGAAACTTCACCCACTGAGTAAGCTTCTTCTAAAGATTTTTCATAGGAGCGGAAAGAAGCTAAGCGACCATCCGTTCCTAACTCAAGTTCAAAATAATTACAATACGTAAAAGCGCGATTTTGGAAATAATCTTTTAAATCATAAGCTAAATCTTTTACCGTACACATATAAGTCTTTTCATCCTTCTTAGAAAAGTCATCTGTGTACTTTTTTAAAATATCTAAAAAATTAACGGAATAGATTAAATCTTTATCTTCTTTTCTACCCGCTCGACCATGTACATCCATACCAAAGCGATAGGTTTCTTCTACTTCTAAATAAGTCCTTTCAAAACTATGATAATAATTTGGATCTTCGGGTAAAAGAATATAATTCTCTACGCCCGGCGCATAGTAATAGAGTTCTGGAGAAATGATTTGATAAGTATAAGAATAGCCCATACCTGTTTCAATATCCATTTGATACTCATCGCTTGTATTTTGTATTGCCTCTTGAAGAGACTCTGCTATATAAGTACTTGTCGATGATGGTTTAGAGCCACAGGAAGCTAAACTACCTAATAAAATCATGAGTGAGACATATTTTTTTAATTTTTTTGTTTTCATTTTTATTTACCCCCACGATATTCAATTGTAAGTGTAGCGTATTCTTCATTCATTTGTTCTACTTTCAAAGTAAAACCAATATCTTCTTTTGAATTCCATTGTCCGTTTAATAAATAGGCGGAGGAAGAAGAATCAAACACATCGCCTACTTGGAATAATGAATCGTTATCCGCACTGACTCCACTTTGTAATTGGTTATACGGCTTATTTTCAACTAACGCTACTTGTTTATAACGACCTTGACGAGAAGCATCGGTTCTAGAATCTTTATTGTTATTCGAAGCGCCAATTAAATAATACGTACCTTCATCATAAGTTTCTGGAATTTCATCCACATATTCATCAAATAAAATTGTATAGGTTTCATTACTATAATGACACCTTGCAATTCGACTATCCACATGATAAATCTTTATGCCTGATTCGGTAAAACCTAAAGGACGATTTTCATAAGGATTTTTAGCATCTAATTCATTCAATCCAGTAGGTGTATAATATTCAATTAATAAATATTCATCCATAACCGAATGATTCCAATTGGTATTTAATAAAATAAATTGGTTCGTATTTTGAAAAGCTGGTAAATCAACTTTAATCTTTTTATTCTTTTTAAAGTCATAATAAGTGGGTTCTGCCCAGGATAACAACATTTTAGAATAAGGATCATGATCCGAAATATTATAATCCATCATGGAATGACCACCTAACGCTAAGTTATAGTTATCACTTGGATAATAATCTCTTAATCCTAAAAGGTGTCCCGTTTCATGGATAATGGTATGTGCATCGACGTCATAGCCACCTCGATGAAAGAAATCAATGCCACACCACATATGGCGGAAGAAGGTTGGCCGTTCTATATTGCTTTCAGTTGCAAAATTAGCGACCCAAGCCCAAAAGTTACCTGTTCTTTCAGAAGTAGGAGTAGAATAAATAAATACAACGCCATCTACATAACCATCATGATCTTGATCAAAACTTTGAAAATATTCATTGCTTATACTTTCTTGATCCATAAAATATTGCGCAGGAACACCTGGAAAGTAGTTTTTATCTTTTGTCATTTCTTCAATCGTATAAGGTACTTTTAAAACATCGGTAACTTCCCCTTCAATATGAAGCTGATTCATACTACTTTTTTCATAGAATTCTCGTACAGAATAATAATTTTTTCCTTCACTTGTCGATAAGTTATCGGCAAAGAAACCTTTTTGAATTCTCGTTAAATCCTCTTCGTTAAACTCACGTTCTCCTTTAAATTCAACAGGAATCACTAAAAGTTTTTGATTGCCTAAAGCGGACATTGATTTTGCCTCTTTAAACTCATCGGTATTTTTTAACACTAAATTCGTATTGGTTATACTCTCAATCGGAGAAATTGCGCTCCCACAAGAAGTGAGAACGCAACATAATCCAATAAGAATTCCAAACATTTTCTTTTTCATATTAGAATTCTGATTTCGCTAAAGTAAAGGAATAGTGATTACCTCCATAAGTAAAGGAAATAGAAATAGAGGTAAGATCTTTATTGACAGTAAAATTCAATGGTAAATCAACAAATGGATTTTCCGTGTAACTAGATGCGGTCAAAGTTCCTTTATAACCATCATCTGCAGCTTCTAAAGCAAAATTGCAAGAAAGGTTTTTATATTCACTATAATCACTCTTGCTCATTGATAAAGAGGCTTCTTTGTTTTCAAAGAGTGTGAAATTTAAAGAATAATCTCCACTCGTGCCATTCCAAGTACCACTCACTAAAAATTCAGGTGTCACTTTGGCCATTTGCTTACCATCGTTATCACCAGCAACATATAAGAAGAGTGTATAATCAAAGGACATTTTGAATTCAAGATTCATTTCATCTCCAGAAACATGCGTTAAGCTGAAGGTATAAAATTTTTCACCTTTGGTAATGGTATAACTTGCTTGTTCCATTTGATTATTGATACGATTTTCAATCTTCACATTTCCCGTCATGCCATCATTTGCTGGTTCAAAAGTTACATAGTATTTTAAAGCGGACATCTCTTTATTGGCAAAGTCACTTGCTAATACATCTTTTAAAGAAGGCGCAGTTTCTGCTACGATGTGCACGATTTCTTGAACACTATCTTTGACCGCACTCTTTAATAAAACATCATAAGTTCCAGCTTTTAGTGGAGTAAAGCACCACATATCGCGTGCTGGCATCAATTCATTCAATTGGATAGATTTTTTTGTTAGTTGATAATCTGCAGTATCGACGCCGTCTAAGCTCGCTACAAGTTCTTGATTTGCAGCAAAAGGATCGACCGTGGCATTCAAAACATATTCTACACCAACATAACCTTGAATACTTCCGCTATAAGAATAAGCGGTTAATCCTTGCGGTCCATCCACGGAATAAGATACGTTAATTCTATTGGGTTGCGCTTCAGTTACTTTAACTTTAAATGTCTTAGTAACATTTTTTGACTTCACTTGAACTTTATAATCTCCAACTACTGAACTACTGATTGAAATTTCATTAGAGAAGGATTGATAGTTCGCATTCAATGAAGCTTCATTACCTTCTAATACACTCACAGCAATCGAATCAAAGTTGAAATTAGCGGTCTCTGGTAAAACATTTGCTAATGAGATTGAAGCATTTGATTCTTTTTCAACTGAAACAACCGAATCATCACTCAATTTTTCATTATTATAAGTTAAATCAAAACTGGTCGCATAAAAGTCATCTAAAGAAATTGGATTTACATAGCTTCTTGTTCCTTTTACTTGTTCAATCTTATACTTTTTTGTACTACTTGCGGTAGCGTTATCTAAAAGTTGAATCACTTTTAATTCGTCATCGACCATGAAACTGGATTGATTATAAGAAACGATTTCCATATCTAAGGTTTTTACTTCATTACTCTCTCCTAAAGAGAAAGAAGAATTAACGACCAAGTAATCATAAGTATCTAAAGAAGTGAAATATCCAAAAGATAATTCATATTTACCACTAGACAATTGATACTTCGCATCTTTATTCACATTCTTTTTCACATAATCAACAAGTCCTTCTAAAAGGCCTTCTGTTCCATATAAAGTCGGTTCATTATGTCCTAATAAATTACGATAAGGATACTGTACTTTATCATACGTTTCCCATGGCTTAGAAATGGAACCATCCGCATCTTTTTGAACTGCCACAACCGCATGTCCTTCATCTTCCATTAAATACATCTCTTGTGGATTCATATTCCAATCAAAATCAGTGTAATGTAAGACATCCCCATTTTTATCTTTTCCAAATTCAAAAGGCATAACTTTATGGGTTGGATCTCCATAAGAATTCGATTCGTCGAGTGTAATTGTGCCGCTAGCTATCGAGTCGGCTTTTTCCTTTGCACTGGCTACTACGCTTTCTAATTTTTCTAAAGTTAATTCACTATCGCCTGAACTAGATGTGCCTGGTAAAACACTCGTGGTAGGCTCTGGTGTGTTGGTTGTTGGTTGAGATGAACTCGTAGATGTAGAACTAGACGATGGCGTTCCTCCACATGACATCAATAAAGAACCAAACGCTAAAACATACAATATTTTTGATTTCTTCATAACAAATTTCCCTCCTTTTTAAAATACATGTTATGATTGTTTTCAAATTTTCATTCCTACTGAATGATGAATAAATATTTTAAAAGTCATAATAATTAAAAAGACTCCTCCCTTCTTTTTAAAAAAACAAAAAATGATAAGCATAAAGCATGCTTCTTTTTCGTTAAAATTATCGTCATAGGATAACACTTCCCGAATAAATTTGAGAATATTATATCATGAAACTAGGTCATTGCAATAGTTTTTTCTTTTTTTATTAGCATAAAAAAACTTCTAGCCTTTATCACTAGAAGTTAATATTTTATTCATCTTTACTTGCTAAATAGGCAGTGGCCCATGCCCACATTAAATTATATCCGCCACATAAAGCATCCATATCTAACATTTCACCTAATAGATATAATCCCTTTTCTTCTTTAGAAGCAAAATTTTCATTGACTTCATTTAAAGAAACACCACCTACAGTTACTTGTGAAGTGGTAAAAGAATAGAAATCAGAAACATGTAAAATAAAGTGTTTCGCTTCTTTTATAATCTTTCTTTTCTCTTCATCGGTTTTCTTTCCTTTCGTTTGCGTCTTCTTTTCTAATAAACGAGCTAAAGAAGAAGGAAACGTACCATCTAAATAAGGATAACCATGATTTTCTTTTTCTTTCAATTTTTCATAAGCCCTTTCTTCATCCCATTCCGGTAATAAATCAAGTTCAATATGGCATAAAGAAGGATCTTTTAAACGAGCGATATAAGAACTTGTGTTCATGATAACAATACCACTTACACCATCATTTTTAAATTGAACTTCCCCACATTCATCATGGATTTTTTCATTCTGCTTATAAAGTGTAACCTTCGCATAATAGCGTAATCCTTGTAAACTAGAAATGTCTTCTTTTACCTTTAACCCTACTAATCCTGGATAAAAGGGAGAAATTTCATAATGATGCGCCTTTAACATTTTCACCCAAGCCCCATCACTTCCTAGCTGACTAGAAGAGGCACCACCTAACGCTAAAACTAAGCGGTCAACTTCTACATCCTTATTATCAAAACGAAGAAGAAATCCATTTTCTCTTCTTTCATATTGTTTTAATTCTTTTTTCGTCCATATTTGAATATTTAATTTTTTAATCCAAAAATTAAAAACATCCATGACCGTTTTCGCGCTTAAGGTACGCGGATAATATAATTCTCCTTGCTTAATTGTATCTAAACCTAAAGAAGAAAAAACCTCTTTTAAAGTGGATAGCGGAACTCTTTTAAACGCTCCTTCCGCTTCTTTATGGTTAGAATAAGCGTCTAAAAATTGAGCGGTTTGTTCATGAAAAAGATTGCATCTTCCATTTCCGGTAACATAAATTTTCTTACCCAATCGATCTTCTTTATCTACCAAAATAACTTCGTCTTGAGGAAATTGTTTTTTTCTTAAAATTGCATAAAAAATACCTGAAGCACCTGCGCCGATGACCGCTACTTTCATAACATTTTCCTCCTCACTTATTTATGTATATATATTATTACATAAATTTAATTATTTTTTATTATATTGAAATCTTAAAAATAAGAACTATAATTAAAAACGTTTGTGAGGTGTTTTATAATGACACAACTATTTCAAGTATTAACAGAATCAAATAACAAACCTTTTGAATTGTTACTTCCTATTGCTTTGATTCTTTGCTTATCCAAAGTATTAAGTATTTTATGTAGAAAGATTAAACTTCCTCAAGTGATTGGTTTCTTATTAGCAGGTCTTCTATTAGGTTTAATTACTTTTATTCCTAAACAAGGTGTATTTACCGATTACACGAAAGAAGGCTTAGACTTCTTAGGAAAAATCGGGGTAATTCTTATTATGTTCTCTGCTGGTGTAGAAACCGATATTAAAAGTATCAAAGCTACTGGCGTTGCGGCAATTATCATTACATTACTCGGTGTAATTGTTCCTTCCGCTCTTGGTTTCTTAGTGGCTTTCTTATTCTTCCCTGACGCTGATATATTTAGCAATATCTTCTATGGAATCATTCTTTCAGCAACATCGGTTTCTATTACTGTCGCAACATTAAAAGAATTAGGAAAGCTTGATTCTAAAGTAGGTACTTCTATTGTATCTGCCGCTATCTTAGATGATATTATTGGCGTTATCTTACTTTCCTTAGTTTTATCTTTAGGTAATCCTTCTTCTAGTGCTGAATCCGCTAATGTGTGGAAAACCATTGGTTTAATGGCCGCTTATTTCGTCTTAGCGTTTGGTCTTGGTATTTTAATTAAAAAGTTCTTCCAATGGATGGATGAACGTTATCCACACCATCGTAGAATTCCTATCTTTGGGTTTGCTGTTTGTTTCTTCTATGCTTTCGCTGCTGAAAAGTGGTTCGGTGTAGCAGATATTACCGGTGCTTATATTGCGGGTATTATTATGAGTCAAACCAAATCAAGAGATTATATC
>FR897040.1:0-44200 GCA_000437235.1 Coprobacillus sp. CAG:826 | reverse complement strand
CGTCGTGTAGAAATTGAAACATATATTCTCTTTGGTCCTATCTTCTTTGCAAATATCGGACTTATGATGTATCAAGGTTTTGAAATGAATGATTTAAAATTCTTATGGTTCGGTTTAGTTTATGTATTTGTCGGTATTTTAGGTAAAGTGATTGGTGCTGGTTTAGGCGCTAAAATATGTCGTTATTCCTTTAAAGATTCTCTTTCTGTTGGTATTGGCATGATGGCTAGAGCTGAAGTCGTCATCGTTTGTACCCAAAAAGGTATCGATAGTGGTTTAGTAAAAGCGGAACTCATGCCTTTTATTCTTTTATTAATCTTAGTAACTTCTTTCTTGACTCCAGTGTTCTTAAAATCTTTAAATGCAAAAAAAGAAACAAAGCAAGAAGAACCGGTTATTATAACAGAAGAAGAAAGCAAAAAATAGTAGCTTAACTGCTACTATTTTTTTATGACTTTCCATTCTTCTACTAAGTTTGATAATGAATATCTACAATTAGCGGGACTGGTAGAAGGTAATGTAATCGCTAAAGAAGTGTAATCTTTAAAATACTTAAAAAATAAAGACGAGGCCTTTTTACCATTTAGATATATTTTTTGAATGGGATAATGTTCCATAATTTCTTTTAAATCGATGGGGACCACATGGTCAATACTTTCATCCGAAGAACCGATAATATCACAAGAAAGAATAACATCATATAAAGCAATTTTATATTTCGCTAATAACTGTTTCTTTTCTTCTATTGAACCATGATAAAAATCTTCATGATAAATTTCACTTAAAACTTTATAAAAGCGATTTTGTGGGTGCATATAATAAAACCCATTTACTCTAGATTTTACGGAGGGAAAGCTTCCTAATATTAAAATTTCAGCATCTAAAGGAAGAAAAGAAGAAAATTCATGCTCCACTCTTTTGATTTCTTTATTCATCGATTTTTCATTGCCTCTTTGATTGCTTTTTGAATAAGAAGCATGTCTTCTTTCTTCACTTTTAGTATTTCTCTATCATAGGTAAATAAGCCATTCGTTTCTTCTTCTACGTCGCTTACTTGCGTATAGATAGAAGCGCTTAAACCTTTTTTAATTAATGGAATGATTTCAGTTAGATATAAATTCTTTATACCTTCTTGAAATTTTTCTTGTGATTTATAAATTCGATAGCCAAAGGTTTTATCTTCTTTAAAGCAATGGCCTTTACATTTATACACATATCCCCCAAATTCCGATAAAATGAGTGGACGATTTTTCATTTTCAATCGTGCTTTTTTAAAATAAATATGATGAGAATCAACATCACTATTTTGCCCAAAGAACCAACCCGATGTCGCGTCAATGATGCGATGAGGTTCTTTTTCTTTAACAGTTTTATAAACTTCATCCGAAGAGAATTGTCCCCATCCTTCATTGAAAATTGTGTAATAAAGAACAGAAGGACAATTATAAAGGAGTGATAGTGTTTCTTCACAATCCTTCATAAAGCATTCTTTCGTTGTTATCGGCATATGCTTTCCTTTGTTTTTCCATTTTTTTAGTCCAATGGTAGGAAGAACTGTATCTTTAAAGAAAGAATACTTCCCATGATTTACCATATCTTGAAAGACAACCATTCCCTCTTTATCACAAAGATAATAAAAATAAAGTGGCTCAATCTTAATATGTTTTCTTAATGTATTAAAACCCAACTCTTTTAATATACGAATTTCAAAAAGAAAATCATCATAAGAATTGGGGGTTAAATTTCCTTTTTGAAAATAACCTTGATCTAATAAGCCATGGAAGAAATATGGTTTTTTATTTAATAATAAACAGGGCAAATTCCCATCTTTTCCTACTTCAATCGTTCTTAAAGCAAAATAAGAAGTGATAAAATCTTTTTCTCCTTCTAAAGTAAACCGATATAAATAAGGATCTTCTGGTGACCATAAATGAGGAGAAGGAATTTCAATTTCTATTTCATTTTCCGTAAACTTTTTTTCTATCTTTCCATCTTCTAAAAAGATGGTGATTTTTTTATTTTGAATGGAAGTATCTAAAGTTATTTTTATTTGGGTTAACGTCACATCCATTTTGGCACTTTTAAAATAATGAGACGAAACACCTTCTAACCAAACCGTCTTCCATATTCCTGAAGTTTTGGTATACCACATACCATGACTTTTTTCCGTTTGTTTACCATAACCATAGGTCCGGTCTAAATCATCTTTTACAATTAAAACAATTTCGTTATTTTCTTTGATTTTTTTAGCATCAATAACGAAAGAAAAAGGAATATAGCCGCCTTCATGTGTCCCTAATCGTTCATCATTCAAATAAACATCGACAATTTGATCTACCCCATCAAAATGAAGAATATATTGTTCGTTTCCCATATCTTTTGGAATGGAGAAAAAGCGGCGATAAATCAAATATTCACCTTTTTTTAATTCTTTTTTTACCAAAGAATTATCTGACTCTAAAGGATAAGGAACTAAAATCTTCCCATCATAATTAGACGGGATCTCTTTTTCTTTTTGAATGCGATAATCCCATAGTCCATTTAAGCATAAATAAGAATTTCTTTTCCACTGGGGACGAGGATATTCTTCTAAAGGTATTTTATTCATGTTTAATTTCTTCCTTTTCTTTTTTCTCTAAAGAAAATACTTTGATTAATGGTAAGACTGCAAATAGGGTCACTACACTAGCGGCAATAAAAATACTGGGATGAATGGTATACGTATAGCCCGCGGGATAAAGAACATTTTCCATATTGTAATCAAAATTACCCGATACAGAAACCGCACCAATCCAAGGACCAATTAACATAGGAATTAAAACTTGAGAAAACATTTTAATACCTTGAAAGGCCCTCACTTTATCGCTAGGCGTATGATCACGCATTTTCGCGTTAAATATGGCCATAGAACATAAATACCCGGTCATCATGAATAAAGAACCAATAAAAATATAAATAACATTTTGCGTAAAGAAGGTAAATGATAACATCACTAATCCCAGTAAAAGAATTCCTAAAGAAGGAAGAATGGTCTTTTTAAAATGGAAGCGGTCGTAAAGTCTTCCATAGAAGAAAGTAACAATAGCCGCGATTACGATAGCGAAGGCCATAATAAAGACATAGTTATCACCAACAAAGCTCTTATAGTAAGGAATTAAGAAGGTCATAAAAATTTGAATTGCAATTCCAAAAATAGCAAACGCTAGATAAATCCAATATAAAATCGGATTCTTTTTCATCGAACTAATTTTAAATCCATAAAAAATTTGTTGATAATAATGCTCTTCTTTTGATGGGGTGGCGTGACTTTCTTCTAACGTAAAAATACCTAACACACCCGCAAGAATGGTTAACCCGCCCGTAATTAAAAATACAACGGACCAAGAATAATTTTCTTGTAATGGATAAAGCGCTCCAAAAACGACTAAAACTGCTATTAAAGGCATCATAGAATTAATACCTTCTACTTTTCCTCGATTGGTATGATCCGACATATCGGTTAACCACGAATTAAAGCAGGCGTCATTAGCGGTGCTACCAAAGAAGGTCATAATACAATCTAACGTAATGGTTAAAGCTACACCAATCAAAGCACATTTTTCTAATGGAAATACTTTTTGTAAAGTTTCTGTATTTAATAAAGCAAAAGCACAAATACTGATGCCCCATAAAATATAACCAATCCAAATAAACTTCTTTCTCTTTCCTTTTTTATCGCTAAAAGCACCAACAAATAAAGTGGTTATGGTCGCTACAATTGCGCTTAATGAAACCATTAAAGCGATATGAAAAGGTTTAGCACTAAATTCCATGGAAATAAAATCATTAAAAAGCATATTTTCAACAACCCATGCAATTTGACCCAGTAAAGAAAATAGCACTAATGATAGATAAAATCTTTTCTTCATATGAATATTCCTCTTGTTTTTATTTTATCTTATTTTGACTATGAAAGAAATAGTATTTTTAATGAAAAAAACGAGGCAATGCCCCATTTTTTGTCATTTTTAATTTTCAGTTACAGCACTTGAACTTTGCGTCCAAGTTTTGGTTGTTGTGCCATTGGTTAAGGTATAGCTTGTCGATAAAACGAGTTGATCACTACAAATGAATAAGTTCGAATAGCTTTGATTTAAAGTAAAACTGATTTCTGTATTACTTATGGTATATTCACCTTGCGTAAAGGTAGTAGAAGAACCATAAGCGGGTCTACCGCCTGGGCCTCCACCGCCACCTGGACGAGAGGAAGAAGAACCAAACCGAACATAATTCACTTTTGAACTATTCGGGGTTGCTCCCATAGAACCAGCACCAATAAAGGTACCACCTTCCATATAAAACGTTCCATCAATATCTAATGCCGCCATGTTTCCACTATTATCATTTGCCCCACAACGAGCAACAACAAAGCCGCCTAATTGTTTATAATCGCCATTAGAGTCAATTGCATCTGTATCACCACTTCCTACGATAACATCTAAATAACCGCCTTCAACTTGGACTAAAATATCTTCACTACCATTGCAAGCATTAATACCATCATCGGTTGCAGTAACATAATAAGTCCCACTATAGAAGTAAAGTTGATTCGCTTCAATACCTTCATATGAACTTGTTACTTCGATTTGCGCATTAGAGAACCTACCAATATGACCTGCATGAATACCATCATCGGTGGAAGAAATCGATAATTTTCCATCAGTAATGGTAATATCACCAACACCTAAAGAACCATTATCTAAGGCCTCTCCACTATTGGCGTGTAAACCATCATCATTCGCGGTAATGGTCATTGTTCCGCCAGCAATTGAAATTGCATTTTGTGCTTTGACTCCTTTTGCGGAATGATCACTTTTATTGGAGAACCCAGATGAACTTCCTGAAGAACTTGTTGTATAAGAGGTCCAAGTTCCTTCCATTAATTGATTAGAAGTACTTGTAATTGCAAACATATCTTTATTGCTATTGATGACACCACCCTCAGATTTGGCATCGAATGTATCAAAAGAGTTTTCACTTTGTGAACTTAAGAAACGATAGAATTGAACATTAATATAAGAAGATGGACGATCCATAGCGTAGATATAATAAGGTCTTCTAGGGTTAGAACTATCAGTACCAACATAGGACGCGTTTTTCCAAACATAATCTTCATCACTATTATAGAAGCAACCAGCATAACGATAAGTAGAATCTAAATAAGAACCACTGATGCGAAGATACATTTTGTTAGAAGAGCTTTCGATAACTGTCGTGGAATAAGAAGAAAATTTATCGGTATATAAACGAACCACGGGTGAATTTTCTGCATCTTCTGACATATTAAAGTCATAAGCAGCGTCGATTGCGTCACAAGATGCATAAACATCAATATTACCACCGGTAATGTTAATACTTCCCTTTTGATTGCCCTTAGAGGTGACTTTAGAATCAGAAGTTTTAAGTCCGTCTCCGCCTTGAGAAATCACAATTAAATTTCCTGAAGCAATAGTAATGGAGTTATTTCCTTTTAAAGCATTATGAATGGCTGTTACTTTTAAGGTTAGTTTTTTAATATTTAAATCTTTCTTAGCATGAATACCATTATTGTAGGTACTTGAAACAATTAAAGAGCCAGCACCTTGCACATCTAAATCGGTCTTTGCATAAATAGCTGCACTTCCCGCTTCATCTTCTTCGGTACCATCTTTTAAGGCACGTTGATCTAGAATTTCATTATAAGTTCCATCAATTGCTTTAATGGTGACTTTATCCGCATCTTCAACATAAATAAGTGAATCTATCGTTGACGTCATGCTTACACCTTCAAGACGAATGGTGACTTTAGCATCGGGTGCATTCACTAAAATTTTTCCATTTTCTAATTTTCCTTTTGCGGTATATTCCCCCTCAGCAAGAATCGTATAAACGTTATCTTCCTTTGTGAAACTACCCGTTTCATCTCCAGTAAACGAAAATTCTTCTTGATGGTCCACATAATCGCTTGACGCATCTTTAGGGCTACTTGATACTTCAATCGGAGTGGTTGAAGATGGCGTATTCCCCGTTGAAAAACTAGATGATCCTGTCGGTTGATTCATCGTTCCGCATGAAGAAATTAAACACAAAAGTAGTAAAAGACTCATAGCTTGTGCATGTTTCATTGCAATCACCTTCTTTTTTATGTTCTTATTATACTCATCTTTTTTTGTCTTTCCATAAAAATGTTATTTAAAAAGGAAGTATCATGAAGAATACTTCCCTGTTTTAAAAATTATTCAAATTTTTTCTTTACAAATATAGAAAGAATAAAGACGAGTAAACTCATTGAGAATAAAGCATTTGTAGAAGATTTTGAGCAAGAATTCGAGGAAGAATTATTTTTGCCGGTTTTAATTTCTACATAAATTGAATAGCCCTCATGCGTTCCTATTGCATAAGCAATATCTTTAGATATTGTTTCAATGTTCCATTTTAGATTATTCGATGCAATGTCATAGAAGAATCCATCTTTTTCATACACCCTCATTCGAATTCCACTTGGATCAAAAGGTTGACCGGTTTCAAATTGCGTAGTATATAGTTTACCAAAGCGTTCTACTTTAATAATGTTATTTGTGGTCGTACTTGAGACTTCAATGCCATCATATTTACATGTTAATTTACCATCATAAATACCAAGAACAGAAGTATCCTCTTCACTTAAAATATTGGAGTAAGTTTTTTCACTCATCCACATCAAATCGCTAGGAGATATCGTTGTGGTCGTTCCATCTTTTAATTTTCCTTCAATTTCTAAACCTGTACCATTAAAGAAATCACCCGCTTGATATTTATTTTTTGTTGGCGTTCCTTTTATGGTTAAAGAAGTTAATTCTAAGAAAGATTTCTTTTGCACTTGAAGGGTAATCGAAGTCATAATGGTTGCTTTTTCTACACTGGTTGCCGTAATAGTAGTAGTACCTTCTTTTAAAGCGGTAATTAAACCTGTACTTGAAATAGTTGCAACTGTTAAGTCACTTGATTTCCAGGCTACTTTTTGATTGGCTTCAACTGGTAAAACTTTAGCTGTTGCTTGCTCGGTTTCACCAACATTGAGTGTTTTATTACTTAATTGAATTTCCACAGAAGTTGGGGTCGGTCTACCATCATATTGTCCCGCACAAACTGCTTTAGTTGCCGCATTAGTATCTCCCCAAATTTTACAAGGTAAAGAGCGGTCATCAATAAAGGGATTACGATTTCCTTGGATGGATTGTGCCGCATCATTTCTTCTTGTTTCTGTAGCGTCGATTTCATATTGAAGATTCCATTTTAAAAGATCAGAAAGTTTTCCCATTGTTTTATTGGCCGAAGAATCATACTCTCTATCAATTAAAGTCAACGACGTATCCGCAATAGCACAATAGAAAATAATACGTGCAGACATTCCACGGTATTTTTCTTTACCAAAGCTTTCCATAGCTGGATCCCATCCAGAATTATCCGTCTTTTTCCCTTCCACATAGAAAGAATTTCCTCTTGAGCCATTTTCATTTTTCAAGGTAGGACGAGGCATGTGAATGTCCCCTTCTACACTACTACCTCCACGAGAATTGGGCCAAACATGTTCACGATTTACATTTCCTCCAAATGATCCACTAAATGCAACGCTTTCGCCAGAATAAAACACGATGATATTATTGGGATTATTGGGGTCTCCATCGGTTTGTTTATAATATTTTCCCATATTTTTATAACCGACCGTTTTCGTTCTTTTCTTACTATTTAATGAATGTAAATCATTAAGTAAAGTTGAACCCGTTTCACCTTCACTAATCGAACTGTAATAGTTTTGTATCGTTGTACTACTATGAATTGGATCCTTATCAAAATTCGTTTCAGCCGTTTCAATAGCGTAGGCTACTTCGTTAGACTTTTTATCCCTTGTCATCGTAGATAAAGAAGTAAATGATATACTCAATAATATGCCTAAAGCAACAAAGAAATTTCTTTTTTTCATGTTTGTTCTCCTTTCAATTTTTAATTATGTTTTTTACGAAGTACAAATGCACTCACGAAAGTTATTAATGAGAAGATTAAGACAGTATTTGTTGAACTTTTAGCACAGCTTTTACCTATGCTTTCCCTCTTTGTAATGGTAATTTCACAAGTTGCTTGTGCTGATTCATTATCTAATGAAGTAACGGTAATAATAGCAGTACCTTCTTTTTTGGCTACAATTTTCCCCATAGCATTTACGGTAGCGATTTGTCGATTACTACTTTCAAAAAACACCTCTTGTGTAGTGGCATTTAAAGGAAGAATGCTGACTTCTAACACTAATTCTTCCCCTTCTTTCAATTCATAAGAAGAATGATTTAACGAAATACTGCTAACAGGAATATAAGAAGAATTTTGGGCTACTGAAATATTCGATATCGTAATTGTTTTTTCAATTCCTTTTTCAGCATAAGTTCCAGTAACGGAAGTCATTCCGGCTTTAAGCGTTTCCCAACTAACGAATTGAGTAACATCTTTTTTACTATTATCAGTATAATTGGCATAAATCGTTAATCCCTCTGGATTAAAAGGTTCATGTTCATAATATGCGGTTTTATTCAAACTTCCTTCTAAAGATAAAGAAGTTAAGTTCGCTCCAATTGGAGTAGGTATTGAACTAGCTTTTTTAAAAAGTTGGACTGGTTGTTGTCCTGACTTATAGTAGCGGAATCGATTTTGTCCACTTGCACTATTGAAACGAAGTGAGTAAGAAGAAATACTTATCGTTGCGTCGCCACTACTAGAAATGGTTATGGTATGCGAATATTCTTCTGAGTTATAAATTCCATTACTCGATCCTGAGTGACCAATAAATAAATCATTCGTTCCTTTAAAAGTTCCATTATCTTTTATAAATGTAAAGGAGGCTTTATCGATTTTCTCCGAACTTTCAATCTTGTTATCTTCAATTTGTACCGAGACTATATTGGATGCAACATCAATATTATCTAAGCTACCATCTAATGCTACGGAACTATCTTGACTAACGATAAGATATTGACCATCGGTTAATTGAGAGGAATCTTTGACTAATTCATAATCGGTGGAATCATTTTGAATTACCGTAATTCCACTGATGGTTTGCATTAAACTTCCATACTTACAAATGACTGTTTCCGTTGACAATGATAATACTTTTTGATGGGTATTTCCGTCTAACCATTCGCAGTCATTGACGTTTACATATTCTGTTGTTCCATCGGAATATGATACTAAAACTTTAAGACCTTCAGGGTTAAAAGTTTCTCCAGCATAATACTCTTTTTTGATAGGCTCTCCTTCTACTTGAATGGAGGTTGCTTCTTTAATAGAAACAATGATTTCATCCGTAATCATGGAATTCTTTTTAGAAGTTGCCACAATACGAATGGTTCCCTTTTTTAAAGCTTGAATCACGCCACTAGAAGAAATGGTAGCGATATTTGTATCTAAGCTTTTCCATTCTACTTGTTTAGAAGCACCCGTAGGTAAAGCTTGAATGGAAAGCGTTTTGGAGCTTCCTACGACCATATGTACATCGCGAGGTTGAATTTGAATGGATTCAACTTCTATTTGTTTTAAATCGCCATAAGCGTCAATCATTTCTTTTACTTTATTAGAAGGAGCATTTTTATCTGGCTCATTCAAATAATAGTAAATTCTTCCAGCATATTCAGGATGATCCACAAAGGGATTACGATTATGATGCCATCTAGAGGCAACTTCATTATTCCTTTTGATTTCCCATTCCGTTGGTGGTTCTAAGTAGTGCCATTTTAATAATGTAGAGAGTTTACCAATACGTCCCGTCTTTAAAGTCACCGCTTGATCATGAAGCATAACAGGATAGGAAGTATTGTTCCGATATCTTGTGGCAACATACATTAAAATACGAGCGATTTCTCCTCGATGACCTTTTGCTGGATACATAGCATCAGTTGGTTGACCATTTGAGTTATTAAAAGCAGTGGACCAAACATAGCTATCATTATCAGTATTCAACGCGTAATCATATTTTCCGTATTCTAAGCATTTGTAACTTGAACTAAAATCAAGTTCATCAAAAGCACAAGAGCCCCTTTTGCTATTTAAACCTGTTTCAGCCGGCCATACGTTATGGGCATCTGCTCCTGGAGATCCAGCACTTTGTGTTCTTTTACCATTACCATACCAAGAAGCCGGCCAAACATGCTCTTTATTGGTACCACTTGGCATACTTCCACTAGAAAAATTAACTTCTGTGCCCGTATATGCTAAACGCATTTTACCATTACCACTGAGTGATAAATCACTATATTGATAAATACTAGGTAATTCTCCATAATCATGACTTTGGAAACCCGTTGATGTAAGTGTGGATAAAGCTTTAATTAAATCTTCACCTACTAAATCATCGCTAATTCCTTCGTAGTACTTATCATTTGCGTTATCTGCATAATAACTAGCTCCTGAAGCAAAATTTGTAGCGGCTTTTGCTTTTTCATGCGTTGGAATTATTATAGAAAAAAGGATAAAGGATAAAAATCCTAATGCTAAAAAGTCCAACTGTTTCTTATTTTTTGTTTTCATGTGATTCCCCTTTATTGAATAAATAGGGCAAACTGCTTACATTGAATAATGGTTATCCACTAAAATAAAGTATTTTGCTAGTATAAAGTTGATAAATAAGAATTACATTCTTAAGTCATAAATGATTATATCACTTTCCTATGAAAAAGGAAAATGAAAGTAAAAGAAAAATGAGTAAAATTTCAAATTTCAAATTCTACTCACTTTTTCCCAATTTTATTGATAACTTTTTTTCTTTAGAATATAGGCATAAATGATAATTGATATCATCCCCAGCCCAACAATAAAGAAAATCATATAAAGATTTTGATGTTTATCATTAATGAAATTATAGGATGTTAATTGATTTTGCTTGGCCTTAGAAGCAAAGAAATTTAATCTTTCTAAATAAGTGGTTCCATCGGTAGAGATGATGGCACTTTCAAAGAAAGTTTTATCTTCGTCCGATAAATTTTGATATCGCGTTAAGAAACCATCGGCTAAGGAATAATCATCACAAAAATTTGCATCTTGAATATCTTTCATTAATTGACCAACTTCTGTATAGGTCGTTGTTGTACTAGCTTCAAAACGATAAAGTTGAATAAGTAGCATAGATGTACTTGTACTTGAAGTATAGGTAGTAAAACGTGGGTTACTCACGTTGTATAAGAAACGTCCATAAGTTGATTTTGTATTTTGAATAGTCGCCTTTGCATCACTATCAATACTAATTGTCCAAGTGGTTGTTCCATTTCCAAAAGCCACTTTCTTTACGGCAGTTGCACCTAATAATTCATTATTCGAATTAGAAAGCGTCCACGCGCCACTTTTTCCACCTAAAGTCAATATGAGTGCACCACCATTAGTGTCCATCGTTTTATGATCTAAAGAGAACGTTGCCTCGGCCACAGAAAGGAAACCACCAGATAAAGAAGATGCTACTTTTCCTTTTGTGTTTTCCGCTAATACAAGTTTATCTCCTGCTTTTAAGGTAGTGTCATCTTCTACTAATTTCCATACCTCTTCACCTTTTTCGGTAGGTAGTGGCGTGATTTCAAAATTTTCTCCTTCACTATCATTGATAACAGTAAGGCCATTAATTTCAATGGTTTTGGTTATACTATCCTCTGTATAAGAGCCAATTATTGAAGTTGAACCGAGAGTTAAAGATGACCATTTAACTTGTTTCGTAACATCTTTTTTTGTATTATCACTATAATTTGCATAAATCGTTAAACCCGTTACGTCAAAGGATTCGCCATTTTTATAGATTGTCTTAGCTAATGTTCCTTCTTTTGATAAAGAAGTGAATGATATTGTAGGTGTTTCTGTGGCTTCACTTCCAACTTCAATATAAGATAAATAACAACGGCCACTTGATGATATAGTTAATGAATCTAGTTCACTTCCATCCAAACTCACTTCATGTTCGGTTACTGAAGTACTTGAAGAACACGTAATAGTTTGATTATTGATTGTAATTGTAGCGGCTTCGCTTGCTTTATAAGCCGCTAAACCTAATTTTAAAGTCTTGGCTTTTACTTTTCCTAAAGAAGATAAGTTCAACGTAAACGAGCCATTTTTACTACCACTTGAAAGTTTCAAGCCATTTTTTCCTGAATAAACATTACTTACATTAGCAAAAGAATCAATATATTCTGAACCACTTGTCACTTGATTCGTTATAGTTGAGGTAGATAAAGAAGTGCTTCCATCATCACTATTTGATTGAAATTCAATACGATAACTTTCCACTTTTGGTGCCTCAGTGACTTCAATTCCTTCATACAATACATAATTGGTTCCATACCAAATATATACAGAAGTTGTACCAATAGATAAAGTTTGTAACCCAGTAACACCATCTAAAGCAGAGCAATCACTAGGATTCACCACTTCCGAAGTTCCGTCATCATAATTAGCGGTAATGGTTAACCCACTTAAATCAAAAGCATCTCCTTCAACATAAGATGTCTTATTTGGTGTTCCTGAAACACTAATAGAACTTACCTTTTTCACATGAATGGTGATTGTTGCTTTAATCGTTTCATCTAAAGTTGAAGTAGCGGTGATAACCGTATCACCCGCTGATATTGCCGTCACAACACCTTTGCTTGTTACGGTAGCGACACTTTCATTACTAGAAGTAAATTTGACTGAATTAGAACTTCCTGTAGGTAAAGCCGTAACTTCAATTTCTGTTGTTCCACCTTCACCAATAGATGTTGAACCTGCTTTTAAAGTTAAAGAAGTTGGCGTAGCCTCTTCCGTATAACTTGAGCATACTGCTTGTGTTGTTGTATTGGTATTCCCCCAAATCTTACACGCTAACGAGCGGTCATCAATAAAAGGATTACGATTCCCTTGAATATCTTGTGCAGCGTCATTCCGTTGTGTTTCTGTGCTATCAATTTCATATTCTAAATTCCATTTTAAAAGGTCAGATAGTTTTCCCATAGTTTTATTACTACTGGAATCTGTAGTTTTATCAATTAAAGTTAAATTCGTATCCGCAATAGCACAATAGAAAATAATACGTGCAGAAATTCCCCGATACTTTTCTAAACCAAAAGTTTCCATAGCAGGGTCCCAACCAGCAGTACTTGAATTTTTTCCTTCTACATAAAATGAATTTCCTCTTGAGCCATTTTCCGCCCTTAATGTTGGACGAGGCATGTGGATGTCTCCTTCTACACTACTACCTCCGCGAGAATTGGGCCAAACGTGTTCACGATTGATGTTGCCACTAAAATTACCACTAAAAGTAGCGCTCGTTCCCGAATAGAAGGCAATAAGATTCCTTGAATTATTGGGATCTCCATCCGTTTGTGGATAATAGGTACCCATATTTTTATAACCAACGGTTTTTGTTCTTTTACTCGAATTTAAAGTGTGCAAAGCGTTGAGTAAACTAGAACTGGTTGATTCTAAATTCACACTACTATAGTAAGATTGGATGGGTGTGTCGTCTAAAATTGGGTCTCCTTTTAATCCTGTTTGTCTTCTAGGTTCTATTTTAGAATGATCTTTACGATACGTATAAGAACTTCCACATAATAGTAAACTAGAAACAAGCGCGAAAAATAGGAGTTTCCCCTTTATTTTTGTTTTTCTTTTCATAGCTTTTCTCCTCATATGATGTTGAAATATTGAAAATCTTTTTTAGATTTTTCTTATTGTAACACAATATAAAAAAGAAAAAGTAGACTTTCCCTAAAAATATAGAAAAATCTACCCTCGTATTTATTCAATTTCTTCGATTTTAAAAATGTCATTAAAATTAATTTTTTCCTTAACAATAACTAAATAACGTTCTTGTTCATCGATTTTAACAACAATACCTTCTTTTTTTAAATATTCTTCATTTTGATAATAAATAATTCGAACAATCATCCCTTTTTGAAGATGATTTAGTTGATAAGAAAGCTCTTCTTCTTGATCCGATGATAACTCTTTCTTTTTTATTTTTACTTTTTCTCTTTTCCGTAATTCTGTTTCTAAACCTTTTAATGATTGGAAAGGCAAGAATTGTTTTGCTCGTTCATTCACCATTATGCCCTCCTATTAATTTATTTCTTTTGGGAGTGGTCGCTTTTTCTTCTAGATTCATTCCTCTTAGAATCGCGTTTTTACCAAATCTTTCTTTAATTTCTATAATAGCGAGTTGGGAGCGATGTTCTTTTTCTTCCTCCTCTTCTTCAAATAAATCATACGTTTTATAAGACTCATCGACAACATGACCAAAACTTATACCAAGTTTACGAATTAAAGTATCTTGTAAAACAATCTCATAAAACAATTTCTTATAAGCAGATAAAAGTTTTCGATAAGAGGAAGTAAAACCATCTAAACTACGATGACCTTTAGAGTAGGGAATCTTTTCATCCGCATACCCAATAGAAAGATGAATTGAATTCGTAACCATATGTTTTTTTACTAGTTCAAGGGTTAAAAGCTCCACCATTTCTTTCATTGCTAAAAAAGCATCTTCTGTTCGATAATTTTCAAATAATACTTGTCCACTGGATAGAGAGTGATTTTCACGAACATATTGATGAATGTCTTGAATCGTACAACTTTCTCTTCCCCAAGCATGATCAATTAAAAATAAGGCATTAATACCAAATTCTTTATATAATATTTTTTCATCTAAGTGCGCTAAAGCATACATATCCGTAACATTATACTTCAATAATCGTTTGGCTATTCCTCTTCCGATATTCCAAAAATCGGTGATTGGTTGATAGTGCCAAAGTGTATCTTTAAATATTTCCTCATCTAAATAGCCCATATAGTTCATTGAGGCTTTAGCGACAATATCTAAAGCAACTTTTGCTAAAAACATATTCGTTCCAATACCTGCGGTAGCGCGAATTCCTTTTTCTTTCCAGATGAGATTCATTAAGAATTTCGCCATTTCCATCGGTGTTTTCTGATAAAGTTGAAGATAGGAAGTAATATCTAAAAAACATTCATCAATGGAATATACATGAATGTCTTCTTTTGCGATATATCTTAAATACAGACTATAGATATCCGCACTATATTCAATATATTTTTTCATCCGTGGTTTGGCGATAAGATAAGAAAGCTCCTGGGGAATTTCAAAAAGACGGCAACGATTTTTAACGCCTTTCTTTTTCAAACTACTCGAAACTGCTAAACAAAGAGCCCCTTTTCCTCTTGTTTCGTCCGCAACCACTAAATCGGTAGTTAAAGAATTTAATCCTCTTTCTACGCATTCTACCGAAGCATAGAAGGATTTTAAATCAATACAAAGGAAAATATGTGATTTCTGCATCATTTTTCTCCTTTCTATTTTAGTATAAGTTTTTTATTTTTCTTTATGCAATCTTCGTTTTGACTTGAAGATAAAATATCTCAAGATTCATACCTTGTTTTCCACTTGCATAATAAGGCTTTGAAAGGTAACGAACTCTTACGCAGTTAAAATCTTGATTATCTAAAGTAAACGTCATCTTGTTCGCGTTTTCTTGAGAAGTTGCGTATGGCTTTAAATCAGAAAAATAGCCTAGTTCTGCATCTTCTTTTGTGATTTTATGTGCATAAGTCTTTGTTTCTTTTACCATATATTCATCATTTTCTTTCAAAAGAAAATCAACCGCAAAAGAAAAAGTTTGATCTATAAATACTTCTCGGTTATCTATATTATTAAAACCTGTTGGTTGAAAAATAAGCGTAACTTCTCCTTGATTTACGGATTCAAAAGTTGGTGTTCTTACCATACCTGAGCCTGATGCGCAAGTTTCATCTTCAATTAATCGGATACTATTCGTGCCAAATTTAGAATTCCCTGTCATCCATCCACTTTGAAAGAATTCAAGAGAATCATCCTCAGAAGAAAAACTTTTTTCGACTAATATAGTTTCTTTTTCACTTACTTCACTTGTCGTAATGGGTGAAGTTACAGATGATGGTTCTTTTGTTCCACAAGAAACCATCATGAAACAAAGTAAAAATAAAGGTAAAAATGGTTTTTTCATTATATTTTCTCGCTTTCTTTTAAAATACAGGTAAAGCATTTTAAACAATAATCTTTTAATTGTAAGACAACTTCATCAAATAACCCGGTATACCAAGGATCATCGACTTCCTTTGAAGCATGAACGAAGTCGGATAATAACATTATCTTATGTTGATCATCTTGAGGAATGACGTAGCGGATTGTCCGTGTATTATAAGTGTCCATCAAAAATATATAGTCATATTCATCATAATCTTTTTGCGTTATCTGTTTCGCATGATGAGAAGAAAAAGAAATATGCTGGCGGGTTAACGCTTTTTTCATCGGTGGATAAATATCATTTCCCTCTTCTTCCGTCGTAGTAGCCCTAGAAGAAATTTGGAATAAAGAATCCATATTCTTTTCTTTTACGATTGCTTTAAAAATGTATTCAGCTGCTACCGAGCGACAGATATTACCATGGCAAACAAACAATATTTTAATCATTTTTTCACTTTCTCCCTTTTGATTAAAATTCAACTTCCATACCATCATAAGAAATAAGGAAATGATGTTTGGAAGCTTCCTCTACTAATTCTTCATATGTTGATTGTCCATTATGAGAAAAATGGTTAGAAATACAAATGGTATGATCATCTGCCATGCCTAATTCTTTTAATTTTTCCACTAATAAAGCATTCGTTTCTAAACACATATGATGATGTACCCATCCTTTTTGTAAACCACCTGTACAATCTAAGGAAAGTAAATCAAACTTCCCAAATTTTTGGAGTTGCTTTAAGCTTTTTTCGCTTAAAAAGCCACTATCATGGCAGTATAACATCTTCTTTTCACCATCAGAAATCGCATAAACAACAGGAGAAGTAGAGCGAGCATGATCCGCACGAACCGCCATCACGTCATAATGGCCTACTTTGAAGATTTCACCTAATGTAAGAAGGTGCACTTCACTTACGGGCTTCATATACCAACGTTCAAATACTTTTTTCATTTTTCTATAACTAGAACGATCCGCATAATAATGGAGTCTCATTTGATAATCATGAGAATAATCTGTTCTTGCTTGTTCCATATCTTCTACGTAAAGATGATCGGAATGACTATGCGTAATTAAACAGTTTTCTATTTTCATCCAGTCAAAATTATATTTCATGTAGTGTAAACTCGTATCAGGTGGAAAATCAATTAATAAATCATCATTCACCAAAGCTTGGGAACGAGAACGTAAATTTCTTCCGCCTAATTCACGGGCTTTTTTACATAATTCACATTGACAAAACAAAGATGGAATTCCTTCATAAGCCGCGGTACCTAAATAACGTAGTTTCATTCTTCGTCACTCTCTCTTTCTTTTTTATTTTATCACGATTTATTTTGGTTCTCTATATAAAGAAAAAAGACGTCCTTTTTTTAGAACGCCTTTTGAAGAATTATTTTAATTTACATTTCGTCGGTTCTTTCACTTCAACATTTTTTTTTGAGTGAATAACGATTTCTGCGACATAAAGAATACGAGCCTTTTTTACATCATCACGTCCATGGAAGAAATAATACATATGATCACCTTTATGAATAATCGTTCCATGACCGGTAGAATAAAGATGTTCTTCCTGTTTTTGATGGATAATTGGGTTCTTATCATACTTTTTAAATGGACCTAAAGGAGAAGCCGCAAATGCGATTCCTACGCCATAAAGCGCATTCTCAAAGCAGTTACATGAATAAGTAATACAATAGGTCTTTTCATGGTTTAATTCTCTTACAAACGTTGTACTACCTTCAGACCAACGACGATTTCTTAAATGCTTTGTTTCGTAATCATCAATATGTCCATTTTCCCAATCTTGTGGTTCTTTTTGATAATTAATGATTTCAACAAAGCGGTCACATCTGCGCGTATGATCTTCGTTATAATCAACATAACTTGGACGAATTGTTGGCATCATTTTGGCTTCTTTATCGAACCACCAATCCGTTTCAAGTTCCACGGCAAGAATATTACTTTCTTCAATAAACTTCTTTAATTTTTTATCATAAACAACGTTATGATAGCAACATCTAGAATAATATAAATAAATTTTATCTTCATCGAAGAATAAGTTCACGTCAATGGAAGAAATATAAGTTCCCTTGGGCGCTTTCTTCAATAAATCTTCGGGGTCTTCTGAAGTAAAAACATTATCGCAAATTCGATCAACATTACAATAATCCTTATCATATGGGAAATATTCGATAGGGTGATTGGTTAAATTAATGAAGGGGCCTTCTGGAGAAGAAGATACCGCTACACCAATTTTTGCACATTCTAAGTAATGAGGTTCTTTAAAGTATTTTTCAACTAACTCATCCTTTACTAATGCACTATAGAATAAGTAGTAGTGTTGATTATTTGGATTGTAATAACATTCAGGTGCCCAAAACCAATCTTTTCCCCAGTTGTTTTCTTGGTTGGTGTCTAAAGCATAACCTACATGTTCCCATTCAATTAAATCTTTTGATTTATAAATATAGAACTGAAAATTGTTTCCCGTATTGCTCGTTGCATAGCAATAGTAATATCCGCTTTTTTCATCCAATAAAACGTAGGGATCTGCACCTATAACATTCATAAATAACTCGTTTCTAAATTAATTCTGTGAGTGAGAAGTAATTTGCAATATCTAATTCAGAATTAGCTTGATTGGTTTTAGAGAAGTAATGATCGGTAGCGGTTTTTGTTCCTGATGTTTTGGTTATATTATTATAATCAAAGCATAAGAACATATCTTCTGGATCAATACCTAAATCGCTATAAGAAATATAGAGTTCAAGATCAAAGCCATTAGAAGCTCCGCCTTCCTCAACATTGGTTAAGCCTTTTGTGGTAACACGATAGCGATAATCTTCTAGTGAATCTTGATAAACAAGATTCTTCTTTTCTAATCCTTTATCTTCTAAAGTTGTACCGGCTTCATAAACTCTTAATAAGTTAGCAGCGCTTAAGCATACTGTAACTCTATTTTCCGCATCATCTGTGCTAGCTACAAAGATTCTAAAGTCATCGTTTAATCCCTTTTGTCCCATATCGCCTACGCTCCAAGCTTCGCCATCGGTCCAAAGATCATTATCATTTACTTTAGCGGCAATGTATAAGCCTTCTTTACCTTGTGCTACATAAATATCACCAATACCATCAACAGTATGTTTCTTCATATTGGCATATTCAGTTAATTGACCATCAATATATGGTTCATTATTAACGATAACTTTTAAGGTGCCATTAAAGTCACCATAGACTGTGGTAGCTTTAAATGAAACGGTTTGTTCACCTAATTTGGTTTCATCGTAATCGCTTGTATAAGCAATTTTAATCATGCCTTCCATATCATTTTCAAATGTTGCTTTTATATATTTTGGAAGGCTCACTTTTACGCCTTGAGGAACAGTAATCGTCTTATCTTCAAAAGTTTTTACTTTACGATAATCATAATGAGAAATCACTTCTGCGGCTAAGCGATTACCTAATTCCATATTACTTTGTGCACCAAAGTGCCATGGTTCAAAGGTATTGGTATAAAGACCTTCGTTTGAAACAAAGGCAGCGTTATCTACTCTATCCGCAACGGTCTTTTGAATTTCTCTAAGGCGATTGGAATATTTAGCACTATTGGTTAATGCTTCAGAAATAACAAATGGCAATGTTTCATTTTCCACATAGCTACGTAAATCTTGAATGAAATATTCTAGTGCTTTTTCATAGATTTCCATATTCACATCAAATTTTGCATCTTGTTCACCATGAAGGAAAACGGCACCATCAATAACGGATTCAAAGCCTTCATCGGATAATTGTTGAATTGTTGCGTCGATTAATTGATATAAATTATTGGTTAATGGGCCTGTTTGTTTTTGGGTTTTTTCGTTAGTTCTTACTTGTGCTAAATTTAATTTTGAACTTAATTCTTCGTCCTCTAATAATGATTCAGAATACCAGTGATCAGTAAATGTAGAACCACAGGCTGTATATTTTACAATAACAGACTTTCTCAAATCTCCATCTTTTAAATAACGACTTCTCATGGTTTCGCCCATACCTAATTCTGGACCAAATTCATTACCACTATCGCCATATCCAGGTTTTAATTCGCTAATTTTAACACGAGAGGGAATCGTCTCTGGAATTTTGCTTAGCGCTGGCATGGTTAAACCATCGGCCATAATGTCCACTTCATCATTGATTTCTTTTTGTTCATCTAGTAAATCAGAATTGACAGCTTTTCCTCTAGCTCCACTTTGTCCTGTAAGAATAATAAGGTGGACTTTGTTATCCTCTGGAGGTACATTGATCGTTGTTGGTGTTGAAGAGCTTGATGCTCCTCCCCCACCACAAGATGCTAAGAGTAAAAGAGTCGATAACGTAAATATTGTATTTTTTTTCATAAGTTTTTTTCTCCTTCTTTAGCAATAAACTTTACAAGTTTATTTAACGGGAATTTTAATAAAATTGCAAATGGTGAAAACACATAAAAAAAGTAAGATTACTTGAAAGCGGTTACTTTTCTAACGAAAAAGTAACATAAATTCGGTTTTAATCTTACTTTTTTATAATTTTGTTACAATAAAAATAATGTTAATTTTCTACACGTTTGAGCTCTATTAATAGGCATCTAAATTCATCAAACCAGTCTCTAGAGAAATTCATACCGACTTTTAAATAATATTCACCTTTAAAAGTTTGTTGATCATAGCTATTCCAATAATAAGCTTCGGGGTCTAAACCTTGTAAACGAACAAAGCGATAACGATCTCCTTCTTTTAATAAATTCATAAATAGGAATAAAGAAGTGCTTTGATCTTTACTTACGGATTGTAGCCCTAAGAAATTCGTTTCATTGGGTGAAGAAATGTGATAAAGCGTACCATTTTCAATTACGGATTGATGGTATTCTTTATAGATTTTGGCTACTTCACTTAATTCTTCCATTTCTTTTTCGCTCAAGCGATTCGGGTTCATTTCATAACCATACGTGCCAAATAAAGCAATTTGTGCTTTCGTTTGATAAGAAGTAATTGGATTGGCATTCGCATGCGCTCCCATGGTGGATAATGGATAGCCTAAAGAGGTGTTATATTGAATGAACATCCGTTGAATTGGATCCGATTCATCACTACACCAAATTTGTGGGCAATAATATAAAGTTCCTAAATCAAAACGACCGCCACCTGACGCACAGCCTTCAAACATAATATGTGGATATCTTTCAATTAAACGAGAAAGCAAGGAATAATAACCTAACACTAAACGATGATAAATTTCGCCTTGTCTTTCTTTTTCAAAAGCATAGGAATACGTTTCATAAACCACACGGTTATAGTCCCATTTAATATAATCAATTTCATAAGCATCTAAAATCTTCACCATTTGTTCATAGATATTATCTACAACTTTAGGATTAGAAAAATCTAAATGGAATTGATGTCTAGCAATAGTTAAGGGATTGTTATCTTCTCTTAAAATGCAATGTGGATTATTTTGATAATAATCACTCAGAGGATTGACCATTTCTGGTTCAAACCAAATACCAAATTTCATGTTTTGTTTATGGCAATGTTCAATGACGCGATGTAAATCCACTTTCTTTTCGTTTACATACCAATCGCCTAAGCCATCATAATCGTTATCTCTTCTTCCAAACCAACCATCATCTAATACGAATAATTCAGAACCGATTTTTTTAGCATCATCAATATAAGAAACAATGGAATCCGTGGTGAAATCAAAATAACAACCTTCCCATGAATTAAATAAAATAGGTTTATAATCCTTTTCATAAGGATAAGTAATTAAGTTTTCTTTAATGAAAGCGTGGAAGTTCTGTGACATTTTATCCACACCCTCAGAAGAATAAGAAATCACGCATTGTGGAGTAACAAAAGATTCATTGGAATTTAAAACCCATAAGAAATCTTCATCATTCATACCATAAGTAATATGTAAATTATGAAAATAATCGGTGAACGAGCGCCACTTAAAGTTGCCACTATAAATCATGTTAAAACCAATGACTTCTCCATGATTCATCGTTGCATTCTTTTCCATTAAATATACGAAAGGATTTTCTTCATGGGAACTTCTTCCATAGTTACTGGTCACTTCTTGAACGCCATCGACAATATCATTAACTTTATAATCTCTTTCTTTGGCCCAACGTCCACTAAAATGAACGAGGCGATAATCCATGCACGGTAAGTCAAGTTGCATTGAGAAAGCACGTTCGATTTGTACTTCTTCTTTTTCATGATTAATAATTTCAAAATTCTTCACTAAGATGTCTTTATCTTTATAAATTGTTAAGAAATATTTTACATATACGTTGTGATTTCTTTCTTTTAAAAGAATTTCTAAAGTTTCAGCATCATCATGATCTAAAGCATGAGGCATGTCTTTTAAAGGTAGAATGCCTTGATTAATACGATGTTCAACATATAAAAATTCAGTGATACGAGAGCCATCTTTATAACGAAGAATAATCGGCGCTCCTCGTTTATCAATAACACCATGACTCGATAATTCTAAAAGTGCATAGTTACTTTTAAATTGATCTATAAAGGTCTTTTCTTGATGATCTTTATCATCATAAAATTGCGTGGAATTATTATCCACATTTGCTTTACGAATCGCATCTGCATTACTTATCTCGCTTAAATAAGGCCCAAAATAAAGTTTTTCTAATCTTTGCTCTTGGTTTAAATAAATATAATAACTGATGCTTTGATTTGTTAAATGAAAGATTCTCGTTTTTTTGTTAAAGGTTATCATGCTACTTCCTCCTTTAGCATTTCAACAATTTCTTTATAGCCATTTGTATTGAGATGTAAACCATCTTCATAAAAGAAATTCGTACCATTTTTTTTATATTTCTTTTTTAATCGCGCGTTTATATCTAACACGATTACATCGTCTTTTGGCGCTTCTCTTTTCAATAAAGCATTCCATCTAGCTACTTTCACTTTTTTCGCTTCAAATGCTGGTGATTCTGTAGCAGTAAATACATAAAGTTTCGCTAGTGGATATTTTTCTTTTAATCGTTGAACAACAGTTTTGTAGTTGTTAAGTATTTCTTGATTAGAAATACAAGAATGCGTATCATTCACACCTAAATGAATGAACACTCTTTTCGGTGCTTTATCTAATTGAATTTTTGGAGTATACAAAATCCAATCGCTAAATTTTGTTCCACCTAAACCTAAATTTAAGTGTGTTTCTTTAGGATAAGTTTCCTCAAAAAGTTGATCCGTAAATTGGTGATAATGCCAAAATTCAAAATAGGAATCACCAATAAATAAATCTTCTAAAGAAGTATTCGGGATATACGCTTTTAATTCTTGATAAAATAAATCATCACGGGGACTATAATCCATTTCCATATCTTGGGTATAACCTTCTAAAAGCCTACTATAATCAAATTTTCCAATATAAGGTCCTACTTTTGTTAACCCCTCATAGAATCCCTTCACAAAGTGCGTTGGTTTTCCTGTTTGATCAATAAAATATAAAACGCCATTTCCATAAATCCAATCCGTTTTTCGATAATCAAAATGTCCCATATAGCAGAGAATTCTTTGGTTTGGTAGATTAACATTTCCTAAAAATGAATTAGCAAAATCTTGTCGACCTGTACCAATTTTGTTATAGTTTTTACCATCAAAGATAAGTTCTCCTACATAAATAGAACCTTCATCATAACGCACCATACCAAAACCATGTGTACGTTTTTTTTCTTTAAATTTTTGATAATTATCTGGCATAAAAAACCAGATACCTGATTTGCCTAAATAGTAATTTTCAAAGACTAATGGTTTTTGTTTTATTGCTTTTTTTGCCATACTCTTTCCTTCTTGAAATATCATGTAATTTTATTTTCATTACTCTTCCTTTTCATTTGTATTATATCATTAAAAGACATGAAAAAAATATTCTCTTTTTTCCTTTCCTCATTAATTTTAATGAAAAAAGGAAGTGCTAAAGGGTGTTAGCACTTCCCACAAGCGATTCATTTTATTTAAAAGCTACATAGAAACGACATTTAGCATTTCAACATAAGCATTACATGACGCCATCAACACGCCAACAGCACCATTTAAATTGCCTATATTAGATGTAATGGAGAACAATAGTTGATCATTAAAATAAGCGGAATATGTTGTTCCTTCTTGTGTGATTTTTAAATTCACAGAATCTCCCATCTTATAATCAACTGATGCTCGTTTGAGTAAGAGGACTCGATTATAATCGACATATTTTAAGTAAATCGTCGAGCCATCAAATTCAAGACGATATCCTTGGAAGGTATCGTTATTATCGCCACCATCACTATCTACTGAATCATTTTTCGTATAATTCTTAACGTTCAATAATAATGAAATATAGCCACTATTTGAGACACTATTCAGTTTAACATCTGCATCTAAAGAAACATTAGAATGGTTGGTTTTACTCACCAAGCCACAAGAGGCCTGATCATTTGAATATATTCCTTTTGAGGACAAATTAAGATTATTTCTTACATAGTAATCTTTGGTTGAAAAATTGGAATTAAATAAAGCCGAGAAGTCATCATCATAATTTGCATCTTCAAAATAAAGTTCACTAAATCTGACTTCATCACCCATACCATAAATAGATATATAATGTTGACCTTCGTTCAATTCTAAATTACCTAGTGTTAATAAAATATCTCCATTTTTTAATCGTGGTGTATCACTTGTAATCGTGTACTCTTGAACTGTTCCACGACCAACACGAACGCCAATTTTCTTGCCAATGCTCTTTGCATCAAAGCGCATATTTAAAGCATAAGTTCCACCATCTTGGTAAACGCGATAAGTTGCGCGATTGCCTTCATTTTTCAAAACTAAATTATAACTATCTTGACGAATCATGTCTCCTTCTTTTTCTACAAGTTGAAGTTCAGAGCCATTCGTTAAATAAGATAATTTTTCATCATAGGCATTAGCTAAAATTGCGTGGCTATTGAAAGCTTTTTTATCACTTGAGCCCATACCCACATTAGAATAAGCAATATAACCTACTTCTTCAAAGTTATTATTTTTTTCAAAGCCAATTTTTCCACCTTTAAAGTAGATATCTAAGCCACTTTCTTTTTCAATGCCATCAAAATAAAGGTTTACTTTTCCTTTGCTATGTTGTAAGCGGAAAGTATGAAGAACATCAGTATCGTATTCGCGGAGTAAAACGGTTTGATGTTTTCTTGTTTCTACACCTTTAATTACTTTATTAATCGTAATGGTGTTATTCATAAATTCCATGTAGGAATAGTTCTCATCATCAATGTAGGAGAAAATCATCTTTCCTTCACCAATGGTGTTAAACTCTACAGTGAAGGTTTCTTCTGATCCTGTGCTTGTTAATAATAAATTATTATTATCTACTAGTTCATCCGTACCATAGGTTGAAAAATCGCAGGCATCTAATCCGATTGCCGCTTCTGTTTTAATATCATTCGCTATCATGGTCGAACCATTAAAGGAAAGGCGAGAGAAATTTAAAAATCTTTGTGATCCTCCTTCTAAATTATGATAAGCAATATAATAGCTATCCATATCTGGTCCTAAAACCATACAGGAGTGCCCTAAACCATAGAAATCATCAGCAGTAGAAAGCAAAAGATTGCCTTGAACATTGTAACTGCTGCTCTTCATTATGTCTGAACCTTCTTTTAAATAAGCGTAATCAACGCGGTAACTTTTAGAAAGATAATGGGTGCCACAGTAAGTGAAATAGTATTGACCATTTCTTAAAAGCATATAAGGTCCTTCGTTCCAGTTACCAACTCGACAATCCGTTAATGCCACCATCGCATCTGAATTGTCATCATTCTTCATTATAGTTTTCATATCATCTTCCATAGCGTAGACTTTAAGTCCAGAGCCATAAAGATAGACATTTTCATCACTATCAATAAAATAGCTTCCATCAATGCCAAGACCAATATTGTTAGAAATACAAGTAAATGGTCCTTCAGGGGAATTACTTTCTAATACATAATGTCCTTTTCCGCTTGGAGAAGCAATTAAATAGAATTTACCATTTCGATAAATAACTTCTGGGGCAAAAGGCGTTGGATCGGCTGGTTTAACATTAGAAGAATCATCGTTATAAGAATAAACATATCCTTCTTTTAATTCTCCATTATCTACTGGTTCCCAGTCCATTAAATCCGCTGATTTATATCCTTTTACATATCTTCCACCAGTAGTGGAATATAAGTAATACATTCCATTGAAACGATAAACAAAGGGATCAGGTACTTCTGAACTACCCGCTACTGAAGGCAATCTCGTTTTGTTATCATATACATTGATATCATCAAAAGATTGAAAATCTGTATCAGGGGCAAGAACTGGATCTTTTTCGATATACCGATCAGGATCTCCAGCTGGAACAGTAGTCGGTTGAGAAGAATTTCCTCCTTGGCAAGAAGCTAGAACCAAAAGAGAGAGAACAAGGAGTAAAGACTTTTTATTTTTTTTCATCTAATTAATCCTCCTATTCTAGTATCCGAATACTTTAATTTCATTTAAGCGCGCTTCCGTATTGGTATTAAAACCAATCACTACTCTAGACGCTATAATATCTTGGAAATCAAAAACAAATGCACTCGTTGGGAATACAAATTCGTATTCATTATTTACATAACTAGTTGGGAAAGAAGCATCTAATATCGCATTTCCATTAAAGAAGTTAATAAATTCAATTTCGCTTAAATAATAATCATAGAAAGCTGAGTTATAAATGCTAATGCCTCCAATATGAAAATCTTTACCAAAATCAATTTCGATGTAGGAACGACCTGGTTTTAAAGTAACTTCCTTATTTTGTTCTTGTGGTAAATTATAGTGTTCAACAATAAAGTTATCATTAATTCTTTCTGGGTTATCGACATTAGTTGATTTCACCGTTGCTCCTAAAGCAATATTTGAATAACCACTAATTTTAGAAGGTAAAGGTTGTACTGAATAAGTAGGTCCTTCTGTGTATGGAACTCCGTTTTCATCAAAATAAAGGTAGTCCATAGCGAACATTCTTCCAGCAAATCCATCGTTTGCGTCAACTTTACCATGACGGTCTTTATGCGCATGATATCCAATCATCCATTGATCACCTGATTTAAAGAAACAATGGTGACCCGTACCCGACATAAATCCATCCCATTGATCAAATACAGTTGTGTGTGCCATACCACCAGCATAACCGAATAGTAAATTGGTCCAGTTTCCGTCTTTATCATATGGTTTTGTGTAATCGCCTAAAGGTTCATCGGAATAAGCATAACAAACCGTATAATAACGATCATCATAATGGTTGACCGAGTAAGTTAAATAATATAAACCATTAGGAGATTTTAACATATAAGGGCCTTCTGCAACTTTAAATCCAGAATAAGCTTCCCAAATAAGCATGTTAGAATTGGTTGTCTTTGGTGTTAATTCTCCAGGACGAATTAAGATTTTATATGTATCCCAATCGGCAGTCACAGGATCTAACATTTCAACACCAATAATATATTGCATAATTCCTGTATCATAAATGGAATAATACATGTAAATGCTGCCATCATCATCGAATAATAATGTTTGGTCTAAAGCGCTTAACGCTAAAGAATCATTGTGGCGGAAAAGAGGTTCCTTTGAAGCATCTACATCTTCATTGTGTGCATTTTTACCTTTATAAGGTTTAAATGGACCTGATGGAGATTCGGAGGTCATAACGTTAATATAACGAAGCCCAGTTTCTTTGGAATTATCACTATAATAGAGCCAATAAAGATTATTATAGTAATAGACTTCTGGAGCAAACATCGTTTTTGTTCCCCAATAATCACTTGGCGTTTCTTCAATATTCATATGAATCTTAAATGTGTTAAAATCTTCCGTTTCGTAACAATCAAAAGTTTTTGATCCGGTACGATCAGTGGTTCCATAAATATAATAGGTATCTCCAACTTCAATAACATCCGGATCGGGTAAAGGCATACTTTTTAAGTCATTACGATACCATTTAGATGTATCAAAATCAGCCTTAATCCCTAAATTATAATCATCATATTCTAAATTAGTACTGGTTGGTTTCTCTTGATCAGCTAAAGCAACTTCTTTACTTCCATTAGAATTAGATGTGTTTTGTACACCACATCCCACTAATAAAACTAAAAGCAAAGAAGCACTAATTATTTTTCTTTTTTTCATTTTTTTTACTCCTTTTAATAGGCAAAACTTGGTCCGTCTATTTCAATTTCGTAAGATGGTTTATACTTAATCTCTTCATCGGTATCTGGATCAATATAAGAGACATATGGGAAATCATTATCATCCCAACTTAATTTATCCATAAATAAGTGTCTTGTGCGGTAATTATCCTCTTCACAATAAGAATGGTAATAAAGCCAAAGATCGCCTTTATCATCTCTATAAACGCTATTATGTCCAGGACCTGCTACTTTTTTATCGCTACTCATACCTGCCCAAACAACGAGTTCACCATAGGTTACTCCAGAGCCTGAAGCAGTTAATTTTCTTCCTTCTGAATCCACATAGGGTCCGGCGATATTGTCGCTTTTTCCTACATAAACACGATAGGATGAATTTCCGCCTTCACAACATGTACCCGCACTACCAAAGTAATAATAGGTATCTCCTTCCTTGATAATATAGCTACCTTCATATGTGGCGCCGTCCCAGCCACCTGCGCGGCCAGCAATTAACACTTTATTTCTATTTTGGTATTCTACACCATTATATAAGCCCATTCCGTCTTCGGTTAATTCTAATAAATATAAACCTTGGAAGGAACCAACAGCCATATAGACACGGCCATCATCGTCGATGATGACTTGTGGATCAATACAGTTTTGAATACCTATTTCATTTAGATCAAATAATTTTCCTTGGTCTTCATAAGGTCCTGCGATATTATCACTTGTAGCGTAACCAACACCACAGCATTTTCCCCATCCACTCAAAGAATAGTAATAAATCCATGTATCACCAATTTTAATAACATCCGGTGCCCAAATACCAAATCCAACAGCAGAGTCATCAGGATAAACGTCTTTATACCAGTCTGGAATATCAATGATATTTGTAGTTACAACTTCAAAATTACAGCCGTCTTCACTTTTTAATACAAGGCCACCTGTAGAGAACACATAAAGATAGCCATCATCGCCTTTTACGATTGAAGGATCGGCAACTCCATTTTTATATTCAGATCCTCCACTATAAGAAACATCCACAGGATTTTGATAAATTCCATTATCATAATTTACAGGTTCCGTTGTTGGAACGACTGTAGTTGGTTTTGGCGTTGGCTTTTCTCCTTGACCACAACTAACTAGAAGTGTTGCTAAACAAGCTAAACATCCAAATAATAGTTTACTTTTTTTCATCGTGCGCCCTCCTTAATTTCTAAGTTGATGAAATGATAATTTCTAAATATACCACTAGCGTGGTTATTCATCATGCCAAGTTGTCCTGGTAAATGACGGAAGATATCTTCTGTTTCATATACTAGTTGTTCGTTGAGATAAAATAATAATTTCTTTTCTTCTTTACGAATTTTTAGAATAAAGATATCTTCTTTTGGCTTCTTCTTTTTCCAAACGACTTTGCTATGATCGTAGTTTGTATCAATAATCTGGAATTCATTGTGATTGAGCACAAACATCCAGCCCATGAAAGAATAAGCATTTTCGAATTCATTAGTTTTTCCATAATGAGATACATCGCTCACTAAGCCAATAAAACGATCCGTTTTTGTCGGATTACCCACTAAAGTAATTTGTGCTTCTAATTCATAGAATAAATAATTTTCTTTCGTTAAAATTGCATTTCGATCGTTTTCAAAATAAAATCCATTTTCCATAGGAAGATAGCGATAGTAGATATCTGCCTGTTTTAAGAACCGATCATGCTTCAAGACCGCTACTGGGTAATCATGCTCTTTAATCGTAAAAATTTCTTTGGTTGGTTGAATGTTAAAGAAGGAAATGCGATGTTTCCCTTTCTTTAAAAACACAGTAGATATGTAGTTCTTTCCTTTATGTAAATCAATCGAGAACTTTTGTTGATCAATTTGCAATTGAAGCGTTTGTTCTTTTTCACTTGAAAGAAATACATCATAATCTAGAGAATTATCCACTAATAAGGTAGTTTCATAACCTTTTTTCTTTTTCAATGTATTAGCGAGGAAGAAATTCTCTTTTTTCATCGTTTCTTGATCACTACTACCATAAGCATGAATAGAATAAGCTAAATAAGCATCACCTAATTGATTGTTATAAAAGCCTATTTTTCCTTCTTCAATTTTAACTTTCTTTTTCAAAGCGATTTCCATATCATCAAGGTAAATGGTTAATCTCCCTTTAGCGTATTGAAGACGAATGGAATGAAATACGTCTAATCTGTATGTCTTATTTAATTTTTGTGAGAAAATGACATTCTCTTTATCACTTTCTTTTTTTATTACATCAATATGATCTTCAAACATTTGAAGATATTGATAATCTTCTTCATTTTCATAAGAAATAATTAATTGTACATCTTTTCCTAAAAAATTATATTCACTAGAGAATCTTTGGTTTGCCATTCTTTCTAATGAAAGATAATTAGGAGATTGAATTCTTTCTTCAAAATAAGCGCGCTCCCATTGAATGTTTCTTTCAATAGAAATGCCATTACATAACATTTGTCCATAAGAATCAAACATTAATCTTGTAATGTTTAAATAACGATTCCCATTGGGCATCATGTTATGATATGCCAAATAATAACTATCTAAATCAGGGCCTAAGAAGGTCATAGAATGTCCTAAGCCATAAAATTGTTCCGTGGTAGAAATTAATAAAGTGTCCTGAAACTTTAAACCATCTCTACATAATTTCTTTCCACTTGAATAATCCACACGATAAGCATTACTTAAAAAATGCGTACCCGTATAAGTTAAATAATAAATACCATATCGTTTTAATAAATAAGGGCCTTCTGTCCAGTTTCCAATGGATGATTCATCAAAGTTATAATATCCATCAAATAGATCAAAATCTGTTTTTTCTTCAGTTTCTTTAAATCTTTTTATCGTAATTCCTGATTCACTGGCTCTTAGAAAATATCGTTTTTCATCCGAATCTTTAAAGAAACTTCCATCGATGAGTTCTTGAACATTCCCATGCCATGCTTCATAAGGACCTTCTAAAGAAGTTGAACGATAAAAGCGATGTCCATTTCCCGAAGGAGAACTGACAATATAAAAATAGCCATTATCATAGGAAAGTTCTGGCGCAAAAGCATATTTTAAATATTCGTCTTCTGCTACAATTCCATCTCCATGAACGTATTCCCAATGAATTAAATCCAAAGATTTTTGTAGCACAAGTCCTTTTTCCTTTGTGCAAATTAAATAATAATAGCCATTAAATTTATAGATGAAAGGATCAGCGGCGCCTTCTTTAACGCCGCCATTTCCTTTTCGGTTCATAATATTTTTATAAAATTGAATGCCCTTTTTCATAATTATCGAATGGTGTCTCCACTACCGAGATCGAAGACGAGTACTTTATCGCCATTGAAAGTTAATTGAATTTCGGTATGAGGTTTCACTAAAGTACCTGTAGCAATTTTAGCAATTAAATCGGTGCCATTCCATGGAGTGTGCACTAAGAGTTCACTACCCATTAATTCAACAACACCTGATTCAACTGTGAATGCTTTGGTCTTCTTTGGATTGGCGTATTCTTCATCCAAATGAATGTGTTCTGGACGAATACCCATTTTGACTGGATGTTCACCCGTTAACGCTTGTTCAAATTGATGCAAGAGATTTAACGCCACATCATAAAGATTGTTAACAAAAGCTACATCAACAGAATTGAGATTGACTTTGATTCCTTTTGATTTCGTTTTGCCTTTTTTCTTTTGATAATAAAGCGTTTCTTCTTGCTTTTCTTCTTGATCCGAGAATGCTTGCGCATTATGGAGTTTTCCAATATCTTCGGAAGCAATCTTTTCAAAGGTTAAGAGTTCACGGCGTACGGAACTCATCCATTCTGATTTAACGTTCTTGGATAAAACTTTTTCACCATCAATGCGTGTTAATGAATGAATAATCGCTTCAGCTCCCTTTTCGACATTTTCCTTCGTTAAAGCAATCGCTTTTTGAATGGTTTCTTGATATTCTTTAAATGTTTCTGTTGTTTTGTCCCCTGCAAAAGAAGCTAATTCTTGTTCTGCTTTTTGTATAAAGTTATTTAAAAGAACACATGCATTTTTACCATGTTCATCTTCAATTGTCATAGTTACTTCAAGAATTTCTTTCATCTTTGCAATGTTATTCACTTTTTTAACGTATTCAAGTTCACGCTTCAACATATCTTTTTTATCCGTTACAAATGGAAGTAAAAGATTGCTCATTTGTTGTGTATAATCCGAAGGAACACGTTTTAAGCCATCTAAAAGCTGACGAATTACTTTTTCAAAATGATCAATTTCAAAGTAATCGTTGGTATGATATACCTCGTCTAAAATCTTTAAAGCATGCATTTTTTTAAAGTCAGGTAAGTCAAGCATTCTTTGCATATCTTCTAACTTAGCTTGATAGAAACGATCATGTTTTTCTACAAATTCCTTACCTAATTTAATTTGATATCCGTCTGGTAGCACTAATGTGCCTTTCTTGTAGGTTGCTTTAACAATATTCATAGCTGGAGAGCCAATGAAGGTAGCAACGAAAATATTTTTTGGATGCGAATAAATTTCTTGTGGCTCACCAATTTGTTGAACCCAACCTTTAGACATAACCGCAATTTTAGTAGCCATAGTCATAGCTTCGGTTTGGTCATGGGTAACGTAAATCGTTGTTGCGCCAATTTGTTCATGGATACGAACAATTTCACTACGCATTTGTACTCTTAATTTGGCGTCTAAGTTACTTAATGGTTCATCCATTAAGAATAATTTAGCGTTTCTAACGATAGCTCTACCTAAAGCAACACGTTGCATTTGTCCACCAGATAATTCCTTAGGACGACGATCTAAATAAGGTCCTAAGTCCAAAATACGAGCGGCTTCAAATACTTTATTACGAATTTCTTCGCTAGTTAATCTTTCTTCTTGGTAAATAAGATTTCCATTTTCATCGAGATAACGATATTCATCATCTAATTTAAAGCCTTCCGCAAGCGTTTTTTCTTTTTCTTGCGCTATGGTTTGAAGTGCATCATTTTTGATTTTGTCTTTTAAAGTAACACCATTTTCAACTATTGCACTAAAAGATTCTGCATTGATAATAGGATACTTTAAAAGGATTTCAGATGCACCATCACAAATATGTAAACGAGTGCTAATATAACCTTTACGCGTAGTGTAATTCAATCCTTTGTCTTTGGAATCTTCAAAAGCGCTAGCGACTTCACTAGGATTCTCAATTATGTGTAAAATATCGTTCCATGCTACTAAAGTCTTATTTGTTTTGGGTTTACGATATTTACGTACCCGAAGTGGGAAAGCAATGTTATCATAAACAGTCATTTGTGGATATAATGCATAGCTTTGGAAAACCATGGAAATATCACGGTCTTTACTAGGAAGGTAGTTGGATAAAATTTTATTAATATAAAGATAACCGCTTGTAATGTCTTCTAAGCCGGCAATCATTCTTAAAGTGGTTGATTTTCCACATCCAGATGGTCCAACTAAAACGATAAAATCATGTTCTTTAATATCAATATTAAAGTCATAAACCGCTTGGATCCCATTAGGATAAATTTTGTTAATGTCTTTTAAGGTAACAAAGGCTTCTACATCACCATTACTCACAAGGTTACCATGTTCTTTGAGTATTTTCTTTGCCTCTTTTTCTGGAACAACTGTGCTTCCATCAATTGGCTCATAGCCTGCTTTTTCTTCTTTTTCCATTTTGTTTCCTCCTTATCTACTTTCCTTTTTATAACCATCAACTTCTAAGCTATCATTCATTTCCTTAATTAATGATGGATCAATTTTAAATTTACGATCAAAGGTCATTAAACCATTGACCTCTTGTTCTACGTCTGTTAATTGTGTATAACAAATTCCTTGTATACAACTTGATTTTTGAATAGCGGCATAGATTCTTCTTAGATCTGCCTCATATTCTTCTTCACTGCTACTTGTGGTATAACCCCAAGCTTTTCCTCCGGTATCTTTTTTAAAGGCAACTCCACCAAATTCAGAAAGAATAATAGGTTGTCCTTCATCTTTGAAACCCGGATTCACAATGAAGCGATTGATCATTTCAAATTTTGTAATCTCTTCTCTTGAAGATAAATCTCTAACAAAGCGAAGATATTTTTCTTTTTCATCTTTACCACCATGATTGTAATTATGGATGGTAAGCAAGTCTGTTTTACAATGTTCCCAACCATCGTTTGAAATCACTAAACGTGAAGAATCTAACGAATGAATCATGTAATAAAGAGACATTGCAAATGCTTGAATTTCTTTATCATAAGGAATGCCTTCTACACCCCAAGATTCATTTAAAGGTGTATAGCATATAATCGAAGGATGATTGTAATTGTTCTTTACAATATCCATCCATTCATTTAACATCCGCCGTTGGCTATAAGAATTAAAGCCATAATTAGAAGCACATTCTTGCCAAATTAAGAATCCTTTTTTATCACATAAATATAAGAAATAAGGATCTTCGGTCTTTTGATGAATACGGCATCCATTAAAGCCCATTTGCATCATGTAATCAATGTCATTTTCCATATCTTGAATGGTAGGTGCAGTTAAGACACCGCGAGGATAATAGCCTTGATTTAATACGAGTTTTTGATAGATAGGTTCGTTATTTAATAGCACATATCCATCTTTTGTTGTCACTTCTCGAATGCCTAAATAAGAACGTACTTCATCTTTTAATTCATTTTTTTCATCATATAAGCGAATTTTAAAATCAAAGAGGAAAGGACGCACTAAAGTCCAAATTCGATCGTTGACAAAATCATTGGGTAAATTGAACGAATAAATTGCTTTTTTACCTTGTAATTCAAAGCGATATGCTTTTTCCATACTTTGATCACGGACAATAAATTCAACTGCTCCACAATCAGTAGTGGCTTCTAAATCAACAGAAACTTGATATTTATCTAATTTCGTTTGAATATAGAAATCATCAATATGTTTTTCATTCACCACTTGTAACCAAACTGGTTTATAAATGCCTGTGGTTCTTGTATACCAAATCGCATGTCCTAAAGGTTCCCAATCTTGTTTACCTCTAGGAATTGAACGATCTTTAGAAGGATCAAAGCAATAAACAACAATGTCATTTTCTTTTTTTAGATATTTTGTGATATCCATCTTGAAGCTTCCATTGGAGCCATAATGGGATTTAACAAAACATCCATTGACATAAACTTCACAAAAATAATCAACACCCTCAAAATGAAGTATTAATCTTTCATCTTTCTTTAAAGTTATTTCTTCAAGATGCTTATGATACCAAACGTGATCATGATAGGTTACATCATGAATCCCACTTAATTCCGTTTCAAAAGAGAAAGGCACTTCAATTTTTTTACTAAAAGCATGGTGACTGAACCATTTTTTCTTATGACCTACATTTTGATCATCAAAATCAAAGTCCCAAGTATCGCATAAAGAGATAAAGGAATCTCGAACAAAATCAGGTCTTGGATATTCATTTCTCATTTTATTCACCTAGCGCTTAATACCTGCGCCCGCCATGCCTTCAATAATTTTGTTTTGGGCAATAATATAAACAATTAATACCGGAACTAAACAGATGACACCACCCGCTAAAGCGGTACCCACTAAGCTCGCACTCTTGGAGTTGTTAATGACGTAAGCCATACCTACTTGTAAAGTCCAACGCTTGTTATCCATCGTTCCATATAACATTTGTGGCCAAATTAAGTCATTCCAGCCACCCATAAAGCCAAATAAACCTTGTACGAATAAAGCTGTTTTTCCTAATGGAAGAACAATTTTTCTAAAGATTTTTAAGTTACTATAGCCATCCATTTTAGCAGATTCAACTAAGTCCTTTGGAATTGCTTCAAAGAATGTTTTGATTAAGTACATTCCGTATACGCCACCTAAACCTGGAATAATTAAGGCTATCACACCTACTTTGTGCATTTTTAAACCAAATACAATACTTTGGTTACCAACTGCAGTTGCCGCACCAGGAATGACCATGGTTGCAATTAAAATTCCAAAAATAACATTACGATAACGGAAATCTAAGAATACGAATGCATAAGCGGCTAAAGAAGCAACGACAAGATATAAAACCGTTCCACCAATTGCGCTAAAGCATGTATTCATAAACCAATAACCAATACGATATGGTTGTGTTTTGTTATGAATAACCCCTTCTGGGAATTCATTCGTTAACAAAATCTTATAGTTTTCTAAAGTGTAACCACTATGTGGTTTAAATAATTCTTTTGGATACGCCATTGCGTCTTGGAATCCTCTTAGTGATCCAAAAAACATAATCAAGAATGGTGAGATCCAAAGTAAGCAAAATAAAGTCAAGAAAGCAAAAGATAGAATTTTACCCCAGTTAATTTTCTTATGCTCTCCCATAGCTTTTTTCTTTTCGAAGCCGATATATTGTTCGATGGTTATTTTATTCTGTTCCATTTTTCATACGCCTCCGAAATTTTTGTGCCTGTTTTCTTTTCTCTAGTACAATACATTTGAATGCCCGAGACAATTCCAACAAAGATAGCAAAAATAATACTTGCTGCAGCTGCTAAGCCATAGAATTTTTCTTTAAAGTCAGCACTATTTGCTACAATATCTTGGATAAAATAAATTACAGTTGAAACTTTACCTCCACCTGGGACCAAGGAAAGTTTAGTAAATTTTGGATAACCATTGGTTAAAACATAGTTTTGTCCATATAATCCAAAATAGCCGATAATCGTTGTAAATAAGCAAAGAACTAATTGGCCTTTAATACCAGGAATAGTAACACTTTTTGTTCTTTGCCACTTGGAGCATCCATCAATAGAGCATGCTTCATATAAGTTTTTAGGAACGTTTTGTAAGCCTGCACTTAAGATGATGAAGTTGCCTCCCCATCCTCCCCATAAGCACATGAGGAAAATTGGAATCCATGCATAAGCTACATCAAATGTGGTTTTACCGATTTTGAAAGTAAACCAAGATTCGATAAACCATTGTGTTTTAATATCAAACATTTGCGCCAATAATCCAGCGTCTGTTTTCGGTAAGAAAAGTAAAGTAAAGATTGTGCCCGCTGCTGTTAAAGGAACAATAGAAGGCATATAAATTAGCGCTCTAAACACTTTATATCCTGGAGGTTTTAAATTTACGAGTATCGCGAGTCCTAAAGGCAATAATACAGCAATTGGGACCATGATAAGAGCGAAAATAAACGTGTGTAAAAACGAACGCCAAAATGCTTCAAAAACTAATCCACCTTTGTAATTCTTATTGAATAAAAGTCGATACCAATGAAAAGCATTATAGGTCGCTTCTCCTGGATTAGAATAACTAAAATTCGTTAAAGAAATGTGGATTCCATAAAATAAAGGCAAAACGAAGAATATAATAAAAGCTAACATGAATGGAAGTAGGAAAAGTATGGTAATCCCATACTTTTTTAACGCTCCTACTCTTCTTGACCGTCTTTTAGCATATTCTTCTAAAACGACAGTTTTCTCCATTTTTTATTTCCTTTTTCTTTCTACATCATATCAAGCATTGCTTGTGCACTTAACACAGTATCATTAATGATTTCTTTAGCTTTATCAACAGTACATCCTGTAGGTTTCTTATATTCTGTTTGAACATTGCCAATAGCTGTTGCAAGGGCATTGAAGATTGTGGATTCGTAAGCAACACCTTCCATAGCAATAATATCTTCTGGATTGCCTAAAGCTTTACATGTAACGTTATTTTCAACCATTGTTTTGTAATCATCAGATTGATAAACATTTTTCCAAGCTGGGATATGTCCGGAAGAACACCAGTTGGTTAAGTTATATTGATTTTTTTCATTAATGCCTTGTGTATAGTATTTAATGAAGGTTAAAGCTGCAGCAACTTTCTTCATGCTATTTGCATGTCTAGTGATAGAAATTGCATGACCATTACCATACCATTTATTAGCATTTTCAATGTTAGCATTTTCTTCTAATGTCCACCAGCCAGTTGGATGGGAAGCCGCAAATGGTTTGCTGTAAACTGGATCAGCTGCGTCTTCTGCAGTGACGCCTAATTCTGTATTAGCCGTTCTTAATTCAGAGTTATTCCAAGAACCATCAAAGGTGTTAGAAGCCCACCATGGTCCTTCGGTAAACATAATGGTGTTTCCAGCTGCAAACATTTCTTGGTTAGTTGCGCTTTCACCAATTAATCTATTGTTATATCTTTCGACTTGGTCCGTTACATAAGTAACAAAACCTTCATTTTTATCAAAGCCAATTTTCTTTTGGTCGCCATCTAAAATCATTGATCCACCATTTGCGTATAATGCGCTTAAACCATCTGGATCTGTAGATTGATGGAAACTTGGGAAGAAAGCATCTTTATTAGCTGCTTTCCAAGCATGGTTTTGTCCACGGTTAATATTACGAATTAATAATTCGCCTTTATCCGCTTTTTCTCTTAAGCCTTCTAATAAGTTTTGATATTCAGCGCGAGAATTTGGAATATAACGTGTATTATTATCAAATCCTAAGTTATTTTTCTTAATAATATCTTGACGTAAATAGGTTAAGAAACCATGAGCGTCCACAGGTACTGCAAAACGATGATCTCTATACTTAGTAACACGATCAATGTTTTCATAAACATCGGTAAAGTCCATGGAGACACCTGCTTTTTCATATAACGAATCTAATGGATATAAATAACCTTTGTTTGCGTATTCTGTTGTTTTTTCATTGTGCATGAAACAAACATCTGGGAATGCTGCACGGTCATTTTTCCAAGTTGTGTCTAAAGCCGTGTAGTAATCAAAGTGTCCTTGGTAGACTAAATCAATGTGAATTTCTCCTAAATAATCTTCATTGAATTGATCAACGATAGCTTGGAATTTAATTTGGTCTGGGTCACCAATAATGGACCAAACTTTGATTTTGACTTCTTCTTCAAATTCAACATTTCCTTCTGCATCTTTTGTCACATCATCTACAATCGAATCTGTTTCAAAAATGGGGTCGTTTTCGCCACCACCGGTCGTTGGATTATCTCCTCCACCACAGGAAGTTAGACCTAAGCTTAACGCTGCGAGTAGAACCGATAAACTCATTGTCATCAATTTTTTCGAATTTTTCATTTGTTTTCTCCTTTCTTACAATTATATTGTAAGCGATTACACCTTTATTTTCTAAAAAATCTCTTTTGATTTCAAGTAAATGTTTACATTAAGATTAATGCAACTTTTTTACATTTTTTCTTTCTTCATAAAAATTTATGTAAAAGAAAAACCTATCCATAATAAGATAGGTCTTTACGGATTTGTTTTTAATATGTTTTTCCTTCATATTGATCATCAAAATCGCCTTCATCAATATGTTTTAAATCAACAACATAACTATGGCTTATTAAATCAACTAAACTAGTTTTATGATGCATAAACAATGTAGAAACATAGTTAATTGCACTAATTATTGCAATAATAACCAATAAAAGCGCCATCGTCATCCATGTTGAGTTAACAAAAAGTGGCATAAAAATAAAATCATAAATACCTTTAAACGGTGGCAAAAGATACATAAATATCATCGTGGACATAAATCCCAATGCGCCTAATACAGAATGAAGCAAAATGATATACCATGGAATTTTTTCTTGATTTGGCATCATGACACCTAATTTCATAATCAGTCTTCCTATCGTTCTTTCGTCTTTTAGCAAAAGTTTAGGTAATAACATGGCTAGAAGATAGCCTATAACCATACTCAATAAAAGTGTAAAATTAACCAAACGACCTTGTTGATTAAAAGCTTTACGATAAGGCACATAGTGCGTTGTATAATATGGTTCACTTCTTACTAAAAGACGTTCTGCATCACTTAACATATTGGCATAGCCATTATAAAAGCTAAAATAAATTTCTTTTCCACTTTGTCCTAAATCATCTTGATCATCGACAAATAAATAATGATACATTTGATTAGCAGCGACTGTAGTTAACATTGGGACATTCGTACCATCGTTGTTTTTTAAGAAAATACCTTTTCCTTCAAATTGCTGATTATAAACAGCATAAAGATACTCTATTGCCGTTTGACCATGGAAGTTAACAATCTGCATATCCGTATGGTTCACTACATAATTCGTATAGAAATAAGAAATGACATCATTTTCTAAAGATGCTTCTCCATAATAGCTTACCGTTTTTTCTTTTCCCAATAATTGATCGGAAGGAATAACAAAATCAGGGTCTGATGAATGATTATAAGCATATACAATCGCGCGACATGCATTTTCTAATACAAGAATCTCATCATCTTTTCTTGTTTCTTTTTCCTCGTCGATAAATTCAATTACTTTTGTATCGGAAAAAAGTTCATTGTAATAATTAATTTCCTCTTGAATTTTGTCTTGTGCCGCTACATAACTTTTGCTATTTTTGGTGATTTGAAATCCACCTAGAAAAGCTAAATAAGAAACCAAAAATACGATAACAAAATCAATGCAAAAAGACACAAAACGCTTCCCAGGCTTAGCCGGGGAAGCACGTTTTAATAATTCATGAGTTGTTTCAAAATTGACCTTCATAATAATAGACTAACCTAGAATTAATCAGCAGCCCAATCAGAGTCTGCAAGGAAGCGAACATTTTCAATGCTATTAATAGCTTCTTGCACTGCAGTAGCATCTTGTGTTGCTGAATAGTTTTGATAAACTACATCAGAATTGAATTGGAAGAAGCCACATGTCGAATTAACAACGTTTCCTGCGTTATCTTGGAATAAATAAGGTAAAACTTTCATAGAGGCTGCATAGTTATCATTAATCCACATATGGAAATCATAACCATCATGTGCAACTTTCATCTTGAATGTTGCAGTAGCGGTAGATCCTTCTTGTAATTTTGATGTTGGCGTGATGATTTGTCCTTCAGGTAAGGAATAGCACGCATCGGCATGACGAGCAATCGCATTAGTAACACCTGGATTCCATGCCCAAGATCCTTGATTGAAGACTTCGCAGAAACCAAAGTTTCTCCAACTATAATTTTCTTCATCACCGATAGCACCATCTAAGAAGAAATAAACTCTGTTCTCACCAGAACCATCAGAATTAGCATTTCCTTCTGTGCTCGCAACAATTCCGAACTTAGGATATTTTTCGTCTTTTGAAATTTCTTTGACAGTTACTTCAACTTCAGCCATCCATGTTTTGGAATCAATACCTTTAATAAAGTAATCGCCACTCATTTTAGCGGATGTTTCAACGATACCACCATCATCTTTAAGTTCTTTACTAAAATCATCGTCTTCTTGAATTGTGGATGTCGTGTGATTAAAGTAAACATCTTTAACAACTACTTTAAACGAACAAAACTTCGTTGTATCCACTGAGGATGTGACAGTAATGATAGCATCACCGACACTTACTCCAATCATGTTCTTTTTGTTGGAACTAAACTTAACAACTTTTTCATTGCTTGAAGTAACCGTACAAGCTTTTTGTTTGTTATTAAGAGCGGCATAACCTTTAATATCATAGTAAGCTTCTATTTTTTTGCTTTCTTCAACTCTTAACTCAACTTCTTCACTTTTAGCAGTTAAACTTTTAATAACACTTTGTGGTTCTGAGGAACTAATTGGTGTATTTGTTGTTGCGTCTCCTCCCGATGTTGGTTCAGTCCGATTTCCGCAAGAAGCCACGCTAAGTGTACTTCCTAAAAGGAACAAGGCGACTAAGCTTTTAAAAATTTTCTTTTTCATGTTGTATCTCCTTTTTTCTTTTTTAAAATACACTATCATGTTAATGAAATCGCTTTCAGTTGTCAAACCATGATTTTAACTTTAAAATTTTTGAAAACAGTTAAAAAAGCCCATTATTGTAGGCTTTTTCTTAATTTTAACGTCAATTAACCCTCTTTTCACATTATTTTTAATGCTATATAATTGATGCAAATCAAGAAAGAAATACTATATAGTATTTCATGTAAGGAGCTAGTATATTTTCTTTATGATAAAAGCAATTAAAAATTTCTTCAAACCGATTGATTTAACAAAAGGTAGCCCTTGGAAAGTCATCTTAATATTTGCTATTCCAATTTTAATATCCACTATTTTAAATAGCGCTTTCTCTTTAATTAACGCTTTAGTTTTAAAAGTGAATGTTGGTGGCGATAGCGTGACTGCAATCAATTCTACTTCACCAATTTCCAGTATTCTATTTAACTTTGCTTATGGGTGTAGTAGTGGTTTTGCTGTTATTGCTTCTAATCAACATGGGGCAAAAGATGATGATGGAGTTAAAAAGTCTTTTTATCATTCCATCTTTTTATCATTACTCCTCGCACTTATTATTATGGCTATTGGTCTTATTTTCTATAAAGATTTATTAAAACTTTTAAATATTAATGAAAGGTATTTGACAAAAGCTGGAAACTATTATCAAATCATTCTTTGTAGTTTCGTCTTCATGATGCTTTCTAACTTCTTAGGTAACTTTTTAAGAGCGATTGGTAACTCTTCTATTCCATTAATTATCTCATTAGGTGCAACTTTGGTAAATATCGGTATGGCTTTCTTACTTACGGGTCCTATTCATTTGGATACCAGAGGGGTTGCCTTAGCAACACTGACCGCTAATCTATTTAATACGGGTATTACACTTTTCTATATTTACAAAAAATATCCCTTCTTACGGTTTAAAAAAGAAAACTTAAAAATGGAAAAAAGCATGATTGGTGGTTTATTAAAAATGGGTCTACCTTTAGGCTTACAATGGTCGATTCTTTTTGTAGGTTCGTTTATTCAAGCACAAAAAGTGAATGGTTTTGGTGAACTAGCAACGAAAGCTGTCAGCTGTTATTCTCCGATGGAAGGATATTTAACCATTCCATTAAGCGTCATGGCTTCTAGTTTATTAAGCTATGTAGGTCAAAACTACGGAGCAAAAGAAAAGCAACGTATCAAAAATGGTATTCGTGATGTCTTTATCATTGATGTTATTTGTTACGCACTCATCGTGTTAATTGGATTTATTATTATTCCTAATGTACCTTATATTTTTCTTCCTAAGAATGAATTAGCTGGTGAAGAAGGTAGTAAAATTATGTATTACTGCTCTACTTATTTAAAGATATTAATTCCATTCTTAATCATGCAAGGTATTGTACAAATGTCGAGATCGTGTTTACAAGGCATTAAAAAGCCAATCATTCCTTTCCTAAGTGGAATTGGCGAACTCGTTGCTCGTGTGGTTATTTGTCTATTTATTCCTGGATGGATTAATCCTTCTAATCCTACAAGTAATGAATCCTATTTAGGCATATGTTTTTCCACACCTATTGCTTGGGTCGTCAGTGCTCTTATCATGGGTGGAAGCGTAATCTACATTATCTTTATTAAAAATCTTCGTTCGTTAGATCAAATTACAGACATAGAAAAAGAGGCATAATGCCTCTTTTTTAGAAATATTTTCTTTGATGTAATTTTACAGGTAGCTTGACTACCTTTTTTTCACGTTTCATATTTTTCAATTTTTCTTGTAAAAGTGTGAAAGCTGTATGGCAGATTTCATCATAATCATAGTCAATCGATGTAATATCCATTAAGCCACATACACGAGTGGATAAACAGTCAAATCCAATAATATGTAAACGTGGATACACTTTTCTAACGTTAGGAATTTCTTTATTCAAACCTTTTAAAAGGGTATACGCTAATTCGTCATTAAAGCAGAAGATACCTAAATAACCTTGATTAATTAAATTCATCATTTGGCTATTCATTTGCTTAGGGTCTAAAATTAAGCATTCACTATCAGGAAGTAAAGTACTCAGTGTTTGTTGGAAAGCTTTTTGTCTTCTTCTAGAGCATTCAACATTCGGCATTTTAATATGGCTCTTTAAAATCTAGGGTGGTCTAG
>FR897039.1:58540-69990 GCA_000437235.1 Coprobacillus sp. CAG:826 | reverse complement strand
AAATTACTCCACCTTAGATTTTAAAGAGCCTCTAAAATTAAGGGTGGTGAAATTAAAAATAGTAGCCACCTTTTTATTTCATCTTTTTTGGTAAGAATAATATCCTGATTTACTTTCTTTTGTTAGGTCTTCTTACTATGAAGATATTTTAATTTTATATCGAAAAGAACTACATCAATTTAAAATAAAAGAGCAAAATGAAGAAATGACTAAAAAAGAAAGATAAATATCATTTGTTCCGTTTGCAAAATCTTTACATTTTTAATAAAATGTAACTACTGAGGTTACCGCTATGAAAAAAGCACCAATTCTATTATTACTTGCAACAGTTTTCTCTTTAGGGACAAATTCTAGTTTTACTAAAAAGAATAGCACTGTTGATTTAGAACACGTCTATGCGATTCCTGCTCGTTATGATTGCAAGATGGAAGATGAGCCTTCCTATTCAAGTCAATCTTATTTAAATGATTTAAATATCGGGACAACATGGGATGAAGTAAGAGGAGAAAATGTGACTGTTGCTATTATTGATTCGGGGATTAACTATTTACATGAAGATTTTTATGATATCAATGGGAATACGATTATTTCCAATTTATCCGGTGTTTATTCTAGTAATAATGTAAAAACCGTAAAAGCGAATAATAATGATTATAGTATATTGAATGACACGAACGGGCATGGTACAAATGTCGCTGGTGTTATTGCTTCTCAAATCAATCAAAAAGGCTGTGCAGGCATTGCTCCTAATGTTCATTTAATGATTTTAAAAACAACGGATTATTCCTTTGCTTCTATTAATAAGTTACTTTGTTACGCAGCTGATAATAAAGCAGATATTATCAATATGTCCTTTACCGCATTTGAAAATACGGTTACTTACGGAAGTTCAACGGCTACAGGTTTAGGATCTGTAGCAAGAACAGGAATGGCTTCAGCAATTGATTATGCTTATAGGCGCGGTTGTACTTTAGTAGCGGCAGGCGGTAATTACAATACCGATGAAAAAGCTTATCCCGCTAATTTAGATCATGTTATTGCTGTTGGTTCGTTAGCAAAAAACTCGTTAAATACCAAAGCTGGATTTTCTAATACGGGTACTAACGTGGATATTGTTGCACCGGGTTATGTTTATGTTCCAACCATTGGAAGTGCAACATCTTATAAAAGTACACAAGGAACCTCTTTTTCTACCCCAATGATTTCGAGTATCCTCGCTTTATACCAATCCAAATATCCCAATACGAAAAGTCGATTTATGGAAACGAAACTTTATAATTCTGCAGTGGACTTAAAAGATGAAAGTCAATTTGGAAATGGTAGAGTGGATGTTACTGCGTTCTTAGCCGATGCCCATGTTGATGTTACAGGATTAGAAATTTCTTCAAAAGAGATTCATTTGAAGGTAGGGGAAAAAAGGGCAATTAACGCACGTGTATTACCGGAAAATGCAACGAATCAAGAGATTATTTATCTATACGATGAAAGCAATATAGCTTCTATTGATAACGATGGAAATATCGTGGCACTTTCTCCAGGTGAAATGACCGTGGAAGTTTATTCGGATGATAATGAAAATTTTTTTGATGAAGTAAGAATTATTGTCGAAAAAGAAATCGTGCAAGTAAATAAAATACAAATAAAAAACGGAACGAAATTATCCTTATATGAAGGCGATAGAATTCAACTTCAAGTTCAGGTTCTTCCTGAAAATGCCGAAGATAAAACAGTACAATATGCAGTTGATGATGATTCAATAGCGACTATAGCCCAAGATGGATATGTGAAAGCTATAAAAGAAGGTACAACAAAAATTCATGTTACTTCTTCTTCTAATACTTCAATTACAGCCACTATTGAAATTGAAGTATTAAAAAAACCAGCAAAATATACACCTACGGAAATTCCTACAAAAACCGAAACACAAAATATTTGGAAATTAGTGGAAGACGCGACTACCTTAAAGGCAGGAGATAAACTCGTATTAGCGGAAAACACAAACAAAAAAGTAGCGTCTACTACGATATCAAAGAATGTGATTACTCCGTTAGACGTAGCTTTCTCAGATGATAAGAAAACCATGAAATGTGTAGATAATATGCTAAAACTCACCTTAGGTGGAAAAAATGATGCATGGACACTCAGCAATGAAGAAGGAAAACTATTAGGCGCAACTGCTAATAAAAAAGTAGCCTTTGGAAGTGGAACAACTACTTGGAAAATTAGTATTGATAGTAGCGCAAAAGCAACGATTCAAAATACAACTCCAACTTATGGACGTTTCTTATACAACGTGAAAGACCCACGCTTTACTACCTATACCTCAAATGTAAATGCATCCATGTTGCTCATTCAACTTTATCGTTTAGAGACAAGTGAAATAACAACTTATACAGAAGTAGGTCAATTAATGAAAGATATCCAAGATACTGACTTCTGCTTAGACTATTCTTTAGCCAATGGCTTCTTAACGCGATATCAAAATTTATCGGACGAAGATAAAACTTTCTTTGAAAGTGCAATTATTTCTGAAGATGGAACCACCTATTTAGAACGATTAAATTTCTTTGCTTCTAAAGCCAATCAAAACCAATTCACTCCGATAAATTTCTCTTTAAAATCAAGTCGAAATCATACGATGGTTTTATTCATCGTTGGAATTGGCTTTTTATTGATTGTGGGTTATTCACTCGTGATAAAAAAGAAAAAATATCAATAAAAAAAGTTCGATAAAATCGAACTTTTAAGATAAGTGTTGAAGCAAAAACTCTTTCCATTTTTGAATGGCATTACCTCGATGGGAAATCGAGGTTTTTTCTTTTTCGGTGAGTTCTGCATAGGTTTTGTTAAGATGAGGAATATAAAAAATTGGATCGTACCCAAAACCGTTATGGCCTCTTAGTTCAGAAATAATAACTCCTTCACAGGTGCCTTTAAATAGATATTCTTTTTGATCAACAATATAGGCAATTACGCAAGTGAAGTTAGCGGTTTTATCTTCTTTATCTTTTAATCTACGGATGATTTCTTCGCATTTTTCTACGTACGTATGACCTTCCATAAAACGAGAGCTATAAATACCTGGGAAATTATTCAAAGCATGAACTTCTAAACCAGAATCATCACTGATGACAGGTAAATTCGTTTTACTTGCTACAAATCTTGCTTTAATTAAAGCATTTTCTTCGAAAGTCGTTCCATCTTCAATCGGTTCTTCATCAATTCCTAAACTAGAAGCAGAAATGACTTCAATTCCAAATTCCTTTAATGCATCTTGGAATTCCTGCACTTTATGTGCATTATGCGTTGCTAAAACAATTTTTTTCATATTTATCACCCTAAGCATTATAACATTTTTCTTTTCATTGATGTGCCTTTTTTCACATTTAAAAAAGGCATACATATATATTAGGTATTTTGAACATTCGATATCTATTTGAAATAGACTGGTAGAATAGACAAAAGTATTGGTGGAAATCATTGCAAGTGCAATTGATTTTTTGATTGAAGAGATAAAAGAAAGAGAGTAGAAGAACATGTAATATAGAAATGAAATGTTACCGCTTGAAGAACAAAGAAATTGATAGCAATCTAAAAAATAACTTTTCTCAATTTAAAAAATAATTGGAGTTCCTTAACTGTTCCTTCAGCCATGATAGTGGGATAAGAAGTGTCAAGAAGATGTCGGTAAATTAGAAATAGGAAGGCTTAAAATATAATTAAAATATCCTTTTTCATCTGTGATTTTGATATAAAATTTTCCTTATACTTTCCCAACAAAAACAAAAAAAGCCCGATTTTATCGGACTTATTGGTTAACTGGAGCAGGTGACGGGAATCGAACCCGCGTAATTAGCTTGGAAGGCTAATGTTCTACCATTGAACTACACCTGCAAACTGGCGGATCTGACGGGAATCGAACCCGCGGTCTTCTCCGTGACAGGGAGACATGTTAACCGCTACACCACAGATCCATCATGTGCGCGAATAAAATAATACCATATTTTCATAGAAATGCAAGGCTTAAGAAGAAAAAAGTTAGAAAAGTTCATGAAAAAATGAGCCCTAATCTAGGCTCATTCTTCATTTGTTTAAAATAATTGTTCAATCATCGAATTTAATTGCTTTTTAGGAACAAAACCGATGAGTTCACGAACCATCTTTCCATCTTTATAGAAATGAAGTGTAGGAATGGATTGAATGCCAAAGCGACTTGCTAAAATAGAAACGGAATCAACATTCACTTTTAAAACGTTAAAATTGCCTTTTTCTTCATCAAGTTCTTCAAGTAATGGGGCAATCATACGGCAAGGTCCGCACCATGTTGCATAAAAGTCAACGATGACATTTCCTTGCTTTACCATTTGATCAAATTCTTCTTCAGATGTAATTTGGTGAATCATATTAAAACCTCCTAAATAATTAGATATACAATATATAGAATGCCCAAATGTAAAGGATAATACAAATAACACGCCCATTTAAATCGTGGTGAAGAATATCCTTTTTCGCCATTATAGAAGAGAAGTATAAAACCACTAAATAGGCTAACAACTTGCATTGAAGCATTTAAGACATCCGTGGATGGCACATAATAAGTAATCATCCAGTAAACTAAGTTTACGACAACTAAGAAAAGAAGTGCAAGTGAATTGCTTAACAAACGCTTAGAAAGCACATTTTCATAAGCTTCACTATCTAAATGATATCGATTAGCTAATAAAGAATGGATGCTAGGAGCTATTTTTTGGGTTAAATAAAATCCTAAAATGAGTAAAACACCATAGAAATGATAGCCTAATCTCATATAACTCGGTAAAGAAGCATCAAAAATGCATAGACATAGATAAGTGATAAAGGGAATGAAAACCCATAATTTTTTTAACTTCTTCATTTCTAGAAAAAATAATATACTAGCGCCCAAAAATAAATCTAAGAAAAAATTAAAATTTCCAATGCTATTTTTCGTAAGTTCTAAAATCCATAACGCCAATCCCATAAGAACAAAGGAACTGCCAAGTCTTAACAGGTATTTTTTTTGATTTCTTGAATGAAACATTCCTTCAACAATCAAGAAAGCAAAAAGAGGAAAAGAAAGACGACCGATTAACTTAAAACTAACATATAAAGCACTTTTTGATCCAAAAATCGGAAGGAAAATTAAAGCAGCAATATGATCAATTGTCATTAAGGCCATCGCAATAATTTTTAAATGAAAAGACGATAATTTTAACTTCATAATATTATCCTAAAAACACGGAAATAATGGTCATAACAATTGCTACAAAATTATTGATAGCATGCGCAATCATAGAAGTAGCAATACTTTGATGCTTTTCATAAGCACGGCAAAGAATCACGCCAGAAACAATATAACTTGGAATGTTCCAAAATTCATTTGCTAAATTGGCGTTAAAAGTTTCTCCTTTTTCAGGAATCGTGAAGTGAATAAAAGCAAAAATAAGGGAAGCACAAACATAAGCTAACCATCTATTTTTTCTCCGTAGAACATTAAATAGTCCTAAACGATAAGTGATTTCTTCACAAATTGGGGCAAAGATAACGGTCATAATAAACATCGGTACAGGGACAACACGAGTCATGAGTTCAATGGCAGCTTGGTTATCATTTACCGTATTATCGCCACCTCTTATCAAATTGATGAGCATGGCCACAGCGCCACTTGCGATCAGTAAAAAAGCACCATAAGCAATGCCGTCAATGATAGCGTTCTTGTTTTTAAATTGCTTACCAAGCTCTTTTAAAGAAGGTTTTCCGCAAATGAGAAGAAGAGAAATTGTTAGCAAAGTGTAACATGAAATATTAACAATCATGTTAGCAATGACATTTTCTTTAGCAAATTCTTTTAAAGTGAGATCAATGCCATTTGCGTTATAAATAAGTACAACAATTGTACCAATAATTGTGCCCAAAATCTTTAAACCAAGCCAACCAACGATGAAGAATGCAAGGTGTTTCCAAACAGGAAAAAGATTAAATTTTTCTTTTAAAGGGTCAATACCTTTTCTTTCAATTTCATTTTCCATTTCTTCATTCTCCTCTCTATGCCTTATTATACTATCTAGTAAAAAAATTTAGTAGAGAAAAAATATTTAGAACATATTTTTCTCTTCATGCTTTCTAATTTGAAAAGGCAAAATATCTTATGAATTTAATTTACTTATTTTGTGAATTCATTTAATATATATGTATATATTATTAAATGTTGGGGGCGATTTCTTGATGTCTATTCCATTCTTATTTGAGCCACAAAACTTAACTGTTTTATTGAATATTGGGCTATTAGCCATTGTTTTACTTATTATTTTATTTGCGGCATTCTCTATGCTTCGTAAAGCAATACCACAGATTTTTCATCTTGTATTTTACATCGTTGTAATGGTTGTTGGTATTATTTTTATGCGACCACTCGCTAATTGGGTAGGTAATTATGATTTATCGTCGCTTAACCAAAGCGTTAGTTATAAGGAAGAAATCATCCCCATTACAACACTTTTAGAAACCACTCGCCAATTATTACAAGCAGTAGCGAAAAGTGAAGGAGAAAAATCTTTTTTATTTATCGCAGTGACAAATGGAGATGTAGCCTCTTATATTGAAGGATTAAGCATTATGATTGTTGCTTATATTACCTTCTTCCTCTATGCTTTACTTGCTATGATATTATGTTGGCCAATTTCTAGCTTGATTTATCATTGTGGGTTTAAATTCATATTTAAAAAAGAGCAAAGAAAATATAAATTTAAAAGAAGATGGAAATCATTTGCTATCGGCTTTGCAAGTGCAACAGTATCCGTGGCTATGCTTTTAAGCCCTTTAACCGCTTTTGCTAATTCTATAAACTATGGGGTTCAAAAAAATCGAACACAAGAAGATAATCGTTTAGATACTGAAACTTATGATAATTATATCTCCTGGGTTGATGCATATAATGATAGTATTTTTGCCAAATTATTGTTTGGGAATAAAGGAAATTCTTTAGATATCATGCTCATGGACTATACCACGCGTATGGACTTTAATGGCGAAGAATTGCTTTTCTCTGATCAAATTGCAACGATTGCCGATACTGCTGAAAAATTAATTTCTTTAGGTCTTCTTTCGGAAGACGGGAAAGGCTTTACGACATCTGCATTATTTGGAAAGGGGGTCATTTCTACTTTAATTAAAACAGTTACCGATTCGGACTTTTTATTAAAGATTATTCCCATTTTAGCGCGTATTGCTTTAAATTATGCAGAAGTGAATGAAATTTTAAATACTGAACATCTTTCCACCATCCCTGATTTGGACTGGAAAAAACAATTACAACAAGTTGATCGCATTTATACCGCTTTATATGATGCTGGTTTAGTCGGAGACTTAACTGATGATAGTGTGTTAGAAGTTGGTCTACCGCAAAATAAAGAACTCATGTATGAGGCATTTGATATTTTGGATCAAACCGAATTATTCCAAACCGTCATTCCGGCAATTCTTTATTATTACGTGACGAACGCTAAAGTAGAAGAAACCACTGAAAATTTAGATATTCTCTCTTATTTATCTAAAGATTGGGAAGACTACAAAAGTATCAAATGGGGCAGTGAACTCCGCGTTTTTTATGATACCATCATGGGCTTAGATGAAAAGTTTGATATTCAATTTACCGTGAAAAAAGATGATAAAAAGGCCGAGAAAAAAACAACTTTAAAAGCGCGAGTTTTTCATACAGGTTTTATGACGCATCCTTCGCTAAAAGAAGAGAATCGCAGTGAAGAAGAAACCACGCAAAGCCCTTTAATCAAAGTTCTCTTTGGTGAAAAATCAAATGAAGTTATTGAATTTTTAACGAATTATAACGTCGAAAAAGAAACTTTGAATGAAGAAGGTACCTGTCTTCTCGATAGCGGTATTTTAATGAAACTTGTTCAATTAGATACGCTTTTACCTGACGTATTAGATAAGAATTTAAAAGATGAAAGTGGTAATAGCTATATTGATTTAGATGAAAATCAAAAAAAAGAAATGCAAAATAAGTTGGCGCAAATGCAAAAAGAACCAACGCATAAGGAAATTAAAAAGGAATTAGCGTATATTATGCGTTTTGCCAGTTACATCTTAGATGAAAATCAAGTGAATATTCATCATCCAGATAACATTTTAAATGATGAAACTTCTCGAGAAGCCATCAAAAAAGCTTCTCCTTATATTGATAAGTCTTATTTATTAAAAACCATTGTCCCATCGTTATTTGAAAAATTATTAAAAGATGTCGATTTCGGTGAAGATATTCCTTTAAAAGGTAGCGATTTTAATTTTAAAAAAGATAACATCGTTTTTGGTGAAGAAATTCCTCTTTTATTAGATGCATATGAAAACATTCTTTCGGTCAGTGAAGCTATGGCAGAGCCTGAACTTAAAGATAAACTTACTAAGTTAGACGCAAGTAAATTAGCCAAAGCATTACACAATATTCTAAAGTCCAAAATTATTAATCCACCGAGTGAAAATAATAAAAACTTTGAATCCATTTTAAATGTCATCTTCAATAGCGAAGATATGAAACAAATGGGCATTTATAGTGATAGCAATGTAGACTATAGCTTAGTGAAGAACTGGGACGTTGAAATCGACGCAATTGCGGAAGTGTTTACCCAAATTCAAGTAGGAGACTTTGTGGATTTATTAACTGGTGATAATTTTGCTATGAAAGACATGAAAGCGGATAGTATTCTTGATTTATTCCGTAGTATTGATGGTTCGATTCTTTTAAGAAATACTTTTGGCACAGTATTAGATAAAAATTTAAAGTCAGCCTTACAGATTGATGATGAACTTTCTGATATTACTTTTAAAAATGTTACTTCTTGGGAAGATGAAGGCGCTAATTTAAAAGCGGTCATTGAAGTGTTCCAACGATTACCCAATGACGCTGATTTAGCAACGATTGATTGGCTCAATAGTGATACCACTATCTCGCATGATTTAATTCAAGCCGTTGCAGATATGCAATTGTTTCAAAATCCTAAAGATGAAAGTAAAAACTATTTCGGTAGCTATATTCATCATCTTTTAACCGCCAATAATAGTGGCTTAGGCGATTATTTAAAAGATTATCCTGCCGGTGGAACACCAACTTACAACACTTCTAAAAACGATTTTGAACATAGTGTTTGGAAGAGTACGGAAGGAGAAATCACCGAAGTCGATGCGATTATTGGTGTATTAGATACTTTACAATCCATCGGAAAAGAAAAGATTAAAAATGATAGTACTTTAGATGCAACGAAGCCAGGAACAATCGGATTAAATACCCTTTCTTCTGGTAATGTAAGTGCCACAGACATGCGTGAAATTATCAATAGTCTTAGCGATTCAAATGCTTTACGAATGGTCGCTGTGAATGGCGTTTCTAGTGCCATTCAAGGAGAAAATTCGCCATTAAAATTAGAAGGTATCAATTTAAATGATATTAACATTGGTTATTTAAGTAGTGACGCTTCAAAGGAAGAAAGAAAGGCGGAACTCACCCGCTTAGCCGACACTTATGAAACGATTGATTCTTTAGATATTTTATCGGGATCTATTCAAAATTTAGATGCTACCATCGTGTCAAGCTTATTAAGCACTTTACATCAATCTCATTTATTTAATAGTTTTGAAGACGCTTCGAAAAATGTCGCAGATCGTACAGAGCTAACACTTTTTGAACAAATGATTTCTTATTTATTTGAAGAAGCCGGTGTATTGGATTATGTGACTGAAGCAAGTGAAGTAGAAGCAAGAAAAATAGAATTTAAGCAAATTATTTTAGATATTAAAAATGACTTATGCGGTACTTCCACTACGATAAGTAGTGAACAGGATGGTTGGGGAAAAGACGTAAACGATAAAAAAGAAATTGCTTATATTGAAGATGTAATTAGTAAATTGTCTGGACATAATTCTTTAACAAGCGAAATCTTGTTAGATATGACGACATCGGATTTACAAGCATTGTTAAAATCCATGAACCATAGTAAACTCATGCACAAAGCGGTTTATAAATTCTATGATAGCGCGTTAAAAACCATTGGCTTTAATGCTTTCTTAGATTTAAATAGTTTGGATTATAAACTAATGGATTATGATGGTGATAAAGAAGAACGTCATGATCAAGAAATCGAATTATTTGTAAATTTAATTCAAGAGGCGCGTGTAAAGGATACGATAGATGGAGAAGGTAATGCTCAAGTCACTTATTTTGATTTTGAGCATGAAGATATTAAACGGTGGGTTCAAAGTAAAGATGATGGAGGAGACGGAAAATCTTTAGTTCCCTTCTTCAGCCTTTTATTCCACTCAGAAGTATTAAAATACAAGAGCACGAGCGGTAAGACTCATATTGCTAGTGCCGAAAATCTTTATAACGTTTTAAAGAAATCAAACAATGATAAATATATTAGTGGCACTACCGAAGAAGAAAAAATTAATCGCATTGAAACCTTCTTTAAAGCGCCTTACCAAATGAGCGATGAAAATGAAGGACAAAGCATGAATCGTATTTTATGTATTATGAATTCCTCTTTTTCAGGAACGTTTGAAGATATTTCAACGAATGAAGAACTATCGAATAACATCTATAAAATTATGCTATCCGCTTATAACTATAAGTGTGTTGATGATGCTGGAAATGTCGTAAATTCTGAGTTTGAAAATGAGAATCGTGCATATTTATCAAGTGAGATTGTTGCTAACTACTTAAAGGCATTTGATCCAACCCAAAATGAAACGAGTGTAAGCGCTCGAATTACTTGGATTGAAAGCGTGGACAATAACACCGTAGATATATTTAGAGTTACAAGTGCTACTGCTGAAGAAGTACAAAGCATTTTCACTTTAAAGAGGGCTTACACGAATTTAGTTAATGAACAATCAGATAATAATAAAGTGAACTTTAAAAGTGCAGCTTATCGCATTGATTTACACAAAGCAAACGACGCAGAATATGATGATGTATTAGGCAAATTAGTGGCCACCATGTTTGATAATTCAATTTGTCAAAAGTCCTACAATTTATCTTATAATGGTTTTCCATTAGGTGAAATGACTTTAGAAGAGTTCTTTCGTCAAACCTATGATATCGATGGGCTTAGAACCGAAGCGAAAACCTACGAAGAAAAAGCTGAGCGTATAATTTTAGTCGCTGATCAATTAAATTAGGTGTTTTATGAATACGATTCGAGAAGAAGTAACTTCCCTATATGAAATAGAGCGTTCCTCCTTTTATGGGATTCTTGCCCCTATACAAAGTGAAGAAGAAGCGAAAAAAATCATTGATAAAATAAGAAAACAACATCCAAAGGCGCGCCACGTTTGTTACGCTTATATCGTAAATCAGACACAAAAATCCAATGATGATGGTGAGCCAAAAGGTACGGCAGGCCGCCCCCTTTTAGAACTATTAA
>FR897039.1:17146-58528 GCA_000437235.1 Coprobacillus sp. CAG:826 | reverse complement strand
TTTTAGAACTATTAAATCAATATCAATTACAAAACGTAATTTTATTGGTAGTCCGTTATTTTGGCGGTATTAAATTAGGAGCAGGACGCTTGCTTAGAAGCTATGTAGAAACAGGGGCTTTAGCCTTAAAAAAAGCCGGTATTTATTCTAGTTATGAAGCTTATCGCTATGAGCTTCATATGAGTCCAAAAATTTATGATGCAATGATGCGTGCAATTACGAAAATCAATGCTACAATAGAGGAGTGCTTCTTCTTAGAAGAAGTAGTACTTACAATCAATTCTAAAAAGGACATCCGAAAAGAAATATTAGAAATTTCGCAAGGTCAAGTCCAAATCGAAGAATTGGAAAAGATAGAAAAATGGGAGAAGAAAAAAGATGAGTGAATGTAATCATGATTGCGGTAGCTGTTCTAAAAGCTGCAGTGAAAGAATTGAAAAAATAACTACCAATGAAAAAAGCAAAGTTCGCCATGTTATTGGGGTTTTATCGGGAAAAGGTGGCGTAGGAAAATCCTTCGTATCTTCCTTATTAGCGGTTGAACTTCGTAAAAGAGGTTATAACGTGGGTGTTTTAGATGCGGATATTACCGGTCCATCCATTCCACAAGCCTTTGGTATTGAAGAACCAGCCATGGGAGAAAATGGAATGATTTATCCAGCGATAACAAAAACAGGAATTTCCGTTATTTCTTCTATGATGTTTTTAGAACATAAAGAAGATCCTATCGTATGGCGTGGTGTCATGTTAGGAGAAATGGTGAAGCAATTCTATCACGATGTATTTTGGGATGATGTCGACTTTATGGTCGTCGATATGCCCCCAGGAACCGGAGATGTCGCTTTAACGACTTTCCAATATTTACCCGTGGACGCGATTGTGATTGTAACTTCACCCCAAGAACTCGTTTCTACCATCGTAGAAAAAGCTGTTAAAATGGCCAATATGATGAATATTCCTATTTTAGGATTAGTAGAAAATATGTCCTACATTGAATGCCCATGCTGCAAAGAACATATTGAAGTCTTTGGAAAATCCCATGTTGAAGAAGTAGCGAAACAATATAACTTGCCCGTTTTAGCGCGTCTTCCTCTTTGCCCTAATTTCGTTTCTTTAGCGGATACGGGGAAAGTTGAAATGGTCGATGCTTCTTCTTATTTAGAAGACCTTTTAGAAATTGTAACTAAATTATATGTAGAGGAGGAAAAATAATGATTACCAAACAAGAATATACAAAAAGACGTTCCATCTTTTTACATAAAATGAAAAATAACTCTGTCGCTGTTTTATTTTCGGGAACCCCAATTAAAGCAAGCGCGGATGAATGTTATCCTTTTGAAGTGAATCGTAACTTCTATTATTTAACGGGTATTCAACAAGCGGAATCTATGCTTGTATTTGTGAAATCGGCGGGAAATGTGAATATTTATTTATTCATTGAAGAAGTTGATCCCTACCGCGTAAAGTGGACGGGAAAAATGCTTTCTTTTGCGGAAGCAAGTGAGATAAGTGGGGTTAAAGATATTTTACCCACCAAACATTTTCAAGCAAAACTTCAATTATTCTTAGACGGCCAAAGAAACGCTTATGGCCGTATTGAAAACATTTATTTAGACTTAGAATCTGGATTATATATCGCTAACGAAAAGACCACAAAAGATTACGCTTTTGAACTTTCTAGAAAATATCCAGGCTTAGTTTGCTTAGATGCTTATAAAATGATTGTGGAAGAAAGAATGATTAAATCAAGTGCCGAAATTGAAGAAATTCGTCAATCCATTCAAGTAACACAACTCGGTTTAGAAGCCATTATGAAGAAATTAAAACCTGGTTTATATGAATATCAAATTTCTTCGTTATTCCGCTACACGGTCGCTAACTTTAATCATTCAGGATTAGCGTTCCCCACCATTTGTGCGGGTGGAGAAAATGCTACGATTCTTCATTATCCAACACCCGATGGTTTATTAAAAGCCAATACGTTATTGTTACTAGATTTAGGCGCTGAAAAGAATTTATATCGCGCGGATATTTCAAGAACTTATCCTGTGAGTGGCACTTTTAAAGGAAGAGAAAAAGAAATTTATGAAATGGTTTTACACTGCAATAAAGCAGTCGCAAACTTCGTCCGTCCGGGTATCACTTTAGCGGATGTTCATAATTTTTCCTTTGAATTTTTGAAATCCGAATTAATTTCTCGCGGCTACATTTCCGCTGAAACCATCCGTAAAGAAGCGGATAAAGAAATTGAAGCTAGAGAATTAATCGCTCCTTTAACAGAAGCCGAAAAAGAAGATATTTATAAAGGCAAAATGCATGATGCAGTTTATAAATACTATTATCATAACGTTACGCACCATTTAGGTCTTGATACTCATGATGCTAGTTTCCGCGATATGAAACTTGAACCTGGCATGGTCATCACGGATGAACCAGGATTATATTTTGCGGAATATGGTATCGGTGTTCGTATTGAAGACGACCTTCTCGTTTTAGAAAATGGAGCGGAAGTTTTATCGAAAGATATCATTAAAGAAATTGAAGATATTGAACATTTCATGCAAGGTTCTAAAAAGGAAACTAAGCACGAATAAAAAAGCAGTAATTCCCTTTTTGTAGTTGGCAAAAATTGCAAAATTCGGTTATTTTTGGCGCTTTTTTGCAATCTAACATTGCAAGGCGCTTTTTTTCTTTGTACAATAAAAATAGAAAAAAGAAAGGTGATTTTATGGAAAGAGGTTCTGGTATTTTAATGCATATTTCTTCCTTGCCGAGTGCTCACGGAATCGGAACATTTGGTAGAGAAGCAAGAAGGTTTGTAAAGTTATTACAAAGGGCAGGGCAAAAGTATTGGCAAGTCCTTCCTTTAAATCCCACAAGTTATGGCGATTCTCCTTATCAATCTTTTTCGGCTTTTGCTTTAAATCCTTATTTTGTCGATTTGGATGATTTGGTGAAAAAAGGATATTTAACGAAAAAAGAAATTCGCTCGATTAAAGGTGGAACGAATTTACGTTATGTCGATTATGGAAAGATTTATCAAGAGCGATTTACTATTTTACGTAAAGCTTTTCATACTGCTTATCCTTTGATGAAAGAAAAATTAGAAAAATTCTTAAAGAAAAATCATTCATGGCTAGAAAGCTATGCCGATTTTATGTTATTAAAAGATAAATTTGGTGGAGAGAGTTGGTTATCTTGGCCACGCAATTACAAATTCCATCATAAAAAGACCATTTTAGATGCAAGAAAAGAGCATCAAGATGATTTTTGGTTTTGGGTATTTGTGCAATATGAAGCCTATCAACAATATATGCGTTTACATCGCTATGCCTCATCTAAAGGTATTCAAATCATTGGTGATATGCCAATTTATGTCGCAACCGATAGTGCAGATGTTTGGGCGAACCCCACATTATTTAAACTAGATGCCAGAAGAAATCCCGCTTTAGTTGCCGGCGTACCACCTGATTATTTTAGTGAAACCGGTCAATTATGGGGCAATCCGATTTATAACTGGGAGAAGATGAAAAAATCTTCTTATCGTTGGTGGAAAAAACGCGTAAAACATATGTCGAAATTATATGACTGCTTACGTATTGATCATTTTAGAGGCTTTGAATCTTATTGGGAGGTTCCAGCAAAAGAAGAAACCGCGATTCATGGAGAATGGGTCAAAGGACCAGGTCATGAAATTATTGATGCTTTCCGTTTAGCGGCTCCAAAACTTCAAATCATTGCGGAAGATTTAGGTATTATTACCGATGAAGTTAAAGAACTTTTAGCCTATAGTGGTTATCCCGGTTTAAAAGTTTTAGAATTTGCGTTTAACGGAAATCCAAATGATCCTTTCTTACCGCATATGTACGAAGAAAATTCTGTCGCTTATATTGGTACCCATGATAATGATGTACTTTTACACTTTATTGAAGATAATCCAAAAGATAGAGAGGCCATGCGCCAATACTTTCATTATCGTGGAGATGATGAAGGTTTAGTGGACGTCGCTATTGAATCTTTAATGAAGTCCAAAGCGAATGTCGTTATTTTCACCATGCAAGATTTATTGCATTTAGGAAAATATACGCGTATGAATTTACCCGGTTCTTCTAAAGAAAACTGGCAGTTTAGAGTATTAAAAACCGAATTAACTGAGCAATTTGCCGAAAACTTATATCAAAAAACAGGAGAAGCGAATCGCTTATAGAGAGTATGAAAAAATATATTTTATCCATTGATCAGGGAACAACTTCAACACGCGCTATATTATTTGATCAACATGGAAAAGCGTGTTTTCAAAGTCAAAGAGAGATTCGTTGCTTTTTTCCGCATACCGGTTGGGTAGAACAAGACCCAAACGATATTTGGGTGAGTGTCATTGATGTGGTTAATGAAATTTTAGTCAAATCAAATGAAACCTTTGAACAAATTGCCGCGATGGGCATAACGAATCAAAGAGAAACCACCATTATCTGGGATAAGAAAACGGGGAGGCCGGTTTATAACGCCATTGTATGGCAGTCGAAGCAATCACAAGAAATATGTGCCGCTCTTTTAGACAAAGAAGCCTTTATTCATCAAAAAACAGGATTACGCATTAATCCTTATTTTAGTGCGTCGAAAATCCGTTTTATTTTAGATCAGATCCCTAATGGTCAGGAACGAGCGGAAAAAGGAGAACTTCTTTTTGGTACGGTCGATTCATGGCTGTTATATAAATTGACGTTAGGAAAAGTCCACGCTACCGATGTATCCAATGCTTCTCGGACGATGTTATATAATATTTTTAGCATGGACTGGGACGAAGAACTACTTTCGTTATTTTCAATTCCACGTATTATGCTTCCTCAAGTCGAAGCTTCGAGTCATCTTTTTGGTTACGCATCCTTCTTTCATGCTGAACTTCCTATCAGTGCAATAGCCGGCGATCAACAAGCAGCTTTATTTGGCCAAGTATGTTTTCAAAAAGGCGATTTAAAAAATACCTATGGTACAGGTTGCTTTTTATTAATGAATATCGGTGAAAAGCCTACCTTATCAAGTAACGGTCTTTTAACTACCATTGCATGGAAAATTGGTGACCAAGTTACCTATGCTTTAGAAGGTTCCGTTTTTGTCGCAGGCGCTGCGGTACAATGGTTACGGGATCAAATGAAGATGATTAAAGACGCGCCCGATAGTGAGCGTTGTGCTTTAGAAGCAAATACGAAACATTCGATTTATGTGGTTCCTGCTTTTGTTGGTTTAGGTACTCCATATTGGGATGATAATGCCCGTGGTGCCGTATTTAATTTAACAAGAGCAACGACGAAATATGATTTTGTAAAAGCTACTTTAGATTCTATTGCTTATCAATCTAGAGACGTGATTGAAGTCATGAAAGAAGAAACTGGTATACAACTCAGTGCTTTAAAAGTCGATGGAGGCGCTACAAGCAATGGCTATTTAATGCAAACACAAGCAGATTTATTAAGGGTCCCTCTTCATTTACCACCTTGCTTAGAAGTAACGGCTTTAGGCGTATGTTATTTAGCGGGTTTAAACGTTGGTTTTTATCAAGATCTTTCCTTTATTCAAGCTATGCATGAATGTCAAAAGACGTATTTACCGAAAGATAACAAAGAAGAAATGGAAAGAAAATACGCAAATTGGAAAAAAGCGGTAGAAGCAACGAGAATGTTTAAATAAGAAGTTTTGAGGTGAGAGTGTGGATGTAGAAAAGCTAAAATCATGGGATAACGCGATTTTAATTGTCCCTAGAGAAGATCAACTCTATTTTTTAAAGTGGAAGGAAAAATACCCTTCGCTTTCTTTTCAAATGTTCACAAAAGAGGATATTCTCGATAATTATTATGGAAAAGAGGAAAGCAATGCTTTTTATTTGTGGTATCAAAAGCATCCTGAACTTTCTTACGCTATTGCGCAACTCTATTTTTCAAAAGCTACAAAACTCTATCATAGTGTTCATGCTGAAAAAGTAGAAGAAATAGAAAAAGTAAGAGAAGAACTTCTTATGATGAATTTAATTCATCAAAAGCCTTATTTTTCCTATTATTTACATCAAAAGCCGATTTATATTTATGGCTATGAAAATGATGCAGAACTCGCTTATTTATTCGAGTTAGAAAAGATTCATCCGCAAACGATTATTTTAGAAAAAAAAGAAAAAGAAAAATGTGTCTACGAATTTGAAACAATTGAAGATGAAGTTCAAGATACGATACAAAGCATTTTATCGCTTTATGAAAAGGGAATATCTCTTTCTCATATTTTTGTCGTAATGAAAGGAAATGAATACGTTTATCCTTTTTATAAATTAGCAAAAGAATTCCATTTACCAACAGAACCTTTGTTTGATGAAAAATATTTATATTTAGAAGAAACACAAAACGTTATTCGTTATTATGAAAAAAATCATTCTTTAGATGATTTTGAAAGCGAAAATGAAACGGAAATGAAAGTGAAAGAAAGAATTGATTCTTTCCTTAGTTCTTATGACTTTTCTTCCTTCTCATTGATGACCAAATTAGAATTAATTAAAGAGGATCTGCGCTCTTTATCTTTAGAAAAAGAGCATTATGAAGAAGAAGTCTCTTTCAGCAAAAGACATTTATATTTAGATGATGAATATGTCTTTATTTTAGGTTTTGAACAAGGACAATATCCCGTTATTCATCGTGATGATGATTTCTTTCCTAATAAAATAAAAGAAATGATTCATCAAAATACATCAGTGCAAGATAATTTTATCGAAGAAAAACACATTGAAGATTTAATTTTCACCAATAAAAATGTCATTATTTCTTATAAGAAAAAAGCTTTAGACGGCTTACATCATTTAAGTATGCTTGCGGGGAAATGGAATCTTCCCATTGGTAAAAAGGAAATGTCTTTAGTTTCTTATTCGTTATCTTATACCAAAAGAAAATATGCAGAACTTCGTGATTTTGAAAGAAAATATGGTGTTCGTTTAAAAGAAAGAGGTCATTATGCCTTTTTAGAACCTTTTGCGTATAAGGACTATCAAAATCAATTCCAAGGTTCTAAACTTTTTCATGAAGATTCTAATTTGGAGCATTCATATTCTTCCTTAAAACTCTATGCCCAATGTCCATATCATTATTATTTAGAGAAATGTTTAAAACTCGATCCCTTTGAAGGAAACTTCTATACGAAATTTGGCACTTTAGCGCATTCTACATTAGAACATAACTATGAAGAAAATGCCGATTTTGATCAAATTTTTTCTGAATTAAAAAGCCAAACTGAATGGGATGAAAAAGAAACACTACTTTTAGTGCGTTTACAAAAAGAGCTACGTGTCATTTGGGATTTTAATATAAAGCATTATCAAGAAATGGATCATCCGCAAGTGCTTTTAGAAAACACTTTTGTTTTACCACTTCATGAACACGCCTATGTTTTAGGTAAAGTCGATAAATTAATTGTTTTAAAAGAAGATCAAAGTTTATGTGCGATTGTAGATTACAAAACAGGACAAGAAAAATTTAATCAAGACCTTTTACCTTATGGTTTATCTTTACAGCTTCCGATTTATAGTCTTCTTTTAAAAGGAAAACAAAAAGATGCATCGCATCATTATATTGTAAGTCCATTTAAAAATACTTTAATGATGGGCGGGTACATTCAACAAGTCTTACCTTCCAAAGCAGTAACCACAAGTAAAAAAGATCCATTGAAAGAAAAGAAATATTATACCTTAAATGGTTGGACATTAGACGAAGAACCATATATTCGTCCTTTTGATCCTACTTTTAAAAAATCAGAATATATTACAAGTTTGCGTCTTACTTCAAAAGGTTTTTCTTCCTATTCGAAAGTTTTTTCAAAAGAAAAATGGCTAGAATATGAAAACTTAACCCAACTTCTTATTTATGCAATGGATCAAAGTATTCGGAATAACGAATTCCCAATTCGACCGAAGTTTATCGACGCTACCGTAAGATCTTGTGAACTATGTCCTTTTAAAGATATTTGCTATGTTGAAGAAAAAGATAAAGAAATGATTACATTAAAGAAAGTGGAAGGAGAGGATAACGATGCCGAATTGGACGGATGAACAAAAAGAAGCAATCTATGTTCGTGATACTAACGTTATTGTCTCCGCAGGAGCAGGCTCAGGTAAAACAGCGGTTTTAACTGAACGCGTGTATCAAATGATTTTAGAAGGCTATGGCTTAGATGAAATCGTCGTATTAACCTTTACGAACGCGGCCGCTTTTGAAATGCGCGAAAGGATTCGTGGAAAATTATTAAAAGACCCACTTTTAAAAGAAAAAGCCCAAGAAGTTGATACAAGCTATATTATGACCTTTGACGCTTTTGCTTTATCATTGGTGAAAAAATATCATTATCTTCTTGATTTAGATCAACAGATTTCTATTACGGATGATTCTATTGTTCAAATTCAAAGAATGAAAGAAATCGATGCCATATTAAAAGAGTATTATCTTCATCCAACCGTTGAATTTGAAAACTATATGCATCGTTTTGCTTTACGCGATGATAGTGATTTTAAACGTTTCCTTTTAAAAATTGATTCAAACGCCGATTTAGAAATCGATCGTGATTCTTTTTTAGCGCATTATGAAGAAGAGCATTTTGCTTTAGAAAAAATAGAAAAAGATTTGAATACTTTAGTGCGTGAAACGAAAAAAAGATTAGAAGAAGTTATTATAAAATCACGAGAAATCGAAGATTTAGATGATCAAAAAAATATTGAAGATTCTTTATCACCTTTTTTAACACTGGATGACTATCAATCCGTATATGAAAGGATGTATGGATATAATTTTCCAAAAAGATTACCTCGAAAGGATGTTCCACCTTTAACGAAGGAAGAAGAGAATTATCGGAATGCTTTAAAAAAGATAACCCATGAACTTCGCGATATGTTTAAAATGTTAGGCGATAAAAATACAGCGATTTCGCGTTATTTATCGACAAAAACGGATGTCCATCTTTGCTTAGACATGGTTAACGAACTCCATGAACGGATGGTGGCGTTTAAAAAAGCACATCATATTTATACCTTTAGTGATATTGCTAAACTTGCATTATCCTTATTAGACCATCCACTCGTCATTGAAGAGTTAAAAAATAAGATTCGCGCAGTGATGGTCGATGAATATCAAGATACTTCCGATATTCAAGATGCCTTTTTAATGAAATTAAGCCATAATAACCTTTATATGGTAGGGGATATTAAACAATCCATCTATCGTTTTAGAAACGCAAACTGTAATCTTTTCATGGATAAATACCTTCGTTATGCCCAAAATAATGGCGGTAAAAAAATTGATTTAAATCAAAACTTCCGTTCGCGTAAAGAAGTGATTGAAGATATTAATTTAATGTTTTCTAACATCATGTTTTTAGATTATGGTGGTGCGAATTATAAACAAGATCACATCATTCTTTTTGGAAATAAAAGTTATGTAGAAGAAGGAAAAACCGAAGAAGATTATCATTTGGACGTCTTTACTTACTATCCTGATCAAAAAGGAAGAAAAGAAGATGAAGTACGATTAATTGCAGAAGACATCGTAAAAAAAGTGCATACGTACCCCATCTTTGATAAAGGAAGTAAAGAGTTTCATAAGGCAGAATACCGTGATTTTGCTATTTTAATGGATCGTAAAACGGATTTTGACCGCTACCAAAAGATTTTTGAAGAATATCATATTCCGATTCGAGTAGAAAAAGATGATAACCTCATAGCCTCTTATCCAATTACTACTTTACAAAGTTTATTAAAAGTTTATTATGCGATATTAAAACAAAAATTTGATGCGACTTTTGAACATGCCTATTGTTCTTTATATCGAAGCTTTATCTATTGCGGAAGTGACTTAGAATTAGAAGAAATTGTAAAAAATAAAGATTATAAGAATACGGAATTATTTATAAAAGTTCAAGCTTTAGTTAATGAACTTCATTCTCATTCTTTAGCGTATCAAGTTCGTCATTTAATCGATGCTTTTGACTTTGAAAATCGTTTAATCTCCATTGGAGATATTGAAAAGGGTAGAAAGCAAATCGAACACGTTTATGATACGATTTCTACCATGGAAGAAATGGAATATACCTTAGAAGATTTTATTACTTATCTAGCAGAAATTCACGATTTAGGTATTCAACTCACTTCTTCTTATGAAGATGATGGAAGTGATTCAGTGCGCTTATTATCCATTCATAAATCCAAAGGTCTCGAATTCCCTATCGTATATTATTCAGGATTATCCAATGATTTTAATCTTCAAGATTTAAAAGGATTATTCCTCAGTTCTTTAAAATATGGCATTTTAGTACCGGTTGTCGATGAAAGAGCGCCTGATACTTTCTATCATTATTTAGCTAGAATGTCTGAAATTAATGAAGAATTAAGCGAAAAGATTCGTCTTTTCTATGTAGCGGCAACTCGAGCCAAAGAAAAAATGATTTATCTATATAATTTAGATAAAAAAGATCATTATTTCTTATCGAATTCTAAATCTTTACTCGATTTATTCATGCGTAGTGAAGTACCTAGTGAACATTTTCATTTTAAAGAAATTGTAGGTCCTATAGCAACTCAAATAGATGAAGAAGAGAAAAACGAATCTTTATCACAAATTGAAATAAAACATATTGAGATTCCCCAAGTAGTTCGTACTTCTAAACGAGCGTCATTAACCGCTATAGATGTAGAAGAATCCACTTTAGCGTATGGTGAAAATCTCCACTTTATTTTTGAAATGTTAGATTTCCATCATTTATCTTTAGACTTTATTCGAGATCCTAAAGAAAAACATTATGTTCAACAGTTCTTAGCGTCTTCTTTATACCAAGACCATCAACATGAAAAGTTCTATCATGAATATGCTTATTTTGATGAAGAAACGCAAAAAGAGGGCATTATTGACCTATTATTCATTGGTGAAAAAGAAGCAACCATCATTGATTTTAAAACTTCGGTTATTGACCCTATTAAATATAAAGACCAATTAGCGACTTATCAAAAATATGTTGAAAGGACATTTCATTTACCCGTTCGATGCTATTTATATTCCATCATGAAAGGGGAATTCATCGAACTATAAAAAAATCCAATTCTTGCTAGAATTGGAAAAGAAATATACTTATTGAACGAAGGCGTTGTTAACGATTTTATCAAACGGAGCAGCGTCTTCTTTTAATTCACCTGCTAAAGTGATGATTTCAATTAAACGTTCATAACTTTCTTCTTTTAAAGCGAGTTCTTTATCCCATACTTTAATGCTTTGGTAGTTTTTCACAACATTAGTAATCTCCGTTTCATCCGAAGATAAAAAGCTCGGTGCTAAAGCTTTTACGATGTCTTCTAATGAACTATCTAACATGAAATCAATTCCTTTTTTAATCGCCCGAGTAAAAGCTTTTAAGGTATCTTCATTTTTTCCCATATAGCTTTTTAATGAACTATAGCATGTATAAGGAACTTCACCAGAAGATTCACCAATGGAAGCAACGATATGACCGATGCCGTTTCTTACAACTTGGCTAGCAGATGGCTCAAATAGCGTAACAAAATCGCTTTGTCCAGCGGTAAATACACCCGCCATAACATCAAAGTTGACATCTGTACGAACGTTTACTTCTTTACTAGGGTCATTTTGACCAACGTCTAGGCCCGCTTTTTTAAGCACGTATTCTAAAGTCATTTCAGGCATACCGCCTTTTCTACCCCCAATGATGGTTTTACCTTTTACATCATTCCAAGTGAAGTTTGGCATTTCTTCCCGGGCTAATAAAAAACTACCATCTTTATGCGTGAGTTGGGCAAAGTTGATTGCGTAATCTTTTTCGCCACCATTATAGACGTAAACACTTGCTTCCGGACCCATTAAACCGATTTGAGCTTCTTTTGATAATAGAGCCGCCATTGTTTTATCCGCACCTGGCGTGGTGATGATGTTCACCTTTAAACCTTCTTCTTCAAAATAGCCTTTTTCTAAAGCTACATATTGCGGAGCGTAGAAGATAGAATGAGTGACTTCTGCTAAGGTAATACGCGTTAAACCATCGTTTTTAGCGCACCCCGTTCCTACCCCTAAAAGCGTTAAAAAGCTAGCCAACAACAAATATAAAGATTTTTTCATTTCTTTTTTCTCCTTCCATGATAACGATATGTTCGAAAATATTTTTCGACACCATTCAATAACAAATACATGAGTAAAGCTAAGACGCCGAGAATAAATACGCCCATCATAACTAAGTCGAGTTTAAAGACTTGGCCTCCATAAACGACTAAATAACCAATGCCTTCTCGCGAGACTAAAAACTCTCCAACGATAACGCCTACCCAAGCCATACCGATATTGATTTTTACAATGTTGATTAAGTTAGGAATATTGGCGGGTAGAATCAACTTGATTAAAATCTGCCATTTAGAAGCACCTAAGGTTTTCATCATTTTAATTTGTTCTTCATCAATGCTATTAAAAGCATGATAAGAAGATAAAATGGTAATTACAATCGATAAAGAAATCGCAACGACAACAATGCCTTTCATTCCCGTTCCGGCCCAAATGATTAAAATCGGCGCTAAAGCGGTTTTGGGTAATGCGTTTAATACCACTAAAAAAGGATCTAGAATTCGGCTTAAGGTGGGAAACCACCATAACAAAATTCCAATTAAAATTCCTAATCCTGTACCAATCACTAAGCCATAAAGCGTTTCTAAAAGAGAAACTTTCATGTGACGGAAAATCTCACCATTTTTTAAATAAATAAAAAAGAGATTCCAAATATCACTGGGCTTAGAAACTAGAAAGGTATTAATCACACCTAGACGTGCAAAGAGTTCCCAAGAGGCTAGAAAAAGAAAGAGTAGAGCAAACTGAGAAAAAAGAATCAACCCCTTTTTTCTTCTTTTTTCTTTTTTAAAGTCTTCTAAAGAAGAAATCTTACGTTTCATCATGGTGTAACTCCTTATAAATCTTATCAAAATATGCGGGGAATTCTTTGGATTTACGCGCTTTTAAAGGGGTCTTTTCTTCTTGAAGGTGTAAGTCAATCGGAATAGAGGCTTGAATAGAAGAAGGACGCGAGGATAAAACAATCACGCGGTCGGCAAAGGAAATTGCCTCACTAATATCGTGAGTAACGATAATGGCTGATTTCTTTTCTTCATGAATAATGCGGTATACATCATCTAACACAAGAAGTTTGGTTTGATAATCTAAAGCGGAAAAAGGTTCATCTAAAAGAAGAACTTCCGGTTTTAATACCAAAGTACGAATTAAAGCCACTCTTTGACGCATACCACCCGATAATTCTTGTGGGTAATGATGTAAAAATTCCCCTAATTGATATTTTTCTAATAAGTCGATAGCGTATTTTACGTTTTCTTTCGTTTTAGTATGGGTAATTTCTAAACCTAATAAAACGTTATCTTTCACGGTTCTCCATGAAAAAAGATGGTCGGTTTGAAACATATAGCCCATGCGTGCGTTGAGTGTTACCTGACCTTCACTTGGTTCAATTAATCCGCTCACTAAATTTAAAAGTGTTGATTTCCCACAACCTGAGGGACCGATAATCGCGATGATTTCATGCGGCTTTAAAGAAAAACTAACATGAGATAATACAATTGTTTCACCTTTTTCGGAAAAGAAGGTTTTAGAAACATCCTTAAACTCTACTAAGTTATCCATCTTTTGTCCCTCCTAACAATATTAGTCTATTTTCTAAATCTAATTCCGTGCGATAAGAATGAAAAGAAAAGTAAAGTTAGGCGAAAGTAAAGGAAATATGCTACACTAATAAAAAGAGGTGGTTTAGATGCATGAAGAATTAGAAAACGCATGTCATCTCTATAGCGATAAAGATGAAGATGTTTTAAGAGCCTTAAACGCTAAAAAAGATTGGATTTTAAAAACTTTCTATGTGAAAGGAAATATTGATACTTGTTTGGATAATAGAGGAAGAACCCATTATCCGATGATTGAAGCTTTATTAGATGATGTATTATTATTTTCTCCCATTGACATTCCTTTTACATTAGAAGAAAAAGAGAAGCGGTTAGCGGTTTGGAATGAACGCTTTGAAATTTTAGATTTATATGAAGAAGCACCAACGGATGCACCCTTTGTTTTAGAGTACGATTTTAATTTATTAGACCGTCAAGCTTATAATGCCTTAATGCCGAATTTCTATCATGGTGTAGATATGGTCTTTGAAGACAAAAAGAGTGAAGATGTGTTAGATTTATTAAAAGTTCTTTTTCAAAAGAAAGAAGGCAATAACTTCATCTTATTAGACCAAAGTGCCTTAATTCGTCACGCCTTTTTTGCACCTATTTTAACCAAAATTATCGCTTATCCTAGTGCAAGTGATGAACTCAAAGAAGAATTAAAATCAATTGCCAAAGAAAAAGAAATTCGTTACGAAGAAAGGAGTTTATAAATGGAAGAGGAAGATTTATATTTGATGCGGGAAACTTTTGATTCCGCTGAACGAATTTTACATGTCGATTCAAGACTCAATCATGACTTCCTTTATACATGCTATCAAGAAATTGTTGAGAGTTTAATTCACATATTAAACGATCAAAAAGTGCCTCTTTTAGGAAAAATCAATCCGATTTCTATCCTTTCTTATTTAATTAATGAACATGTTTATTCGACCTCAGGTTCTCCTTTAGAAGACGTAAATAAAATGGAAAATAATGAAGTTTATATTAAACGATTATCTTCCATTGTTTTAGATAAATATTTTACGATTGAGCATTTAAAATATCATGAAGATGCGATGCAAGATCGGTATTTTCCGCCTTTAACTTCCTTATCTTTATATTTAAATTATGTTTTGCATTCACTTACCCAATTTCAAAAAAATGACCCAGAACAAACTTTAATGATTGATATTTTACATAAAGGTTTTCGGATGTGCGATTGTATCATTCAACTCTTATTTTCCGGATTTGAAACCGAAGCTTTTTCTACTTGGAGAACGCTTCATGAAACCGAATGTATCGCCCGTATTTTATTTCAATATCGAAAACCTGTAATTGATGCTTATTTAAGACATATTACTTATGGACTTGCTTTCCGTGACATATTAGGAAGTAAAGAAGAGCAAGATGAAGTCTTTGTAGAAATCAAAGAAAAAATGAAATCATTAGGTTTAAAGAGCAAAGATATGAAACGCTTTATTGAATGCGGATGGCTTTATGCCATTCCCGGCATTGAAAATAAAGAAGATTTCCGTTTAAATTTCCGTAATGGAACAGAAAATATGGCGGGATTAAGCGAATATAATTCGAGGTATGAAATGTCGAGTGAAATCGCACACTCTTCGCCGTTACTTATTTATTCTAACCGTCAATTCTTTTTCTATTTTTCGATCGTGAATGTTTATGCGTCTTTCTTACGGTTAGAAGAAATCTTTAAAGAAATCTATACTTCTTCCATGCCAGAAAAAGATCGTAATGCATATTTATTATTACGGAATACTTATTTACCGCAATTAAAGATTATTTTAGAAATTGAAACGCATCGATTAGATGATTTAAGTCAAAATCATCCGGCATAAAAGCAAAATAAAACCGACCATGAAGGTCGGCTTTTTTTATACATCTTGGAAACAAGAGTCACCGATAAATTCTCTTAATAAGGAGTTACATGGAATGTATTTATCATCCATATCCACAAAGTATTTTAAGAATTTAATTAAACGTTCGGCTAAAACAAAGTAAGGCGAATCCTTATCAATGGCTTGGAGAAGAGGAAGAGCATATTTTTTCATTACGCACAATTCATAGGCTAATAAAGAATTGAATACGTAATCTGCGCCTTCTTGGGTTGCATAAATCCAAGTAAATTCACCTTTACGAACGCTTGGCCACATTTGGAAGGTGGTTTCAGCGGGTGCATTTCTAAATTTCTTATCACGGACTAAACGACGTAATAAACGTAAGTCGGTTAAAGAAATTGGGTTATGGGCATCAAGGTTAATTTGCGCTTGTGGAGCAATATAAATCTTGAATTTTTGGTGTTTTGGAACTAAAGATGTTAGCGTATCATTTAAAGCATGAATGCCTTCAATGATAATCGGTTGATCAGGTTCAAGTTGAAGAAGACGACCATTGATTCTTTTGCCTAAAGTGAAATCGAATTTAGGAAGTTGAACTTCTTCGCCGTTAATTAAGTCCACCATATTTTGATTGAATAAATCGATGTCGAGAGCGTAAATGCTTTCTAAATCAGGTTCTCCATTTTCATCTTTTGGTGCTTGATCTCTTGGTAAATAATAATCGTCAATGGAAATACGAATTGGACGAATACCGCGAGAGAGTAATTCAATTCTTAAGCGGTTAGCGAAAGTGGTTTTTCCAGAACTAGAAGGACCGGCAATACAAATTAAACGAATATTATCGATATCGGTTTCAATACGAGTACCTAAATCGTTTAACATACTATTGTGACGAGCTTCACACATATTGATAAAGTCAATGGTGTTACCACTTTCGACATATTGGTTGATACCAGCAATGGAATCAACACTAACAATTTTTGCCCATGTATGGGAAGCTTTTAAAGTGCGCCCAAACATAGGAGCGTCTTGGAAATCAGGAATTTCGCCCTTCGTTTCAGAACGAGGGTATTGAACAATGATACCAGGATGGTAAATGCGAATGCGGTAGGAAGTTAAATAACCAGAGGATGGCACCATGTGGCCATACATATAGTCTAAGAATCCATCACATTCATAAAGGTGAACGGTTTTTTCAGGACGATATTTTAAAATATCAATCTTGTCATCAAAACCTCTTTCGTGGAAAATTTCTAATGCTTCTTCATTGCTTACAATCTTCCGGTTGAAGGGAAGATCAGCAGCAATAATGCGATCCATTTCCTCTTTGATGTTTTTCACCACCATGGAATCGACACGAACCTCTTTATTTAAAATTTCAATAAAAATGGAACGAGAAATGTTATAACTAAAACGAATTTTAATTTTTGGATAGATGCGAGAAAAGGCCATTGCAATTACATAACGAAGAGAAGCTTCGTATATACGGATGGCTTGTTGATCTTTGCATGTTAAAAACTGAATATCTGCGTCGTAATAAACTTCGTAATTGAGTTCACGAAGACGGTTGTTGACCATGGCACAGATAACGTCTTTTCTATCACTACCAATGAGTGAGAGTAAAGATGCTTTTTTTTCTATGGTATATTCTTTGCCGTCAAATCTGACTTGAAAGCTCATATACACACCTCCTTTTTCTTTTCATTTACTCACGCGCTAAAGAGCGTCTTTATAATCATACGGCTTTTTAAGAGAAAATACAAGCGGTTACATTCAACTTATTTTTTGTGTTAAAATAACTAAAAAACATAAAAATTATACAGAATAAATGAGAAAAAAATTAAAATCTTTAAGGCACAACAATTAAATGATAAAAAAGATTTTTCTTTTTAAAATAGTTTATTTCATTTTACAAATTGAAGTTGGCGGAATAACAAAGAAAAAAGTAAAAAAAGAATACTAAGACAAAATTGAAAAATATCGTGAAAAAACTATACAAAAAAAAGTAAAAACGTGATATAATTCAAGCCTGATGATAAATCATCAAAGGAGAGAGTGGATGAAGAAATTTTACCAAGGATTAAACGAAATTCATCGCTATACATTTTGGATTATTTTCGTAGAACTCATGGCCTTTCTTCTTTCTTCCTTTTGCTTTTTTATTCATCACATGGATATCTCTTTAGGTATCCTATTAGGCGCCATCATCAGTGTGTTGAATTTTTTATTGATTATCAAGCAAAGTGATGTCTGTATTTCAACGTTAAAGCCTAAAGGAAAAGCGGTTGGCTTTTATATGCTTCGTTATCTCCTTTATGGAACAGGACTTACCATTGCTTTATTACTTCAACATTTTGGCTTTAACATCTTCAATGTTTTTGCGGTTTTAGGCGCATACTTGTTACAAAAACTTACCATTATAGTATATGGTTTAAAGAAAGGAGAGGCTGAATGAAACATTATCGTTTTCTTTTATTGAGTGTCTTATCTCTTTTCTTATTAACTTCTTGCGATTTAGGTTTACCAACTTCCACCATTAAAGGTATTCCTGGAGAAATTTATTCTTCTTTAATTATTGTTATTATCGGCGTTATTTTGTTCTTTATTATTTTTCTAAAGGCTAAAAAAGCCAATCCGTTAAAAAGACCAAAAGGCATCTTATTGGTGGCGGAAATGGCAGTAGAAAAGATGGAAGGCTTAGTAGTTGAAACCATGGGAAGAAGATATCGAAACTTCACCGGTTATATTATGGCTGTTTCTTTCTATATCTTTATGTGTTTTACCATTGGTTTAATCGGTTTACCATCTCCAATGACGCTTTATATCGTACCATTTACGATTGCGCTATGTACATTCGTCTTGATTCATGCGAACAGTGTTCGCTTTACAAAGTGGAAATATTTCAAACGGTATATTGATCCCTTTCCACTTTTTCTCCCCATCAACTTACTTTCGATGTGGGCACCATTGCTTTCTTTATCCTTCCGTTTATTCGGTAATGCCGTGGCCGGTTGGGTATTGATGGAAGTTATGTATACCGCTTTAAAAGAGCTATCGAATGCAATCTTTGGGCTACCATTCTTTGTGGCGCCGTTTATCACGCCAGCCCTCCATGCATATTTCGATATATTCTCCGGCTTTATCCAAACGTTAGTCTTCATCATGGTAAGTATGCTACTTATCGCGCAAGAAGGCCCAGAAGAGGATGAAACAGAATTAGAAGAAATTCAAAGAGAAAAAGCTAGAGAAGAAAAAATTGCTCAACGCAAAGCGCGTAGAGCAGAACGTAAGAAAAAAATAGTATAGAAAAGGAGGATATAAAAATGTTACCAGCAAATCTATTCACTATTTTCGCCGAATTAACGGATGCAGCCGCCCAATTCCAAATGAAGGGTGTCGCCTGTATCGCCGCCGCTATCGCCGTATTAGGTGGTATGGCTTGTGCTATTACCGAAGGTTTAACCGCTGCTAAAGCAGTTGAAGGTGTAGCAAGAAATCCAGAAGCAAGTGGTAAAATTCGTTCCACTTTAATTATTGGTTGTGCTTTAACAGAAACCACTGGTATTTACGCCTTCGTTATTGCCTTATTAGTATTATTCTTAGTTGCAGTGAAGTAATTGGAGGTCTTTTGTTATGTCAAACACGATACATATTTTTATGGAATTCGTGACTTTATTTGACTTGGAATTAGATCCTCAAGATTTTATTAATAAGCTTTTTCCTAATGGTTGGGTACCTGTTGTCGTGCAATTAAGCGCTTTTATCGTACTCGCGATTGCCGCTACATTCTTTCTATATAAACCCGTGAAGAAACTTTTAAAAGAACGCGGAGATTATGTAGAAAGTCATATCCATAACGCGGAAGTGTTAGACCAAGAAGCCCAAGAAAAACTTTCTATTGCTAATCAAGAAATCGTAGAAAAGAAAAAAGAAGCCTACCAAATCTTGATCGACGCTAGAAAAGAGGGTGAAGATGAAAAAGCAAGAATTCTTTCTAATGCTGAAAATGAAGCTAACAAAGTTCGTGAACAAGCGGAAGTAGACATTGAATTAAGCCGTCAAAAAGCCATAGATGATGTGCATAATGAAATGGTCAATGTCGCTTTAGAAGCTTCTAAAGCCTTACTAGGTAGAGAAGTGAATAAAGAAGATCAAGAACGCTTGATTGCGCAATTTATAAAGGATGTGGATCGATAATGGATAGTATTCAAAATCGATATGCCTTAGCGCTTTTTAGCCTAGCAAAAGAAGAAAATCTTGTGGAAGATTACCAAGAAAAGATAAAAGTTGTGAGACAAATTATCGAGAAAAATCCGGATTATGTGCGGATTCTTTCGTCATACTTTTTATCCTTTGAAGAAAAACATGCTTTATTAGATCAAGCATTTTCTTCTTTAGATAGTCCACATATCATTTCCTTTTTAAAGGTCATTGTGGATCATCATCGATCAAAAGAATTATTATCTATTTGTAAAGAGTTTCATTCCTTATGCAATGCATATTTAGGAATTGAAGAAGGCATTGTTTATTCAGTCATTCCCTTAAATGAAGAACAAATGCAAAAAATAACCGAGAAGATATCGACAAGAATGAATTGTAAAGTTGACCTCAAAAACGTCTTAGATGCTAAGTTGCTTGGTGGTATTAAAGTCGTTGTTCATGACCATATATTCGATGGCTCTTTATTATTCAAAGTCGATGAACTCAAAAAACAATTATTAGGAAAGGTAGGCGGCAAAAATGGAAATTAAAGCAGATGAAATTAGTGCATTAATTAAAGCCCAAATTAAAGAATATGACCATAAAGTAGAAAGTAAAGATGTGGGAACGGTCATCACAGTAGGTGATGGTATCGCGCTTGTTTATGGTTTAGATCAAGCCATGCTTGGTGAACTTCTTGTTTTCCCTGATGACGTCTACGGCATGGTTTTAAATCTAGAAGAAGACCATGTAGGTGCGGTTTTATTAGGAAATGACCGTGGTATTAAAGAAGGCGACATGGTAAAAAGAACCGGCCGCGTGGTCGAAGTACCTGTTGGCGATGGTTTATTAGGTCGTGTAGTCAATGCTTTAGGTCAACCGATTGATGGTTTAGGTGAAATTAAAGCTACCAAACATCGTCCAATCGAAAGAATTGCACCCGGTGTTATGAAACGTAAATCGGTCGATACCCCATTACAAACCGGTATTACCGTTATCGACGCAATGATTCCAATTGGTAGAGGCCAAAGAGAATTAATTATTGGTGACCGTCAAACCGGAAAAACCGCGATTGCCATTGATACGATTTTAAACCAAAAAGGCAAGAACTGCTTATGCGTTTATGTCGCTATCGGACAAAAGAATTCTTCCGTTGCCTTAATCGTTGAAAAATTACGGGTACATGGTGCTTTATCTTATACCACTGTGGTATCCGCAACGGCAAGTGAATTAGCGCCATTACAATATATTGCACCTTATGCTGGTGTTACTATGGCGGAAGAGTGGATGGAACAAGGAAAAGATGTCTTAATCGTCTACGATGATTTAAGTAAACATGCTGTCGCTTATCGTACTTTATCTCTTTTATTAAAGAGATCTCCCGGTCGAGAAGCTTACCCAGGTGATGTCTTCTATCTCCATTCTCGTTTATTAGAAAGAGCGTGTAAATTAGCCCCTGAATATGGTGGTGGCTCCATTACCGCTTTACCGATTGTCGAAACGCAAGCTGGAGATATTTCTGCTTATATTCCAACGAACGTTATTTCTATTACCGATGGACAAATCTTCTTAATGACCGAACTCTTTAATGCTGGTCAACGTCCGGCTGTTGATAGTGGTTTCTCCGTATCAAGAGTTGGTAGTGCGGCTCAAATTAAAGCCATGAAACAAGTTTCGGGTTCATTAAAAATTGATTTAGCCTCTTATCAAGAGTTATTAGCGTTCTCACAATTCGGTAGTGACCTTGATGAAAGCACCAAAAATGTTTTACATCACGGTTCCATTTTGATGGAAGTATTAAAACAAAAACAATATGTTAACCGCTCCGTCGAACAACAAATCATCGAATTATTTGCGGCCAAACACCGTTTCTTAGAAAAATTAGATTTAGGAAAAGTTCGTCCTTGCTTAGAAGAACTTTATCAATATATGGAAGCCAAACATCAAGATATCTTAAAGCAAATTCGTGAAGAAAAAGTCATTTCTCAAGAAATGGATCGTTCTTTAAAAGATATCATGAATGATTTTATGACTTCTTATTTATCCACGCATGAATAAATAAAAGAAAGGAGATTCTCTTATGGGAAATGGATTACAAGCGACCAAAAGAAGAATGCGTTCCATTGAATCCACCAAAAAGATCACTAGAGCGATGGAACTCGTCGCAACGGTGAAACTAAAAACTTGGAAAGATTTAATGGAAGAGAATTTAATGTACACGTCTTACATGATTTCTTTAATGCAAGATGTCTTTTCTCGTGTCGATTCCATTGATTCTCCTTATTTAAAAGAAAATGAAGCGCAAAAAGATTTATATATCTTAGTTACTTCTACCTTAGGTCTTTGTGCTGGCTATAACTATAATGTGCTCAAATTTGCCGATCAAAAAGTCAAAGAAAATGATGATATCATCGTCATTGGCCAAAAAGGCTATTATCATTATCGTCACCAAAAAGACCATTTAATTACGGATTTTATTGATGCTGGCGCGTATTTAGAAGAACGCGCAATTCATCAATTATCCACGTTAATAGAAAGTGAATTTTTAAAAGGAAAATATCGTAAAGTAACATTGCTTTATACCCATTACGTAAATTCCTTAACCTTTGTTCCTGAAGAAATCACCCTTTTCCCCCTCCATATGAAAAAAGAGGAAAACGAGGAATACAAAGATATCTTAATGGAACCAAGTCCTAAAGAAATTCTTCTTTCTCTCATTCCACTTTACGTTCGTTCGGTATTACATGGAAAACTTTTAGAAGCTTTAGTGAGTGAACAAGCTTCAAGAAGAACCGCGATGGAAAATGCCACGGATAACGCGGATGAGATTTATCAAAAATTACAATTAGATTATAACAAAGAGCGACAAGCTTCCATTACCCAAGAAATAACGGAAGTTGTAGGTGGCTCCATCAAAAAATAGGAGGAAAACTTATGAAAGCAAAGAAAGGCAATATAGGAAAGATTGTTCAAATTGTCGGCCCCATTATTGACGTACGATTTGAAGAAAATCATTTACCTGATTTATTAACCGCATTGCTCATTCGCCGTAATGACCAAGATGAGTATCTTACCATTGAAGTCAGTCAACATATCGGTGATGATATGGTTCGTTGTGTTTCCATGGGACCAACGGAAGGTTTAGTTCGTAACATGGATGTAATCGATACGGGCGCTCCTATTGAAGTCCCTGTAGGAAAAGAAACATTAGGCCGAATGTTTAATGTTTTAGGGGAACCGATTGATGATATTCACACTACCGATTTTTCTAAAGTAAAACATATGCCGATTCACCGTGACGCCCCAAGCTATGAAGAACAAAATACGTCTTCTGTCATGTTAGAAACCGGAATTAAAGTCATTGACTTATTATGTCCTTATGTCCGCGGTGGTAAAGTTGGACTTTTCGGTGGTGCTGGTGTTGGTAAAACCGTTTTAATCCAAGAATTAATTAATAATATCGCTACCGAAAGAGGAGGTATCTCCATTTTCGCTGGTGTGGGTGAAAGAACAAGAGAAGGTAATGACCTTTATCATGAAATGAAAGCATCGGGCGTATTAGAAAAAACCGCCTTGGTCTTTGGTCAAATGAATGAACCACCAGGAGCAAGAATGCGGGTAGGTTTAACGGGTTTAACGATGGCAGAATATTTCCGTGATGTCGCCCATCAAGATGTTCTTTTATTCATCGATAACATTTTCCGTTTCACCCAAGCCGGTAGTGAAGTTTCCGCCCTTTTAGGAAGAATGCCAAGCGCTGTTGGTTATCAACCAACTTTAGCCACTGAAATGGGCCAATTACAAGAAAGAATTACTTCCACGAAAAATGGTTCTATTACATCCATTCAAGCCATTTACGTTCCTGCTGATGACTTAACTGACCCAGCTCCAGCCACGACTTTCTCGCACTTAGATGCGAAAACGGTTTTGGACCGTAAGACCGCTTCTTTAGGTATTTATCCAGCTGTTGATCCGCTTGATTCTTCTTCCCAAATCTTGGATCCCAATATCGTAGGAGAAGAGCACTATCAAGTTGCACGTGGCGTACAACAAATATTACAACGTTATAAAGAATTACAAGATATCATTGCCATTTTAGGTATGGATGAACTTTCTGAAGAAGACAAAATCGTCGTTGCACGCGCTCGTCGTATTCGTAACTTCTTATCGCAACCTTTCCACGTTGCGGAAACCTTTAATGGATTTAAAGGAATTTATGTACCTGTAAAAGAAACCATTCGTAGCTTTAAAGAGATTCTAGAAGGAAAATATGATGACCTACCTGAACAAGCTTTCCTCTATGTAGGAACCATTGAACAAGCGGTAGAGAAAGCGAAGACTTTATAAAATGAGTTTCCCTTTTAAAATCATTACCCCCAAAGGAATCTATTTAGAAGCGGAAGCCGATATTTTAAATCTTCCACTTACCAAAGGATTAACGGGAATTTTACCACATCATTTTCCTTTAGTGTCGATGATAGAAACCGGTATGTTAACCTACCGTTATAATGGAAATAGCTATGAATATGCGATTTCTGGTGGGATTGTCCATGTTGGAGAAAAAGAAACGATTGTGCTCGCTGACGCCATTGAATCAAAAGAAGAGATTGATATTGAACGGGCAAAGCAAGCAGAACAAAGAGCTAAAGAAAGACTAAGCAATCGTTCACCAGATATTGATATAGAACGTGCAGAACTCGCTTTAAAACGGGCAATCAACCGTTTAAAAGTTGCAAATGAATAAAAGTATTTAATAAAGAAGTTCTTAGAATTAAAAAAAGTAGAAGAGTCATAATTGAACTTTTCTACTTTTTTAACATTGTACATTTTTTTAAGATTATTGTATTTCTTCTACATGATAAACATATTTTAAAGTTGCTAAAGCCTCAATAATATCCTTATGCTTTCTTGCTTTCTTTTCTTCATCGGTCATAGAAATTGTATATACGCTTAAACCAGAACCAATATAAGCGTTATTCATTTCAATATCATCAATACGCATATGAAGTTTTCTTAATGTAAAAGTAAAGTCTTGTAGTTTACTTTTATCATTTAATTCTAAATGAATTTCAAAGTGATTAGAACGATTCTTTAAGAAGAATTCAATAGCAGGGAATATTGCTAAAACAAGAAGTAACATTGCACATAATATAATGGCGACTAAATAGTAACCTAAACCAATAACAAGTCCAAGCATGACACAAAGCCATAAACCAGTAGAAGTGGTTAGTCCTTTAATTTGCTTTTTAGAACTAAATAAAATGGAATTTCCACCAATGGTAACAGTACCTAGAATGGTAATAGCGGAGAATAAATATAATGCTGTTCCATTTTCTTTTAATAAAGAAGTGTCAAGAATAGCCGCTAAAGCACCCATTAAAGTAACCAGAATAAAGGTTCTTAAACCTGCGGAATGACGTTTAGATGAACGCTCACAACCAATGAGTGCCCCGAAAAGAATGGCCAAAGCAATACGTAAGAGAATTGAATAAATGTTAATGGTTGCGGACCATTCACCGATGAGTTTTCCTAAAGGATCTACCCACGTTAAGTTTGTTAATTTGATCATAGAAAATCATCTCCTTATCTTTTATTTATATATCTATGATTGATATTCGGATAATAAAGCTCTTCAGCGGCTTCTAAGAAAGCCTGTTCTTCTTCTGATATTGAAGTATCAGAATGAAGAGGAACATGTTCTTGAATTTGTTTTACTTGTTCAATTAAGTCATTTTTCGTTACTTTTTCTTCTTTCGTTAAAGGCGCTTTTTCTTCTATAACAGGAGAAGAAACTTCAGCAGTATCCCCATAAGATTTAGATAAATATAATGATAATTTAGCTAAAGCAGGACCGATTAATTCATATAAAACACTGGACGCTAAGATGATAGTTTCTAAGGCGACGCCATCTTCTCCACCAATTGCTCTTGCTCCTAAGGCCGCTAATCCGATAGCGACCCCCGCTTGAGGAATTAAAGCTAAACCAAGATAATTTCTAACTTTTTTATCTTTTTTAGCAATGAGACATCCCGCATAAGCCCCTCCATATTTTCCGACGATTCGGATAAAGAAGTAGACAACACCAATGACAATAATAGGAACCGACCCGATAGAAGAAGAGGATACTAAGGCTTTTAAATCAAAGGACACACCTGAACGAACAAAGAATAAAAGTAAGATCGGTGGGGTGAAATAATTGAGTTGCTTAAATAACTTATCATCGTTCGTGGTATTAATATAAATGGTCCCCATACACATACATCCTAATAATGGGGAAATATCAAATAATGAACAAAGTCCGCAGAAGGCAAATAATAAAGCAATGGAAATAATTAATCGATTATCCTTGGTCCGCTTTTTCGGCATCATCACTTTCATGAATAAACCGAATAAACCACCGATAATTAAAGCGAGTAAATTAAGCCCAATCGGCTTAACAATGCTAATAAAACTTACATTTCCACTTTTAGAAGCAATGGCGATGGAAATCGCAATACTATAAGCAATAAGGCCCACTACGTCATCTAAAGCGACGACTTGTAAAAGCGTATCAACGAAATCTCCTTTAGCGCCCGTTTGACGAATGGTCATCATCGTAGAAGCAGGGGCGGTAGCCGCTGCTAAAGCGCCTAAAACAATAGAGAAAGCTAAATTTAATCGTAAGATGAAATAACAAACTAAAAACACGATGATGGTAGCCGCTAAAGCTTCAAAAACAGTAATAATAACGACTTTCATTCCGTTTTTCTTTAGTGTTTCAAAGCGAAAAAATTCTCCGGTACTAAAAGCAATGAAAGCTAAAGCGATATCCGCTAGAAAACTTGTACCTTCTACAAATGAAGGAGGAATTAAATCAAGACAAAAGGGACCAATTAAAATTCCTGCAACAATATAAGCTGTTACGTTAGGTAGTTTTAAAAGCTTGGTGATTCTTGTAAGAAAAAAACCAGCAAATAACATAATCGCGATAGAAATAATCGCAATACTAACGGGTGAAGTAATATGAAGTTTCTCGATGAGTGTCATATTAATAAAGACCTCCTTTTAAAGTGGTAATCGCAATCATGTTTTCATACATGATGATGAAAAAAAGCGATAATAACCCATAAAAATGAAAAATAAAAGTAATGATTAAATAGAAAAAGAGTAGTGTTTGGTGTTTTCCTCTTTGTGATAAAACATCGAACTTTCTTATAAAAAGTAAAAAGGGGACTAAATGTAATAAAGAGGAATAAAGCGTATTGCTCACATAAAAAGATAAGACATCAAATCCCCCTAGAATAAGAGCAAGTCCTAAGAAAAGAGAGATGTTCGTAAGGACGGTTTTTCTTAAACCAAATTCTTCATAGCTTAATTTTAAAATAGAAACAGCACTGACAGGCGAAGTATCCGTGAGTTCTAATGACCTTTTAAAATAACTAGAAGATCCAAATCCGTAGTGTCGAAGGTTATAAGACATGACCACGGATTGAAACTTTTTGAAGTTCATTTTGATTTCTCCTTTCTTTAGGATTGCGCTTTCCTAACGCCTACTATATAATGAAAGCAAGATAAAGAGAAATTATCTTTTTATTTAGTTGCATAAATAAAATTTATAGTTAAGGAGAAATAATACCATGATCGATAACAAATTGATTACCTTATTAAAACTTGCTGAACTAAAAAACTTCACCAAAGTGGCAGAAGAATTATCCATGACCCAACCAGCCGTTAGTCATCACATTCAGCAACTAGAAGAAGAATTTCAAATTCGCCTAGTAATTCGTAAGAAAAACGATATTCTATTAACGGAAGAAGGCAAAATTGCGGTAAATTACGCTAAAAAAATTCTTGCGCTTTATGAGAAAATGGAGCAAGAAATTAAAGGATATCAGAGAAATATTACCAACCTAAGAATTGGTATTACCCACACTTCAGAAAGTAATATTATGATGGTGGTTTTAGCAAAATGTAGTAATGAAATCGATAATTTAAATATAACGGTAATTACTGACACCATAAAAAATCTTTATAGTAAATTAGATAATTTTGAGATTGACTTAGCGATTATTGAGGAAAAGGCGAATCCTTTAAAATATAAATCATTACTTTTAGATACCGATTATCTGGTTTGTATTCTTTCAAAAGATAATCGTTTAGCGAAACGCTCCATGATTACCATTAATGATTTAAAGAAAGAAAAGATGATATTACGTCTTCCGGGATCCGCTACAAGAACCCAGTTTCATTCTACTTTAATTGCTATGAATGAAAGTGTAGAAGATTTTAATGTCGTCTTAGAAGTTGATAACATTGCCACCATTAAAGACTTAGTAAGAAAAAACCTAGGCGTATCGATTTTAGCTAGAAGTGCATGTTTAGATGAAATTAAGAAAAATAAACTAATCGCTCTTCCCATTGAAAATTTAAGTATGATCCGTGAAACCAATATTGTTTATAATGATTCATTTAATGCGATTTCCATTCTTCAAGAGATTTATCGAATCTATCAAGAGACTAAACAAACGACATTATAAAAAAAGTCAAGAGTTTTTTGCTCTTGGCTTTTTTAAGCTTCTTTTACATAACGATTCATAAAGGAAACGAAATACGAATAATTATTATCTTTTTCGGGCTTGCCCGCATCATTTTTCATTTCTCCGTTTAAAAAGAAATAAAAATGTGGAGTAGAAAAAGGATACCCTCCATATTCGTTTTTTCCAAAATAAGAGGGATAAAGTGTACCTAATCCATTTTCAATTTCTTCTAGACTATTTCCGCTAGCGTTAAGTTCTATGGTTGAAAAAACATATTTTGTTTCAATAATATATTTCATAAAAAGTGGTTTTATTCGTAAACAGCTTCCACATGTTTTAGTGTATAAATACATAGCAAAGCTTTCTTTTTTCTCAATTTTTTCTAAGATAGAATTTACTGTACAAACTTCGGAATAATTTTCATATTCTAATTTTTCATAGGGAACATCTTGGGGCTTTTGATAGTTTTCGTTTTTTTGTAAAGGAATTTTATCTTCCTCAGGATAAAAAGAAGTGCTTTGACAAGACGAAAGAAAAACAAGAAATAATAGTAACCATTTTTTTGATTTCATCTAGTAACACCCCTTTCTTTTTTAGTTATTATATCATTATTTCGTATGCTTATGAATAAAAATGTGCTACACTTATGTCTAGGAGGAAATATATGAATATTTGGCATGATGTATCCAAAGATCGTATTCATCCTGATGATTTCGTTGCCTGTATTGAAATCCCTGCTGGATGCAAAAATAAGTACGAACTCGATAAACAAACTGGTGCTTTAGTTTTAGATCGAATTCTCTATACTTCCACACACTATCCACAGAATTATGGTTTCATTCCACGGACTTATGCTGGAGATAATGATCCACTCGACGTATTAGTAATATGTTCAGAGCCTATTGTTCCATTAGCTCTTGTACAATGCTATCCTATCGGCATCATCAATATGGTTGATTCAGGTTTAGAAGATGAAAAAATCATCGCTGTATGCGCTCACGACCCAATTTACGGGAAGTATCGTGAGATTAAAGAATTACCTGATCATATCTTTGATGAAATTTGTCACTTTTTTAAAGTGTATAAAAGCTTAGAAGGAAAACAAACACAAGTCTTTGATATTGAAGGACGAGAAAAAGCGATAGCCATCATTGATCGCTATATAAAAGCCTATGATGAAAAATTCGGTAAAAAAGGAGAATAAAGTAAATGAAATTATTTATTGATACCGCGAATATTGAACATATTCGTATTGCTTCAAAATGGGGCGTCATTTCCGGTGCAACCACCAACCCATCATTAATCGCTAAAGAAGGACGTCAACTTGAAGATGTTGTAAAAGAAATTGTTGAGTTAATTGATGGTCCAATTTCCGCAGAAGTGCAAGAAGCGAGTGCGGAAGAAATGGTGGAAGAAGCAAAGAAATTGGCAAAAATCCATCCCAACATCGTTATTAAAATTCCTATGACGATGGAGGGTATTGCCGCAACTTCTCAACTTTCTAAATTAGGTATTCACACGAATGTCACCCTCGTATTCTCCGTTCCACAAGCGATTATGGCCTGTGAAGCTGGAGCTACCTACATTTCCCCATTTATGGGAAGAGTAGATGATGCGGGTCATTCAGGCGCTGAATTAATCGAAAAGATTATGACCATGATTAATAATTATGGTTATGATACCCAAGTCATTGCGGCAAGTATCCGTAACTTAGCGCACATTGAACAAGCCGCTTTAGCGGGTGCTGATATCGCTACCGTTCCATTCGCGGTTTTAGAAAAAATGGTGAAAGATCCATTAACTGATAATGGCTTAGCGATTTTTAGAGAAGCAAGCAAAAAGTAAAAAAAAGAAAATAAGGACGATAGCGAAAAGCTACCGTCTTTTTTTTAAGAAGAATGAATTTTCTTTTACATTTAGTGCCTACTTGCATTTTCAAGCATAAATTAAAAGTGGGTGAGAAAACATGCGAGTAACCTATCGAGAAAAAGATTTAGTTCTTTTATGTAAAATTATGCGTTCAGAAGCACAAGGGGAAGGTGTTTTTGGAATGAAATTAGTGGGCAATGTTGTTGTGAATCGTGTGGTCGCAAAATGTTCGCCGTTTAAAAAGTTAAAAACTTTAGAAGATGTCATTATGCAACCGAACGCCTTTGAAGGCACACAAACCCCATTATTTATCTCCGCGCCTACAACGCAAGAAAGAAGAATTGCTTTACAGTGTATTAAGTTCTGGCGCGCATATCCTGCGTATTCTGCTTTATATTTCCAAGCCCCAGAAAAAGGAAATCCCTGCAAAGAGAACTTTTGGGGAACCTTAGCAGGGCGGTTTAAAAATCATTGTTTTTATAATTCTTCTACGGGAGAAAATTGTGGCTTATAGAAAAGGAGAACGTAAATGTTCTTCTTTTTCTTTAGCGATTTCTTGATAAACTTCTTGATGCGTTTTTCTTTCCATCATCAACGCCCAATAATACCATAATAAATCATTGAGCTTTAAATAATAAGCAAACTTTTCAATTTCTTTTTCTTGGGGCTTTCTTAAAAAGTAAGATGCTAAGAAAAAGAAAATCATTTGTTGGTCACGGATATTATTTTCACTAATAAAAGACGCTAAATCAAAATAAGGGTCATCGAGTCCTACATATTCAAAATCGATGAGTTCAATATGACCATCCTTTATTAATAGATTACCAGGCACTACATCATGATGACATATAACGAGATCTTGATCATATTTTGTATAATTTTCTTCAATATCTTTTTCTAAAGGATGCGGTTCAACTTGTGCTTCGTTTCGATAGTAGTGCATTCGTTTTAAAGGTTCAAAAGAAGATAGATGGTCTTTACCTTCTTTCAGTGCATGTAGTCTTTTTAAAAGAGTAGCGATTTGCTTTAGCTGTTCTTTTGTAGCATTTAAAGAAGAAAATTCCTCAAAATGCGGTTGATATAATGAGATTTTTATATTTTTATCCACATCAAAAAAGAGAGTAGGAAAAGAAGGATGAAATAGATTTCCATATTTTTCTTCTATCCAGGCTTCTTCTTTAGGTGTAACATCTTTTCTTCCATTCTTTTTTTCAATACGAACAAAGAAAGTATGATTGATTAAAACATGGTCATTACTTAAACCAACAAAAAGAGGCTCGATAGTTTCGACTTTTTGATGCAGGATATTTTCAATTTCTTCAATCATATTTTCACTTCCTTATGGAGTTATGCTATAGTGATATAGAGGTGTTGAATCATGCTCCATATCATTTTATATCAACCAGAAAAACCTGCGAATACCGGTAATATTATGCGCACTGCGAAAGCCATTGGTGCTTCTTTACATATTATTGGTCCTTTAGTTTTTTCTATCGATGATAAATCGTTAAAAAGAGCCGGCATGGATTATATTGAAGGGTTATCCTATACGCTTTATGAGAATATGGATGACTTTTTAAACCAACATCCCAATGCCGATATTTATTATATTACAAGGTATGGGAAAAAAGTCTATTCCCATCAAGATTTTTCTAGAATCGGTCATGATTACTATATCATGTTTGGAAGAGAATCTACTGGCATTCCTCATGATATACTAAGAGCCCACATGGATCGTTGTTTACGAATTCCTATGGTGCCGAGTGCAAGAAGTTTAAATTTATCGAATTGTGTTTCTTTAGTCGCTTATGAAGTGCTACGCCAACAAAACTTCTTTGGCTTAAGTACGGAAGAAGTCATTAAAGGCGAAGACTTTTTAGAAAACGAAGAACTAAAGTGAGAAATCTTTTGGTAAAGAAGAAATGTGTAAGGTTTGGTATTTCTTTAATTGTACTAAACCTTTTTTTGTTGTCTTCATGACTTCATTTAATGGGGTATAAATGACATCACCATCTAAAAAACCACCGAGATAAAGCGCAATAGAAGCGGCATATTCGATAACTTCTTTCGTAGGATGTTCATCAAAAATGACCACATGAGAACCTGGATGATCTTTAACATGTAAGAAATAACCTTTTTTCTTACTTAGATGGAAAGTTAAATAATCGTTTTGAAGATTATTTTTTCCATAACCAATTTTCACTTGATGGTAAGAAGTGAAATAAGGTTCAAAGGCTTTCTTTTCTTTTTTTACCTTACCTTTTTTCACTTTGATATAGTTATTATCCACTAATTCAATATACATTTCTTGAAGTTCTTTTTCGCTTGCGTGATTCCATTGTTCTTCTAATAGGGTAAAATAAGTGATATCTTCATCGGTTTCTTTTATTTGGATAGTAAGATGCTCTAAAGCACTTTTGGATTTTTGATATTTTTTATAATAATTTACGGCATTATCTTTTAAACTCTTTAAAGGATCTAAAGGAATGGTGACGTCTTCAATAACGACTTCGTTACTCGTATCTTTTAATGTATATAAATAAGTAAAGAGTAAATCACCATACATTTTATATTTTTCTGCCCCTAAGGCATTTTGATAATCCGTCATTTGGTTTTTCTTTTTCTTCATCAATGCCTTTTTTTGACTTTTAATTGTTTTAATCACGATAGCGTATTGATCTTTTCTTCTTTTATCTTCCACTTCTTTTTCATATAAATCAAAGAAACTGGATAAAGAATAGGGAAGAACTTCAATTTCCTTTTTAAACGTATCATTTTGCGTTGGAAGCGTATAAGTAATTCCTTTTAATAAGGGTCGATTCGCGTCAATAGAAGTGCTACGATAAAGCGCTAAAATGGTTTTATCTTCATCTAAAAATAAAAGATTCGCGTTTCCGGTAATTAATTCAATAACTAAATAACGAGTATGGGTTTGATAGATTTCATTTGTGCAAGATAAACGTAACGCTAAAATGCGGTCTTGATTCCAAACCTCAACGTCTTCTAAAAAAGCATGATCAAGTTCTTTTCTTAATTGCAAAAATAAAGGTGTTCCTAAGGCACTAAAAGTAGAAGCGTTATGCGTAACGATATCCACCATAGGGTGAGAAGACTGTAAAGAAATAAAAAGTCTTTCATTTTTTGCTTTAGAAAAACTTAAAAAATAATCGGTTTTAGAATATTCTTGAAAACGATGAACATAAGAACCGATATATCTTTCTTTCATTTCTTTAACAATATAAAGTAAGTGACCCACTTGATATTTCATAAAAAACACCTCGCTTTTTTTATTGTACCATAGTTCAAGAAAAAGAAGAAAAAAGCAAATAAAAAAGAAAGAAATATGTTGATTATAAAAAATGAGCTATGAATAGTAATCTTGGATTATTTTTTACATATTCTATCAAGTGTCTAGTATTTTTTAATGAATATATTAAAAATAATGCTTTTTTAGAGATATTTATATGATAATATAAAAATATAGAGGGGATAAAATGAAAAAGAAGTATTATTATAGATTATCAATAGTTTATTTATTTCTTAATGCGTTTCTTATTTCTTGTTTAATACTCGATATATATTTTTGTATTGATTTAACAAAAACATTAATAACCGCAGGATCAACTGACAATTCGAGTGCTTTAATTTTTGCAACAATTGTACTATATTTAGCAATTCCATTTACTATTTATGGGGAACTTGTGTTAATAATAGGAAACATTCAATTAAATCCTCAAGGCATATGCATTAGAGGTGATTTAAAAAATAGTAGAGAAAAACTTCAGTATCCTACATCAGTTTATTATTCTGATATTGCCGATGTATCAATTGTAGCGCTTCAAAGAAATTCCAAAGGGCAATTTGTGGCAATATCAAGACCAATAGCGTATTTAGTTATCATTGACAAAAAAGGAAAAAAACATCGTTTCGGATTATATTCTATGACAAAAAGAACGGTTAGAAAGCTACTTGTTGATTTATTGCATATGTGTCAAGAAAATAATAGTGCAAACTTTGATGTTGAAAAGTTAGTGAAGGACTTTTCTGTTGCTAGATTTGCTATGGAAGAAAAAGAAGAAAAAAATTAAATTGATCTTTATAAGCTTAAGTTTAATAAATATTTATAGATTTATTTGAAAAATGGCGATTCTAAATATGTTTATGTAGGTAATTATTCAAAAAAACAGATCAAGAAAATTATTAAACTAATGATGAAAAAAGTGAATGAAAACTAAAATAATTAACATAAACTTGTAAAATAGCAATAGACTACGTATATGAATTAGGTATATTTAGCTATTAAATAAAGTGTATTTTTTACATTATAGGTGATGTGTCTAATATTTTTAATAATATGTTAAAAATAATGCTTTTCTTTTTATATTTGTATGTTACTATAAAAATATAAGGGGGAGTATTCAAATGAGCTCAATCATATTTGGAAAAAAATATCTTAATTTAAAAATAGGAAGTTTATCTTATTCTTTAAATACGAAGGATTTAACATCGTATTTAACTATTCCTTTACCACAGACAGTAGGAAAGAAACCATTTGGTTTAACACTACTTTATAATCTCGATAGTGATAGAATTGATGATAGTATAAACTTAGGCAAAGGTGGAACCTTTTCACACAGTTTAACATTCCAAGATGTGGACGATACACAATTTAATGTAATTGATTGCTTGGGTAATAAAAGAGTATTTATCAAAAATGAAGATACACCGACAATAATGATTTGTGAACAAACTGGAGAGACATTATATGACGAAATTGTTGATTATAAAATAGTGAATCAGCAAGGAGGTTATTCGTTATTTGAATCTGAGTCATTCTTTTTAAACCAGTATCTTGGAAATGATGGTAGCTATTTTGTTTTTAGAAAAGTTTCTAAAAAAGTTTTTCGGTACACTAATAATGATTGCGCAATGGAATTTATATCAACAGCGTCTAATTGTTTTAAGGCGGAACGGATTGATATAAAACAAATTACGAATGGAAGTAATCGAATTAATTACCAAGTGTTTTTAACTTATGACTCTAATAATTATTTGTCCCAAATAGAGTATAAAGAAGGTAGTACAACTCTAGAAAAATATACTTTCACACGAACAACTTCAACGATAACCATTGAAGATGTTTTATTCCATAAAAAGCTCGTTATTACAACCTCAGGTCAAACAAAAACGATAAGTAGTTATGTCAATAATGTTTTTATAGGTACTCAGAGCATTACAAAAGAAACATTAAAAAGTATTTTAACAAATGCAGAGGGTAAGAAAACAGAATATGGTTATAATGTTAAAAATCTTTTAGAATATGAAGTTAATGAAAATGGATGGGTAAGAACTCATCAATACGATCAGTGGAACAGAGAAGTTGAAACTTCAAGAACGCTACAAATATTTAGTCATAAAACACTAAGCGAAAATCTATTAGAAAATGGTAATTTTTCGTCAGGTTTATTGAAATATGATGTAGACGGAAATGCAACATTTCTTGATACTTTAGTAACTACATCTATATTGGATAATAAGTTTGCTGGTGAATGGTGCTGTTTAACACCTTTAGCAGGAAAGTCGATTGCAAGCATTTCTCAAACAATTAGTAAATCAGGACATAAAGGAGATCCTTTTACTGCAGTATTATTAGGATATAAAAATGGTACAATAGGCTTTACAATAACCTTGGACGTTTACTTTTATGATGAACTAAACCAATGCATTGGAAATTATTATAAATCAGGAGCAGCAGTGCAGGGAAAACTAACATTTTTCACTCTTTCAGTAGAAGCACCAGGAGAGTTTAGTAAAATCAAAGTAGCAGTTTCTTTCAGTAAAAACCAAAATTTTTATATGAAAGAGCTTGGTTTATATGAAATCGGAGTGGGAAAAAGAATTACCTATGGATATCATGGTGCGGTAAGAAAAGTTCAAACAGGAAATGAAGAAGTAAGAACTACAATGGATCAAAGTAATCGCCTTTTATCATTAACTTCTTCAAGTTTCAGTGGTGATCTTGTAGAAGAATATAACGATAAAAATCAACCAACTAAAAGTGTTGATATTTTTGGTAATACCATAGAAATGGAATATGATGAAGATGGCGAAATTATTTCACAACGAATACAATGCGTAAATGTTTATTCTGTTAGTAAAAGAACCATAAGTTATAACTATGGGACAATAACAACAAAAACAACAACAGAAATTGATACAAGAGATCAAACAAGTGTAGAAGTCATTGAAGTTAATTCTAATTCCTTAAAAAGTTATTTAGACCCATTATCCAAAAAAGAAGAATATGGATATAATGCCTATCATGACTTAATTAAAGTAAAAGAGAGTAAAGATGGAACAACTTTAAGAGAACAAAATATTACTTATAACGCTAATCGCCAAATTCAAAAAGTTGTAAGTGGAAATGGAAGTCAAATCGAATTTGACTATAATAATTATGGATTACCTGATTATATTTATGTAGATGACGCGAATACACAAGTAGAATTATATGCCTATGAAAATGATGGTGTAGAGAATCAACCTAAAACAGGACGAATTAGTTATAAAATTTATGGCGATAACAATTACATTGAAAGCTATACTTATAACGAAAATGGGCAACTATTGTATGTAGAAGGTGATAAAAGAGGCGAAACTAGAACACAGCGAGAGTATAAATTCACTTATGATGGGAAAGAAAGACTAACGCATGTTTATGGAACGAATAACAAACTCATAAAAGTTTATAGCTATACACCCGAAGACGATATTTCCAAAATCCAAATTACTCAAGGTGAAACGATTGATATTATAAGAAAAGAGAATAAAGAAGGCTATGTAGTTTCAAGAATGACACCGAATGGTGAACATAGTTTTGAATATAAGAGTCAATATGATGAAGCAACGAGAAGATCACCTAATGCAGTTATAAAAGGTGCATTTCAAGAATTTTTTAGTACGTTCTTTAGCATAGAAATACCGAATACGAATGGACATTATTCTTATTTAGTTAAAGAAAAAGAAGATGGCTCAATAGATAAAATTAATAACATCATTAGTAATGAGATATTTACATATTACGATGGCAGAATCCCTTATGCTTCAATGAAAACAATTGCTGAAAGATCTCTTTACTATTCCGTACCAGGAAATAATAAAAGAGCAATATTTGCTGGAACTTTTTATCATACGCCCTTTAAGGAAGAACAAACCCAAAGTAATGATAATTCAACTCAATATGAAACAATATTTGGAATTAAATCAACAAATTCTAGATTTTTTACAATCGAAAAAAAAGAAAATGTTATCTATTTGTTTGACAATACGATTAATGGAAATAACGTAGTTTCTTCCAACTTATTAATTCAATCTTCGGCAGTATATAAAGATGATGAATGGAATTTTATTGGCTTAAAAGTGAAAGTGGAACCTCAAGAGCATAAAACCCATTTTATTCTTTTTATTAATGATAAAAATGTAACTAAAACGATTGATAGTGAAATATATTTCAATCAAAACATTGAAATTGTTTACGCGCCACGTTCTAGTGAATTACAAGGTAAAACAAAAGCTTTAGGCGGATATACTGGATTAATTGCTGAAAATGATGATATTGAAACGAATACAGTTCAACAATATATCCAAGGTGTATTTTATCATTTAATTGCAGTGGAAAAAGAATGGAAAACTTGGAAACAAGAGGCTGTACAAACCAAACACACTGTTTTAGGAATTAAAGAAACGAGTGGCTTAACAAACTGGGATTATTTCCCATTGAGTGGTAGTGTCACTTCAGTAAAAGGAAATCGTGATGTAAAGCTTACTCCAAAAGAAGAGTATTATAAAGCAAATAATAGTTATTATTCTTATGATGAAACTTTAAGACAAGAAGTATTTGATGCGGGGAAATGCACATTATGTAAAACTATAGATTTTCCTTTTGAATCAGGAAAGGCCAATATCCTTTTTGATTTTAAAGTTTTAAATAATGAATCATCTAATAAGATCAGTATTCTATCTACCGAAGGATTAGAAATTTCTTTAGTAAAAGATACGGCAAATGTAAACCAATACTATGTGTACTATAATTTCGGTAACTCAAATGACTCTAGTGCTTATCATACAATAGCCAAAGGTACTTGGAATAAATTTCAACTTGGTTTTGTACGGGAAAATGGCCTAATTCGTTTGCATATATATATTAATAATGATCATTATGTAACTCTTCAATCGAATTCTTTGTATTCAAAATTAAATATCACACTAGTAAAAAACACTAATTGTTTATTATTAGCTAATTTGCTTTATGGAGAAGGCTCGCCAAATACTTATGAAACATTGTTAAAAAGAATCAGAGAAACAACAGAAACTGATCGATTAGGAAGAGTATTAAGCACAGAAATAGAAGATAATGGAAGCGTAGTCTTAAAGAAAACTTATACGTATGAAGATCGTGCAGTAACAGAAAATGGAAGTACCGAAACTAGAACAAGTGGCATTATTTCAAAAGAAGTAGATACCTATGGCGGAAAGCAAACCACTACTTCATATGTATTTGACGAATTAGGAAGAGTAACAAGAAAAAGTTTAGGTATGTCGGTGACAAACCATACTTTTGAATACGACGCAAGAGGTTTCTTATCACAAGAAAGATTACCTACTTCATTACAAAGATATGTCTATGAATATGATAATAATGGAAATATTAAAACGGTTAAATACTATAAAAATTCTTCTACAGTTACACCAACCACTACCACATTTACATATGGAACTCTATATAAAGATCGGTTAGAAAAAGTTGGAACAGATGTTCTTGAGTATGAAGAAACTAATCCTTTATATGTAAAAAGAATTTATAATTCATCAACTCAAGTAGAAAAGATGAACTTTACATGGAGAGGCTCAAGACTAACCAAGTTAATAGTGAATGGAGAAACTTCTATTCAATATGAATATAATGATGATGGCACTAGAAGAAGAAAACTAATTAAAGAAACAAAAACAGAAAATGGAGTTTCTAAAACCATTGATGATGTCATTTATAGTTATGTAGGTGGACAACTACAAAGTGAAACGCATTCAAAAGGATATCAATTACAATATTTCTATGGATTAGATGGAAGATTATCTTTCTTTATCTATCGAAAAGATAATGTTGAAACAAGATATTACTATCGATGGGACTTATTAGGAATTACAGGTATCATTGATAAAGATGGTAATGTAGTTGCAAATTATAGTTATGATGCTTATGGTAACATGCAAATAATATTTTTAGATGATAGCATTGGTGCGATTAATCCAATGCGATATAAAGGATATTATTATGATAGTGAGACAAAATATTATTGGCTAAATTCACGTTTTTATGTTCCAAGTTGGAGAAGATTCTTAAGCCCAGATAGTCTTGATTATTTAGACTCTGAAAATATTAATGGGTTAAATTTATATTGTTATTGTATGAATGATCCGTTGAATTTATATGATCCAACCGGGCATAGTGCTGTTTTAATTGGATTAATTATAGGCGCCTTGATTGGATTTGGAACTGCCACTTATATAGATTATCAAGATGATGGTCAAATCTTTAATGGAAGTGTTGCATGGTATAAATATTTAGGAGCAATTGTTTTAGGTGGAGCTATTGGCGCAGGGCTAGGAGCTTTTACTGGTATGAGTTTTTCTGCAACAATACCTACAGGTTTTGCTTTGGAACAAACTTCAGCAGGAACAATGGCGCTTGTAGCTACTGGATCTATGACTTTAACTGTTTCAGGTGCACAAATATTAGGGGTGGCAGGATTGTTAGGCACCACTTATATGTTTGCTAAAGGTGGTTTACCTAACAATAAGCATCAAAATCAACAATGGGCGGAAGCAATGAAACGATTGGGTATTGAAAACAGAGATTTGTGGAGAAGATTGCATAATGAAATACAAAAGTATCCTTACAATACTCATGATAATCTAAGGAAACTAGTTGAATTATTAAAAGAAATTTTAAAGAAATGGGGTAAATTATAGTGAAAAGACAAAGAGGTAATGAAGGTGAAGAATATATTAATGCATTTCCTAAATTTAAAAAATGGATTAATGAATGTTTGTGTTGCCATGAAAAAGGATACAATCCTTCTATGCCAGATAAAATTACAACAGTAGATGGATCTTTAGAAGTATATTTTATAAAGAAATATTTTAAGCCCTTACCACTAAATGAAGATGGCTTATGTGCGCATTGTGAAAAATTGTTGAAAAAATAGCTAACTCTTTTATAAGCAAAATTGGGTGAAGTTACTTTCTTATGTTGATTCGTCTTTTCTTTAATTCTATATAAAATTCTTTTTAGTTGAATTATAGATAAAGATTGAATTTTATATATAATGGTGTTAGATACTTCTATTTAACAAATATTCAATTTGATGTTTTAGTATCTATAGGAATAAAGATTTAATCTTAATAACCAGTGATTAATACGATAATAGAGAGAAATAATAAAAAGACAACTAGCATTGAAAAAATCTTTGGTGCTAGCGGAGCGGCATTAACAAGTACAATGTCTTCTGGGCTAACAAATTTATTTGCATATACATTAACTGGTATTTCGTTTGGAACATGGGAAGATTACGCTGTAGCATTTCTAGATAGAGGGTTAACTTCAACTTTATGGAAGGTAATTTATAAGGATAGGCTTAGAAATATATGGAATCTTTATAATCAGTAATATTTTGTATAATAATTTAAGAGGGCGATTCAATGAGAAAACATCAATTTATCAATTATATTGGTTTACAATGATATGCCATATATTTACATTAAGCTGAGAAATGATTCAAAAGTTAAAACAAGTATTATTAAATTTATAGGTTATAGATTCAAATTAATTTTTAGGAGGTAACAATGAAAGTATTTTTGGCGAATAGTGTGCTTTCTTATATTAGTAGAATATTTGTATATTCTCCTTTTATTGTTGCAATCATACTATCAATTAATCATTTTAACTATATGGCGCTATTTATTGTTATGGGACTAGTCATATCATACATTTTATATAATTGTAATCTTTGTTGGTACATGGGTTTTTTACTATTTAAAGAAAAATATTTATTTATACCAAATGACTTCGTTACAAAAATAACAAGATTACAGTATAAAGAAAAAATCTTTTATGATGAAATTTCTGCGATTGAGTATAAAGACTTGGATGGGAATTCTATAG
>FR897039.1:0-17115 GCA_000437235.1 Coprobacillus sp. CAG:826 | reverse complement strand
AATTATGGAGAGCGAATAGTGTTAGCTATATAGAAATTACAACAAACGATAACCATATTCATAGAGTTGCAATTGGAAAATATTCACATAAAAAATGGAAAAAGATAGAAAAAGAAATTATAAAAAGAGTGCCCAATATATTAATATTAAAAAGTGCAGATGAATTAATTAAATATAGGAAATATTGATAAATACTTATATAAATACGGATTCTATGACTTCAATGTTAAAAAAATTATGTACAAGGTAATTGAGTTATATTTTGTTATAATATAGATGTTTATTATTTAGATGAGACTGAAAAAGGAACAACAAAACACGGAGTTGTACTTCATGCTCCTAGGACTAGAAGATTTAAACAAAATACAGAATTTTGTGTAAAGGAGATATTAAGTGACATATAAAATTGAAAATATTAAATTTGATAATGATAAAATTATTTTAAATAAAAACAACCATGAACTTCAAATTGATATAAAGGATATTTATACTATGTTCTATGCAAAATGGTCATTGAAAAATTACTTTAGATTAGCGCATACACCATCTCTTACTATGGGAATTTTGTACATTGCCACGAAAAAAATGGTAAGAATGTCTGAAGTAATACGTATAAAAATCCCCTTAAAGAATTTGCTTAGTATGCCTTCCTTATTTTATAAAAAAATACAATTTCTAGATGAAGTGGATTTCCCTAATATCTTAAGGTTAAATCAACTTTAGTAATTATTAAATGGATAGAAAGGTATTTCAGATACTATAGAGAGTGGTATTATGATTAAATATTTTTATTTAGTAAAATTTGAATATTTTGTTCGTGATGATAATAAATCTTTTTTCGATTTAGGTGTTTTTTCAAATCTAAAATTGGCAAAGAAAAAGATTGAAATATCTACTGGATTAACTGGCTTCAATGCATATAGTGTAGATCATTTTAAAATCATTAAATTTGGTGTTGATTTTGACACGGACATTAAAGATAAATCCAATGTTATTTTGTATTGTGTTACTCATGAGTATGATAATCTATCAAATGGATTTACATATTGGAATATATTTGATTACTTTTCTACCTTTGAAAAAGCAAAAGAATGTGTTGAATATTTAAAAAAACATAATAGAATAGGAAAAAAGTATCCAGACAATTTTGAAATTTTAGATGTGAAAATTGATGATTTTAACGCATGGTCAGAAGGCTTTGAAAAATTAAATGATAATTAATACCATTGATAATTGGTGCAAAAATAAGAAGATGAGGAAAAGTATAAAATGAAAAAATATATTTAAAAAGCATTATATAAAGAGCAATTTTTGATATCTCGCAGTTCATATCAATGGCTTTTCCTGGTTCGATGTTAGCAATGATATCATATATTTTTATCTCCGCAATTGTTAATTTTTTAATGGATACTCTTTTTAAAGAAAAAATTGTAAAATATTTTAGAAAGGAAATAAAAAGGACGATTAATGAAAATAGATTTATTATATTAACTTTTAGAATGTAAGATATATTAGAAAATTATGAAATAAGGTGAGAAAATGAGAAAAAAGACATTTAAAAATTATATTGTACCAATAGGTTTGATGCTCGGAATCGCTATGATTGTTGAACTTGTTATTCTTTATCCAAAACAATTAAAAAGCCTTTTTTTAACAGGAATGTTTGGAGTGTTAGTTACTATTTATTTTTTCATCGACTTGTTTTTTGTAAGAATTCAAATATCTGAAAATGAGTTGCAAATTGGCACAGGTTATAAAGTAATAGAATTTGAGGATGAAATAAGAAAAAAAGGTGTCTATTCTTTTCCTTTTAAAGATTTAGCATATGTAAATTGCGTACATCGATTAGAAGCTAGAATATTTACTTTTTCCATAATTCTCATTAAAAAGAACGGAAAAAAATATGAAATTGAGCTTACAGAAGGAACTTACAAAAATCTTAGAAAAACACTAAAATTATATTTTGAAAATTATAAAAAAAATCATCCGGAGGAATTCTTCAATATTGATCTTTCTAAAATGAAATTTGAAGAATGCTTTGTTCATTTGTGGATTTAAATAGAAAGGAGAAAGTATGAAAAAGAAAAAATATTTTGCTTACGGATATGCTTTCCCTATTTTGTTCTTTAATGGTTTTCTTTCTTTTTTAATATATTATGCGGCTGTGGGAGCACATTTAGTTTTCTCTAGTTTATTTTTAGGACTAATTAACTTATATCTCTTTGTTGTTTTCTTTGCTCGTTTATGTTCAGAAAAAATAGTTATTGAAGATGATAGAATTATCATCAGTAAAGCCAAATTTAATCCAGATTGTAAGGGGATAAATAAAATACGAAAGAAAATTTGTTTTCAGTTTAAAGACATAAAAGAAATGAGAGAGGAGAGTGGAAAAATCCTTTTCCTTGAAATTCATTACTTAACAATTACACTTTCAACAAATAGGTGTTATAACTTTCTTCTTTTTGGTTTCTCTCAAAGAAGAGTGTATAAAACAGCTATTAAGTACTTTACAACGTATATTAATTCTAATTGATAAAGTATGAGAGTGCTTAGATGCTACTTAAATTTAAATTAAAAAGGAGAAATAAATAATGAAGGATAAAAAAAGAAAAACATTGGGAAACATTTTGTTCGTATTAGCGCTTTTATCTCCTATGGTGTCTTTTATTTTATCAAGTAGAATAGGGGAAGTAGAAATCTTTGGAATGGCGGGAATGTTAAAATACACGTGGGTAATGTGGCTTTTTATTCCTATTTGTGTTTTATCAATTCTCATTGGAATACAACTCAAAAAGAATAACCAAGGGTATAAAAAGAATTTAATTGTTGGTTGTATTTGTCTAGTGCCATTAGTGCTTTTTGGCTCATATCGATTTATTTTTTCTAGTGACGTTTCTTATGATGTGAATCGAATGACCATGATTGAAGAGAAAACCAAAATAAATCTTCCAAATAAAGTGAAAATAGGCACAATAAAAATGGACACGTATTATTTAAGTTATGCTAAAATCACAAATGCTGAAAGTAAAATAGCTTTTGAGCAAGAAATGAAAGATAGTTCGCTATGGCAAAGTGAATTAAGCTCAAAAATCAAAACGCTTTTACCGATAAATGTCCAAGTAGAATCTTCAAGCTTTGACTCCTTTGTTTTCTGTAATGTAACGAAAAAGGAATATAATAATTATCCTTATGAAGGAACATATGAATGTGTTTTTATTGCTTATGATTATCAGATGAAAAGACTTATGATTCTAGATAATTATACGATTAATTTAAATTAAAAAACGTAATTTGCACAGTGGGTTTGATTGTTAATATAATAAATGCGAGTCCTTTCAAACCTGTAAAAATTATACTTCTTTCTAGGTCCTCTGTGCAAATAAGGATTTAATATTTTTAATAATTTGTTAAAAATAATACTTTCCTTTTTATATTTGTATGTCAATATAAAAATACAGATTCTTCTTTATTTATCGAAAAGATAATGTTGAAACAAGATATTACTATCGATGGGATTTATTAGGAATTACTGGCATTATTGATAGTGATGGAACTTATACTGCTATTGTTATAATGATCCAATCAATTATTATGATTTAAGTGGGCATAGTGCTATATTAGTGTGTATAATCGGAGGAGTAATTGGAGGTATATATGGTGGTTTAACAGCAGTCGCCAATAATCAAAATATTTTAGCTGGAGCCTTAATATGACTTGGTGTAGGAATTGTTTCTTTATATTTAGCGCCTGTTATTGTAGGGCAAGCAGCTATGGTTGGCGGAGTAACTTATAGTGCTGGGGCACTGAGTTGCTTTTAGTTCGGGATTTATTTGTGGCATGGCTGTAGATGCAGTTACACATGCTATCAATGATGATGGTGTCGATTGGAACTCTGCATTTATTAGTGGAGTACAATGGGAATTTATTAATACTGCCAGTGCATTTTTATGTTCGTTAGGAGGACCTGTGTCACTTTGGAAAGTGCATTATTATCTGGTATATTTGGCAGTGTTACAAGCGCAATTGGTATGACTATAGACATTTTGAGAAACCGAAAAAACCAAAAACAAAAAGTTGTGGTGAGTAATCAACCTTATGCGTATGGTTTTAAAAAAAAGGAGGATTCATTATTATGAAGATGGTTTATTCTAATAAGCAGTTAATCTATTTTTTAATTTTTGGTATTGTATTATTCTCAATTGCTAATTTTGTAAGCATCTTTTCTTTGGTTAAAGGTATTATAAATAATCAATCAAATTTGATTATAGTATATTCATTATTGACTATTGAATTTATATGCATAGTATCTTTATTATTTTTAGCGTTAAATAGACTTTGCTATAAAATTATTTATAATGAAGAGAAAAGAACAATTGAAAGAAAAGGGTTTATTTGCGGATACAAATATATACTAAAAACAGAAGATATTAAGGATATAGTTATCGTATTTTTTCATATGGAAACAACATACTATGTTATTATAGATTCACATAATACTAAATATGATGGTGGTTCAAAAAAATCATTTATAAGAATTGAAAAAAACGAAGAAAATTTAAAGTTTATTAAACAATTTTGGGATAAACCAATTAAGGACAATTAACACAAACCTGCAAAGGGTGTGTCTATCCTAGTGGGTGGATACATCCTTTTTTATAAATACAATAAAATTTAAAATATGAAAAATTTATAGTTATAAAGAGATGTAGACATGCTTGTGTTATTAATAAAAAAAGAAAAACATATATCATAATTAAATTTTGATTATTTGTTGACCGATGATAGTCACTGCTGTGATACTATTATTTATGTGGAGAATGCATAGCATGCAATATCTCGGATGTATGATATCAAATTTGTTTTTTATCATACAGGTTCATCCTGAATACATAACTCATCAAATTAAAGAAAGGATAAGTACATATAAAGGATGATTATATAGTACTAGGATAATCTATCAATATGAAAAGAAAAATAAAAAATTATTTAAATTCTAAAGCTAAAAGTGAATATAGTAATTTAGATAGAATCTTTGAATTATACTTGAGTGGAGATATTAAAAAGTTGTTATCTAAATATGCAGGAGTAAGAGTTTATCCTACTATCGATAAATTAGGTAAAACAATTCAACTCAATTATAATTATCATAATATTTATGTTGTTATAGATTTTTTTGAAGATAAATATGATGTTGCAATATATCAGGTTGGTATAAATGCGGATGATTTAGAAAAACTTATCATTGATTATGATTATCCAAATAATTTTAGTTTAGAAGAATTAATTAATGAAATTGATATAAAAATCAAAAATCATCCCAAATTGAAAGATATAACTTCAATTAAAAAAAAAGAAAAAGACATATTCCATAATTGCATGCATTAGTTTGAGTTTACCTATCATTATTTGTGGAAGCATTGCTTTATATTGTATTATTACTGAAAGCAGTGTTCAAGGAAATATCTGGTGGGGAATATTCTTCATTGTTATTCCTTTGATTGTTTGGTTTATATTTGATGTAAAATCGAAAAAATTAAAATAGCACACTAGGAAGATATTATGAAAATCAATTTCCTATGCGTTTTAATTGAAAATCAATTATCTATGGCTCAATTTTTTAAGCTTTTCTATAAGAAAAAACAAAGTTTTTAAACCAATGAATTTTACTTTATTTCATTGATTTTTACCATAGAAATCTTTATAATGCTAATATATGTTGTTATATTAACAATGTAGCAGGCGGTGATACCCATGAAAAAAGGACTTTTAATCATTCTCAGTGGACCGAGCGGTGTCGGAAAAGGTACAGTGCGACGCAAAGTAATGGAAGATGAATCCTTACACTTAGCGTATTCCATTTCCATGACGACAAGAAAACCTAGAAATCAAGAAGTAGATGGTGTCGATTATTTCTTTGTCTCCAATGAAGAATTCGACCGAAATGTCGAAGAAGGCAACATGTTAGAGTGGGCCTCTTTTGTTGGAAATCGTTACGGCACACCCAAAGATTATGTAGAAAAATTACGGAATGAAGGTAAAAATGTCATTCTGGAAATTGAAGTAGAAGGCGCAAAGCAAGTAATGAAAAAATGTCAAGGATCAGATGTATTCTCAATTTTCTTATTACCACCTTCGATGGAAGCGTTAGAAGAAAGAATTCGTGGACGTAAAAGCGAAAGCGAAGAAATCATTCATGAACGCTTAGAAAAAGCGAAAAGAGAAATTGGTTTAAAATACCAATATCACTATATTGTATTAAATGATGATGTGGAACGCGCAAGCGACGAAATCCGTAGCATTATCCGTTCCAAAATGAATGCACGTATCATTCAATAATTAAAGGGAGGGCTTCACGTATGCGAATTCTAGAAGTATATATAGAACACGCTGCGTTAGATTTAGACCGCCCTTTTTCTTATGCTTATTTAGGCGATAAAAAGGTGGAAAAAGGGTATCGCGTAAGCGTTCCTTTCCGTAACCAAATTCTCATTGGTTTCGTTTCTAGTGTCATAGAAACACCTTTAACTAAAGAAGAATACGAAGAAAAAACTGCGTATATTTTAAAAGAAGTCATCGATGTCATTGATGAAGAGTGTCTACTTAATGACATGCAGTGGAAGTTAGCGACTTTTCTATCGAATTATTATTTTACACCTTTAATTCGTGTGTTGCAAACGATGCTTCCTCCTTCTTTAAAACCTAAATCCTCTTCTTTAAAAGCACCTAAAATCGCTTATGAAACCTATGTAGAAATCGTTTCTAGTAATGAAGAAGGCTTAACCGATCAACAAATTGAATGGTTAAGAAGAGTGGCCAAAGAAGAAAGAATTTTAAAAAAAGATTTTCGTTCTAAATCCATTTTAGAAAAATTGATTGCGTTAGAAAGAGTAAAACTCGTTAAAGAAGAAAAACGGCGTTTAACGATTAAAACAAGTCCAATGGAAACGCCTAAAGCACTCACAGAAGACCAACAAAAAGCGATTCAAAGCTTTTTAACTTCTTCAAAAGAAACCACACTTTTAGAAGGAGTAACAGGTTCCGGAAAAACCGAAGTTTATCTTCGTTTAGCGGAACACTATATCCAAAACGGAAAAAGCGTTCTTTTCTTAGTGCCAGAAATCTCTTTAACGCCAATGATGATTGAATATTTTTCGCGTCGGTTTATTGAAAAAATAGCGATTCTTCATTCCGAATTAACCCCAGCACAAAAATATGATGAATATCGACACATTGCCTCAGGACAAGCGAAAATCGTAATTGGTGCAAGAAGTGCGATTTTTGCTCCTTTAAAGAATTTAGGCTTAATTATTTTAGATGAAGAGCACGTTGAAACCTATAAACAAGAAAATGCTCCATGCTATCATGCTTTAGAAGTCGCTAAATGGCGGGCCAAAGAAGAAGGCGCCCGCATTTTATTAGGAAGTGCCACCCCTTCATTAGAATCTAGAGCGCGTGCGTTAAAAGGTGTGTACGGCTATATTCAATTAGCAAATCGCATTCATCAAGGTGCTTTACCAGAAACCGAAATTATCGATTTATTAAATCCTAATTCCGTAGATAAAGACTCCGTTCTTTTCTCCCTTTCTTTAAGAAAAGCGATGAAAGAGGCATTAGATAAAAAAGAACAAATCGTTCTTTTATTAAACCGAAGAGGATACGCTCCTTATGTGAGTTGTCGGAAATGCGGCTATGTCTTTAAATGTCCAACTTGTGATATCGCTTTAAGCTACCATAAAGAAGATCAAATGTTAAAATGTCACCATTGTGACTTTGTTATGCAAGCACCGAAAGTTTGCCCAGAGTGTGGAAGTACTTACTTATCCAAACAAGGTTTTGGTACCGAAAGAATTGAAGAAGAAGTTACAAGACTTTTCCCCCATGCGAAAACTCTTCGCCTGGATTCCGATGTATCTAAAGTAAGACAAAACGTGGAAAAAGTTTTAAAGAAATTCCAAAATCAAGAAGCGGATATTTTAATCGGTACCCAAATGATAGCGAAAGGTCATGATTTCCAAAACGTCACTTTAGTGGGTGTCGTTTTAGCGGATATGGGTCTTACAATGCCGTCATTTCGTTCTTCAGAAAGAACCTTCCAGCTCATTACCCAAGCCGTAGGAAGAGCAGGAAGAGGAACGAAAAAAGGGAGAGCTTTAATACAAACCTATATGCCAACGCATTATGCGGTAAGATTAGGGGCAAAACAAGACTATACCCATTTTTTCCAAATTGAAATGAATAGTCGAAGAATGCAACAGTATCCGCCTTATACCTACTTAATCTCTTTAACTTTAACCTGTATTAGTGAAGATAAAGTTCATGATATTGCTTTAGAAATTAAAGAGATGTTAGAAGAAGAAAATATTGAAGATTTAACAATTTTAGGACCGACGGTTCCTTATATTAAAAAGCAAGGAAATATGTTTGTAGAGCAGCTACTTTTAAAGTATAAGGAAGCTAAAAAAATTGAAATAGTTTTAGATAAAATCCGTAGAAAACTCGCATTAAAAAGTGGTTATCGTTTAAAAATTGACCGCGATCCTTATGATTTTTAACTTTTAAAATAAAGCGAGATTTGCTATGATAATGGTGTTTAAAGGAGATAGATTTTATGATTACAATTACCTTTATTGGCTCTGATCGTTATGTGGTTGGACAATATTCAAAAGAAGTAACAAAAAAATTAGCAAATTTATGGGAAGTAAGCGAAGATGAAATTTTATTTCTCGCGCCCGAATATTACGTATATCATGATGGCGTAGAACAAACTTCGTATCAAGTTTTAATACGAGTAGAAGCCCCCATTGAATGTCGCACAGTAGAAAAAGAAGTAGCGGCTTTCTTAATGAAAATGGCGGAACCTTTTATTATTCATTTAACGATTCAATTTAGCTATACACAAAATCGAGAATATCATCATATTAACGAAGAATATCCTCGTTACATTACTGAAAAAAATGAAGTGCTTTTAGAAGAAGAGGAATATGATGACGATACCGAAATCTATGAAGGCGATATGTTTGAAAATTTTGAAGAGCGTTTAAGAGAGCGTCAAGCGCAAATGGATCAAGAAGCGCATGAACATCACCATGACGATGAATGCCATTGTGAGGAACATCACCATGATGGAGATTGTTGCTGCCATGATGATCACCATCATCACCATCATTAATCACGATTTGTTGACTGAAGAGGCTTTAAAAGGCCTCTTTTTTTTCGCTAGAAAAGAAAAAATAAAAAATAATCATGAAAAATCACAATTATTATTACTAATTTTAGTAATAATTTGTTAGAATAAATAAGCGAGAAGGTGATAGCGATGAACGAGATTTTAGCCGCTTATGAAATCATGAAAAAAATCGTTATGGATAATGAAGATTTGGCAAGTGCAACCAAGGCTTATTTTGCCTTACATTTTTATACGCGAGAAAAAAGAAAAATTATCCAAGCCCTTGTTGTTAGAGCCTTAATGCATCAATTTGTCTTAGAAAATATGATTAACGATAGTTTCCCATCCATTTCTAAAGAAAATACGCTTTTAATATTAGTCGCTTTAACCAATACGATTTTTGTGAAAGCTTTAGAAGATGAAGAAACCATTGAAAAGACGAAAGCTATTCTTCCACTTGATGCGAACATTTCGCTTTCCATGTTAGAACAACTTTTAACGCACGCTTATGACGCAAATCATTTAGTGCCAAGTTATGTTCGTGTAGACTCCACACTTTATAAATCGTATCAGTATAATATTCCCACGTGGTTAATTGATATGTGGAACCGTCATTATGGAAGTAATGTGACGCAACGTTTATTAATGCAAATTCGAAGAAAGAAATCTCCTTCTTATCGAATCAACGCTTTAAAGATGGAAACACAAGATTTCTTAGCGCGTGAAAAAGAGGACTTTAAAGAAAGCTCTACAAAAAATACAGTTTTGTATATGGGCAAATTACCAATGAAACGCTTAGAAGCTTATCGTCATGGAGAAATTCTTCCTTTAAGTGAAGGCACTTCTAGTTTAATTGATAAAGTCAGTAGGCGTAATTATGATGACGCTTTAATCATGGTAAGCAGTTTTTCTTATTTTCCTTTAGCGTTACTGACCAGGCAACAAGAAAATCCTCACTTCCTTTTAGCAACACCAACATACCCAGATGTAATCTCTTATCGCCGTGCCATAGAACTTTATGGTGCAAATAAAGTAGAAGTAGTGGAATCCCCACTTTCACTTTTAATTACCTATGTTTCAGAAAAGAAAGATCAAGTATGGGTATTACCTCCTTCATCCTCTTTTCAATACATCAGTGAACGTCCCGATTTCTTTACTCATTTTTCTAAAGATGAATTGGATGAAATTTTAGATATTCAAAGAGACTATTTAGAAGAATGTGCAACTTTTGTAAAAGAAGGGGGCACCTTAATTTATTTTATTGAAACAGCAAATAACAAAGAAGGTACTCTACAAATTCATCGTTTCTTAGATCAACATGATGATTTTGTCTTACTTGAAGAAAAACAAATGCTTCCTTTAGATAAAAAGATGAGCATGGGTTATTTTGCGATACTCAAAAAAGGAGAAACGCAACATGATTAATTTATATGGAATGGAGATTCGTAAACTCGAAGCATTAATGCTAAGCGAAGGACAAACGAAATATCGCGCCACCCAACTGTATACGTGGATTTATGGCAAAAAAGCGAAAACTTTTGATGAAATGACCGATGTTTCTTTACGTTTCCGCGAAGTGTTAAAAGAAAAATATACCTTAAGTCGTCCGACGATTCACGTTCGTCAAAACGCGAAAGATGGAACGGTAAAACTTTTATTAAATTTAGAAGATGGTTCTAAAGTAGAGACGGTTTTAATGCGCTATAGCTATGGAAACGTACTATGCGTTTCTTCGCAAGTTGGCTGCAATATGGGTTGCAGTTTTTGTGCTTCTGGTTTATTAAAAAAGAGAAGAGATTTGAAGCCAGAAGAAATGGTCGGCCAAGTTTTAGTCATGAACGACATTTTAGAAAGTGAAGGAAATGGCGAAGCAATTACGCATATTGTCGTGATGGGAACAGGAGAACCATTTGATAATTACGACAATGTTTTAGACTTTGTTCGTATTATGAATCACCCCAAAGCTTTCGCAATTGGCGCCCGTCATATTACGGTTTCTACGTGCGGAATTCCTGACCGCATTCGTCAATATGCCAACGAAGGGCTTCAAATTAACTTAGCGATTTCTTTACATGCGCCGAATAACGAAATTCGTTCACGCATTATGAAAATTAATCGTGCATATCCTTTAGAGGAACTCATTCCTGCGGTGCGCTATTATAATGAAGTAGCTTCCCGCCGCGTAACTTTTGAATACATTTTATTAGCGGGTGTTAACGACTCATTAGAAGATGCAGATCAACTCGCTGAACTTATCAAACCAACATTTGCGTACGTCAATTTAATTCCTTATAATCCGGTCATGGAAAATGGATATCAACGTTCGAAAGATAGTGTTGTCCATGCTTTTTTAGACCGCTTAACTAAACGTGGCGTTACCGCAACTGTTAGAAAGGAATTTGGCACGGATATCGACGCGGCTTGTGGACAACTTCGTGCTAAGAATGAACAAAAATGAAAAGATATCATGGAGATTTTTGCTATTTAACCGATATTGGAAATAAAAGATCAACCAATGAAGACAAAGCCTTGATTCTATCCAACTCAAAAGGTAATGTCCTCATGGTGGTGTGTGATGGAATTGGGGGACATCGTCGAGGAGACGTGGCCTCAAGTTTAGCGATGCGCTTATTAGAGAAAGCTTTCCAAAAAAAGGAAAGATTTTTAACGTTAAGAGGCGCAAAACATTGGCTAGAAAAAACGATTCGCGACATTAATGAAACCATTTATAACGAAGAAAAAAATGTTCCTTATAACGAACATATGGGTACGACTTTAGTGGCATGTTTATTATTAGGAAGTCACATCATCTTTGTGAATGTCGGTGATTCTAGAGCCTATACTTTAAGAAGTAATGCTTCGGGCAGTGTTTATGACTTTGAACAAGTAACCACCGATGATACAATTGCTGATTATTTAGTGAATATTGGTCGTATCACCAAAGAAGAAAGAGAACAATATACCTCTCGACACGTATTAACGAACGCCATGGGACTTTTTCCTTCCGTGCGTTTAGAAATGAAAGTTTTATCTTTTAAAGAGAAAAAAGCTAGTAAAAAGGAAAATGATGAATATTCAATTTCCCACATTTTATTATGCTCCGATGGATTATTCTCTATGGTGGGAAAAGAAGAAATGATTTCCGCTTTATTAGCGGATGAAGATACCGAAAATAAAGTCGAAACCCTCATCGCCTTAGCGAAAAATAATGGGGGAGATGACAATATTGCTGTTGCTTTATGGGAGGCAACGCACGCATGAGACTCGGCGATGTGATTGAAGGCAGATATGAGGTTCGTTCTTATATCGCAGAAGGGAGTAGTGCGTTTGTTTATCGTGGCTATGACCGTGTCGCGCATCATGATGTAGCGATTAAAGTGATGAAAGAAGAACTGAAAAAAACGATGGAACACTACGAAAGCTTTTTATCCGAAGCTTCTTTTTTAGCGAACCTTCGTCATATCAATATTACTCGTGTGTATTGTTTAGCGTATCAAGATAACCAACCTTGTATCATTGCAGAATGGATGAAAGGCGATACGTTATCCGATTATTTAGCAAAACAAACCTTTGTCCCCTTTATTGAAGCGAAACGTATCATGCTTCAAATCTTAGATGCCATTCAATACACCCATGAAAAAGGGTATATTCACCGCGATATTAAACCACAAAATATCTTTTATAATCCCGATGGACTGATTAAACTCAGCGATTTTGGTATTGCGCAAGATACCGGTGTTAAAAATAAACAACAAAAAATCTATGGCTCTATCCCTTATTTAGCGCCTGAAGTCATTCAAGGACAACCTGCTTCTAAAGAAAGCGATATTTATGCATTAGGGGTTACTTTTTATGAAATTTTAATGGGTCAACTCCCTTTTGAAGGAGAAACGTTAGAAGAAATTGCTCAAAAACAAATTCTTTCTCCCTTCCCCAGTATCAAAAGAAAAGATATTCCTTATATCGAAATTGACCGCATTTTACAAAGAGCCTGTGCGAAAAATCCTTTAGACCGCTATAAAAGTGCAAAAGAAATGATGAATGATGTACAAAAATTAAATGACCAACCTCAAAAGAAAAAATCTTTCTTTTTTAAACTTTTTCATCGAGGTAAAAAAGCATGATGAAGGGCATAGTCATTTCGTCCCGTTATGGCGTTTTTGAAGTAAATACGGCTTCTACTATCTTAGAAGTTAAAGCGCGTGGACTCTTCCGTCATCAAAAAAAGAAAATTATCGTAGGAGATTATGTTACGATTGATGAAGAAACATTAACGATTGTGGAAGTAGAAGATAGAAAAAATGAATTAATTCGACCCGCTATCGCTAACGTGGACCGCGCTTATGTGGTCATGTCTTATATTGAACCCGATTTTTCTCCTTATTTAGTGATGAAATTTTTTACTTATTTAAATTATCATCAAATTACCCCTTCTTTAATTGTAACAAAGATGGATCGTTGTCAAAATAGAGAAGCTATGGAAAAATGGAAAGATCTTTTAAAAAGTTTAGGCTATTCCACATTCTTTTTATCCACCAAACAAGAAGAAGATATGAAGGAGTTAAAAGAAGATATTCAAGGAAAAACCTGTTTGTTTTTAGGGCAAAGCGGCGTCGGAAAATCTTCTTTATTAAATACAATTTTTCCTAAATGGGATTTAAAAATTGGCTCTTATTCCAGCTCATTAGGAAGAGGAAGACACCAAACGAAAGAAGTATTACTCCTTCCTTATGAAGGTAGCTATTTAGCAGACACCCCTGGTTTTTCTTCTTTAGAGCTCGAGTTAACGATGCAAGAAATTCAGGAGAACTTTCCAGGATTTAAGCCTTATATCGGTCATTGTTTCTTTAAAGATTGTATTCATGTGCATGAAAAGAAATGTGCTTTAAAAGAAGCAGTAGAAAAAGAGCAATATCCCCAAGAACTCTATGATTTATATTTAGAATTAACGAAAGAAATTACCGAAGATCGGAGGAAATTACGATGAAAGAAATTTTAGTTGCTCCTTCTTTACTAGCTTGTAAAAAAGGTGAAGAAAAAGAACAAATTCGCACTTTAACATTTGCTGGTGCCGATATTTTACACTTTGATGTAATGGATGGAAAATTCGTACCGAATCTTTCATTTACTAAAGAAGATTATCTTTATGTTCGTTCATTTTCTACGCTTCCTATGGATGTGCATATCATGGTGGAAAATCCCGATGATTACGTTGATTTCTATGGAAAAAATGGCGCAAAAATACTCACTTTCCATTATGAAGCTTTAGAAAGCGATGAAGAAAGAAGAGCGTTATTAAAGAGAATCCGTTCGTATTCCATGTTAGCGGGGATTTCTATTAAACCACAAACGGAACCCGACGTTCTTTTACCTTTACTTTCTGATATTGATGTTATTTTGATTATGTCAGTTGAACCGGGAAAAGGTGGGCAAGCTTTTATCATGGATTCTTTAGAAAAAATCCGTTATTTGAGAAGAATTATTAATATTCAACATCTTCCCATTCTCATTGAAGTCGATGGCGGAATTAATAATGAAACGGGTAAGTTAGCGGCTTCAGCAGGCGCGGATATGTTAGTGGCGGGCTCTTATCTTTTCCATAAAGAAGATGTAAAAGAAAGAATTGCGGCGTTAAAGGAGAAAAAGAATGGATGATCTCGTTTGTATTTTAGCGTTATCTGCCTCTTTAGTTTCTTTTGTTTGTACGATAATCTTTGGAACGATAAATTATAAGGATTGCTTCCATAAAAAGTTTAATTTTTTACAGATGTTTCCTTATGAAATGGGAGATCGTCCACAAATGAAAATCACGAATTACTTCCGATTAGTTCTCGCTTTATTTGTGGTGAGTACAGCCGTTTTACAAATTCGTTTGTTATCTTCGGTAGCTATTTTATCTCATTTTCTTACCATGATTTTTGGTACATTAACGGTCATTAGCTTAGCGAGTTTATTTTTAATTCCCATGCAAAATGCCAAAGTACATATTACCTTCTTTTCATTTAGTTATGTACTCAATATTTTGACTTATGCTTTTTTTGCTTACTTTTTAAAAATGACACCGATTTATATTAAAGGAAATGAAATCTACTTTTGGCTTTCTATTGTAATGATTGTGATTCAAGTTGGACTTTTATTTTTCCCTCAACTTTATAAGTGGTATTTATTAGAGGAAAGAGAAGAGAATGGAGAGACCACCTTACAAAGGCCTAAAGTTATGTATCTTGCATTAATAGAGTGGTTGAGTGTTGGCTTTTATTGGATTTATCTTTTACTCCTTATTTTTGCAAGAACTTTCTAAAAGAAGAGTATAAAAAAACCGCCTCTTAGTGAAGCGGTATTTTTTTTACTTTTGTTTAGCGCTTTTATTAAGGGCCCGATAAGCACGTGCCGACATACGAATGGTTCTAACTTGACCATCGACGATGACTTTATATGGTTGTAAATTTACATTCCATTTACGGCGGGTTGCTCTTAAAGAATGGGACCGATTGTTTCCGCTTACAGGACCTTTTCCTGATACTGGACAAACTCTTGACATAATGAAACCTCCCTTAACTCCAACGTTGATTATGTGAAACGTGGTTCACACATGCTTGTAAATAATAACACCATTCGCCATCTTTTGCAATAAGATTTCAAAAAAAACTTCAATCTCTTTTCTTTTTAATCTTTAACGCCCTTTACTATTTTTATAATTCTCTTCAAAAGCAAAATATCCTTCTTTTTCTAACTCTTCCACCGGACGTAAATGATGGCATCTTTTGAGGAGTTCTTCTAATAAAACTTTCTTTTTATCCATAGTGATTACAATAGGATATTTGTTTTTATGGACTAAGAAAATGTTTTTTGAATGTAAAGCACGTTCCTTATCAATATAAACGATATCATCATAAGGAATGTGAAGTTCGCGGAAAGGTTGCTTTTGAATCATTTCTTTTTCATTTAAAATCACTTGACTACGAATGAGACAAATCGTGTATAGCGTGATAGCGGGTATAGTCCATACCCCAATTATTACGTAATGCATAAAGTCGACATCCAAATGAGGGCCTACAAAGCCAAACCAATAAATCAAATCAACAGCGATAACAAGAAGATAAAAAATAATAGAATTTTTGGTTTTATCTTGCCGTATTTTCATAGGATCACCTTCTTAGGTTCATTATAATATAGAGGAATAAAAAACGAAAGAAAATTAGACACTTTATAGGAAGTGTAGAAAAAAAGGTTTATAAAAAAAGTAGAGTAGTTATAATGAAGTTGTTTAAGGAGGTAATAAATATGAATTACATTAAAAGTCTTTTTAAAAAAATGAAATGGGAAACGTTAATTACCGCATTAATGTCCATTATTGTCGGCATTCTATTTTTGGTTGAACCAGAAAATTCAAGTAATGTTCTTTGTACGGTCGTTGGTGTCGCCTTTGTATTATTAGGCGCAGCGATGTTAGTGAGATACTTTGCTTCAGGATTCTTATTTGGTTCCATTCACTTAATTGCAAGTATCATTTTATTAGCCATTGGTATCTTTAGTTTATCGAAACCAGAAACTTTTAAAATTATTATTACGTTTGTATTCGGTTTGTTTCTTATGATTGATGGCTTATTAAAAATTCAAGATGGTATGGATTGCTATCGTGCCAATGTAAAAGGCTGGTGGGCTTTATTCCTCGTCAGTGTTTTATCGATTGTTTTGGGATCTTTGGTCATGTTTGGTTCCTTTGATAACATCATGATTTTTGCTGGTATCTCTTTAATCGTTGATGGCGTATTAGATATTATCACCACTTTAGTCTTTAGTTCCCATGTCCGTAAAGTGGAAAAACGCGTTCACGAAGTAATTGAAGAATATCGTAACGAAGAATAAACAACTCGAAAACTTAAAGATAAATAATAAAAGTGACTTCTGCATAAAAAAAGGGCTCTTTAAAATCTAGGGTGGTCTAG
>FR897038.1:18328-78241 GCA_000437235.1 Coprobacillus sp. CAG:826 | reverse complement strand
ACACCCTTATCACCCTTCATCAGCGTAAGCAAGCGAATCTAATTTTAAAAACAAATAGCAAAAAAGGTCATTTTTTAACCAAAAGCAAACTAGAAAAATGAATTTTTAAGTATGATAAAAAAGTTATATTGAGTCCTTATTTATAGACGAATTTTTAGTCTAAATATTCTACTAAATTATTTAAAAGCTTTTTATCCGCTTCCGACCAATTTAAATCCTTCATTTCTTCTTTAGTACACCATTTTAAAAGTGAATGTTCTTCATCATGAATTGTACCTGAAGATATTTTACATAAAAATAAAGATAATTTGATGGTTATGTCTTCATAAGAAAACACATCAGAAGCTAGATATTTTTGAACTGATATATCAATATCAAGTTCTTCTTTTATTTCTCTTTTTAAAGCATCTTCTGGTGATTCATCTTTTTCAACTTTACCACCTGGAAATTCCCATTTACCTTTTTGTTTTCCGTATCCTCTTTGAGCGCATAATATCTTGTCATTTTCAACAATTACTGCGCCTACTACATCTACTATTTTTCTTTTATTAGCTTTTGAATCCATGATAATCTTCACCTTTTCTACAATGAATTTCATCACGTTCTAAAGCCGTTAACATGATTTCTGCACTAGATAAGTTAGTCGCTAATGGAATATTGGTAACATCGCATAAACGAAGAAGTGCACTGACATCTGGTTCATGAGGTTGCGCTGTTAAAGGATCACGTAAAAAGATAACTAAATCTAATTCGCTACAAGCAATCATAGAACCAATTTGTTGATCTCCTCCTAATGGGCCAGATTTCATTTTATGAATGTTTAATCCAGTCGCGCCAGCAATTAAGGTTCCTGTTGTTCCTGTGGCGTACAACTCATGTTTTGCTAAAGTATCTTTATATCTTTCTGCTAAGGCAATCATATCGCCTTTTTTCTTATCGTGGGCAATTAGTGCAATTCTCATAATATTTAATTCTCCTTAAGTTTTCTAACTAACTTAATCATACCATATTCTAACTCGTTTGTTTGTTATATTTTTACGATAGTGGTTACATTAATCATTCTCTACTCTTACTTTAGAACCATGGTCCGTTTTGGTTACTACAATTTTACTAGGAATACTTTCCTGTAATTCATCAATATGGGAAATAATTCCCACTAATCGATCCGTTGAATTACTAATTCCTATTAAAGTTTTTTCCGTGGTTCTTAGCATATCTTCATCTAAGGTACCAAAGCCTTCATCAATAAACATGGAATTGAGTTCAATACCACCCGCATAAGCTTGGATCACTTCACTAAAAGAAAGCGCTAAAGATAAAGAAGCCTGGAAACTTTCTCCTCCTGATAAACTAGAAGCGGAACGTTCATTACCATATTGACAATCAATGACATTAATTTCTAATCCGCTTTGTTTCTTTTTAGAAGTAGCTAAACTTCTAGCAAAGGTATATCTTCCTCCACTCATTTGATTGAATTTTTGAGAAGCTACTTCAAGAACTTTAGCAAAGACCTGTTGTTGATAATAAACTTCAAAGCATATCTTATTCGCATTCCCTAAATCACCTTTTGCGGTTTTATATAAAGCATTAATTTCTTGATACTCTTCTTGTAATGATTTTGTTTCTAACATAATCTTATGAATGTTTATTAATTCTTTACGGTTATTTTCAATTTGGTTAGCTAATGCTGTTTTATTTTCTAAAAGCGCATCTTTTTCTTGCTCAATTTTAGTTGCTTCTTCATTTAAAGGAGTTATATCAACGGGAATAAAGGTGTCATATCCTTTTTCTTGTTCTTCTTTTAAAATGTTTTCTATTTCATCAAGACGCGTTTTCGTAACTAAAAGAAGATCCGATATTTCTTTCATTTTTTCTTCGCTTAAATAAGAAAGATGAGCATCATCTAAAGACTCAAAAGTAGAATGAGAAAGTAAAGTAGCTAATTCCTCTTCTAAGCTTTCTATTTTCGTTTCCATTTTTTCTTTTTGTTCAATAAGCGAAGAAAGCTGACCATTTAAAGTAGCTTCTTTTGTCTCTAATTCTTTTTGGGCCTTATCAACAACTTCTTTTAAAGAATCATAATTCTCTTTTTGCTCTTTTTTAGCCTTTAATTCTTTACGAATCACTTCAAGATCAAAAGAACTTAGGCCCTTTTCTAAAGAAGAAAGTTCACCTTGTTTACTCGCTAAAGAAAGAAAGACTTTATCAAGTTTTTGCTTTTTATTATCCAATTCTATTTCTTTTACTTTTTTCTTATCTTTTAAAGCAACGCATTCTTCTTTTTTATGTGATTTTTCTTTTTCTAAACGGATAATTTCATTTAATCGACTTTCAATATCATTTTTTAAATGAGACTCTAACTCACGATATTGTTTTTGATATTGACTATGAATATCTTCCTCTTCTAATAGATTTAAAGCACTCATAATTTGTTCTTTTATCGTTTGAATTTTTGTGAGTAACGCTTGTTCATTAGATGCTAAAGCTATATAAATATTTTCTTTCTCTTTATGTACTTTTTCGGCATCATTCTTTTCTTCTTCCGTTATAATTTGTTCTACAATAGCTAAATGAGGATGAGATAAAGAGCCACATACGGGACAGGGTTCATTTTCTTTTAATTCTTTCGCTAAAGAAGCGGATAAAGACGCTAAGAAAAGATGATTGATTCTTTGATAATCACTCATAGCCATCTGTTCTTCTTCATAAGCTTCCTTTACTTTTAGTTGGAGGCTATCTAGTTCTTTTAAAAGACTATCATAGGTTTCGATCGTTGGTTCTAATTTTTTTAAAGCACCCATTTCTTTTGTTATTTCTTGTTTTTGTAATAACAAATCTTGTTTTTCTTTTTCAAAATCTTGTTTTTCTAAATAAGCTTCAATTTCAGTAATTGATTTCTCAATTTCCGCGATTTCTGTAGCAATTTCATCTTTTTCTTTGGTACAAGATTTTTTATTTTCTTCTAATGTTTCTACTTCGTTTTTTAGTTTTAAATACTGTGTTAAAGCTTTTTCTTCTTGCTCTAATTGGTGGATAGAAGAAAGTAGATCACCGATTTTCTTTTCTTCTTCTTGAAGAAGCGAAAGTTGAGGTTTCAATTTCTCTTTCTTTTTTAAAAGCGTTTGAAGTTCATTTTCTATGTTTTCTTTTCTTATTAAAAGAGCATCCAATTCTTTTTGTGCAGCATTCTTTTCCTCTTCTTTTTTTACAATAGGAAAAGCCATTTCTGCTAGACTTAATTGAGGTAAAAGCGTTTCATCTTGCTCTTTTTTCTTTGTAATCAAAGCATTTTTTAATTCTAAATGTTTTTGATAACTCGTACGATGAATTTCTTCTTCTTTCGCTTTTGCAATTTTATCCTTTGCCAATTGAAGTTCTTTTTGAAGTTCCTTTTCTTGATCTTGATAAACTATCAATTGCTCTTCATCATTTGCTATTGATTCTTCAATTTGATCCATAAAAAGAGTGTACACTGCATCCTTTTTCATGATTTCTTTCATCAATACTTCATCATTTAATTTTAAATGTTGAAAAGCACTGGTTAATTGAATTTCAATGTTTTCCATTGCTTTACTTTTTTCTTTTGCTAAATCACCTAAACGAGAAGTAAACCAGTCTAAAGAAACCGTATTTAATATTTGACGGAAGATTTCTTTTCTTGTATCCGTATCTGCGGTAATCAAACGATAAAAGTCACCTTGCGCAATCATCATCGTCATTTTAAATTGTTGATAATCTAAACATAAAAGACTTTTGATATATTCATCCATTTCCTTCTTTTTGGTAAATAAAGTTGTATTATCTTTTTTTAAGAAGTATTCTGCTGTCTTTTCTTTTAGGCCTTGATTATCTTTGGTTCTCCGTTTCGCCGCTACCAATTGTTTAGCGGGTTCGCGGTAAATTATATATTCATGTCCTTGATAGTCAAAAGTAAATTCAACATAACTAACAGAATCAGGTGACGCAAACATGGAACGGATATCTTCTTCTTTTCTTGTATCGCCACTTAATTTACCATATAAAGCAAAACAAATCGCATCAAAAATAAAAGTCTTCCCCGCGCCTGTGGGGCCAGAAATTAAAAACAAAGCGTTTTGAATGGAAGAAAAATCAATGACATTTTTTCCTTTATAAGGACCAAAGTCATTCATGATTAGTTGTACAGGTCTCACTTTTCTTCACACTCCTTTAATAATTTTGTAACGATTTCTTTTTGATGGTCCGTTAGTGGTTTACCATTTTGTTTTTCATAAAATTCAAAAAATAAATCAATGGTAGAAATACTTTTGATATCATGTATTTGATTAAGATCAATTCCTTCTCCTACTTTAGTAGGATAATGTAAATCTAAGGCATATGGATAAACTTGTTTCAGTTTTTCCATCGCGTTTTCAATCATATTTTCATCGAGTAATTCAAAATAAACATAATCATTTGCATGTTCTTTTTGCTTTAATAAATCTTCAAAATAGCCTTTTAAAATCACGACATCTCTTTTCGGGGTAATCGGATAAAAAGATAAATGAACACCTTCTTTATCCACTTCTCCTACCGTATAGAATTTTTGTGTGAAAGCTTCATCAGAATGATATTTTAAAGGCGAACCTGCATAACGCGCATTTTTCGCTATCGTCTGTGGTTTATGAATATGACCTAAAGCGACATAAGAAAAATCTTGGAATACTTGAACGGGAATATTGCTCACGGTTCCAATAGTAATATTTTCTGAGCCACTTCTTTCTAATTCATCTTTAGAAGGTAGAACAAGTTGATGGGCTAAAAGGATATTGGCTTTTGTTTGATCAAGTTCAATATGTTCCATAAGTCCTTTCATACTTGAACTATAATCTTCATAGGACGTATGTAAGAATTCATTAATTTCATGATGATTCACATAAGGTAAAAGATAGATATTCACGTCTTCATAAGAAAAAGAATGTAAAGTTTCTTCTAAAGTAGTCACAATATGAATGCCATCATGATGAAGGAAATGTTTCGCATAACTCATTCTCTCTTTAGAATCATGGTTTCCTGGAATAATAAAAGTTTCAATATGTTGTTCCGCTAAAGCATTCAAAAAGTAATCGAATAATTGAATCGCTTCTGCACTTGGAGAAGTTACATCATAGATATCGCCAGAAATAAAAAGAAAAGGAATTTCTTCTTTCTTTAAAAACGCTAAAGTTTCATTCATCCAGTATTCTTGGTCATCTAATAAAGAATACCCACAAAGTCTTTTTCCAATATGAAGGTCGGCAATATGTAAAAATTTCATCATGACTCATCTCCTACTTTTCTTTTTTATTTTAACATTGTTAGAACAATTAAGAAATCCTTTCAAGATGAAGCTTTTTATTTTATATATAATATAAAAATAAAAAAGTATTTTTTTGATAAAACAAGCCCTCTTTTTTGGAATAAAAATATATTGATTTCCTCCAGAAACTTGTATAAAATAACATTATCAGGAGGAAATCATATGATTTTATCGTTGCAAGATTTATTGAATCAATATAAAGATTATACCGATCCTCAGGGAAAAATCTCGCGGATGGTAAAAAAAGGTGAACTATACCGCGTAACTCAGGGAATCTATGAAACCAATAGAAATGTTGATGGAAAAAAATTAGCGCAAGTCATCTATCATCCTTCCTATTTATCTTTTACTTATGTATTATCTTTATATTCTTTGATTCCAGAAGGAATGTATTATACCTATACCTGTGCCACATTTAGAAAAAACAAAAAGAAAACTTATCAAAATGTATTTGGTACATTTTATTATCAAGACGTTCCTGAGGCTGTTTTCCCTTTAGGTGTTGAGGTCAAAATTGAAGATGGTTATTGCTATCATATTGCTACAAAAGAAAAAGCCTTACTTGACTTTCTTTATTCACTTTCTCCTGTCTTTTCCTTAAAGGCATTTAAAGCATTATTAATCGATGATTTAAGAATGGATATGGATGCCCTATTTGAGTGTAATATAGAGTGGCTAATAGAAACAGCCCCTCTTTATCATTCCACTAACTTAAAGTGGTTGATTGTGTTTTTAAAGGAGGCCAAAAATAATGGATGATATCTTAACACAAATGTTGAAGCACTATAAAGTTGATACCATTGAAGAACAAAAAAATGCATTAAAAGAAATCTTACAAGAAGTAATTCTATCTGCTTTATCCCGTAGTGGATTTTTTAAAGAAGCGGCCTTTTATGGTGGTACTGCTCTTCGCATATTTTATGACTTAGATCGTTTTTCTGAAGATTTAGATTTTTCTCTTTTAAAAAAAGACGAAAATTTTTCATTAGAAAAATACTTTTCTTTTATTGAGGCCGAACTAACCTCCCTAGGGCTTCATTTTGAAGTCGCTATGAAGGATAAATCTACAAATAGTCATATTCAATCTGCCTTTTTAAAAGGAAATACAAAAGAACATATCTTTACAATTTTCCACCAAGATGATCAACATTTACATCGAGATGAAGTCATCAAAATCAAATTTGAAATTGACACCCTTCCGCCTATTGGTGCACATACCGAATTTAAATACGGCCTTTTACCCTATCCATATTCTGTACAAATATACGATTTACCCTCTTTATTTGCCGGAAAAATTCATGCCCTTTTATATAGAAACTGGAAAAGCCGTGTAAAAGGAAGAGATTTCTACGATTTTATTTTCTTCTTATCTTTAAGAACTCCTGTTAATCTTACCCATTTAAAAGCTAGACTTCAAGATTCTCATTTTCCTCTAAATGATGAAGATTTTACTATAGAATATGTTAAAAGACTTCTTAAAGAAAGGTTTTTAGATGTTGATTATGAACAAGCAAAAAGGGACGTATTACCCTTTATCAAAGATCCCCATAAATTAGATTTATGGAACGCAAATTTCTTTATTGAAATCTCTAAAAATTTAAAAGCTTCTAACTAACATCATATTAAAAAACGCTATGAAGGAATCTCCATAGCGAATTTTTTTTAATTATCTGAACGGGCAAATCCGTTTTTCATTTGACAGCTCACTTGATATAAAACTTTAGATAAAACTTGATCCGTTTCTTCTTGCATCATCGTTGCAAGTTCTTCGTTTCCTTTATTTAATAAGTTCATATCACCGGTCTTTTCAAAAGCTTCATCCACGCGGTGTAAAATTTCATAACTCTTTGCCATCGTTTTATCTTGGTAGCGTTCAATATGAATGATACTCGTTTGGAAATGTGGGTCCACTAAGGCACTTAACAAGCGACTCGCCCAATAGAAATTATCCGTCGATACTTTTAATGTTGTATTGCTTAAATACTTTGGTAAAGTTTTAACATTCGTATAAACAGGAATTAAGGTATTAAATACGTTGGAAGCAAAGGCTACCCATTCAATCGCAGCATTTTCTTTTTTTGTATACGGACGAATTTGCGAAATATGTAAGAAACTCGTTCTACTAATGCCAATAGGGCGATATAAAGGCTTAAAGTCTTTATCCGCTAACTTGGAATAGGGGTCATAAGCAGTACCTTGATAGTGAGAAGATAAGGCATATTTTACATCTTCAATGGTAATTTTTCTTTCCGGAACAAAAGACCAAGGAATATTATCGGATTCGGGTGTATAGTCGGCGTTTTCTCCTTCCCATTTGTAGGTGCTAGGATTAAAATAACGACCCATATACCACGCTCTTGGGGTATTATAGGTGTGATCTGAATCATCATGGCTACCAAAGGCTAAACGAGGATTAAATTCTCCTTGAAGGCCTAAGTCTAAATGATTTTTCTCCATGAATTCTTTTAAATCTTTCGAACAAATAAATTCTTTTTGTTCTCCATAAGCGTCATCAAAATCAAAATAATCTAAACCAAATTGGTTGGGCATAACGACATAACGGTCGTCTGGCACTCTTCTAGCAATAAAGTGATGTCCACCAATAGTTTCTAACCACCAAATGCTATCTTCGTCACTAAAAGCAATACCATTACTTTCATAAGTACCATACTTTTCTAATAAAGCACCTAAACGTAATACGCCTTCTTTAGCGGAAGTAATATAAGGAAGTACGAGTACGACTAAATCTTCTTCTCCAATACCACCTTTCACTTCTTTATTCTTTTTCGTTTTTGGTTGATAGTTCACTAATGGATCAGCGCCTAATACCCGAGGGTTTGAAGTAATGGTTTCAGTTGCGGTCATCGCGACATTATGTTCATTAATTCCGCTTGCACCCCAAATTCCTTCATAATCATCCACATTGGGCATATAGGTATAACGATAAGAATGTTCGGGTAATTCCACTTCAACATGAGAAATCTTCGAACGATACTTTTTCGGCATTTGATCTCTTTCTTTCACCAACATTTTTTTGGCGGTAAAAACACCAGTTGGTGAATCATCATTTCTAGCAATGATAGTAGAGCCATCATAACTTGCTTTTTTCCCTACTAATATGGTTGTACATGCCATAATATAACATCTCCTTTTTTCTTACTTTTTTATTGTAATACGAATGAAGAAAATATGCATGGATAATAGTAAAATATTATCTTTTTAATCTTCTACATTTCTTATATATCTTCTTCTATTGTCCCAAATATTATATATTATTCGTGACAATTTAAATGGAATATTCTTACTTTTAATGTCGAACATTGCTTTATTTTTCTAAAATCAACGAACATTTTTCCACATCCAAAGACATTTTTTATTTCTTTTGCAAAATGATTTGAATGAAATTTAAATACTTTCCTGCGCCCTTTTCCATAGATAAACGATCATGAATAGCGTAAGGATTCTCTTGCTTTAACCAATCATTCCACACTTCTTCATTGGATTCCATTTCTTGAATCTTTATGATTTTAGCGCCTTTACATTGCTTTAAAATGTTTTCCCAATAAGGAATATCATGAATATAATCTAATTGTTCTTCATTCCAAGAAAGAAGTAATTCTTCCGGTATATGGTCATGTACATCTTTTTTCATGCCGGGAATCGCAATATAGATATACCCATCTTTTTTTAAGTAAGGTAATAGTTTTTCATCTAAAAATTGTGGATCTCTACCAAAATAATTATAAGAATCTACGCATACAATCGCGTCAAAAAATTCTTTTTCAAAAGGTAAATGATTTGCGTCTGCTTTTACGGCCTTGAGTTGATTTTCTTTCATACCTTCTTGATAGAAAAAGGCTTGATTTTCATTTGGATCACTCCATAAATCACACGCATAAACGTGATAGCTATATTCTTTTGCTAAAAATAAAGAAGTCAGTCCTTGTCCACTTCCTAAATCGCATACTACCGCATTTTTATGAATTTTAGATTCTAATAAAAGTTCTTCACATAATTTTAAAGGATGTGGTCCCATCATCATAGAAGTATATTTTTCTTCTTGATATTTTTTAGTGAATGGATATTTCATTTTTTACACCAGTCTTTCTAACATATGTTGAAAATGTTTTTGTAAACGTTCTTTCGCTAATTCAAGGTCAATATCACTTAATGAATATAAAGAAAACATCGGTCCATAAAATATTAGTGCTTTTTCTTCATAATCTTTAAGTTCCATTGTTTTAAAGATATCTAAAATATATTGATAAGGTCCATCACCTAAATAGTTTTGATATAGTAGGTTCATTTTTTCATCATGATATTGTTCAATGGTTAACATCTTTCGAAATAAAGAAGCAAATTCATCTTCCGTCCAATAAGTAAACATAGCTAAACTAAAATCTATCACTTGTTTTATCGTCACTTTTTGATACGCTTCTAATTCTTCTAACGATAGAACATGAATCGGCATAATAAATTGTTCCGCAAAACGTTGATCGTTTTCTTCCATTTTAGAAATAATGGCATCTAAAATATCTTGTTTATTTTTAAAATGCTTATAAATGGCCCCTTTGGTAATTTCTAGCTCATGAGCGATATCAAAAATTGAAGTCGCTTCATATCCTTTTTGCGCGAATAAGCGTAACGCAACTAAAAGCATGTGTTCTCTACTTGTTTTCATCATTTAACCTTCTTTCAAAAAAGTAAACGAACGTTCACTTTATGAGTTTACCCCTTTTTTATTCTCTTGTCAAATGAAAATAATTTTCAATGTTGCTATGGCTTTTTAATATCGGTAAAATAGGGGTATGGAAAAATATGATGTAATTGTATGCGGCGGTGGCATCGCTGGCATCAGTGCCGCTTTAGCGTCCGCTCGAAGCGGACAAAAAGTTTGCCTAATAGAAAGAAACGCCTTACTCGGTGGATTAGCGACCGTTGGTCTTATTCATTGGTATGAGCCTCTTTGTGATGGAAAAAATCACCAAATGATTTATTCTATTGCCGAAGAATTATTAAAATTATCGATTGCTCATGGCTATGATACTTTAGATCATTCTTGGTTCGACCCCAACTGTAAAGAACATCAAAAGCGATTCTCTACTTGGTTTGATCCCAATTTATTTGCGTTATCTTTAACCCGTCTTTTAGATGAAGAAGGCGTAAAAATTTATTTTGAAAGTCAAATTAGTGAAGTTCACGTAAGAAATCATAAGATGACTTCCTTAGATATTTATACCATTGAAGGAAAAATCAAATTAAGCGCAAAAAGCTTTATTGATGCGACGGGAAGTGCGTATATATTTAAGCAAGCCCACATACCAACAAGAAACGGCGAAAATTATTTAACTTACGCTACTACGACATATAAAAATGGTTTAGGCCGTCCTATTTTTCAATATACTGGCGCTTCGATGTATGGAAATGATTGCCCAGATGGAGTTAGAAATTTTAAAGATGCATCACAAAAGGATGTTAATGATTATTTGCTCATTGGTCAAAAATTATGCTTAAAAGAATATGAAGAAGGTAAAATTTCTGATCTTTCTATTCTTCCTAATATGGTACAGTTTAGAAGAATCTCTACCATTCAAGGTGACTATCAGTTATCAAAAGATGACTTATATCAACATCATGAAGACTCTATTGGCGTAATTGGCGTTTTTGATCGTCCCGGAGAATGGTATGAATTACCATTAGGAATTTTAACGCAACCTACGATTACAAACTTATTTGCTGCGGGTCGTATTGTTTCTTGTTTCGATAATTCTGCTTGGGAAGCAACGCGCGTAATTCCAGTATGTGCCTTAACGGGTGAAGTCAGTGGTTATTTAGCTAGTTATTATAATAAAAATCATCGAATTGATTTAAAAGAAATACAAAACATTTTAGTGCAACATGGTGTTAAATTACACTACTAAAAGAAGGCAAGCCGTCTTCTTTTTTCATATACTTCGTCTTTTTTATGAAATATTTTTGTCAACCTTAGACCGACACTTTTCCTAATTTTAAGGTTTTTGTCAAGGTCAACCTGACAAAAAAAGTATTGATATAGAAACAAAAAGGCCATCGCTGGCCTTTTATTGAATTCCTACTCTTTTATAGATTTCCGCTACCGCTTTTAAATAATAATCTAAGGAAAACAAAGAGGAAATTTCTTCATCATTTAGATATTGATGTATCCAAGCATCTTCTAAAAGAAGCGTTTGAAAATCTTTTTGTTCGTAATAAGAAATTTGCGTTAAAGCTTGTACTTTATCATAACTTTCTTCTCTAGATAAACCTTTTTCAATCAAAGCGGACAATACGCGTTGAGAAAATATAACACCGTGTGTGAGATAAATGTTTTTTAACATTTTTTCTTCATACACGACTAAATTTTTTACAATTTTATTCATGCGAATCAGCATATATTCACTTAGCATTATCGCATCAGGAAGCATAACCCGTTCTACCGAAGAATGAGAAATATCTCTTTCATGCCAAAGAGGAATATCTTCATAAATGCTCATCATATAGCCTCGCATCATACGAGCGCATCCCACAATATTTTCTGAACCAATCGGATTTCTTTTATGTGGCATGGCGGAACTTCCCTTTTGACCTTTAGAAAAATATTCTTCAGCTTCCCCAATTTCAGTTTGTTGAAGAAGACGAATTTCATAAGCAATTTTTTCTAAAGTTGAAGTAACTAATGTTAAACAAGAAATATAATAAGCATGACGGTCTCTTTGTAAAACTTGGGTGGAAATGGAACTAGAGCTTAATCCCAGTTCTTTTGCCACGTCATCTTGTACATAAGAAGGAACATTAGCAAAGTTTCCCACGGCTCCTGAAATCTTAGCGACTTCAATTTGCGAACAAGCTTCTATAAAACGTTGATAGTTCCTTTGAAGTTCATCGTAGTATAAAGCAAATTTTAAACCAAAAGAAGTGATATCTGCATGGATTCCATGGGTTCTACCAATACATGGTGTATTTTGATATTGAAGGGCTTTTTCTTTTAAAGTAAGAAGCATATCTTCAATTCTTTTTTTTAGAATGGTATTAGCCTCTTTATACATAACACTTCTAGAGGTATCTACGACATCTGTGGAGGTTAATAAATAATGAATCCATTTCTTTTCTTTTCCTAAAGATTCACTTACTGCACGGGTAAACGCAATCACGTCGTGATGGGTGATTTCTTCTAATTCTTCAATACGTTTTAAAGAAAAAGAAGCATTTTTAACGAGTTTCTGATAGTCTTCTTCAGGAATTACATGGTGAAGATAAAAAGATTTTGAACACGCTAATTCGACTTTTAAATAGGTATCAAATTGATGCTGAGCGGAAAAGATATTTCTCATCTCAGGCGTAGAATATCGTTCAATCATTTCTTTTCCTCAAATAATGGGTGTAAGACGATGGTTTGTTCACGGTCTGGTCCTACCGAGAATATAGCAATGGTTCGATGCGTAAGTTCTTCAATCTTCTTTAAATAGTTCTTTGCGTTTTCTGGTAATTCATCAAATGATGTTACATGAGTAATATCTTCTTTCCATGTTGGCATAGTGATATAAAGTGGTTTACATCTTTCATATTCACTTAAAGTAGAAGGAATATAATGAATAGTTTTTCCGTCTAATTCATAAGCATAACAAATTTTTAATTCCGGAATATCCGATAAAACATCAAATAACATAACGGAGAGATATTGGATACCCGACACGCGGATAGCGTGATTTAATACGACTGTATCTAAATATCCTACTCTTCTTGGTCTTTTGGTAACCGTTCCATATTCATGACCTTTTTCACGAATTAAATCACCTAATTCATTATGTAATTCACTAGGAAATGGGCCTTCTCCAACTCGCGTGGTATAGGCTTTTGCAATACCTAAAACGGTTTGAATTTTGTAGGGCGGAATGCCTGTATTTAAAGGAATAGAGGACGCTGTTGGTGAAGAAGAGGTTACATAAGGATAGGTGCCATGATCTAAACAAAGCATCACGCCTTGCGCGCCTTCAAAAAGAATGTTGGATCCTTTTTCAATTTCTTCATTTAAAAGAATAGAGGTATCACAAACAAATTTACGGAGCTTTTCTCCCCATGCTAAACATTTTTGAAACATGGTATCAAAATCATAAGTGTTTTTATGATACATGGTAAGTTCCATGTTTTTAATTGCTAATGTGGTACGGAGTCTTTTTTCTAATTGCTCTTTATCTAATAAATCACCAATTCGAATACCGACTCGACTCGCCTTATCGGTATAACAAGGACCAATTCCTTTTTTGGTGGTTCCAATTTTACTATCGCCTAATACTTCTTCCATCGCTCCATCTAAATCAAGATGATAAGGCATAATGACATGCGCACGATTAGAAATATAAATTTGATAATCGTGGAAACCGGCTTTTTCAATCATATCGAGTTCTTCAAAAAAGGCATCAGGATTAATGACCATACCGTTAGCTAAAACGTTTTTCGTACGTTTAGAAAAAATCCCAGATGGTATTAATCGTAAAGCATATTTATGACCTTCAAACACAATGGTGTGACCGGCATTATTTCCACCTTGAAAGCGGACAACCACATCCGCTTTTTGCGCTAAATAATCGGTAACTTTACCTTTCCCTTCATCGCCCCATTGGCTACCTTCTAAAACTACAGTTGACATATTTTTTATCTCCTTTTATTCACAAATTTTTCTTGCAACATAAACACCACTTGCGCCTGCTTGCGCTAAGCCACGGGTTAAACCTGCGCCATCTCCACCCACGTAAAGATTTTTTACACCTTTCACTTGTAAGTTATGATCGACGACAGGTCGAGAAGAATAAAATTTTGCTTCTACGCCATAAAGTAAGGTATGTTCATTTGCAATACCGGGTGTAATGTGATTTAACGCTTCAATCATTTCAATAATAGATTTCATCGTGTTATAAGGTAAACATAAGCCTAAATCTCCAGGTACCGCTTCTTTTAATGTCGGTTTTACAAAGCCGTCTTGCAATCTTTTTTCAGTGGTTCTTCTTCCTAAAAGGAAGTCTCCATATTTTTGGACTAAAACACTACCACAGCTTAATTGATTAGCTAAACGCGCTACAGCATGCGCATAGTCATTTGGACGATCAAAAGGCTCTTCAAAGCGATGAGAAACGAGTAAGGCAAAGTTCGTATTATGACTACCTAAACGAGAATCTTTATAAGCGTGACCATTGGCTAAAATGGTACCGGCTTCGTTTTCCATCACCACTTGGCCTGAAGGATTGGAACAGAAAGTTCTTACCTGCGTTCCTACCGAGGTATTAAAGATAAATTTACCTTCATATAAAGCTTCATTAATTTCTTCCATAACGATGTCATTCGTTTCTACACGGACACCGATATCAACTTGGTTATTGATCATTTTAATATGATGATTTTCAAAGACGCTTGCTAACCATTTAGAGCCTTCTCTACCAATAGCTAAAAAGACGTTGTCTCCTTCAATGAATTCATCCTGTACCATAACGCCTTTACATTCATTATTTTCAATGACGATATCAGTAACCGAAGTTAAAAAGCGCATTTCGATTTGTTTTGATAAATCGGCAGAAATCTTTTTAAGAATTTCTAAATTTTCTTCGGTGCCAAGGTGACGCACTCTTGCTCTTAAAAGCTTTAATCCCACCGCAATGGCTTTCTTTTCAATTTCTCTTACTTTTGGTGTATAAGGATCGGTGATTGTTTCAGTCGCACCATATTTTAAGTTAATTGCGTCAACATAATTAATTAAATCCAAAAGTTCATCTTCATCAATATATTCGCTTAACCAGCCACCAAAATCAGAAGTAATATTAAATTTACCATCGGAGTATGCACCTGCTCCACCAAAACCATTGGTCATCGCACAAGCGGGATGGCAGCCATGAACTTTTTCTTTATTCACTGGGCACTTGGTTAACTTATGTATTAAAACAGGACACTTTCTTGAATAGATGTCATATCCTTTTTCTAATAATATCACTTTTAAATTGGGATTCTTTTGCATCAATTCATAAGCGCAAAAATAACCCGCTGGTCCTGCGCCTACAATAATTACATCGTACTTCATCGTCTCATCACTCCTTAAAAAAATGTAAAAAGCTCCTATGGAAGGAGCTTAATAGTTTGATTTTCAAATGTAGAGGATCTTTTTTTCATATGAGGTTCTCCATAAATCAAGGCTTTAGAAAAGCCACTCTTGTATCATACCATAATTTTCATTTTTATCCATGAAAATGATAAGAATTTATTGATTTTTTTCTAGTACTTCATAATCCATGTCTAGTTGCGTGTTGGATAGATATAAGAACTCAATAATATCTTGATCTAATGAAAAACAAGGCTTAACCTCTTCGCAGTCCAAATCAATCGTTGGAACAATTTCTAAAGTATATTCTAGATTATATCTTCGTTGAAGGTTAAGTAGCCATTCTTCTTTACCGATAAAAGGTACAATCACATCTCGCACCATGTCACTTATATACACTTCATACTCTTCATTCACATTCACTTGCAAGGAGTGAGTGCTTTTTTTATAATTCACACCAAAGTTTTGAAGTTCTTTTTCTACATCTTCTAAGTACAAAACAGAAATATCTTCAGGTTTAATTTCTTTTGGAGTTTTTTTCTTCTTTAGTAAAGCAAAAAATTTTTCTTTATTGTAAGGTAGACCAATATTAAAATAGACTCTACATTGATGCATGATGCGCTCTCCTTTATTTCATATTTATATTATAACAAATACATATTAAAAAAATATAAAATTTAAAAATTTTGTTAATTTTTATTTTTTTTTGAAGTAAATAAAACATAAGAAAAGCAACTAAAAAAAATAGATCTTAAACCAAAGAAAACTAAAACTGTGCGTTTAATTTATCTTTCGTTCTTTTTTAGTACTCTCATATAAAAAAGCGCGTTCCGTGAAAGGCCGCGCAAGTAGAGGCGTGAAAGCCTCTAGCCATAATTTATCATAAAATGGTTAATAAATCCATTATTTCTATCGTTTTCTAGTAATTCATTTAGATTCTTCGCTTCTTCGCTATTTCTAGTTACAATCCCAGGCTATTTTCAAAAGTAATCATAATTTAGTATAAGGAGGAAAAGCAATGGAAATTCTAGATGAAAAAACTGTTGTCGTTTTTACTAGCGCAGAACTAAAAGAAGTTTTAGAAGGAAATAATGGATACACATTCATTTATTTTGGTGCTGATATAACTTTACTAAGCGGTATTACCCTATCTAATACAAAAACCAATATTACACTTGATGGGACCTATCAAAATATAACGCATCAATTTACGGATCAAAAAAGTACCAGTGCAGCTCAAGCTATTCAAGCATCTCCACAAAATCAACTTATAACCATACAAAACCTTCATATTATAGGTTATAACTATTATGGTATGGTCTATGTTGCTGAGGCCGCTAGTTATAAAAATGTAATTTTAGAATATCAAAATATTACTTATGTTGGTCCTCAATTAATTTTTCACCCCATGGGTCTTACCCGTATTTTAAATTCCACTATTACCGTCCAAGATCAATACGTAACTGGAAATGAAGTTGCGGAATGTAACCAAATTGAAATTGGTGGAAAAACTACCATTACGCATACTTCTAAAAGTAACTCCTCTTTTTGGTTTCGTAATGATACTCCATCCTTTACTGTGTTAAAAGGAGCCGATGTAAAATTTACAAGCACCGACCGAGAACTCATTTATGGAACGAGCCAATTGACTTTTTCCATACAAGAACAAGCTAACTTTGAAGTAACTGTTCGTAATGGTCTAGCGTACAATTCTTCTTTTGGTACAGGCACAACAACGATTGCAGAAAGTGCTTCTTTTCGGCTTACACAAACAGCAAGAAATGGGAACTATGCAACATGGTATAGTTATGGTCCTCTTTCCGTTTTAAATAACGCTACACTACAAGTTATTTCAAGTTACACCGGCATTACCACTTCTAACCCATGTATCTATTTTTATAATGCAGCGGCCCGATTTATTTTAAATCATCCTAAAGAAGTTGTTTTATATAATAGTGTTGCTTCAGCTATACAAACTTCCACTACCATCCCATTTGAATTTCAATTTTCTAGAATCAATATGTTCACCACTGTTGTTCCCTTAGTTAGTGCGATTTCTGAAACAACATTACCTACTTTTGCTTGGTATAAAAAAGAAGATATCGCCACGATGAGCGGAACTTTTTCCAATACTGTAACAACGATTAATTCATCTAACTTTTCCGAAGATGAATTAAAAGAACTACCCAGTTTGAACAATTTTGTTTTGACCAATAAAAAAATATTCTCCTTAGGAATCTTCTCTTTTTCCGTTCATAAAATTGGTACAAAAACCACACGAATACGGGGAATAACAATAAAAAACGCTTCGATTTTAATTCAGTATTTAGATACATCCGTAGTGGTAACCGCTACAGAAGATGGCGACTATTCATATACTCTACCTTCTACTCTTGAATTAGGAACCATTGTGACACTAACTACCAAACTTTCGGATAATGTGATTTATTATACGATGAAGGAAACTGTCGTTGAACCAGGTGATTTGTCATTAGTAACCTACCCCACTACGATAGAATTTACAATAGATCCTTTTTCATTAACGCCTTTATTACTTCCAAAAAAAGAAAAAATAGAACTAAGTATTGTCGATTCACGCATTGAGCTTTCAAAATGGAAGTTATACGTTTCTCTTGCTTCTCCTTTTCAAGAACAAAATGGGAATATTTTAGAAAACGCTATTTGCTTTTTAGAAAATCAAGCACCTTCCTATTTATCAAGTACACCCTTATTAATTCATACCAAAGAAGAAGAAAGCGAAGGAACCACCGATATAACTTACTTAGAACAAGAAGGCATCGTCCTTCATATTGAAACACCGATACAAACTACTTCAACATATCGTGCGAATATTTTATGGGCTTTAGAAGAATGAAAAATCACTCCCGTTACTGGAAGTGATTTCTTTTTCTATTTAAATATCCAAAGTATTGCCGGCAACTCAAACACCAATAGAAACATGGAACGCTAGTTACATAAGAAATATTGCTTTTCGTTTTATATTCATTGGATTTAAAAAATGCCAGATTTTGAAATTGAAAATAGATGTTATACTTTTTTCTTAACTTGAAACGTGATGGTTCGAGTTGAAGTTGCAGCGATATCGTCTAGTAATACGGTTAAAGTATGCGTATTCTCATTATAAGAATACTGATCATCTGTAGCTGCTACACCTTCAATCATAACACTACCTGAAATAAAGTCTACGAGTGTATTATCAATAATATCCGTAACAACTGGCGCGGTATAGGGTTTTGTTTCATCGTTTGTTAAGACGATTGTGTAGGTTAATACACCATCCGCCCAAGCTGGTTTATCAGCCGTTTTTGTAATTTTTAAGCCATCTAATAAAGTAACTAAAACTGCCTCTGACGCCATAGCGGTAGGCACATCATTGTAGTTGCCTAAAGCGGATACTGTATTGGATAAAATTGTTTCCATGAAATCCTCCTTTTGTTATAGTTATGCCTTAACTTATGAGGCACATAGTCATTTATCCTTTCTTTTCTAAAATTAATAACAGTTCATCTTCGTTTTTTATTCTTTATAAAAAAATGAGCCTGACTTCCAAAAAAGCCAGGCATGAAGGGATGGTTTCCTATATGGTATAACCATAATTATTTTAACACTTTGTCTTAAAATGTAAAGTAGAATGATTATTCCTTTTCTCTTATCTAGTTGCAAATTCAAAAGCTAATAAAGAAAGAAAAATCCATCTAATCCTATCCTAGATCTGCGTGACGGATTTCGATGGTTAGGGTATTATGTTCCTTTATCAATGTAAAGAGCTATTTTTATCAATCTATTTTATTTTTTGATTTCTTCATCCTCAATTACAATGCAATTCACCTTTTTAGAATAGGAAGTACAAGCATCAATAGCAATAATTCCTTTACCATAATAAGGTGAAAAATCGGCATCTTCACCAAATTCATTTCCTTTATTTTCTAATATGGCATGACCATAAGAACAGTGCCAATGTCCACATACAATCGTTTTATTTTCTTCATATATTCCGTTATACGCTGCGGCCATACCATTGAACCAACGAGCATTGTACCATTCTTCTTCACCTTGTTCTCTCCAATTATCTACAAAGTAAAAGGTATCATACTTTTGAACGCCTCTTCCACTTGCTTTACAAGAAATCCAACCATGAACAAATATATAGTTTTTGGTTTCAAAATAGTCTCTCATTGCAGGAATAATTGTTTGATAAAAAGGTGTACTTTTCGCTTTAGCTTTAAATTCATTTGGATGGTCAAGAGCGTCATTTAAATCCATTCTTGTTAATTGTAAAGCTGTACCTACTGTTCCATTAGACCAATGATGGGTTCTAATAATACCACTTGTCATCCAGTAATCTGCATCATCGATAAGATTTAAAAATAAATCTTCATGATTGCCTTTGATTAAAATGACTTCCTTTTTCTTTAGTAGTTCAAGAATAAAATTTTGTAGTTCTTGTGCTTCATTACCGCGATCAAATAAGTCACCACATACAATGAGTTGATGAGGTCCTTTATCTTCAAAAAATCCTTTTTCTTCTAAAGCCACTTTGAACTCTTTAAAAAAGCCATGGATATCTGCAACTACATAATACTTCATAAATTCCCCCCTCTTTCCATTGTTTTTTCTCTATTATATTTATTTTACCTTGATAACCATAAAAAAAGAAGATGCCGAGCAAATTTATCGAGATTATCATAAAATGTTTATCTTTAAAATAACGCATTCCAAATAACTTACTAAAAATAGTAAAATAAATAAAAAAAAACGCCTAGCCAAGGAAATGACTAGGTCAAGTGTCCCAGAAGGACTATTTATAGTATATGTCTCTTTTTAGAAAAAGTAAATATTAAATTAAAGAGTTGAATGCCACGATTAACGCTTTTAACTCAAAGGCCACAACTGAGGTGGACAACGAAGATTATACCCTAATAAGAGAAAAAGTAAATACCAAAATAAAAGTTTTTTTGTGTTCTCCTCTCTTAAATAGCGTATCAAAACTGTATCAAATGCGTATCACGGCAGTATCAAAATTAAAAAAAACCGCGAAAAACGCGGTAATTTCTTAACTGGTGACCCGTACGGGATTCGAACCCATGAGTGCATGCGTGAAAGGCATGTGAGTTAAGCCTCTTCTCCAACGGGCCATCAAATGGCGCCTACCGTAGGACTCGAACCTACGACCGATCGGTTAACAGCCGATTGCTCTACCGACTGAGCTAGGTAGGCAACATTGCTTGCGGGGTTAACGCAAGCAGTATAATATCATAGAATTAATTGTTTTGCAATAATTTCGTGAAATTATTTTTTAATTTTTGCTTCAATTGTCTTATAGAGGTCTCCAACCGTGACAAATGATTGCATTTCTTCATTAGTAAATTCAATACCAAAGGTATCTTCGATTTCGTATAATAAATCAATTTTGTCTAAGGAATCTAATCCTAAACTCTCTAAAGAAGCTTCTTTATCTAATTTTGCATCTTTAACTTTCTTAGCTAATACTTCTTCTAATTTTGCATTAATATCCATAACTATATTTCGTCGATCTTTAAATCGACACTCCTTCCTGTTTTTAAGGGAATTATGCCCTCACTTAGGCCTATTATACCATAATAATCAAAGAAAGAAACGTTTATTTTTTTGGCATAATCGAAGAATGTCCAAATTATGAAGCTTTAAAATTATAAATAGGTTTTAAAATTTGGATAATTTCTACTGTATCTTGAATGTTCTCAATAATCGCTTCTATCGGTTTATAAGCCATCGGAGATTCATCAATCGTTTGATAGCTTATTGATGTTGAATAAATGCCTTTCATCACTTCTTGGTATTCTTCTAATGAAATGGTTTCTCTTGCTTGTTTTCTTGAAAGAAGACGTCCTGCTCCATGAGGCGCAGAATAATTATACGATGGATTTGATTTTCCTTTTCCTAAAATACAACCATCTTTCATATTGATTGGAATTAACACAAATTCTCCTTCATAAGAAGAAATCGCACCTTTTCTTAAAATATGGTCTTTTAAAGAAATATAATTGTGAACACATTCAAAATTAGGTAGATTCCGAATAGATAAGCCTAAGAACGATATAATTTGTTCAGCTATCCAAGCTCGATTAAGACGGGCAAATTCTTGACAGATTTCCATATCATGAAGATAAGCATCAAGTAATGAACCTTCTAAATAACAATAGGTTTTCGGAATGGATAAAGTGGTTGCTTCTTTTAACAATCTTTCTTCCATTTCAACACACTTTCTACCATTCTTCTTTTGGGCTTGCATAAAAGCGACCATTTGATGGTTTTCTAAAGCGATATGGTACGCTACCGCCTTCCTTGTATAAAGTTCTCCTACTTCTTTTCCAAGGCTTCTAGAGCCAGTATGAATAACTAAATAAAGGTTTTGTTTTTCATCTTGATCAATTTCAATAAAATGATTTCCACCACCAAGAGAACCTAACGATTTTTTTAAATTTCCAATGTTAGATAATTGTGGAAAGCAATAAAGTGACTCCAAAGGAAAAGTCATCTGTATAGAAGTGTGTACTTTAGAGCCATAAGGAATATGCTCATGAATAAATGCATCAAGTAAAGGAAAATCAATATGTATTTTTCCTAATTGAACCACTCTCATTCCACATCCAATATCTACGCCAACGAAAGAAGGAACAACTTTATCTTTAATCGTCATCGTCATCCCCACTACTGCGCCTTTTCCATAATGGCAATCCGGCATGATTTCAACTTGACTCCCTTCAATAAATTTTTGATTGGCCATTTGTTGAATTTGGCCTACTGTTTCTTCATCTACAATATCGGTATGAACCCGTATCGTATTATATTTTCCGCGTATTTCAAACATAATAATCACCTGCCTACACTTATATTATGAAGAATGAAACATATAGATAAAATGTGCGAATTCAAAAAATTTAAAGACCCCTTAATTTGACTATAGTATAATATTCATATAAAATATTATTTACAGGACCCCTAAAAGGAGTGGTTTTATGGAAGAAAAAATTAAAATACATCTTCATCCTAATGTTTATGAAACACTAATGAAGGATTGTGAGGCGTTTGAATTCTTTAAAGGAAATACTTTAGAACTCAATAAAAATGCCTTTTTAACTGCTTTAATCAATCACTTTTATTTAAAATATCAAGAAAAAGAAGATCAACTTTTCTCATTACTCAAAAAACATTTTCCAACCTTAAAAGAAGATGAAATTTATGCTGTTGTTCAAGATTTAAATCGTTATGAAAACGACCGTGAAAAAGACAATTTTTCTTCTGTTATATCTTTAAAACCCACTAAGGCTTCAAAAGGTACTTTATCCTATATAGAAAATTATTTTTTAGGTCATGTAAGTATGTCCGAATTCTTTCGAAATCTTTTCTCTTTTTACGCCACATTCCCACAAGATGAAAGAGAAAAAATCATTTTTCAAGATACTTATGATGTTTTAATGAAAGCAATAAAAAAGCAAAAATGTGTTTTTATTGTCACCAAAAAGAAAGAAAATTGTCAACAAGAAATTATGCCTTATGCTCTTTGCTCTTCAAAAGAAGAAATGCACTGCTATCTAATTGCGAAACAAAATTCGGAGATAAAAGCTTTCCGTTTATCGCGAATTGTTTCTGTTACTCCACTTATGAAATCTTGTTCTTTTCAAGATGATGAAATTGAGTTATGCAAAAAAATGATGACATATGGCCCACAATTCTTATATCAAAATCATGAAGAACCTGTCATTATTCGTTTAACAGAAAAAGGCGAAAGAATATACAAGCATCATTATATTCATCGCCCACCTTATGTGTATAAAGAAAAGAACTTCTATACTTTTTATTGTTCTCACGACCAAATTCTTAACTACTTTAAACGCTTTGGCAAAGAAGCCTATATTATTACGCCTAAATACCTTCAAAGTGAAATTTATAAGTTTTATAAATCCGCTACCGAATTTTATAGTTTAGAAGGTAAGAAAAAATAAGTATTAAATATAACTCGTCCACACAATTTCTGTAATTGATGCTCGATAAAAATTAGAAAGAAAAGTATAACCTTGCGTTTCTTTTATTAATGTATAGCGGAGCCATTTTTCATCTAAATACTCTTTTTCAATGATAATTTCTTCTTCTTTTAAATGGTTTTCTGTTTCTAAAGAAATATCATGGGTTTGCATAATTTCTCGATTAATTTGATCGGCGAAAATATAAAGATTCTTTTTTGTGTTTGTCAATTGATAAAAATCAAAAACTAAAAACGTTGCAAAGCAAAGGCTAAATAAGATTGCAATATTCAATATTCCTTTTTTCATTCTCATCCCACTCCTAACTAAGAAATCATCGTAAAAGCAAATAGAATTCCTGCAAAAAGGATAGAAATAATAAAAGGAAAATTACGATAAAATGCTATCTTCTTTTGTGTTTCCTTATTTTCTTTTTCTTCTTTTTCATTTAAAAATTGTTCAAATGCAAATTGCCATTCTTCTATGCTTTGATACGTTTCATAAAAATATAGACTTTCAATTAAACATTGATAACTAAATGGTAAATCATTTCCTAAGGCTCTGTAATCATCTAAAGAAACTTTTACGGATAAAGATCGTTCTAATAAAAGACGCAAATTTAATGGCATTTCTCTTTTTAAAAGAGTCTCTTTTTCAAAGGAAGATAACGTCGATAAATCCATAAAAAACTTGTCCCATTCTTCTAATTTCTTTTTTAAATTTTCTTCTTCTTTATCTTTGAAAAAGATATAACTAAAGTAACTAAGAATAAAACCTAATGGTGTAAAAAGAAAGCTCCATCTTTGTCGAGTAATTCCATATAAAACTAGACTTAAAAGAGAGCCCACAAGAACAATGGAAGCGGTGATGAGCTCATTCCTAGTCTTTCCATTGATTGAAGTTGATGATTTCATAGTGGTTCTCCTTTCTTAAAAGCATTAACGAATGTACACCAATCCATAAGATGGCTAAAAATAGCATCACAATGAGTTGAAAATACATTTCACCTTTTAAATAAGTAAAATAAGGCGTAAGCGCATAACGGATGACGGCTATAAAAATAAAGCTCGTTAATAATGTTGCAATTCCATTACTCTTTTCTTTTTCTATTTGCTTTTCTTTGTCCATTCTTTTCTTTTTTATTTTCCAACCCAAAATACGCATTTTAGATAAGAACATTTTTTCTTTTTTCTTCTTTTTTGCTTCCTCTAACGCACGAAGATAATATCCTTCTCTTCGATCTTTAAAAGATTGATAACTAGCATCTTTATCGACCTCTGCATAATCACAATCTAAATTAAAACTTTCTAATGTTTTATTCATTTCATTTGGTGAAATAAGAAGTGTGTCTAAAAAAGCTTCATCCATTAAATATTTCTTTTTTTCTTTTTCCTGTTCTTTTTTCTTCTTAAAAATGAAAAACAAAACATCCATCATGCATAATGCGAAACAAAATAATGCTAAATAGAGTTGCTCCAATAAAAGATAGCTAAATAAAGCAAACCAAAAAGGAACAATGATTAAATATATTTTTTTCATAACGATCTCCTTTTTAAAATATACCGTGTTGCAAAAGTATACATTCGAATTCTTCCATGCATTTGAACTGCAATTTCTACGCCTTGCCCTCTTTGATCCACGGGAAGTTCACTATTAACATCAAATAAAACCACACTCAGTAAAGAAGGTGTTTTTTGGTCTAAATAGGTCCATGCTTTTTTAAAATTTGTTTTGATATCTTCTAATAAAAAATATCCTTCATCTTTTTCTTCTTCATGCACATAGATAGAATGACTGACAGCGTACTTTGAAGAAATAACGAACGTATTATAATAATGCTTTTCATTTTCACTTTCTTTAGCTAAGAAAAGCATCGAAGATAAAAGACATAAAAGTATATAACACCACTTTCTTACCATTCTTCCCACTCCTTTTTTACTCTTTCTTGACTTTCTTCTTCTAAAAGATAATAAACACTTTCATCAAAATTCCCATATGGCTCGTATAAAAATTCATAAACGCCATCATATACCAAAGTCATTTTCTCTAACCCTATATTTTTCATGGTAATTTGAAAAGGAAATGATTTTTTTCTTTCTCGTAATTCTTGGCTACAATGAAGATAGGAAGTTTCTAAAAAATAATCACCACTCGCTCTAGAAATCATGTGTGTCTTTTCATCAACAAAGAAAGTTTCATCAAAAGAAAAATAATAATTTTCCGCTTTTTTTATTTGTGCTTTAAATGCATAGCCACTTCGTTCATCATCAAAATATAAACGAGGAAAATCATCTAAAGTTCCATATAAAAAGAATTCAAACTCAGCATCTTCAATATCCTCTGCATTGCCTTCATAACTAAATTGATATTGAGATAAATCAAAAATATAACAAGTTTCTGCCTGTGTATTTTCATTAAAATGCCATGTAAAATATTCATTTTTTTGATAAGACTTTCCCTTGTCATCTAACCCCACAATGACATTTTCAATTGTTTGAATATGTTCCTCTTTTAGATATTCATTGATATTAATAGTTTCTTTTTTAGACGTATGCACTTGAAATTTCGCTCTTGTAGTAATGCCACTTGCTTCCGCTAAAAACAAGAGTTCTGCCTCTTTATTTTTAATTTTTCCTTGGGGAATTTTTAATTCACCTAACATTTGCATTCCTGGTTTCACCGTAAAAGCAGACATCACTTCACCATCATAAGAAAGAGAAAACACTGTGGTATTCTCGGCTTGACTTAAAGGACTATTAAAAATAAAAGGAATTGTTATTTCTTCATTTTCTGTTAATGGTGGAATTTCAATATAAGAAAAATATCTTACCTTTATTTGTCCTGGATTTACTGGCTCATAATAAATGGTTTGCATTAATAAAGGCACAACCATGCTAAGTCTTTTAAGCATTATTTCACTCTCCTATTCAAAGAAAGAAACAAACTGTTCAAATGCCAGCTTTTGATGACGGAAATAAGTAGCGCGCGATAAAAGCGGTAAATAATTCATACTTTGATAATCTTTTTGATTAAATAATTCTTTTTTGATGATCATGGAACAATCCATTGGCAAAGCGTTAATTGCGGAATCGACATAAGATACAAATTGTTGGGGATCTAATTTTACAATTTTACCGATAAGTTGCACTTGCATTGTGGGAAAATCATTGTTCGTATTTTGTATCGTCAAAAAAAGCGTTGCTTTTTGATAAAGAGAATAAATATCGTTGGCTTTCTTTCTTAACATCCGTAGAGATTCGTTTTTCATAGTTAACTATTTTTCACCTCTTGTTCCTTTACTATTTATTTACGAAGTAAAAAAGAATAATCCTAAAATTTTTTAAAAAAAAGAAAAAGTGATGCAAAATTACATCACTCTTTCTCGTTCAATTTTATTTGTTTTTTAATCGAAGTCCCATTTTTCTAATACTTTACCTTCATCATCTGTAAAGTTACCGCAGACAATCATAATTAAATCAATGATGATACCAATTCCAAAAAGGCCAAAAGTTAAAAGCCATAAAACACCGGTCCCTGTTTTCTTTACATAAAAACGATGAATGCCTAGTCCCCCTAACAATGCACAAAGTAATAAAGCCATTCCTCGTGACTTGTCCGAGGCATTAGGGTTTATCACTTTACTATTTTTCTTATTCCAATTTTCATCGCAAGGACAGCCACATTTTGGGCAAATTACTGCTTCATCTAATAATTCATTTCCACAATGTGAACAATATTTCATAATTATTTTCTCCTTCTTTCTTTATTATTTTACCATATTTAATTAAAAAAAGTAAAAAAACCTAGGTTGTGGACCTAGTGCCTTTATTTTACTTTGTTTCTTTTCTCATTTGCACCCAATTCGTAATGGAATACGTTAAACAAATCACGAAGCAAACCGCTAGAATACCTACCATGATATACGCGCCTTTAGGAGAATTAAATGTTGCACTTAATCCGCCTTCATTATATTCTTGATGAATCAAATCTTGAGTAGCTACATTGAATAAAATAAAGCTAACGATTAACATGAGAATTCCTACGCTATGAACTTGTGGAAATTTATATAACGCTAAGACGAGAACTAAAGAAGCAACATATAAACCAATACCCACATAGAAAGTCGTTGGATAAGTTTGTAAGAATGTATAATCTTTTACTTGTGTTAATAAAAGCATTTTCGAATCCGCTTCAGCCCATGGTAAGGTAAAGATGCTTAGTGTTGATAATAAGAAAATGCCATAGAAGAATAAATGATGTTGATAAATAAATCCTAATTGTTGTTCGGTTTTTTCTTTTGAGTATTTACGGAAATAGTTAGCGAGTAACTGCGCAATTAAGCCACAAATCCCAAAGAAGAATAAACACACAATTGTATCTAAAGAAAATTTATCTAAAGTTAATTCAACATTCATGATATTTTCTAATAATGAACCATTTCCACTATTACAAATAGCAATCATTAAATTGGCTAAGAACAGTGCACCAAACCAAATAGAAACATTAACTCTTTGGTTATGATACGCTAATAAAACACTTTTAGACTGCACATCCTTATCCAATTTAGAAAGAATTAAACCTAAACCATAAACAAATAATCCTACCACAAGAATAACAATTGATATTGCGGTGGCAAGTGAATGATTTTTTATAGAAGAAATTAAAGGTAATAAAACAAACGCTAATAATAAGACAAAGAAAGAAACATAAATAAATATACTCCACATTTTCTTTTTCTTTTGATAAGCCTTTTGCATTTCTTCTTTTCGCATGGTATTTTCCATTGCGCCTTCTACATTTCTTTCACCATTTAAGATTTCATCAACAGAAACGGAATAGAACTCGCTAATTTCCTTTAATAAAGGAATTTCCGGTAAAGCTTTTCCGCACTCCCATTTTGAAACTGTTTTGCTACTGACGTGAAAATAATCAGCCAATTCTTGTTGGGTGAAATTCTTCTCTTTTCTTAAGTTTTGAAGAAAGACACCAATTTTCATCATATCCATAATCTTGCTCTCCTATTAAGCAACACCATTATCGTATATTATTATAGCAAACTAAACCCATAAGAAGGATGAACTTTGTCTACTTTGAAGTGGATAACCTTAAATTCGCCATCATTTGACAAAGAAACTCTTCTTTTATTCTTGCTTCTTCGCTATAATTATGATGTGTAAAGAGGGTTATTTCATATGATTATTTTAGTAGGTGCTTCCGCAAGTGGAAAAACAGAAGTTGCAAAAGAATTAAAGAAAAAATATGATATTCAAAAAGTAGTTACCCATACGACTCGTGCTCGTCGTGCACAAGAAATCGAAGATGTGGATTATCATTTTGTTGACAAGACTCTCTTTTTAAAATTAAAAGAAGAAAATTATTTTGTAGAAACCACTTTATATAATGGAAATTATTATGGCACCAGTAAAAAAGAAATTGCCGACAATAAATGCTTAATCGTTGATCCTAATGGACTTCACGCTTTTCAATCTCTGCATAACCCTCATATCGTTACTTTTCTTTTATTAGCGAGTGAGGATTTAAGAAAGCAAAGAATGTCGTTACGTGGCGACTCTTTAGAAAACATTCAAAAGAGAATTGAAAATGACCGTATAAGCTTTTCTAAAGAAAATATTGGTGAAATCGACTTTATGATTGATACAGAAACACTATCAATTGAAGAAGTGACTGCTATCGTTATGAAGCATTATCAAGAAAAACTTCATCATTAATTGCTAAAGATATTGGAGGATAAACTTTTTATGGGTTTGTCCTTTTATTTTTAACCAATCACATCTTCTGGACCTTCTACGGTTGTCCCACTATGACGGTAAATCATAACAAGCCGTAAAGTAAAACCAATAAACACTAAAGAAGCGGCCATAAAAAAATTAAAATTAGAAGGTGTCCTTATCTTTCGAAAATTTTGATAAGTTAAAATTGTAAAATATAAGGATGCTACCCAAGCTACCGTAACCGCTAATAAATTACATCTTTTTAAATAAGCCAAAAAAGAGGGCGTTACTGTGCCATTTTTATACGCTTTTAATTTTTGTACAGCTACATACAAAACTAAAATGACAGCAAAAAGAATTAAGCAAACAAAGAAAATTTCTAAGTATCTCTTCACATTTTCTCTTTCTTGTTCTCTTTGCTCATATTCATAATCAATGGTAGGTTGTGTTGCATAACAGTTTTCTTGGTAACCATACATAAAAAGAGCCTCACTCTTTATATATGAGTAAGGCTCTATTTTTTAGAATTGTGAGGCATAAGTTTCGACAAATTCGTCATAGGTCATCACTTTATCTATAACTTGATGCTCATCAATATAAATAATTCGATTCGCGACTGTAGAAAGAATTTCACGGTCATGGGTCGTAAATAACAAAACACCTTTATAATTCATCATTCCTTTATTTAAAGCGGTAATGGATTCTAAATCGAGATGGTTGGTCGGTTCATCTAAGATGAGCAAGTTTCCAGCAATTAACATTAAGCGTGCCATCATACAGCGGACTTTTTCTCCTCCCGATAATACGCTTACACTCTTTAACGCTTCTTCACCAGAAAATAACATTCTACCTAACCAAGATCTTAAATACGATTCATGTTGATCTTTTGAATAAGGACGTAACCAGTCCACTAAAGATTCATCGCCCGTAAAAAATGGTGCGATATCTTGCATTAAATACGTAGGAGAAACCGTGATACCAAATTTATAATCACCCGCATCCGCTTTTTCTCTTTCCATTAAAATATCAAATAAAGTCGTCAGTACTAAGCTATTTTTACATAAGAATGCGACTTTATCTCCTCTTTTTAAAGTAAAACTAACATCATGAAATAAGTTATCTTTAGATAAATGATGGACTTCTAAAACATCTTGTCCAAGTTCTCTTTCAAATTTAAAATCAATAAAAGGATAACGGCGAGAAGAAGGAACAATTTCTTCTAGATTAATCTTTTCTAATTCTTTTTTTCTAGAAGTGGCTTGTTTTGATTTCGATGCATTCGCGGCAAAACGCGCAATAAAGTCTTCTAATTCTTTTTTTCTTGCTTCCTTTTTTGCATTCGTGTCTTTAGCTTGTTTTAAAAGAAGTTGGCTTGATTCATACCAGAAATCATAATTACCGACATAAACGGTAATCTTTCCATAGTCTACATCTAAAATTCTCGTACAAACTTTATTTAAAAAGTGACGGTCATGGCTTACGATAATAACGGTATTTTGAAAATTATATAAAAAGTTTTCTAACCACATGGTCGTAATAGCGTCTAAGTGGTTCGTCGGCTCATCTAATAATAAAATATCGGGATTTCCAAAAAGGGCCTGCGCTAATAAGATTTTCACTTTTTCTTTCGCATCTAAATCTTTCATCAATTGATCTTGCTTATCGCCTTCTATTCCTAAAGAATTGAGCAAAGAACGCGCATCGCTTTCCGCTTCATAGCCATTCATATCCGCATATTCCATTTCAAGTTCCGAAGCACGGATGCCATCTTCTTCCGTAAAATCTTCTTTTTGATATAAAGCGTCTTTTTCTTTTTGGACTTCCATCAAACGAGGATAACCATATAAAACGGTATCTAAAGCAGTATATTCATCATAAGCCCCTTGATCTTGTTTTAAAACGGACATTCTTTCTTTATTGGATAAAGTAACTTCTCCTTTATTCGGTTCAAGTTCACCAGAAAGAATTTTTAAAAATGTAGATTTACCGGCGCCATTCGCACCGATAATGCCATAGCAGTTATCGCTTTGAAAAGTGACACTCACATCTTTAAACAAAACACGGCCTCCAAATTGTAGTGAGACGTTATGTACTTCTAGCATATTTTCGTAGCCTCCTTTTCTAAAACGATTTGTTTCGTATATTCAAACAATTCATTCTCGTTCTTTTTTACTTTGCGACTTACTTTGATTTTATGGGGATATCCCGACCACCCAAATAAGCCACGTGGTCCTAAGAAAGTGCCTGTCTTAATATTTTCTTGACTCGCTAATAAAGCAATGCCTAAAGAGGCTTTTTTTGGCGTATGCGTAAAAAGCGGCAATACTTTATGCGCTAAAGACATGAAGAATTTAGAAAAATGGGTATCTTTAGAAGAATAAATATTCGTTGAAGCCACACCAGGATGCATTAAAAGAATTTTTAAAGGACTATGTTCAACATAGTATAAGAATAATTTCACAAGGTAGGCTTTAGAAATCGCATAGTTTTTTGATACTTTCTTTTCATCTTCCGTTAATACTTTAAAAGGCTCATTCATATGGAAATGATACGTTAAAGAAGAAACAATAATTACACGTCCTTCTTTATTCTTTTCTAAATGGGGCATTAAAAGTAATAATAGATAATACGTACCAATGTAATTTGTACCAATGGTTAAAGGAAATTGATCTTCAGTATAAGAATGCTCTTTAGGATGATAAATACCCGCATTACAAACCGTAACATCTATTTTGGGGAAACGCTCAGTTACTTCATTAACAAAATGACGAATACTACTCAAAGAAGATTGATCGTATAACAAAATATGAATCGTCGTATTAGGAAAATCTTTTAATATTTTTTCTTTCGCAGCTTCCGCTTTCTTTTCATTACGGCAAGCAAAGATTAACGTTGCTTTTTTCATAGCAAAAATACGGCTTGCTTCAAAACCAATTCCACTATTCGCGCCCGTTACTAAAATGACTTTTCCTTCTAAAGAAGGAATACTTTGATCAATATACTTTTCAACCTTCATTCGCTTTTTCCAATTTCCTTTCATACCATTTTACCTTATGATAAAGGAAAAAAGCAATGAAAGCACGAGCGATTTCTAAAAAGCGGTCTAAAAGATATAAAAACATGAGTAAACTTGGGGTCAATCCTAAGGTTTTTTGTATCGTTTCTAAAAACGGTAATTTTTCATATAAAGAAGGATAAAAGAAAACAAATAAAATCACAAAAGGCACTTTTATGGCTAAGGAAGGAAAAATCGTAATCCAGAAGTGTCCTTTGGTATAACCTGCCGAGCGCATAATAAACATTAAGTTTTGGGAATAAATAAGAAAAGGTAAAGAAATGATTTGAAGAATAAATACTTCTTTTAAAAAAGGATCTTCGCCTGTTAACGATTGATAAATCGGTAAAAATATAAGCATCGCTAGAGATAAAATAAGCGAAAAGACAATGACATAGCCTTGAATATATCTTCCATTATTTCTTGCTTCTTCAATTTTCTTTTTTCCTAAAGGAATGGCAATCAATATTGCGGTTGCCGTTCCCATTCCACCTAAAATCGCGTAAGCAATATCCGCTACTTGGGTCACAAAGTTCATCGCCGCCAATTCACTCGCCTGTCCTTTAGCGATTCTTGCATAAGCAAAAAATATGAGTAATAAAAAACTTTCTTGTAATAATTGACTGAGTAACACCGGCCATCCTTTTTTTAAAATATTGAATAGTTCTCCTTTATACCCTTTTTCTTTATAGAAACCTTGAATAAAATGAATATTCTTTTTATATAGCTTATAAAGAATGAGCGTTTCTAAAATACGGCTAAGGAAGAAAGAAACACTAATACCGACGATTTTTAAAGGTGTATAAAATAAAAGAATAAAAGATAATAATCCGTGAAATAAAAAAGATATTGTAGTGGAGATTAAAGGATATTTCGTTTTCTTTAAATTTCTTAACATATAAGAAAACATATTTGTTATCGATAGTGGAATTAAAGAAAGTAATAAAAAGAGATAAAAAGTAGCGGTAGTATGAATAGATATTGTAGAATCTTTTGCTTGTATTAATGCTTTTAACATCGGATAACGAAAAAGAAAGCCAATCACTAACATGAATAGCGCACTAAAAAAAGATAAAACCAAATTCGCTTTCATTACTTTTCTTAAAGCGTCTTCTTTTTCATCACCTAAATATTTTGCAAAGAATAAAGAACTTGTAATAGAAACCGCAAGTAAAAGGGCTTGAAACGCCAAGAAGTAACGGTTCCCGATTTGTACAAGTAACATCGATTCATGCACATCATTTCCTTGGGATTTCACATACGCACCCACTAAAAAAGTCTGAAAAAAAGACATACCCATGGATAAGAGTTGTTGTAACGCTATAGGAAACACCAAAAGAAACAACGATCGATAAAAAGAAAAAGAGCCAAATAATTTTCTAATTCTTTCCATATCATCACCCATGATATAGTATGTCTTAAAAAAAAGAAGCCATAAGCAAATGCTTATGACTTTTGAAATTACTTACCTTTTACTTCTTCCGAACGAGCTTTCATTGGCGAATAACCGCAAGCTGTTTTAAATGTCTTAGAGAAGCTATAGATACTAGAGAATCCAGTTGCTTTAGCCACTTCAGTAACATTCATTAAACCACTTTGAAGTAATTCTTTTGCCTTGGTCATACGGAGATTTTGGACGTGTTTCATTGGTGATTCATGATAAACACCAGTGAAAATTTTTCTAAAATAGACCACGCTGATATCCGATTGTTTGGCCATGATTTCATTTGAAATGCGATGATCGGTGAAATGTTCTTCCATATATTCAATGGAAGGAAGAATGAGATCGAGTTTTTTGGCTTTGCCTTGGATTTTAGCAAGTCCACATGCTAAATCGGCTAAACAACCATAAACAGCCTCATAAGCTTGAAGGGTATAACCAATGACTTGCTTTGTCCATGATTTTTCGGCTTCAATCATTCTTTCTCTAACGTTTACAGGGTCTTTTAATTGGAAGACATCTGGACGTTGTAAGGTTAAGCCTTCGGTCATGAATTCGGCAATAATGCATTCGCTACCTTCTTCGACAATAATTTTAGAAACTGAATCGTGTGGGATAAGTCCTAAATTGGTTTGATTGACAATTCTCTTACGACGACCTTGTTGTAAGACTACTTTGCCTTTCAAACTTAAAACAAGTAAGTCAACGTTTCTATGAGCGTGGCGAGCAATCGTTTGTTCTTTACAACGAACTCTATAGAATGCGTTTACAGATTTTACGGTTACATGTGTGAGTTGAAACATGAAAAATACCTCCTTTACTACATGACGACCATTTGAAGTATAACATTAAACAAAAAAATTTAAAATATAGTACGAAGGAATTTTGGATAATTTCATTACTTTTTATACAATTTATTTTTAAATGTTCTTACTAGATAACACCTTGTTATTTCTTTTTCCTTTCTTCACTGCTTTTCTTTTGTAGTTTTTTATGAAATCGTAAAAGAATAAAGGAATAGAAAAAGTAGATAAAAAATAAAAAAATGAAGTAAAAAATTCTTACATTGAAGGAAACCAATATCCTTTACATCACTTTAAAATGGGGAAAATACTATTAAACCGTAATGATACTTTATTATTTATTTAATAATGTTTATCAGAGCGAACATTCAAACAAGTAAGAACTTGATTTGGTCATCTTTAAACATCATCCATTAAATTATCAAAAAGATAATTTTCATAAAATTAATTTCTTCTTATAGCCCATCTTTTTATCACTTATAGGAAAAATCAACAAAAATACGTATAAAACTACCGCAATCATTATATATGGAAATATTTTTAACTTTTACAAATTTCATTTTTTAAAATGAAATAGGAATGATAAAAATATTTCCCGTAATCACTTGAATAGATGCATTCTTTATGTTTTCATCTATATTTTCATTTGAATAAGAAATCAAAGCTTAATGATTGATAAACCATAAAAAGTGAACCTTGCTTTCTTTTCTTCTCTTCTCTTTCTTTATTTTTATTATGAAATCTATAATTTTTTAAAGTAACCCAATAAAAGGATTTGGGTAACGAAAAGAAACACTAATGAGTCTAAAAAGTAAAGGCTTTTTATTTTTTCTTTTAAATGAAATCATCAAATAGCGGTTAACGAAATAAAAAATGTCGTTTTATTTAGGAATATCAAAGTTTCTTTGGTTTTCCTTCTTTTATTTTAAGTTGCCTTATAGAAAAATACGCTTGAATTGACGATAGAAACAAGTTTCTTTTCTAAAAGCAAATTCAAAATAACGGAGAAAAAATATCTAAAATACTTCGATAAAGTTTTACAAAGATGTTATGTTTTTTGTAATGCACTTGTTCACATTTTTCTTGTGTCTTTAAGAAATCCGCTTTAACGTCAAATACCATTTCACTATCCATAAAAACAGTATTGGATTCAAAATGAAGGTATAAACTACGATAATCTAAGTTCACAGATCCGATGCTGCAAATCTTATCATCAATGACCGCTCCTTTAGCGTGGACAAATCCCGGGAGATAGCGATAGACTTTTACCCCATATTTCGCTAACGTTTCAGCGTATTTTAAAGTCAATGAATAAACCATCTTTTTATCAGGAATACCCGGAATAATAATCCGAACATCGACGCCTCTTTGAGAAGCTTGAATGAATGCTTCTTTTAAAGAATCGTTTAAGATTAAATAAGGTGTATAAAAATACGCATAATCTTTGGCACTTCCTAGAACACTAACGAAGAAACGATTCGATATCGCTTCATCAAAATAAGGAGAATCAAAATAGGTTAATGATTTGGTTTTTGCTTCTTGCGTATCTAATGCTGGACGATATAATTTCCTTTCATCAATTTTATGTTTAGAATAAGCATTCCAGAATAAACAAAATAAATGGGTATAAACCCATACAGGTTCCCCTTTGATAAAGAAACCAATATCTTTCCAATGGCCAAAACGTGTTTTTTGGTTGATGTATTCATCCGCTAAATTCACGCCACCAGAAAAGGCGATTTCATTATCAATAATCATCATTTTTCTATGGTCACGGTTATTAAGTCTAAATGCTAAATAAATAATGGGGTTAAAAGATACTAAATCAATTCCTGCTCTTTTTAATTCTAATTGGCTATGAATAGAATAAGTAGAAATACTTCCAATATCATCATATAGAACTTTAACTACAACGCCTTCTTTTACTTTCTCTTTTAAAATTTCAACAATCGTATTCCAAAAGACACCTTTTTCAATAATGAAATATTCAATAAAAATGAAGTACTTTGCTTCTTTTAACGCTTTTACCATATCAGGAAACATATCATCCCCTAAAGGATAAAACTTAGAATGACTGACAGGGGTAATCGGATAGGAAGATAAATGATGAAGAAGCGTCATCGTTTGATCACCTAATGTATGCTCTTGTAACGCTAAAGAAGGTAGATCTAAAGGATAGATTTTATTTCGATTAATTTTATTATGAATGGGTCTAGCTGATTTTTTGTTACCCGCTAAGAAATATAAAATAATCCCTGCAAATGGAAAAATTAATATGGTAGTAATCCATAATAATTTATAATTTGCTTCTTCTCTTTTATTAAAAATATAGATGATGGCAAAGACTTGATAAATAAATAAAAAGATATTCAAGTAGGTCGACCATTCTTTTAATAAGCTAAAAACTAAATAATACCAAAAGATTTGAATGGCAAAGGCGGGAAGAAAGGTAATGAAACGCACTAAGATACGTAAAAACTTTTTCATCTTTTCTTACCTCCTTTTTCTTTATTTTTTCCTTATTTTCTAAATTTATTTAGAAAAAGCATAGTGCCTAATTAGCGATTATATTATAAAAAGAATAGAAAAAAACTTCAAGATTTCACTATCGGTTACTTTGATGATGCTCTTTAATATTTTTAAGGTGCTCTTCTTTACTAATTCCATAAACTTCTTGTATATACAAAAATTGAGTCTTCATCTTTTCTACAAAATCTTTTGTATATTTTTCTTCTTCTGTCTTTTCTACAATAAACTCTATGGCATCTTCTAAATGGTGAATTTGTGGATAAGAAACAGCTCCAATATTAGCAAAAGGAAATATAATGATTGAAAACATATAAGGAGCGTTTTTCTTTAACATTTTTCTTAAATGACGGATATGTCCATCATTTTGATCAATGGGATTTCTAAAGGTATTGATATCATCATATTCATTCGTTGAATACCATATTTCATTTTCCATATTTCCCGTGATAATTCCTTTTTGTGCCTTTGTTTCGATAATAAAAACACCACCTTGGGTAATTAAAACATGATCAATTTCTGAAGAATAGCCATCTTCATCTTTAAAAATAAACGAATTGAAAACATAACCTCCAAAATGGGAAGCAATTTGCTCTAAATAATAAGCTACTTCTCTTTCACCTTTTAATCCTTGCTTTTCTTGTTCACTTAAAAAGTAATCTTTATCTAATTTAGTTTTAAAAAATCCCTTTATTTTTTCTATTGTCGAGCTTGTCTTTCTAGTTGTATCTTTATCATCTTCATGCTCATAAAAAGAATTCTCTTTATATTTAATAATTAAACCGAAAAAAAGAGAAACAACGATAGTAATAATAAAAATAATTAGTATTACCATGTTAAAATCCTCCTTTTCTTTTTCATTATAACATATTGTAAATTAAGTTACATTTTTAAGTAAAACGCTTTCATCATTTTTTCAAATCTAAATAATTGATTCTTTAAAAATTTTATCTATAATAGTGTATCTTGCTAAAGGAGGCAAGTACGTATGAAGCAAAAGAATTCATTAACGGAAGGAAAGATATTTACACCGATTCTCTTATTTTTTATTCCAGTGATGTTAGGTAATGTTTTTCAACAATTTTATAGTTTAGTAGACTCTATTATTGTCGGACAATATTTAGGTCGTTTAGCTTTCTCTGGAGTAGGCGCAACCTCATCACTATCTTTTTTAGTGATTGGTTTTTCTACCGGTTTAACTTCTGGCTTTGCCATTAAAACCAGTCAATTTTATGGCGCTAAAGACGAAGAACAAATGAAAAGAAGTGTCGCTACTTCATATATTCTTTGTATTATTATTGGTATTCTTTTAACTTTAGTAGCGGTTCTTTGTACCACTCCTCTTTTAAAAATGATGCAAACATCGGATTCTTTATTTCCGTATGCCCATGATTATTTAATTACCATCTTTTTAGGACTAGGGGCTACCATTTTCTATAACATGATTTCATTTTTATTACGTTCGATTGGTGATTCTCGTTCTCCTTTATATTTCTTATTAATTTCTTCTATTATTAATATTGTTTTAGATATTGTTTTTATTTCCATATTCCATATGGGGGTTTCTGGTGCGGGCTACGCAACCTTTATCGCTCAACTTGTTTCTGGAATGATTTCTTTTATTTATATGTGGAAAAAATACCCGATTTTACGAGTAAAAAGGGAACATTTTCATTTTTCTTTTGATTTTGCTATGGAGCATTTAAGAATTGCTTTACCCATGGCTTTACAGTTCTCTATTATTGCGATTGGCTTAATGATTCAACAAGCCGCGGTCAATCATCTGGATGCACTTTATAATCCTACACGTCCTGATTATTTAATTGATGGGTACGCAACTGCCTATAGTGCAGCGAATAAAATCGATAGTTTTGCCTTACAAATTCTTTCTAGTTTAGGTACGACCATGGCGACATTTTGTGGACAAAATTATGGCGCTAGAAATTATGAACGGATTAAAAAAGGATTTAAAGTTTCCACACTATTTGGTACCATTTTATGCGTGATTTTAGGTGCGATTATGATCTTATTTGGTGCTCCGATGATTCGTATTTTCTCTAGTGATATTGAAGAAACGATTATGGGTTACGCTAAAACGTATTTAATTATTCAAGGTTCATTATATTTCTTTGTGATGTTAATTTACGTATATCGTAGTTCATTACAAGGATTAGGTTTAAGTTCTATTACCGTAGTAGCGGGAATATTAGAATTAGCGATGCGGGCTTTAACTTGTATTTTCTTTACTCAATTCTTAGGTTGGATTGGCGTTGGTTTCTCTAATCCTGCGGCTTGGGTAGGATCGGATGTTGTTTTGTTGATCGCTACGATATATTACATGAAGAGATTCTCTAAACAAGTAAAAGAAGGTACATTTGGTGTACTTTCTAAAGATAAAGAAAGAATGAAAGTAAGACCAAAACACTCTTAACCCCTCTATTCAATCTTAGAAAGAAAATTATTTGCGTAATTTTTATAAATTATATTTTTCTTGTTGAATTTGTTAAATATGTATAATTAGTAAACTGACCAGAATAGATTTCCTCAGCCAAAAAAGACATTACTTTTCTTAATTTTTTATATTCAACTGGCATAATAATTTGCTTTCCATCTTCTGTAAATTCTATATCCATATTAACAACTCTAGCATTTTTATAAATTTTTTCAGTATCATTTAATGTACCTAAATCTATTATTTTTGCTATTTTTTTTCGCATAAATACGCTAGAAGTATGTTTATAAAATAATTTATCATTATCAATTCTAAATACATTACTCCTAACGAAATCTTGCACTTCTTTTTGGCTTGCTATTCTATAATAATCATCTAATTCAAATACTCCCTTTGCTTCATTATATTTTTCAAAAATCAAATTTCCTTCAGTAAATATACAATCTATCTTTTCTTCAATATTTATTGAAAATTTTGGTTCTTCTGTAACAAAAGTATTTCTGTCATATAATAAATAAATGCCTTTCTTTTTCATTACCATTTTTTTGGGAGTAAATTTTTGACAAGCAAAAAAATAATTTTCACCTTCTTTTCTTCCAATAATTATTGCTTTTATTTCATAATTTTCCTTTGTTTTTCCTTCTTTATTTGGCTCAAAGCAGTCCAAAAGATCAGGTTGATCAAAAGCATCAAGTAATTCTTGTGGAACTTTAAAATTTTGTATCATTAGTAACTCTTCTTTTAAATCGGCATAATAATGACTTTCAAAATTAATTCTTTCTCTATCTTTTCCAATATCATTTGTCAATAATTCTTTAATTCCATCATTAAATGCGTTAATGATTTTTCTTTTTGTCTCTTGATTAGTTTTTAATCGAAACACTTTACATTCTTTTCCCTTTTTTGTCCATACAAATATTTCATCTGTCTCTATTAACATTTTTATACCTCCAAATATATTTCATCAAACAGTTCAACAACATCGTGTTTTTCAGTTAAATTAATTTTTTTAGTTTTTGTTATAAGCTTATACATTCTGCCATTTTCGTTATAGATATCAAATTGCCTATAGCCAAAAAAAATAAACAAGGGATTTTTTAAGGTGGCTCTTGTCAACCAAACTACCAACAAAATTACTAAAAACATAGTAAGCAATACACTAAAATTTACATCACTTATAGAAATAGTTAAAAGAGGCAATAAATATGTTCCAATATCATCTATCAAATTAGGATCTGCGTTTGATATGTTTTTAATAATTATGCTGTGTTTTTCTAATTTCTTTTTAGCACTTTTTATTATCGCATAAAATAGCAACGTTAATATAATACCAAAAATAAATAAAATAATACCTATAGTGCAGTTATTTGCTATCTTTTTCGTCCATAGTCCATCTAGAAGAAAAGTAAAACTATAGATAAAAAATAGCATGGCCCAAGATGTAAACGTCAAAAGCATTTTCATTAACTTGCTCATCATATTTCCCCCTTTCACTTAATTTAAAAAAACTATAAACAAAGAAATTTTATGCTCAACTAAAATATTAATTTGTTTATAAATAACTTATATATATTATTTATCCATTTCGCTCAAAAATCAATACAAAAATAGCAACTACTTGAGAATGCAGTTGCTTATAAAATCATAAGATTCATGGAATAGTGGACATCTGCTAGTATAGTCCATTTATTCTAATATTTTCAAAAAATAATTCTTTACTAAAAAATCATAATTGGAAGTGCCAAAAAATCAATCTTTCAATTTTAATAACTCATTGCTTTCATCCCAATTAATAAATAATAACAAAGTCCCATTTAACGTTAAATAACAATTTATTAATATATTTGTTTTAACTTATTGTTCCTTTTTTTATATGATACCGTATATGTTTTTTTTCACAAAAGTCGATAACTTTCTTTGCACATTCATTATAGAATTCTTTATAGCCTTTGTACGTAGAAATGATTTTATTATAATGCCACATGCCAAAAACAATATAATCAACAAAAGATACTTTATCTAAAATTTTTTCCAAGTCTTGTTCAATAATGTTTGGCGTTGGGTATGGCTCTATACTAACCCAAGTACAATATCCTTTTTCATGAGCTCTTTTTAAAGAAGCTATTCTTTCCTCATAATTCGAAGCGTTAGGTTCAAATTTTTCCTTAAATTCATCTTTTAGTGAAACCAATGTAATCCCAAATTCATTGTATTTTTCAGTCAAAAAAACTTCTTCAGGAATAACTCCTTTTGTTAAAGTTACAACTTTTATTCCGTCCTTGTTAAGCCTTTTTATTATTTTTATAGAAAGTTCTGTTACTTCTGGAAAGCCTAACATAAATGGATCCGTGGTAAAGGAAAGTTGAACACTTTTTATATCCTTCCTATACTTTGGGATTTCGTGTTCTAAAATTTCTATCGCGTTTGATACAATTTTTGGACGAAGCCATTCCTCGCGATTCTGAATTTCACCAAATCTTCTTTTTAAATTATAGGCATAGCAAGGATAAAGACAACCATGAGAGCAACCTAATACATGATTGATTGTGTAATCCCCATACTCAACATCAGTTTTGTATAAAAGACTTTTTCTTTTGATTGTCTCCATTTCTACTTCCTCCTAACATATACATATTGTCCCTTACTTTCTATCATAAATGAAGAAAGCTTCCCTGTTTTAGTATACATCGGCTCTCTTGTAATTAAAAGAATTTCATTGTCTTCCATGTCTTTGATTATTTCTCTAAGTTTAGAAGATTGGGCAATTAATCCATATTCTGTATATACTCTACAGAGTAATGCATCAATATGTTCATTATACATTTTAATCATAGTTTTTATTAATTTTTCGATGTCTTCATCTTGTGTGATTTTCCCTTCAGTATCCGTTGAAAATAAGTCCATTTGGCCGTTTCTTTGTCTAATCTTCGCTTCTTCTAATTCATGGAACATAATATCTGCCATTATTAAATAACCGTCGGTATGATTTGTAAGATAAAATAACCTATACTTAGGTATTGACGAACTATCACTAGACATAACAGGAACATTTAAAGTATATTTATACATCTTTCTAAATTTTTCAGCAATATTTTTTGCTAATTCATATTCAGCTTCATTCGCTTTTAATTCTTTATTTTTATATTTTTTTACTATTTCAATCCAAAAATCTCCACCTGCAATCTTACATAATTCTTCACGATTTAAATTATTATTTGAATCATATTCAACTAAATACTTTTCTATTTCTGGATTAAGTTTAAAATCCACTTTCAATACTCTACATGCCTCTCTGAAAAAACCCCAAGTATTAAAATTAATAAGCAATTCAACACTCTTTTTTTCATCTGTTTTAAACTTATTAAACTTTTCAACATCAATTGCCTTAATTCCATAAGGATCAATATATAAAAAAACTGTACTATCTTTATGCTCTGATAAAATTGAATCTATATTATCTTCAAACTTCCCCGATTTAACTGAATATTCTATTTTGCTAATATTCTTAAAAGAAGTTAAATATAAGCGTATGTTTTTTTCTAAATCAGTATAATGGTTCAATTCTATAAAATAAGAATAAACTGGAATGTTTCTTGAAGATTTCGACAATGTTTTATCTAGACATTTTAAAGCAATCAACGGCGATCCATCTTGACCATCGTCAAATTTACCCTTACCTGCAAAACAATCAACATAACATATTGGTCTACCATAACACATTAATTTTTGAAAATAAGGAACCAAATATTTCCCTAAAATTTTGTCTTTAGTAAGTGACCATTTCTTTTTTTCTTTAAAAAATTTATTTTTTCTTTGTGACATATTTTCTCCTTTTGGTGATAAAAATAATTGAAATATTGAGTAATAAATATTTAAGCTCAATCATAAAAGTAAATTTAAAATGTTATATTATATATGATATCATATATTTTAAAAAATTTACATATTTTTTTAATACTTTTGAAAGTATGTTTTTAACCGTATCATCTTTTATATTTTTTTGCAATTAATTTTATTAATTTTTTTGATATTAATTAAATTCTATAATAATTTTGCGACTAAAAATTCCTTTAAATTATATTTCCACTCAAAAAACTTGTAAGGTTCCTAAATAATTTATCATAATATTAATATAGAATTATTTTATATACTATGATAAAATAAATTTATTAAAGATATTTAAAATATTTTTATTTTTGATTCTCAAATTACAAACATTATTTGTAAATCATAGATAAAAATTTTATTTAATTATTTTATGAGGTAAAACAATGGGTATAAATGACGAAATTGAACGCGCTTTCAGAATAATCACTGAACTCAATAAAAACGCTCCTTTTAAAACTAAAGATGAACAAGAAAGCATCATCTCAAGAGTTAAAACAGATTTTGAAAATTCTAAATATGATTTTAAAAATATGATTTCTATGACATTAACTCAAAATGAGAAAAAGCGTTTTATTAAGCAATATAAAGATATATTTTCTAGCGAAAACATTCTATGTCAGTGTATAAAGCAAATATTAGACCGAAACTTTAAAATAAAGTACCCAAATAGAAACAAAATAACTCATAACCTTTTCAATATTCTCCCTGCAGTTGTCCAGATGACAGATTTTACAATTGTTAAATTTGATTTCAAAGATTTTTTTAATTCTATTTCATCAATTTATGTTTATAAAAAATATATATGTGAAAACCTCTTAAATAGAGAGGAAAAGGATTTAGTAAGCAAGTTTGTTCATATGACAAAATATACGTATGCTGGGTTATGCACTTCAAATGTCATTGCAGAAATCATTGCTTATCATTTTGATAAATTTCTTCTTAGATTTTTTTCTGAATTTGGATTAATTTTTTATGAACGATATATTGATGATTGCATTTTAATTCTTAACGAGCACATGGACGAAGAAGAAATCAAGCAAAAGCTAAATACCATTCGATTAAAAGTATTTCACGATGATGGCATTTGTTCTATAAAATGTAGGACACGATTTAATAATAAAAAATTTCAGTATATTTCTCATAGAAGTGATTTAGCAAAGAAAAGATCCTTTGATTTTTTAGGCTATGAATTTTGGCTAAAAATAGGTTCTAAAAAAAAGATTAGTATAGAATATGGAATAACAAAGTCAAAAATAGAAAAATATAGAAAAAAAATTCGTAAAATAATATCATCATACAAAGATAAAAAATCAATAGGATATAAAGATTTTGAATTATTACGCCACAGAATAAAAGCATTTTCTTCACGTGAAGTTTATGTGACTAAACGCTTTCATTTTACCATTTGGCATGAAAAAGGTTTTATTTCAACTTATAGAGAACTACGCTATTTATTAGAGCAAAAACGCATCGAAAAAAATACATCAGATTTTTTAAAATACGCTTTTTTTAAAGAATTTAAAGCAGCAAAAGTTAAGATTCCTTATTATTTAACCAAAGAAAAAGGATATAATTTATTTGAAAACATGAAACTAAATAAAACAATACTATTGGTTAAAGGCATTGGTTATGATCGAAGAGGCTTAGTAAAGTTATGCAAACAAATTGGAATTAGTGAAATAGATGCAAAAGGTAAAAAACAAGATTACGATTCCCTTGTTAAAGACTATTTATTTAAAGTATGTGTTGGATATTAAAAAAGCAAAGCGGCAAGCAAAAACGCTTGCCGCTAGGGAGCATAGCCTAAGCTACTCTCTAAACATACAATCTAGGATTACTACTAAAGTAATCTTCAATTGCTGCCGATGATGTGTGTTCGTTAATAAACTTTTATACCTATTAACGAACAAAATAGTAAATCATTAATTATTAAATCAAATAAATTCACTATTTATGCTTAAATAATAAAGGAAATGGAGAAAAAAGTCAATGAAGCGAAAAGGGATAGAAAGAAACAAATTGGATTATATTTTAACTGATTTACTTCCATATGAAGTATCAGAATTATTTTCATTTTCACAACTATATAATTTCCTATTAGAAAAGAAAAACAAAAAGACAATTGATAATCTTATAAAAGATTTAAAACTACAGCAATCGAGAAATAATATTATTTTATTTAAAAGCGGATGGTGTACAAAGCCATTAAAATACAAGATTTTAAAAGGAAATAATTCAATGCGTGAGATGAGCATTATACAACCTTTTTCGGCATTAAATTTATTCTTATTCATAGAATGCTATCAAAAAGATATACTTTCTTATTTTGAAAAATATCATAGTTTTTCTATACGTTATTATAGAAAAAGCTCAAATTTATATTATTTTTCTAAAAACGGAAAAATTACTCAATACTTCCAAAAACAGATTTCTTCTTTAAGCCAAGGAGTCTATCAAAATGTTTCAAATTTTTTCAAAGTTGGGCCATTTGAATCAATTAATGCTTTTACTGATTCTCAAATTTGGAGAATGAGTAATTTTGAGTTCAAGTATTATGCTCATCTTGATTATAAATCTTGTTTTGATAGCATTTATACTCATGCTTTTACTTGGATTATTGAAAGAAATACGATTGATGCAAAAAGTGCAAATAACTCTTATTTGTTTATAACCATTGATCGCATTTTGCAAAATATTAATGGTCGATCTTCCAATGGCATTGTGGTAGGCCCGGAGTTTTCAAGAATGATTGCAGAAATATTACTTGAACATATAGACAAAGAAATATTATTGTCTTTGGAAAAGGAAAATATTTTTTACAATAATGATTATGTTGCTTTTCGATATGTGGATGATATATTTATTTTTACTAAACAAGCCCAGACTCTTGAACAAATATTATCAAAATATAAATCAATTGGTGAACAATATCTTTTGCGATTAAATGAATTAAAACTAATAAAAGGCATTACACCATGCTTACCAAAAGAGTGGTTAGAAAAAACACGGCAATTAGCCGACATAATCGGAAGCCTTTTTAATCGTGTCAAACGAAATAAGCATAATAATCCTCCTGAAGGCTTTTTTATAGTAAAAAATGAATTTGTTTTCATTGATAGAATAAAGGATGAAATTGCTGTTTTAATGACAAAACATTTAGACGACTGTAGAACAATTGTTTCTTTTTTGCTCTCCACATTACTTAAAAATATTAGCATTAAGAAAGAAGGCTTTACTTTATTCGAAAGCAAAGAATCAAATAACGCTATGAAACTACTTGATTTAGCTTTGTATATTTACGCTTTTTATCCTTCTTTTGATCAAACACGCAAAGTAATTTCTATTATCGCTTATTTAAATAGTGAAATAGATTTCAAAACAAATAACAAAAAAATAAATCAATCTTTTAATAAATATGCGTTTATTTTTCAATCAGGAAATCTTTTTGATTTATGTGATTGGTTCCCATTTTTTTGTGAATATAATATTAAACTTGATACAAAAACAGAAAAAATCATCGTTAACAATGCCAAAGCGTTTAACGATCCTATTATTTGGGCAAATATATTATTATATTCTCGTTATAATAAGATTTTTTTCAAAGAAATTTTAAAAGTAGTTAGCGAAATCATAAACAAAAAAATATCTAAGATTTCCAATGACGAGCCTATGATGCAAGAAGAATTTTGGTACGTTTTAATTTTTCACAATTGTCCATATATTTCTAAAAATTTGCATGCAAAAATTCAAAAAATAATTAGTTTTTTAAAACCTAAAAAAATAAGTAGTCCATCTGATCATGTTTCAAAACTTATATTTGATTTTTTAGAGCAAAAAGATTCTAATGGTATTAAAAGCGTGAATAGTTTATTTAATTGGAAAGGAATCAATAACTTTAGTGATTTCATTACATATCGTACCTATCAACGAACTATCTTTAAACGCTATGGTAGAAATAAATATGGATTGAATACGAGTGTTGACTAATTAAGAAAATGATTTTACCATTATTTTTTAATTTTTTCCTTTTAAAAACACACTTTGTAAATTTCTTTATGTTTTTTACTTTATTTTTTTAATTTTTCTTCCAGCCTGGAAAATGTATAATCATAGTCTTGATAAGAATCACTTGCGTTATCAAATTCTAAATCTGGATCATTTTCTATAGCTTCTGTATTTTCATACACTAATTTGTTAATAAATAGTGCATCGTCAAAATCACCATCAATTCCTTCAAAATTAACGAATCTTGATTTTGAATACATATTATCTCTTGATGAGTAATAGTCTACTCGATAGATAATGTCATAAGCTTCAATAAGATCTTTTTCTTTAAAGTAACCTTTTAAATAGGTATTTAATAAAATGCATTTATCAAGTAATACACGAATATCACTTTTAAGTGGCATATCGTAATTTCTTATAATTAAGCGCATTTCTGCAAAGTTCTTTTTATCATATATAATTGATTTTTGACTAAATAAGTTTTCAATAAAATCAATTAACGCGGTATTTTCAATATTTAAAAGACGAATAAAAACTGAGCATACGAAACGAGGCTTTGTTTGTTTTCCTTTTAAAGACTCATAGAACCGTAATGCTTCAAATGAATCCATAAAATTAATACATTGTTCAGCAGGTCCACTTTTGATTACTTTATTATCCACTCTTTGGATTTCATAGTGATTCTCTATTTTTGCAACACGAAAAGAAATGCCATGCGCTTTAAAAGCAGGAAACTTTTCTCCTTTTTCTTGTCCTGTAAGAACATGAGCAATGATCATATTTTGCTCTTCTAATTGCCCACCTCTACTTAAGGGCATAATCAAAAAAATATCCCATTGATATTCACTATTTTTGTCATTATATGCGCCTTTTTGCATTACCCTACCTGCAAAATCAAACACTTTCGTTTCATTACCAAAACGTTTATTCCATAACTGCATTGCAGTTTCTTTATTTAATTCCATTACTACCTAAGTCTTTCATGATGAAAATATGATAAAAAAGACCATTCTCCTCCTATACTTCACTTCATTTGATAAAACTTTTGATTCACCTTAGGATAGCCGGACACTACATTTTGAAGTAGCGATATTTAAAATTAGTTCATCTGTTTTTTTAAAACATCTAATTTATCAAACTGTATATTTATTTTGGCAAATTTATTATTTAATGTCAACCAAAACAAAGAAAAAGAAACTAAACGAGATAAATTATTTCGTTTGTTCTTCTATATTATTCTCAGTTGAAGATGAGTATCATTGTCTTAGGAAGAGAGGTTTTCATCATAAATTTTGATTATCTTTTTATTCACGTTGCTTTTATTTTCAGAAAGCGTTAACTTCCAAACTGAAAGCATACTATCCTTAATACATATATTATTTATTTCACAACCGCATAAATTTTTACTTAAATTATCTCAAGACCAACTGCATCGTGTTAGAACTTTTTTAAGAAAAGAAGAATCAGCTTCAAGCCTAAAAAGGATATATTCAGAATGTTTATCTTCAAAAAATAACTTTCTAGTTCAAAAATATGAAGAGTCATTTTTATTATCTTTTTTTGTAATTCAACAATTGTTTTATTTCATAATGAAATAACTCATTTATAGTTCAATATTTTTTATTCTTTTTTGCTTTTTCTTAAAAATAACCAAAAATTGGTAACGCTTACAAATTTGTTAAAATACTATTTGACAACGTTGTCAAATGATTTATAATGAAAATGTAAGAAGGGATTACTAGAGGTGGATTATGAAAAAAAATACTAGGAAATTAATTACTTTATTAACACTATTTGCGACTTTAACTGGGTGTTCCAACGCAGCCAATCCAGGATACGATGGCTACTTAACCGAGCACGGAAAGAATTCTTCAAAAACCATGATGATGATTGGAGACTGGACAAAAACGGGTATAGGAACTCATTATCATAATGGTGCGGATGGTGGTCCAATGGTCATTTTTGGTTTAGAAGGTTTATGTCAATATGTTCGTACTACTGATAATATTTATATGTTATTAGCAGAATCAATTGAAACTGATCCAAATGATTATTACACTTCAATTGTTACATTACGAGAAAACGCAAATTGGACTGATGGTGAACCTGTTGTCGCTCGTGACTTTATGACCTATTGGTATTTAGCACATGGAAACACCACTTCATATATTTATGATATTGAAGAAACTGATAATCCTAAAGTGTTTAAGATTCACTGGAAAAGAGAATGTTGTCCGAGTGAAGACGCTCGATTGATTCTTCTTTCTCAAGATAAAAAATGTGCTTCAGCACCCTATCATATCTTCAAACAATATGCAGACCCCGTTATTGAATTAACTAAAGCTCTTCCGGATGATGATCCTGAAGATATTTACTATTATCAAGCACACTTTGGTAGAAAATGGAACGAAGAAGCTACCAAACGTCAAGGTGAATTATATAGTGCTTTTAGAGCGCATGTTGTAGAAGGTATTTATCCTTCCACAGGACCTTTCATGATGGAAAGTTACGATGAAAACACTATGGTTTTAAAGAAGAACCAAAATTATTGGAATGCCGAACAAGTCGGATTTGAAAAAATGGTCTTTAAAAGAGCGGGATCTTTAGCTCTACAAATGCTATTAAGCAACGAAATCTATTATTTGGATGGTTTACCACTTGATGTGGATTTAGAATCCTATCTCGCTCAAAATCAATCATTAGTTAACTATAAAGTCTTAACCCAAGACTGTTTAGGCTTTATGTTTAATTTCCAAAAGGAAAGATGGAATAACAAAAATGTTAGAGAAGCTTTCCAATACATTTTAGACAGAGATCTAATTCGACAAAGTTGTGCTCCTTATTCTACAACCGCTTGGACATCAATGACTGGCATGTGTGATTATGAAGCCGAAAAATATTTAAATCCTGATGATTATAACAAGATTCCTCAGTACTACCAAGATCAACAAAAAGCTGCAAAATTATTAGAAGAAGGCGGTTGGACAAAGAAAAATGGTTCTTGGTATGATGCAACAAATAAAAAAGTTGAATTAACTATGGGAACCCCAGGATGGTCAGAATTGGGCCTTATGATTCAAACCGCTTTCCAAGAATTTGGCATTGGTTTGGAAATTAAAAATGCCGATGGTCCAACCACTTTACTTGCCAACGCAACTGTTGGTAATTCCGAATATGATTTAATTGCCTACTATACTGCTCTTAACCCATGGGGCAGTCATCCAGCAGGAGCGTATAAACACTTTTTTGAACAAATGGATGCTCAAATGATGAACATTCCTACCGATCCAAATACTGGTCGATATAAATTAACTATTGAAAAATCCGATGGCTCAGGGACTACAGATGCCTGGAGTATCTATGAAAAAATGTATACCTACACTGGCGATACATTAAGACAAAAAACAGCCGATTTAGTGGTGGGCATCTCTAAGCTCAACTTGGGCGTTGACTTATATAATGGTTTAACTGGTTCGTTCTTCAATTTAGATTATGTAGGCAACTTACCTCTTGTAGAAAAATTCTCTGAGAATCGTAACGTTAAAGATATTTATCATTATGATGACGCTAATTTTGATGAAATTGCAATGACCAATTTATATTTTGGTGAACACGTGGCTTACTCACAAGGATTTATAAAAGCCCGCGATTAATTATGGTTTTAAATTATGGAAAAAATAAAAAAGTTTTTTAAGAATGTCGGGTACTTACTTTATAAATACCGTTTTATATGGAAAAGAATCGGCTTTGCTATAGTTTCATTACTTTTTGCTGTTGTTCTCACTTTCTTTGTTTTGAATTTAATTCCTAATGATTCAATTGATGAATATGCGATGAAATTAGCATCAGAAAGAAACATTTCTCTAGAAGAAGCCCATGCCTTAGCAATTTCTATTCTAGGATATGATCCTAATGAAAGTGTCTTTATAAAACTGCTCAACTATTTAAACAATTTATTACGAGGAAATCTAGGAACATCCATTCGATTTTTAAACGTATCTGCAAATAGTGTTATTGCGCAATTCTTGCCTTATACATTATTTATTTCCACCTTAGCATTAATTATTTCCTTTATTATTGGTATAAAAATGGGAAGTTCTATGGCATCTAATAAATCAAAAGCCAAAGAAATCGCTAATACATCATTTATTCTAATTTCATCATCTATTCCCGACTATATTTGGGCTATCCTTTTACTTTATGTTTTTGCAACAAAATTAAAATGGTTCCCCTTAAGTGGGGCCCGTGATATCACAAATGGGCTTCCTCCTTTTATTGATTTATTATGGCACTCTGTTTTACCTGTTGTTTCTATGGTCATCGTCCAAATATCCGGTTGGGCTTTAACGATGAGAGGAAGTTGCGTTTCTGTATTAGGAGAAGATTATGTGAATGCTGCTAAAGCACGCGGAATTCCTAAAAAAACAATTGATAAAAAATATTTAAGAAGAAACGCTATTTTACCACTTGTTACATCAATTGCCATTAGTTTTGCAACATTATTTGGTGGATCAACTTTAATTGAAAGCATGTTTAATTTCCCAGGCTTAGGTCTTCAATTATCCTATTATATCGGTTGCCGTGATTACTTTGTAATTGTTGGCATTCTATTCTTTACAAGTTCTATTATTATCTTTGCAAATTTAATTGCAGATAGTATTTATTCTTTAATCGATCCACGAATTAGGAGGGATGCATAATGGAAGATGAAGTTATTGTCCCTAGAAAAAAAAGACTCATTCATGAAATGTGGCTACGATTTGTAGGATTTGTCAAAGTATTTATGAGCAATCCTCGTGCTGTTGTGGGTGGCGCAATTATGCTGTTCTTTATTTTTATGGCTTTAGTTTTAACTAGGGTTCTCCCCTTTGATAGCACACCTCACCCAGAATTAAGATATTTAATGCCAACATGGGAACATCCTCTAGGTTGTGACGCAATGGGAAGAGATTTATTTAGAAAATTAATTGCTGGAAGTAAATCCATCTTATTAATTAGTGTCTTTACGGCAATGATTACTATTGCGCTTGGTGTTGTTCTTGGGCTCATTAGTGGATTAGCTGGCGGGGTGGTTGATAAAGCGATAATGTTTATCGCAAACTTATTTTTAACTGTCCCCTCCTTCCCTATCATGCTCGCATTAGCGCAAATTTTAACCATTACAAACGAATTTGTTTTTTCAATCATATTGTCCATATGGTCATGGGCTGGGTTAGCACGTGCCATAAGAGCGCAAATTGTTTCCTTAAAAGAAAGAGATTTTATTACGATATGTAAAGTGATGAATCTTTCAAAAGCGCACGTATTGTTCTCTGAATTATTACCCAATATTGCATCTTATATTGTTGTTAATTTTGTCTTAGTCATGAGAAATGCGATTACAGCATCCGTTGGTATTATGATTCTTGGCGTCGCGGCATATGACCAAACCAACTGGGGTGTCATGCTTTCAATTGGTCAAGGGGCCATTATTAATCCACGTGCTGTAATGGTTTGGCTAGCACCCGTTATTTTTATTACCTTATATCAAGCTGGTGCAGTTTTATTATCTAATGGTTTAGACCAAGTTCTAAATCCAAGATTGAGGAAGTTATAATATGGCAAACTATATTGTAGAATTCAAAAATGTTGTTATCAATTACGAGTTAAGAAAATACTCGCTATGTGCAGTCAATGACTTTTCTTTAGGTTTAGAAAAAGGCGCCATTACTGCATTGGTTGGCGAATCAGGAAGTGGAAAAACGACGGTTGCCAGCTCTTTATTAGCGTGTATTAGTGAACCTGGCCGAGTGGTATCAGGACAAGTGATCTTCCATGATAAAGATAAAGATATCGACGTTACCTCTTTAAATGAAAGAGAATTAAATGCATTCCGATGGGATAAAGTTTCAATGGTTTTCCAAGGTGCTCAAAGTGCTTTGAATCCTGTGATTAAAATTTATGATCAATTCTATGAAACTTTATATGTTCATAATGAATATTTACCAAAAGAAAAAAGAATTAAATTAACTAAAGCAATGGCGCGAGAAAAAATGGTCAAGCTTCTTGAAATTGTAAACTTAGATCCCAATCGAGTTTTAGAGGCTTATCCGCATGAATTAAGTGGCGGAATGAAACAAAGAGTCATGATTGCCTTTTCTCTTCTTTGTGATCCCGATTTAATTATTTTAGATGAGCCTACTACGGCTTTAGACGTAATTACGCAAGATTTTATCTTTTCTATCTTAAAGAAAATTAATCGAGAAATGGGTATTGCCATGCTTCTACTCACCCATGATATCGCAATTGTAAGTAAATATGCCGATTATATGGGCGTTATGTATGGCGGAAAGTTAATGGAGTATGGTACGGTTGAAGACGTTTTTGAGCACCGCTACCACCCTTATACAAAAGGGTTAATTGATTCCACACCTAGCTTGGTAGGAAATCTTGATTCTTTAAAACCTATTGGTGGAAATCCACCCGATCTTTTAAATATGCCTAACGGATGTCGATTTCACCCTCGTTGCACGAGGTGCTTCAAAAGATGCGAGGAAGAAGAACCACGTGATTATAACGTTAATGGTTCCTTAGTAAAATGCCATCTTTATGATAAAAAGGAGGACAATCAATGAAAAAGGTCATCGAACTTAGAGATTTAAATATGTCCTTCGATAAAAAAGGAAAATTTTTACAAAAAGAAAAGAAAATACATGTTTTACGAGATATTAATCTCGATATTTATGAAGGAGAAATTGTTGCAATCGTCGGTGAATCTGGATGCGGAAAAACCACGATAGGAAAGATTATTACTGGTATATTAAAACCAACCAAAGGTGAAGTATTAATCGATGGAAAAAACATTTATAAATTCGATATTAATAATTTTTTCAAAGCAAGAGAAAAGGTTCAATTCATCCAACAAGACAGTTATGCTGCCCTGAATCCAGTTAGGACTATTGCTAAATCTTTAAGCGCTCCGATTAAACACCATTTTAAAGGTATATCTTCTGAAGAATGTGAAATGAAGATGAAAGGATTACTCATGCGGGTCGGTCTAAATCCACCTGAGCAATTCTTATCAAAATATCCCCATATGTGTAGCGGCGGGCAAAGACAGAGAATTTTAATGGCGCGAGCCATTTCTATTGAACCCTCTCTTATTGTTGCGGACGAACCTGTTTCCATGATTGATGTTTCAATGCGCTTATCCATTTTAAATTTGATGTCCGATTTTAATAAAAATGATGGGATTTCATTTGTATATATCACCCATGATTTAGCTACAGCAAGATATATTGCTCAATGTGGAAGAATTGTTGTTATGTATTTAGGTGAAATCGTGGAGGAAGGAAAGATTGATGAAGTCTTGCAAGATCCTCGTCATCCCTATACCCAAGCATTAATTGCTGCAGTTCCTACTCCTGATCCTAAAATAGCAAAAAAGGCACGCAAAATTCCTATCAAATCAATGGATTTAGGATCTTTAGAAAATCGACCAGAAGGCTGTGTTTTCTATGATCGTTGCCCTTATGCATGTGAAAAATGTAAAGAAAAAATCGATTATGAAATGGTCGGAACACGAAGAGTTAAATGTTGCCGATTAGACGAGGTACCAAAATGGAACCACTAGGAGCATGTACAAAATTCGCTATGGTAATAGCAGTTATCAGTGTTATTTCTTTATGTATCACTCCGTTAGGTAGTGAGGGATTCTATTTATCACTTCTTTGTTTAGGTATATCTGTGATAATTGCAATTTCAGGTTTTCTAATTATGCATAAACGCGCCAAAAAAAAGCAAGAGGAGGAAAAGCAAGATGAAAAGACTAAATAAACTACTTCTTCCCTTTATTCTTTTATTTGCGAGTTGCTCTAGTGGAATTCATCCATCTAACAATTCTACCATTACACCAATTTCTAGTGATGAACCTAGTTCAATCATCATACCATCAAGCATTAATAAGGAGGACGAAAGTATGGAAGTAGTTTCAAGATTAGTAAATGACGCAGTTCCAGAAATCATTAACAATCCAAAATATCCAACGAAAGATGTTTTTATTGCCGATGTAATTTTAGATTCTGAGCATGGTTTTGCTATCGATAATACTGGCTATTACGAGATAGACACCATCTTACAAAATACAATCGACGCTTTATATGAACGTGGAGGTGGAACCATTTACCTTCCTCGTGGAAATTACAAAATTACTTCACGTATTGAAGTTAAACCCTATATCAATATTCGCGGTGACTATGTTGAACCAGAAGCTGCAAATGGAGATTATGGAACCGTGATTCATTGCTGTGTGCGTTCCACTAATGAAGATGTTGGAGCAAAAAATAATATCTTTAGAATGATGGGAAGTACGGCATTAATCGGTTTAACTTTTTTCTATCCCGACCAATATTTAGATATCATTGCCCCCTACGCCTACACGATTGAAATCCCTGGTGGTTTAACTCTTGATAGTTGCACTGCCTATACATTACAAGATATTACATTCTTAAACTCATATAAAGGGATTTGTGCTTCTATAACCAATGGGTCTATTACTCACGAACAGTTGCATTTATCAAATATCAAAGGTACATGTTTACGGGTGGGTGCATATTTAACCAATAGTTCTGAAGTAGGTACATTTGACAATATTACTTTTTCACCTAAATATTGGGCAAATGCCTCTCATAAATACAATGCACCTCATATTCAAAATATTATTGATTTCCTAACAAAAAACTCAGTAGGTATGGTTTTAGGAGACCTTGAATGGCAAGAGATTACGAATGTCACAATTGATAACTATCATACCGGTTTATATTTTATTGATGGTACAAGATCAACCAGTTATCATATGGCTTTTATTGGGCAATTTTATAATCTTGTCATCAAAAATGCACAATATGGTATTTATGTTACAAAGCTCTATGAAAACATGGGGATCGACTTCTGCCAATCCCAGATTGAGGGAAGCAAGTACGCGATTATGTCCTCTTCCCCCTACAATTATGGATGCTTAAAAATTTCTAAATCTGACATCATTGGTAAAACTGCTGGCGTCAATATCTTCTACAATAATGAAAAAAGAGAAGAAAACAAAATTAAAAAATGGGATAATGGAGATTACATTTTACCCGTCTTAAAATTATATGATGTTTATCGCTTATATAACGCAGATATTACTGGCATAAAAGACACCAGTGACGCTATTCAAAAAGCCTTAGATGATGCTCATCAAAATGGTGGCGGTATTGTCTACTTGCGCGCTGGTTATTATCGTTTGGAGAAGCCATTAACCGTCTATGCCAACACTCAATTAAGAGGATGTGCGAACGCTTTAGGCCAATGTCAAGCTGGTAATTCACGTGGAACCTTCTTATTAGTTCATCATTCATTAGGAATTGAAAATAGTGAAAAAGCCCAAGCCGTTATTACCTTAGAAGGTTATAGTAGTGGTGTTTCTGGTCTAAGAATCGGTTTCCCTGAACTAAATCTTTATGAAAAGAAATATACCATTACCACTATTCCGACACTTCCCTTTGCTATCCGCGGAAAAGGCGCAAATAACTATGCAACCAACATCTATATTCCTGGGGCCTATAATGGCGTAGAAATGATTGGCAATAACTTTATTATTAAAAAGGTTCTCGGATGCTTCTTTAATATCGGCTACTCTCTATCTGGTGATCATGGTCTACTCAGTGGTTGTTTATCTAATGGTGCAAGCACCTTAAAGCCTGGCTCAGATAAGATTAGCGATTATGATACCTGGGGCAATATAAGTTATCGGCAATCGGTTTTACAAAATTACATATATGATTTAACTAGAGGAAGAACAACATTAATCAAGGCAGACGATTGTTCCGATTTAAACATCAATCATGTATTTACGTTTGGTACAAGAACATTTATCCAAGCAACAGATTCAGAAATCGAATTTTATAATATAGGATTTGATTCACAGCCTGTATTACAAGGCGCTATGTTTGACTTAAATAATACGAAAGCCATTGTATTTAACATGTTAAGGGATAATTGCTCTACTGATCATGAACAAGTTTTTATTAAATCCCAAGGCGATTCAAATATTACTATCTACAATATTATCTTACTTCTTCAAGCAAATGCAGGAAGATTTAAAGGAAATATTGTTAATAATGAAAAAGTTTCTCTAACAGAATTATCCGGTGACTCTCCATTTAATTTAGAAAAAATTTGGAAAGCGAAAATTGACTATTCATATGTCGATTATTCTAAAAATTAAAGAAAGGAGGTAAAAAAAATGAAAAGAAAAAATTTAATTCTTGCAGCCATTTTCATCTTTGTCTCAGGGTTGATTTCTGGATGTTCATCTACTCCAACTAACCCTACATCTACTGAAACAAAATATGTAGCACCTACTAAGATCTCATTAAAAGCTTCAGGGTATCAAGAAGGAAAAGAATTTAAAATCATTCGGGATGAAACGATTACAATTCAAGCTTCTGTCTTACCAAAAGAAGCTACCAATCGAACTGTCTCTTGGAAAAGTGATAATCCAGATATTCAAGTAACCGATCTAGGAAATAATAAAGCCACAGTAAAAGGCTGGGAAGTTACAACTGGAAATATTATCATAAGTGTCGTTAATGATAACTTTTCAATGACATTACCTGTTACGTGCGTTACAGAAATAATGCCAGCTAGTATTCGAATTCCGGGTGAGCAAGTTGAATTAAAGCAAAACACTCGTCAGCAATATGATGTTAAGGTTCTGCCTGAAGACGCTACAGTAAGAGATTATAATGTTACAATTTCACCAGTAACAACCTTAAAACCAGGAAATGATAATGGTATTTCTGTGATTAAAGATGATGAAAACTTCTATTTAAAAGAAGAAGAAGCAGATATTGGAGACATTTATAAAGTGGAAGTCATTTCCGCAAGAGATAATACAATTAAAAATAGTTTCAAAGTGAAAATTGTCCCATATTTATTGGAAGAGATATCCTTTAAAAATGAAGATATTACCCTATCTTTAAAAGATCCAACCTATCGAATGTGTCCAAAATTTTATCCTGAAAAAACTTCATATTTACACGCTACCTATGAGTCATTAAATCCTGATATTTGTGATATTGAAACCGAATCAGGAAAATTATTGCCCAAAAAAGTTGGCGTGGCGACCATTAAAGTTACATCCGTTGAACAACCGGAAATATCAAATACGACAACGGTAACTATCAATGATAATGAAACCGAATACTTATTTAGAAATTTTAAATCTTCCTATTTAGATAATTTAGAAGCCTATGTTAAAGATTGGCAAGATATGGAATTTGATAAAGTCTCTTTTGCAAAGTGGCAAAACATTCAAAGCGAAGATACTTGGTATTCACACGCTTTAGATGGTGGCTGGTCCATGTGGCTATGTGGACAAGATTATTGGGATGATAATAATTGTCCTGATGACGATCGAGCAAATGTTATGGTTTATAACAAAGTTCACGTTCCTTTAGAAGCAACTAAAGTGCAATTTGTCTTTAGAAGCCACTTACACGCAAATGATACATCTCTTCTTAGAATGTTGATGATTGATGAAAATAAAGTAGTTACTGATTTAACGAATGGATGGCTAAAATTTGATAATACCTATGACCGCTTCATAAATTTTGACATGACAGCCTATCAAGGAAAAGACGTCACATTCGTAATTCAACAAGACATGGAAGCCGGAACAATTTTTACTAAAGACGCTTGTTGTAATGGCAGATTCTTAATGTTCAGAAGAATGGGATTTGACGTTAATAATAACCCACTAATAGAAGATGATGCGTATAACATTCTAAACTGGGGAAAAGAAGGAGCATAAAATGAAACAATTATTTTACAAAACAAAAGACCCAACCGCAGTCGCAGACTGTATCCCTTTTTACGAAAATGGAGTCTACCACATATTCTATCTTCTTGATTTAAGAGACCCGAATAATATTGGTACTCCTTGGTGCAAAATTACTACTACCGACTTTGTCCATTTTAAAGATCATGGCGAAATGCTAAAGCGTGGCACCCATGAAGAATACGATATGTATGTGTTTACCGGTAGCGTAATCAAAGATCAAGATGGCTTATATCACATTTGGTATACGGGTCATAATACCATTATGGATCCTGGCAATTATTTACAAGCGGTAATGCATGCCGTAAGTAGAGATTTAGAACATTGGATTAAAATTCCAGAAGATACATTTACGGCCTGTGAAGGATATGAGATGAGAGACTGGCGCGATCCTTACGTTTACTTTGATGAAGAAGACCAATTATTTCATATGTTGCTCTCCACAAGAAAAGAAGATGGACCAACGCGTAGAAGAGGCACGACAGCCATGTTAGTGTCTTCGGATAACAAGCATTGGAAGATGAGCGAAACATTCTATGAACCTGAGCTTTATTACGCTCATGAATGCCCGGATTTATTTAAAATCGGTGAGTGGTATTATCATGTGTTTAGCGAATTTTCTAGGTATCATACAACAAGATACGTAATGGCTAAATCATTAAAAGGGCCTTGGATTAAACCAGAAAATGATAAATTTGATGGAAGAGCGTT
>FR897038.1:0-18294 GCA_000437235.1 Coprobacillus sp. CAG:826 | reverse complement strand
TATGCCGCCAAAACAGTAAGTGATGGAAAGAGACGATTTGTCATTGGTTGGAATCCAACTAAAGAGAATCATATTGATTCAGGAGTGTGGCAATGGGGTGGAAATGTTGAAATCCATGAAATTATTCAAAATAAAGATAGTTCACTATCGGTAAAAATACCTAAAGAAATTGATGAATCATTTAGTCAAGGCGAAGAATTATCCTTTGTAGATAGATTCAATCATCCAAAGGATGTTTCACACATGGAAAACATCACTGGTGTCGATATTGCATATTGCGATATTCCAAAAGAAGATGTTTACCGCATTGATTTTGATTTTACATACGAAGAAGGAACTTCAAGAGTTGGTATATTATTAAATAACGACCTTAAAATAGACGCGGGATATGGTTATTTCATTGAACCACTTCATCATCGTGTAGTCTTTGAACAATTTCCTATTTTCCCACAATATTCATTTGTATCCGTGTATCTAGAAAGACCTCTACACTTAAAACCAAATGAGCTGAATCATGTCTGTGTAATCGTCCAAGATACCGTCGCGGTGTGTTATATCAATGACACCGTTGCATTGTCGACAAGAATGTACAATTACAATACTCAAAAGATTGGTTTACTCGTTCAGGGCAAAGCCTCTTTGAGCAATATAAAATTTAAAAGATTTGAAAAAGGAGAATAAAAATGAAAAAATCTTTGAAAGTTATTTTATGCCTAGCTGGTGTAGTCTCAATGGTTGCATGTAATGGAACAAACAAACCTTCCAATAATTCACAAGTTCCTACGACAAGTAACACTACTGTTACTACTCCAGAAATGAAAGTTGAAGAAGCAGTGTCTCTTACTGTAGGACAAACGCACAAAATTGTCTTTACAAAACTCGTTGGAATTGAAGAATCCTCTATTCAATACACTACTCGCGATTCAAGCGTCGCTACCGTATCAAATGATGGAATCATTACTGCCGTAGACGAAGGGGAAACAACAATTGTTGTTAAAGCGGGAGACTTAAGGGATTCAATTACCGTTAAAGTATCTGATCCTAACAAATTACAAGGTTTAGTCAGATATTCAAAGTTAAAGAATATCGCTAAAATGACGGCTGATCAATTCTCAATTTTAAAAGATGATGATATGATCAATTTTGGATGGGGAGCCGATGTAACCCTTGAAGGCTTGGAAAAGAAAATGGATTTCTCTGGTGAAGCAGAAGATTCAAAAGTCATTGGACGCGGTGCGGCAATTAGCGAACATGCGTCCTATTGGAATGGCGGATGGGTTGTTGCCCTCCAAGCCAATGGTGAAGAATTAAAAGATGTTACTACTGCACATGTTATGACTTACTGGAAAACAGACGTTTCAAAACTTGCAAACTCATTTAGATTATGGGGTTGGGGTGGAAATGCTGATTTCTCTGGTGAAGGTTCCTTTAGAGTCGTAGCCTATCAGGCAAAGAACGCTGAATATACAGAATATAACGAATATGTTCTTGAACCATTAGATATTGGTAGTTTAACCAAGGACTCAGCTGGTTGGATTTCCTATACTTCTATTGACGATGCTGCTTCTGGTCACATTACTAATGCCCCTGCCGACAATATGTTTGTCTTCGCTTCTAATGTGGAAGGAAGATACGATTTAAGAAATGCTAAAGATGTCATCATTACTATCCAAATGAAAGGATTAAACAATGTTTTAAATGATAAAGCCGATGTCTTTGGTATTAAACGTTTAGGCTTTATTTGTGATGATGAGCCTAACATTACTCTTACCTCAGAAGAAAATATCACATTATATCCTGGTGAAACTTCACAAATTGCCTTAGGCTATGCTGGTGCTGCTACAACCGGTGTTACTTCCTATGTTTCTAGCAATGAAAATGCCGCAACCGTTTCAGATACTGGATTAATTACAGCGAAAAACGTCACGGCTGAAACCAATGTAAATATTACCATTACGAATACAAATGTTGAGAATAAATCTTTAGTAGTTAACGTTAAAGTATTACCTACACCAAGTGATGATTACACTTTACCAAGTAACATTTCGTTAACGAAGGGCCAAACTCAACAGGTGAATCCAACCATTATTTCTGGTTGTTTAAGTGGATTTACTTATGAAAGTAAAGAACCCGGTATTGTATCTGTTGGAGAAGATGGCACTTTAACTGCTGTTGATGCTGGACATGCGGAAATTGTTGTTAAATGTGGCACTGTAGAAAAGAAAACGATGGTTTCTGTCACAACTACCTCATTATATGGAAGAAGCGGTTTAGCGTCTTGGAAAGAAGTAAAAGAAACTACAAATAACCAAACAGAATGGGATTTTGCATGGTCTGGCTTCACTTGCCCAACACAAGTCAACAACGATGGAACTGCTTTCGATACCAAGCCCTTACACTATGTTAGTAATGTGAATGATGGTACCGTAGGAGAAGTGAATCCAAACGATTTCGGCTTAATTACTGGTATCGGAGGAGTAAGAACAGAAATGGCCCAATCCGCCTTATTTGGTGTTACAACAGTACCCACTGCTGGAGATTTCCGCTTATGGGGTTGGAACCCAGAAGGAAACAATGATATTCTGGGCACAAGTAAATTTAGAATTGTTGCCTATTTACCTAATGAAACATGGACAAATTTTGAAGTCTATGAATTTAAATTTGCCGCGACAGATAATGCTGAAGCAACATTTAAACAAGATCAAGTTACTGGTATTATTGAAATGAGTCAACATGGACAATCAAACTTCTCTGTTTATACCACACCTGAGGCCTTAAGAGGCAAAAAAGTTGTATTAAGCATTGAAGCTTACTCCATTAAAAATGATGCAAATCAACAAACAAGAACTTATGTTCGTAGGTTAGGTTGGTTCTAATCATTTAAGTCATTCATCCAATTACAAAAAAAGGCTAATCGTAATTGATTAGCTTTTTTTGTTATAATAATTTAGTTAGGAAATACGCTATGTTCTTATCAATCTAGCAATTTCCTGTTGAGAAGAATATCCGCAATTTTTTGTCCAAAAATCAGCATTGAACCGCTATCATAATGTGCGTAATCAATTTCTTCTGGACGTTCTTTAGTTGCCGTAAGTCCTAAATCAATCGTGGATAAATACACAATCCGTTGATCTTTATTCGCGTTTTTTATCTTAGCCTTATTAGTTTCTTGATATAAAGGAAAACAATCCACAATATTTAACACGCCACAATCTAAGAATATCGTTTTTTCTATGCTATAAGGCGCAATGAATTGAAAAACATCCTGAATTAATTCCCATTCATTCTTCTCATATTCTAAAGCATCTTCTATATGCTCAGAGTCTGATTCTCCTTGCATATAAACTACGGCTTTAATGCATGGAACTAAACCTTTTTTTATTAATAAATCTAATGCATATTTAATATGTTTTTTAAAATAATAATAGCAGAAACCATCTTTTATATTCCAATGCTCTTTAAACCGAGTACCACCCAAAGTATATTTAATTATATACACTTCTTTATTTGGCTTTTGCCTACTTATTTCTTCAGCTATACCAATTTCAGGACCAAAACGAAGTTTTCTATCATGAAAGCCTTGCCCAAGTTTTACTGGGACAAAATCAATACTTATGTTTGACCAATTACATTCATAACACATTTTTATATTTTGAAATCCATGCTGATAGAAATCAAATTTTTCTTTTGGAAGGTAACTAGCTAAGGAATATCCTTCCATATTTGATTGACCAAATAAAACAATAACATCCACTTTCTTATTCATATTTAATTTTCTTTGTTTCTTTTGCTTTAATGATATACGGTTTTTGATTAATTAGATACTCTTCGTCTTTATCAGAAATTGAAGTGACAACAATTTCACCATTACAGATGGATTGAAGAATTAATCGATCATCCACTTGCAGATATTGGTGCAATGGAAGAACACTACCTTTTTGTCTATTTAAAGCTATCGTTTCTAAGTTATATGTATAACTTTCCCATTGATAATGTAAATCCTTATTTGCGAAGATTCTAAAAGTAAAGTCATGCTCACCTAATTCTGGGTTATAGTAGGGATCAACACTATTTCTAATCAAAGTTACATAAATACCACAATCATCAAATCTAAAAGCATGTAAGCCACTTGCAAATATTCCAACTTTAGAAGTGGTCATTAAACTAACACAAGGCTGAGGCATATTGCATTTCGCTCGCTCTATGAAACCTCCGGGGACATCACATGTTACTTGATTATCGTCTATACTATTTAGATAATATCGAATTTGAGGAATTCCCGTTGGATAATTTCCTTCTTCTTTAAAGAACAAGTGAATATTGTATTGAATAGATAAATCACCGCGATCTAGAGAAACATTCATTCTAAATCTCGATTCACCGACTTCAGCAGTATAAGCAAAGCCTTGACTTGTTTCGTTTTGATAAAAACTTCCTGGAATTAACGTAATGTTTTTTAGCTTAGTTTTTTCCTTCATTCGTCCCATATACCAAGCAGTCATATAGTCAGTGGTATCTTCTTTAACTAATTCAAAGAAAGACTCGCCTTTAAGTGTTTCTTCGCCCATGCACATAAATGATTTCAAATTCAACGTTTGACTATCAAAAACAGCACGAACAAATTCATTTTCAAGAATGAAATCGCCTTTTTCTTGCTCTTTACGTGGATTTACCATATAGGGTGGTAAACCTAAATCTTTTTCAACCGGCTTAACAATATAGGTGTTATGGCCTAACGCTGGAATATGCGCATAAACAGATATAATATGGCAGTTATGATACCAATAAAATGATGGTTGAACTTCTTTAATAGAAAAAGGAATAGCAAATCCTTGATAATCAAAAACGCCGAGTTTTCTTACATCACCATAGTAATCCCATATTTCAAATGTGACAACTTCTCTACGTGGTTTGTTAGACGGATTAAAGACCGCAATGGCCCGAGTTGTGCCATATCCTTGAGATATAGCAAAGTTGTTTTCAGATATTCTATAACCATTCCCCGCTCCAACAGCTAAGTTTTCTTTATCTAATGTTACTTTTGGAAGTATGAACATCGTGTCAATTTGTCTTGCTAGATTTCTTAACGCTTCCTGTTTATTTGTTCCCGTATTGCATAAACCAACTTGACATTGGCTCATAGCAAAGTCTTTTCCTTTCGTTACGGTAGAACCCGTGATAATATCATGAAAATGAATAGGAAGATAACAAGTTAAAGCTTCATCAAAATTATATTTTCGTGTTTTATCTAGACTCGTAAATATCATAGCGTTATGCAAAGCTCTTTCAAATTGCGCGTTAGCCTTTTTGATTTCATAGCATGAAGAATAGCATCCTGTAAATACAAAGTTTTGTTCATGATAGACATCTTTAATATCCGTCTTTTTTTCGATTTTTTTGAAGAAATCATGCAATGTCCCAAATTGAATATCTACCATTAAAGGCCATTTCTGCATATCTTTTAATCGTTCAATATCACGTATAGTCGCTCCACCACCATGATCACCGCACCCATAAACTTTCAAAGCATAATTGATATTATTTTCATGGCAAAATGATGGCACATAATCAAAATCCGTATCTTCAATCTGCCCTAAATACCACCTTGGCTCACGATAAACTAAAACGTTTTTATTAGATGGAGCATGCCACCGATAAATAGGCACTTCCTGATTACCACGACAATGATAATAATACTTTATGCCATGATTTGCTAAAACCTCTGGTGTAAATTCACTATGACCAAAAGTATCTGGTTCAAAATCAATATCTATTTCACTATCTTTGATTGAAAAAATTTCTGCAATTCTTTTTTTGGCAAATTCAAACTGTTGATTAAAAGAATTTAAAGAAATCAAATTACGGTCATTTTCTACATACGTTGAGCATGTTAATTCCCATTGACCCGTTTTAATATGTTTTTTAATTCTTTTAATCAAATCTGGACGATACTTAGCCATTAAGTCATATAAATAGGCTTGCGATTGAGCGAAAGTAAATTCAGGATACATATCCATTAAATTAAGCATAGTCTCCCAAGTGTTCATAGTGATATTTACTGTTTCATCAATTCCCCACATCCAGTTCACGTCAATATGAGCGTGTCCTAAACAAATAACTTTGTATTGTTTGATGATGGGACTCAAGTCCGCTAATAAACTTTCGACTTTAAAGACATCTTTTTTTGTAATTGCTCCATTGATTTGATATTGTTTAGATAGGTATTCAATTGCGGAGTCAATTAAACTCTCAAATTTGTTATTATGGATTTTATTAATTTCAATTACAATTTCTAACTCTGCAAAGATTCTGCTATTGTTTTTGTTTTTAGCATTAGCTTTTAATGAATCAAATAGATTAATTTTCATAATTTTACTCCCTATCTTTAATGGAACCTCTTTTTAAAAACATTGGATGTAATATCAATTTATTTACTTTTTCCCCTCTTGTTTCACGATTTAAAACCAATTGCACAATGTCATTTACTAATTCATCAATTGGATGAGCAATTACGGAATAATTTGCAAGTTTTGCCCAAGGGGAGTCATCATAGACAATTAAAGAAATGTCATTGGGAATGGATTTACCCGCTTGTTGCAAAGCAAGGCACACTTGTTGGGCAATCGTTTCAGTGACGGCAATAATTGCATCATTATTATTCTTATATATGTGTTTTGATACAAAATCGATAACGTCCGTATGAACACCTAAAGCACATATTTGTTTTTCTTCCTCAAAAGGTACCTTTAAGTCTTCGTAAGCTTTTTTCATACCTTCTTTTCTTTTTTGGAAAACAGCGTTATCACCATCTACAAGGGCAATGTTCTTATTTCCCTTTTTTAATAGTTCCTTTGTGGCAATATATGTACCATAAAAGTCATCAACAACAATAGAATCAAACACTGGAGAAGCATCAATAAATAGTTGTAACGGATAAACATCATTTGAGATTGTTAAATTTGTAATTGTATGACTTCTCCGCTCTGGAAGATAAACTATAGAATTACACCTTAAACATACGAGTGTCCTAATATGCTCTTTCATCTCTTCAAAATCTGAAGAATAAAGCACCAATAATTTCATATTATGGTCGTTTAATCTACTTGCAAGATGACAGACGACACTTGAAAAAAGATAGTTATAAGTATTAGGTAATACCAAACCCACCATGTTAGAAACATTACTTTTCAAAACGGATGCGCCAATATTAGGGACATATCCCAATTCTTCTATTGCTGCTTTAATCCTTTTTGCTTTTTCTTTACTTACGACATCCGGATTACGAACATACCGCGATGCTGTTGAAGGAGATACCTTCGCTTTTTTTGCTACTTCAATAATTGTTACCATAAATTTCCCCACCAAATAGTACATTCAATTATAAAAATTAAATATGATATTGTAAATGCTACAAAATCATTATATTATAAAAATAGAGATTTGGCAACGTTGTCAAATAAAAAAGAAGGTGATTTAATGAAGAAAATTACATTCTGTGGAAATATGATTGTGGATGCTAATAAACTCATGGATATATACCCCTCATTAGGTATGTTAAGCAAAATTAGAACCGAATCGTATAGCGTTGGTGGATCCGCTTGTAATACTTCTATTGACCTAAAGGCCATCGATAATGAAATTGCGGTTTCCGTAATTGGAAGAATCGGTAATGATGACAAAGGAAAATTTATTTTAAAGGAATATAAAAAATTTCATATTGATACTTCAAAGGTAATCATTGATACAGAACACGCTACATCCTATACCGATTGCATGGTTGACGCTCAAGGAAGAAGAACATTTTTTCAATATGGGGGCGCAAATGATTATTTTAATCTAGAAGACATCCATATGGAGTCTTTAGATTGTGATATCTTACACATTGGATATTTATTGCTTCTTCCACAATTTGACGAAAAAAATGATAAATATGGCACAAATCTAGCAGAATTTTTATGTAAAGTAAGAAAAAAAGGCATCAAGACTTCCATTGATGTTGTTAGTGAGGAAGGAAATCGTTTTCAAGAAGTCGTCATTCCATCACTAAAATATTGTGATTATGTCGTAATTAATGAAATTGAAAGTGGAAGAATAACAGGCATTGAACCTAGAGATCATTTTGGAAATTTGATTAAAGAGAATTTAATACAAATCATAGAAAAATTATTCCAATTAGGCGTCCAAGACACTGTCATCATTCATTCACCAGAAATGGGAATCATAAAAAGAAAGGGAAATAACATTAAAATTATTCCTTCTTTTGTCGTTGATAAATCACGTATTGTCTCTTCTGTTGGCGCTGGTGATGCTTTTTTGGCCGGTGCTCTCTATGGGTTATTAAACAACTTAACCGACGAAGAAATTGTAAAAATAGGACATGCTTCAGCAATGTTTAATTTATATGCCAAGGATTCAATCAGTGGCGCAACAAGTTTCGATAAGATCAAAGAAATTATGGATACAGGAAAGGAAAATATTTTATGATTACAAAAAAAACATACGAAGAGTTTAAAAAGCAGGCTCTTGAACTCTATGAAAAAGCCCATATTATCTTAACTGAAGAAGAAAAAGAAAAAATTGAGGTTAGTGATTTTGGACTCAATGACATGAAAAATGTCGGCTTACAGTTAGTCGTTTACGTAAACACTGAAAGAGTTTGCGCGAAAGAAATGGTGGTATTGCCTTGGCAAACATGTCCAGAACATATTCACATCGATGGTATTGATCAAAATGGTCATCATTATGATGGAAAAGAAGAAACATTTAGAGTGCGATATGGCACATGTTATTTATATGTCAGTGGCGAAGGAAAAAAAGAAAATATAAAAGGAAAAATTCCACCAACCGATGTTACAGTATTTCACGAAATTATATTACATGCTGGAGAACAATATACTCTCTGTCCGAATACATGGCATTGGTTTCAAGCAGGTAAAGAAGGAGCAGTTATCTCTGAATTCTCAACAAAAAGTAGAGATGAGTCGGATTTATTCCGTGATCAAAGAATCAAAAGAATTCCAGAAGTAGGTGAATAATTATGTTAGTAAATTTAAAAGAAATATTAAAAATAGCCGAAGATAGAAAAATTGCTATTGGCTCATTTAATGCAACTGGTCTTGATTCAATACAAGCCATTATTTCTGCAGCAGAGGAATTAAATGTCCCCGTTATTTTGGCACATGCCGAAGTACATAATGTTTTTAATGATATAAGTTTAGTTGCCCCAGTCATGCTTGCAGTAGCAAAAAACGCTAAAGTACCTGTATGTGTACATTTAGATCATGGTGTGAGCATGAAAATGATTGATCGCGCTTTAGAACTTGGCTTCACTTCCGTTATGATCGATGCTTCCGCGTTACCTTATGAAGAAAATGTTAAAATGACGAAAGAAGTTGTAAAAAAAGCCCATGCCTTAAATGTATCTGTGGAAGCTGAACTTGGAAGATTAGCCACAAATGAAGATGGTAGCGAAGTAGAAATGAATCCAGAAAACTTCTATACTAACCCTCAAGAAGCGGCAGAATTTGTAAAAGAAACAGGTGTTGACGCTTTAGCAGTATGCTTTGGAACCTCGCATGGCTTTTATAAAGCTGCACCAAAGCTAAATTTCAAAGTAATTGAAGAATGTAGGGCCTCTACCCATTTACCACTTGTTATGCATGGTGGAAGCGGTGTGAGCGATGAAGGATTTAGAAAAGCTATTGATGCTGGCATAAGAAAAATAAATTATTATTCTTATATGTCTAAAGCCGGATATTTGAAAGCCAAAGAAGTCATTGAATCAAATAGAACATTATATTTCCATGATGTTGTTTATGAAGCTATGAAAGCTATGAAAGAAAATGTTAAAGAGGCCATGAAAGTATTTGCTAAGATGAAATAATTACATGTTTTAATTTGTTTTTTATTCAACGGGAGGTCACAATGGATACATATATTGGAATTGATCTTGGAACAAGTGGTGTTAAACTTTTATTAGTGGATGAGCAAGGTAATATTCTTAAAGAAGTAAGCAAAACGTATCCTTGCATACAAATGAAAGAAAATTATTCGGAGCAAAATCCAGAGTTATGGTATAAAAGTACGATGGAAGCTTTAAAGGAATTAATACATCAACAAGATAAAGATTCAATTAGAGCTATATCTTTTGGCGGACAAATGCATGGACTTGTTATGTTAGATTATGCGGATAATATCTTACGTCCGGCCATTTTATGGAATGATTCTAGGGCAATTGATGAAACGAATTATTTAAATAATGAAATAGGGAAAAAAACAATATCATCCTATACTGGAAATATTGCTTTTGCCGGATTTACTGCTCCTAAAATTTTATGGGTATATCATAATGAAAAAGAGATATTTGATAGAATCAGTAAAATCATGCTTCCTAAAGATTATTTGATTTATAAATTTACAGGCATTTTTGCTACAGACACTTCTGATGCATCTGGCTTATTATTGCTAGATGTCAAAAATAGAAAATATTCAAAAGAAATGCTAGAAATATGCCATATTAGCGAAAATCAATTGCCAAAACTATATGAGTCTTTTGAGGTAGTTGGCTATTTAAAACAATCTATTTTAAATGAATTAGGTCTCAATCAAGAAATAAAGATTATTGCAGGGGCGGGCGATAATGCTGCTGCCGCAATCGGCACTGGCACAATAAAAAATGAAGATTGTAATATTTCTTTAGGCACGAGTGGAACTATCTTTTTACCTAGTGACCACTTTGTCGTCGATAAAATGAATGCTCTTCATAGTTTTTGTGATGCAAACGGAAAATATCATTTAATGGGATGTATTTTATCCGCTGCAAGCGCTAGAAGTTGGTGGCTTGAACAAATATTAAGCACAAAAGATTACGCTCATGACGAAAGTATATTAGAAGATTCTAATGTCGTTTTTCTCCCCTATTTAAATGGAGAAAGATCGCCACATAATGATGTGAACGCCCGTGGCGCTTTCATTAATTTATCTTCCATTACTACGAGAGGTCAAATGTCGAAGTCTATTTTAGAGGGTGTTGCTTTTGCCATTAAAGATTGCTTAGAAGTTGCTAAAGAAAATGGAATTATCCCCACCAAAACCACCATATGTGGGGGTGGTGCAAAATCAAATACTTGGAAACAAGTTATTGCAGACGTATTAGAAATTCCCGTATATACTTTAAAAACCAATCAAGGTCCATCCTATGGAGCAGCTATTTTAGCCATGGTAGGAGACGGAAAATATGCCTCAGTGGGAGATGCTGTTAGTCATATTATAAAAGTTTCTGGTGGCATTAAACCTAATCCAGATAAAAAAGATTACTATGATAGAAAGTATTGTGTATTTAAAAAGCTATATCATGCTTTGAAAAATCTATAAGGCTAAAAAAATTTTTATTCACTCTCTTCAGCACAAAAGAATGTTGAAAACTTAGATAAAACTAGTTTTTCAAGAATCTCTTCGTATACTCAAACTAGGAGTTAATCTCTTAGTTTTTTTATTTATTATTTTCTTCAACTAAAAATATTCTTTCACCATTTATCCTTAACTTTAGCACTTTGCCGTTTGATTCCATAATCTATTTTTTTATAAAACTTTTCTTTTTAACCTTCGTTATAGATTAGTTTCCTTCTTTCATTCCTTAAATTTTTCTTTTCTCTCCATAAAGAATTGAAAATAAGTTTTAACATTTTCTAATTCTTCCCATTTTTGGGTAATAACAGGAATTATATCTAAATTATAAATTACCGCTTTATCTAAACTTAAGATTAATGGAGAATGTGTGCATATAAAGAATTGGCAGTTAAAATACTTCACTGCATCTAGAATCATTTCCATTAGTTTTAATTGATAGATAGGTGATAAACAATTTTCTGGTTCATCAAGTAAATAAATACCACCTTCTTCAAAGTTTTTTTCATATAACAATAATGCCGTTTGACCATTAGAAAACATCATTTCTCTTTCTGGAGAATGGGCTTTTACATATTGCCTTTTACTTAATTTCAGTGCTTCAATAAAACGCACTAAATCATCATAATCTTTTAGACTTTTATAGCTATAACCTTTAGAAAGAATATCCGCTCTCGTTCTTTTTGCTTTTTCTTCTTCTAATAGTGTTTCTTTATTATGTAGAATTCTTTCGTTTATTCTTTTAAAAACATCTTCACTTCGTATGAGTTTGATTGTTTTAGGAAGCGTAAGAGTTCTATCATAGTCATCAACACTCATTTTGTATGTAATACTTTTTACAAAATCAGGAAAAGCATGAATTTCTACTCCATTATATTCAATAACTTCTTCATAATCCTCAGTATCTTTTTTTGCATTTAAAAGGTTCGCTAATAAATGAAGGACGGTTGATTTGCCACTTCCATTATTTCCATAAAATATCGTTATATCTTTACATATAATCCATTCTAAACCATTATAAAGAAAGAGATTCCAGGGATAAGGCGTATAATTATATATATTCATGTAATTATTAATTTCATCTACGGTTGGAAAATGAAAAGAATCAATATAAATCATATAGCACTCCTAACTTTAAAAGAAAAACCTAGCAAAAGTTTATATTTAACTAGATTTTTTATTTATTATAAGGTAGGAATACGTCCATAAAAACGTACACTAATTCAAGAGATTGATGGGATTTACATTATAAAAAGGAGGACGAATCCTCCTCTTAAATTAGTCTATAAAAATCACATTTGGATCAATCATCCTAATTCTTTTTAATGTCACATTTTTACAAATATCCGATTCATTATTAGATATTAAAATATATTTTCTATTCCCATTATCTTCTTTATTTAAATCAATCACTGCATGTCCCGTAGTACCAGAACCTGCAAAGAAGTCTAAAACTATAGATTCTTTATTTGTGGTTGCTCTTACTAGTTCTTTTAATAACTTTAAAGGTTTAGGTGTTTGAAAATATGTTCTATTTCCAAATATAGCAGCAATTTCATCTTTAGCTGATGAATTAGTGCCAAAGCATCTAAAGATATTCGGCATTTTTGAATCTCTTTCTTTTAATATATCGCCGTCTAAAAAAGGTTGTTTTAGATCATTTAATTTCGAATCTTTGGACTTAAAACAAACAATAATATACTCGTATTTAACCAATTTTTTATTCGGATTAACTATTCTATTCTTATCAAAATATGGATGGATTTTTTCCCATTTATGCACTTTAACTTTATAGAATAATTTTTTACATATTTTTGTTAAAGTATTAACTTCGCCTTCATCAATATTCATCACTAAGAATCCATCATTAGATAAGAGTTCATATGCTAATTTAATCCTTGTGAACATAAACATTTCATAAGAGCCATCAAACGCATCTTGATAACCGATATAATCAATATGAGAATTATATGGCGGATCAATTAATATTGATTGAATCCTACCTTTATAAGATTGAATCATTGATCTTAAAGTATATAAATTATCGGATTCAATAACATAATTTGATAATTCTACTCTTTTAATAATTTTAACTGGACTATTTAATGTAGCGTTATTATCTATAAAGCAATCTTTATACACTGATATTTCTTTTAGATGAGTACAATGAGCAAAGGCCCACTCACCAATATAAGTAACTAAGTCAGAACAATAGACATTAACTAGTGAATTACAATTTGTAAAACATGTTTTAGATATAATAGACACATTATGCAAATGAATATCTGTTAATTTACTGCAACCTGAAAAAGCACCTCGTTCAAGGGTTATTGTTTCATCAGGAAGATGGATTTCGCCCACCGCATATTTTGCTGGATAACATACTAATTTTGATTTATCTGCTGTAAATAAAGCATGATTATACACAATATATTTATCACTATTCGATTCAAATTCAATATTAGAGCAGCTAACAAATGGATTATATCCAATATCTATTAATGTTTTAGGAAATACAATTTTTCTAATACCTTTGCAATTCCAAAAAGAATTTCTACATATTCTTTTTACGTCTTTTAAAACCAAGCAATCCGTATTAACGGAATTCAAACATCCAATTACCGATGAATAATCTCTATCATAAATGACAGATTCTTCCACATGATAGTATGGTGATTTATTCTCTAATGTCAGTTGATTACATCCTGAAAATGGATTATTTTCTAATTTTATAACTGATTCAGGGATCACTACTACTTTTAAGTTATTACATAGATAAAAAGAATGTTTTCCTACTATCTTGCATCTTGAATCAATAACATATTTTTCATTTGTATTAGAAATCGGATAATAAATAAGTCTTGTAAAGTTTTGATTATATAAAGCACCATCGACTAGTTGAAAATATGAAGATGTATTTGTAATTTGAATTTTTGGGCATCCAGCAAAAGGATTATTTCCCATAAATTTACAATGATTTGGGATATTTACTTTTTCTAAATTAGTGCAATTATAAAACGTATCACCACTTATACTAAGCAAAGAATTAGGAAGTTTTACTTCTTTTATTTTTTGGTTGTCCCAAAATAAACATGGCGATAATTCTCTAACTCCCTCAGGAATATTAACAATTTCACTACTACCGAGATATTTGATTGCAATACCTGCATTGATAATAAAATCCTTTGAATCAATGGATTTAGCATTATCTAAAATATATTGATCTTGTTTTGTCTCATTTTCAAATATGCCTAGATTATATGTTTTACCTTCAAATGTCTTAATTAATGTTCTTCGTTCAATAACTCCACTAATTAATCTCGATGAGTAAGTGATTGACTTAAATGCATCGACTTTAAACTCAACATCATCCTTTTCTTCATGGTTCCATTCGTAACATTTAATATATAAATCTCGGCAATAAATATCATATTCATTATCTAAATCTAAGATGATTTCTGATATTGAATAACCCATAGATAATAATTTATCTATACATTCAAGAATAACAAATGATTTGTGTGTATCCAATTTAAAACTATCGCCATTAACAATAGATAATTTATTTTCAAAATCGACAAGTCCTAACTCAGAATTAATTTTAACCACTAAATTGTTATAACGTTTGAAGAACGTATTCTTTTCTAGTTCTTCAAAGCCTAAAGCCCAATAAAGAGCTTCATATTTCATGTCTTTTGCAAGTCTTAAATTATCTACATTCATTTTGTTTAATCTCCTCGATTCTTTTTAAAATCAAATCCACCGTTTCTTTTGGAGTTTTATTTGATGTATCTATAACCATATATTCAAGTCTTTTTGTTTCACAAAAATATATCATTTTCTCATACGCCTTTTCACTCTTAGAAACTTTTTCTATATCTGGATCATGAATATCTCTTTTCTTTAAACGAGAAAGAATTGATTCTGGTGTGGCATATAAAATAACAGTCAATTTCGGCTTACCAATTTTCTTTAAGATTAGATTATAAATATCATCATTACCCTCAGTACCACTCCAACAATAATTAGAAACAATATGTCTATCGGTTACTATATTTTGATCTTTAAATCTTTCATAAAGATAAATATTATTTAATCCATAATACCAAGCCGTGAAATCTCTATTAGCATTAGCGTTTACTCTTTTCGCCACTTTTTGATATTGTTTAATTTCATCGTCATTATCATCAAGTAAATAATGTAGCGGTTTTTCAACGAATAAATATCCTAATCTTTCCGCTAATAATTTACATACCGTTGATTTACCTACGCCATCCATACCCTCAATTGATATATGATTCATCTTTATTCAACTCCTTTAAATTAATTTTTTAAACTACTCAAATATAGTCAAATCTCTAAAATGCTTATTTTAATTGTAATTAATATATCCTTCTAATTTTTCTTTCTATTTTTTTCTTCAGCCTTTTTACCTCTAGTAAATCCATCTAAAATTTCAAGATATCCTGACACTCTTCTAATTCTAGTTATATTGTGAGATTTACATTTAGGGCAATCATCAAACACGCCTGTCATACCACAATCATTACAGACATCCTTAGGAAAATTAAATCCAAGATAATGTACACCTGCTTGAATAGCAATGTGAATATATTCCTCTAATGATTCTTCATTTCCAAGTGGCGCCTCACCAAGTTCAATGTACGTAATACATCCACCATTACATATTTCATGGAACAATCCTTCAAGTTGAATCTTTTTATACCCAGGTAGTTTAGAATCCACATCAATATGAAATGAATTCGTATAATAACCTTTTGAAAATATATCAACACTTGGCCTAAACAAATCTTTATCAAAGTCAACGAATCTCCCACTAATTAATTCACCACTTGTAGCCAGTAGCGAAAAATTAAGCTTGTATTCATTTTTTAAGAAGTCACAATAATCTCTCATATGCTTAACAAAGCCTAAAGTCATAATGTAATTGTCCATATCCGCGTAATATTTACTTCCAGTTATAACTTCTATTGCTTCACTTAAGCCAATAAATCCAATGGATAAAGTGCCATGTTTAAATACTTCTTCTAAATTTCCTTTAAAGTCTCTACACCAAAGATGATAATTACTATTCGTTGGAAAATCATCAGCGGTTTTTTGGCATACTTTATAATATCTGTCTAATAAAATATCTTTTACGATTTTAGCTATTTCATCCCATTTATTTTGTAATAAATCAAATTTAGCTTCTTTATCCCAATCCTTATAATCTCTATCAATTTCAAGAGCAAGTCTAGGTAAGTTAATTGAAATATTCGTAATATTTCCTCTCCCCAATGCGCCATTTTCACCATATAAATCATCCACTACTCTAGTTCTACAACCCATGATAGATAATTTATTTGGATCGGTATCTTTATCGCCTTTACAATCACAAAGTAAATAGGTAGGAATCATTTTTTTCGCTGTGCAAGAAAGCGCAAGTTTGAATAAATCGTAATTAGGATCATTGGGGTAATGATTGATTCCATTTACAACTTTAAATACAATATTAGGTTTAAAAACCATATCACCCAATTTTAAAAATCTATCAATAACTTCAAAGGCAATAAATCTAGCCACTTCATCTTTAGCCAAGCCAATATTAAGTGTTACATAATAGGATGTTTGCCCCATTCTTGAATGATTGCCATTGCACCACAAAATTAATTCGGCAATGGAATCACTGATTAGTTCTTTATATTTTAAATAATCAATATGTAATTTTGAAAGGATTTCCGCTATCTCATTATCAAAATTTGCAAAAGCCATACCACCTGATTGCTCATTGCCCAAATTTGTAAATAAGTTTTTTATAAATTCAAAAAGGTGAATGATTTTTCCTTGTTCACTGAATCCTTCAAATTCACGATAAGGAAAGTTATTAATAATATCAAATGTAAGACAATTATAAGTTAAACCATATGCATCTAAATCATGAATGTGAATCGCTCCGCTTTTATGAAGGTCTGACCATTCTTTTGGGAGAGAATCTAATATTATGTTTTTATATGCTTTTTCACCAACATCATATACATAGCCTACATAACTCGTGCGATTGGCAGCATTATCATTATTTATTTGTTTCATTTTTATTTTATCTCCTCAAAAACTTGATTTTTTGAACCTACAAAAGGATCTATCGTCGTCTTTAATTCTTGAATAAAACTACCTGTTTTGAGATATTTGATTTTTTTCATTAAAATACTAGGAACATCTTCTTTTTGATGTCCAGTATATAAAACAATATCAAATCCTAAATCATTTAATTGACTGACTAATTCAATTAATGCTTCTTTTTGCATCAAGGGTTCCCCACCCGATATTGTGATTTTCTTATTAAACACTTTTTTATTTAATCCATCGACTAAATCATTGACTTCTATTTCTTTACCTTTATTGACGTCCCAAGTTGATTGATTTTGGCATCCTTTACAATGAAGGTCACAACCTTGCATAAAGAGTACAGTTCTAATGCCTGGCCCATCCACTACGGAATTGTTATATCGAATGGAATTAATACGCATAAGCATAATCTAAATCCTCCCAAGAAAACTTTTCTAGAATTTTAATTTTCTTAATTTTATAAGCAACTCTATCTAATCTAGCCTGTTTGTCATGTTTAACTTTTTGATTGTGGGAATCTTCTTCTAATCTTTCTTCAAGATTTTCAATTAATTTTTGTTCTCGTCTTGAATGACATTTTAAATAAAGATCATTTTGATTCATTTCAACTACTTCTAGATATCTTTCATGATCAATCTTACTCACACTTAATATCGCATCCTTATGGTTGTGTTTTACTCTTGGAAATCTTCTGACCATTTTAGCGGCTTCTCTACCATCTTCTGCAATGACTGCAAATTTTATAGGTACATAATATTTTTT
>FR897037.1 GCA_000437235.1 Coprobacillus sp. CAG:826 | reverse complement strand
AATTACTCCACCTTAGATTTTAAAGAGCCATTTAAAAATAAGGGATGCTCCGTAATAAGGGCATTCCTTTTTTTCATGGAAAAAAATGTAGTAGCGTGTTACAATAATAACGAGGTGAAAGTCTTATGAAAAAAACAATGAAACTCTTTTTTTTACCCCTTTTTATTCTATCAACAGTAACTTTAGTTGGCTGTAATTCAAGTCAACAAGGAAATGCCAACTCATTAATGATATCGGAAGTCGTAGATGGAACGGAAAGAAAAGATTTAGCGGTCGAACTATATAATAATACGGATAAAGGAATTGATTTAAATGCGTATAGCTTGTGTATTCAATTTTCTGAAGAAATTTCATCCGATATTCGTTTAAGCGGTGTAGTAAAAGCAAAAGAAACTTTTGTTTTTGTACATAAAGACGCAGTTTCTGATGAGTTAAAAGCTAAAGCTAATGGGTTCATTTTTATTGGCTTAGAAAGCAATAATATTCTTTATAATGGTAAACAGCCTTTAGCGTTAAAAAAGGAAAATAAAAGAATTGATCTTGTAGGAACTTGGAATTCCTTTGGCATTGATTACGCTACTGATCGAACATTGACGCGAAAGAAAGAATTCTTATTTGCTCGTAAGACCTTTGATGAATATGATTGGATTCGCTATAACACCGATGAATTTTCTTATTTAGGCACAATTGAGGCCTCCGTTACAGAAGAAGAACTCCTTTTAGGACCAAGGTTAGAAGAAAAAGATTTGAATGCACCTTTTTCTGTTCAACAAGAAAATGGACAATATCTAGGCGGCGGAGGTGTGATGGGTGTTACTGTTGCTTATTACGTTGATGGAGATACCACTGGATTTACATATTCCGATGTTGATGAAATTACAAAATTAGAGATTGAGCAAGGAACTAAAGCTCGTTATCAAAACATTGATACACCTGAAAGTTATGAAGGCAATATTCAGCGTTTTGGCATTGTAGCAAAAAACTATACCAATCGTATTTTAAGATCTGCTCTTGAATTGAAAGTTCAAACTACGATTAATGGAGCAATTAAAGATACCTTCTCTCGTGTTTTAGCATGGGTATGGGCAGATGAAAAACTAGTTAATTTTGAGGTCGTTAAAAGAGGCTATAGTGAAGTGGCTTTTGGATCTAATGATATCATGATGTATAAAGGGGTTTCCTATACAAGTTATTTATATAATGCAATGCTTTATGCAGAAAAGAAACAATTAGGCATTCATGGCGATATTAATGGTAAATATGGTGAAACCGATCCTTATTGGGATTATAAAAATGGCCATGTAAAAGATGGATATAAGGGAAATGAAAAATAAATCATTTCCTTTTTTCTTTATTGATGGGCTAAACGAAGCAAAATTATAAAAAAAGAAATTAAAAAATTAACTTGATTATCAAAGTTGAACATGATAATATATATAAGCACTTGGACCGTTAGCTCAGCTGGTAGAGCAATTGACTCTTAATCAATGGGTCATAGGTTCGAATCCTATACGGTTCACCATCTGCTTATGTCTGAATTATGATTTGAATCAAATTATGCTTTTTTTAAAACAAAGTATGACCTTCATAATCCATAATTCAGTGGATATATATGGACGTAACGTCCGCTTTTATAAGATTGATGTGGGTACTGAAAAGTACTTTTTTTATTTTATATATATTGTTTTTCTTTTTAAACGCATACTTAATCGAGTTGTTACTTCATAAGGAATTGTGTTTTGTTCTTCCGCTATCATTTTAACGGTTTTCTTTTCTCCGATGATAGTTAATATAGAGTTTTCATCAATGTTTTCTTTAGAAAATAACATTAAATAATCCATACAAGTTTGCCCTATTTGTTGAAGTTGAGTACTGCCTAAATAAGCAGAAGTACGATAATTTCTCGGCCATCCATCGGCGTAACCTAAGCCAATGGTATAAATATATCCATCTTCCGCCACAACTCCCATTTCATCATAACCTACCTTTTCTCCTTGTTGCACAAACTTTTTACGAATGATCGGTGCTTTTAAAGAGAGAACAGGCGTATGTTTTTCATCTAATCCATAAAGCGCTAAACCGATACGAAAAAAGTGATTATCGTCATGATTACTTAAATAAGTAGAAGTTGCACTTGAATGGAAAACTAGATGCATACTAGCGTATTTCGTTTGTAATTGATGAAATGCTTCATGAACTACTTCATAGTTAGCTAAAGAGGAATAATGGGTACAGAGGCCTTTTAATTGTAGTTTAGATTTATAGATTCTTTCTATTACAGAGTCTAATTGTTCTAAAGTAATGCCTTCACGGTTCATTCCTAAGTCAAGCATGATATGAACTTGAATAGGATAGGGAGATTTTAGTAACTTTTGTAAATGATTTTCACCTAAAATAAGAGCAGTGATTTTATAGGAAGATAAAATTCGATAATCTAAACAAGGACCTAAAAGTAGAATGGGGGTAAAAATTAAACTTTTTCTTATAGCAATGGCTTCTTCTATTGTAGCGACCGCAAACATGGGTACTTTATTTTTGGCTAATATTCTTGCGCATTCAATTAAACCATGCCCATAAGCGTTACTTTTAATCACGGCAATTACATCTTTGCCCGTTTCTTTTTTAATCGCCAAATAATTATTTTCTAAAGCATTACCATTAATTTCTATATAAGCACGCATTTTCATCATCCCCATTAATTCAAGATATGAAATTGATAATGAAGATTATCCCCTTGAAGATAAAAACAATGTTCGTTACAATAAAGAAGGAGGTTGAAATATATGAAGAAACTTAATAAAACCATGTTAAAAAAATATATTTCCGCTATGAAAAAGGAAAAGAAAAAAGTAATGACCTGTGAAGATTTGTCTAATTATATTGGTATCTATCCTGAAGTCATTGCTGATTATCTTTCTTATTTTGATCCCATGATTCCCATGGATATGAATTATAATGTGAAAGATTTGCTTCCTCAATTAGAAAAAGAATTGGTAGTTTTAGAAGAAGAAACACCGAAGATAAATAAACCAATTCGTATTACCAAAAAAGAAATTAGCCACTATGAATCCATCTCTTCTTTCATTTATGAAAAGATGACAACTGGTGGATTAGTGGATAAAAATGCTACATTAAGCGATAAGGATTTAAAGCTTTTAAAAAAGTTAATTATCTTAGAAGAAAAAGAAAGAAAAAAAGCAAAGAAAAAATAAAGTCGATTCGTCGACTTTTTTTTCATGAAAACTTATCTTTTTTTTCATAGATTAGTGCAAATTCTTGTTAAGTATAGTATACTTAACATTGGTTTTACATGGAGGTAATTATGGAAACTAAAAAAACACTTTTATCCGTAGATGGTAATACCGCTGCGGCCCTAGCTTCTTATAATTTCACAGAAGTTGCGGGTATTTATCCAATTACTCCGTCTTCGCCGATGGCGGAACTTGTTGATGTCTATGCATCTCAAGGTAAGAAAAATTTCTTCGGCAATACTGTTAAAGTTGTTGAAATGCAATCCGAAGCTGGTGCTTCTGGTACAGTGCATGGTGCCTTACAAGGTGGCGCACTTGCAACAACCTATACCGCATCACAAGGCTTATTATTGATGATTCCAAATATCTACAAATGGGTAGGCGAATTGTTACCAGCCGTTTTACATGTCTCGGCTCGTTCCTTAGCTACACGTTCTTTATCCATCTTTGGTGATCACCAAGATGTTTATGCCATTCGTCAAACAGGCATTACAATGCTTTGTTCACACTCCGTTCAAGAAATCGCTGATTTAGCCCCAGTTGCTCACTTAATTGCAATTGAATCTAGCGCTCCAATTTGCCATTTCTTTGATGGATTCCGTACATCCCACGAAATTCAAAACGTTGAATTCGTCGATGATGAAGAATGGAAAAAATTATTAGACATGGATGCTGTTGAAGCCTTCCGTGCCCGTGCATTAAACCCACACACTAATCCAGTGACTCGTGGTGGTGCTGAAAACGATGATATTTATTTCCAAGGTCGTGAAGCACAAAATGCACACTATGAAAAAGTTGTAGAAATCGCTGATCACTATTTACGTGAAGCTTCTAGATTAACGGGTCGTAACTATGCACCTTTCACCTATTATGGTGCTAAAGACGCTACCAAAGTCATTATCGCTATGGGTTCAGTTACCGAAACTTGTACCGAAGTCATCGATGCTTTAATGGCTAAAGGTGAAAAAGTTGGTTTAGTTAAAGTTCACTTATATCGTCCATTCAGTGCAAAGCACCTTGTTAGTGTGATTCCTGAAACAGTGAAGAAGATTGCTGTTTTAGACCGTACAAAAGAAATGGGTGCAATGGGCGAACCATTATATCTTGATGTTGTCGCTGCCTTAGAACAAATGGGCCGTAAGATGGATGTCCTCGTTGGTGGCCGTTATGGTTTATCCAGCAAAGATACTCAACCAAAGCACATGAAGGCTGTTTATGACTTCTTAGATTCTGATCACCCATGGACCAACTTCACTGTGGGTATCAATGATGATGTCACGCATTTATCCATCCCAGTGGATGATAACTTCCACATTCAAGGACACTATACCTCTTGCTTATTCTATGGTTTAGGCTCTGATGGTACCGTTTCCGCTAACAAGAGTTCGATTAAGATTATTGGTGATGCAACTCACCAATATGCGCAAGCTTACTTTGCTTATGACTCCCGTAAAGCTGGTGGTGTTACTCGTTCTCACTTACGTTTCGGACATTCACCAATTCATTCAACCTACTACGTTGAAAATGCTGACTTCATTTCTTGTTCCTTAGATACATATCTCTTCAAATTTGATATGATCAAGAACTTAAAGGAAGGCGGAACCTTCTTATTAAATACCGACATGACCGACGAAGAATTAATCAAAGTTCTTCCAAATCGTGTCAAACGTCAATTAGCGGAAAAACATGCACGTTTCTATGTCATTAACGCCAATGAAATCGCCGCTAAGATTGGTATGGGACGCCACACCAATACCACCTTACAAGCTTCCTTCTTCTATTTGAACCAAGGCATTATGCCATATGAAGAAGCAGTGAAGTGGATGAAGAAATTTGCCTATAAGAGCTATGCGAAGAAAGGCGACGAAGTTGTTGAAATGAACTACCGCGCTATCGATGCTGGTGCTGAAGGCTTACGTGAAATCAAAGTGGATCCAGAATGGGCTTCTTTAAGTGCTGTCCGTGAACGTCATATGACCGGTGATGATTACTTTGATTCTTATGTGAGCATCGTTGGTTCTCTTGATGGTGATACCTTACCAGTCAGTAAGTTCACCGAATACGAATTACTTGATGGTACCATGAGACCAAATATCACTTATCGTGAACAACGTTCTATCGCTGACCGTGTCCCATTATGGCATAAAGAAAACTGTATTCAATGTAACCAATGTGCCTTCGTTTGCCCACACGCAACGATTCGTCCGTTCTTATTAACCGAAGAAGAAATGGCACATATGCCAGCCATTGCAAAAGATGATGTTCTTGATGCCATTGGACCAACCGTAAAAGGAATGAAGTTCCGTTTACAAGTTTCTCCAAGAAACTGTGTTGGCTGCGGATTATGTATGATGCAATGCCCAGGTAAGGGTGGCGTTAAAGCGCTTGAAATGGTTGAAGCTAAATCTCAATTTGATCAAGAAGAAGCTGCTACTTACTTATATAAACACGTTGAATACAAAGCAGATAAGTTCCCAGTGACCTCCGTTAAGGGTGCGGCATTCTTAATGCCATATACCGAAGTATCTGGTGCTTGTGCAGGCTGTGGTGAAACTCCATATTATCGTTTAGCCTCTCAATTATTTGGTCGCGATATGATGATTGCTAACGCTACAGGTTGTTCCTCCATTTACTCTGGTTCTACCCCATTAACTCCATTCTGCACCGATAAGAATGGTGAAGGTATTGCTTGGGCAAACTCCTTATTCGAAGATAACGCTGAATTCGGTTATGGTATGCGTGTTGCCTCCGATTATAAACTTTCTCAAATTATCCGTATCTTTGAAGCAACGAAAGATGAAGTTGAACCTGAACTCAAGACCTTAATGGAAACTTGGTTAGCTAACTTCAAGAATCGTGATCTCATTCGTGGCATGGTCAAAGATTTAGTCGCAGCTTTAAAAGCAACCAAAAATGAAGCGGCTAAAGAAGCATTAGTCTATGAAAGAGACCTTCTCGACAAGTCTGTATGGATTGTCGGTGGTGATGGTTGGTCTTACGATATTGGTTACGGCGGTGTTGATCACGTTTTAGCCAATGAAGAAGACGTTAACATCCTTGTCTTAGATACCGAAGTTTACTCCAACACTGGTGGTCAATCTTCTAAATCTTCTCAAACAGGTTCTATCGCTAAATTTACCGCTTCTGGTAAAAAGACCGCGAAGAAGAACCTTGCTATGATGGCCATTGCTTATGGACACGTCTATGTAGCTCAAGTCTCCTTAGGCGCTAACCCAATGCAAGCGATTAAAGCTATGAAAGAAGCAGAAAGCTATGATGGACCATCCCTCATTATCTGCTATGCCCCATGTGCCAACCATGGTATTAAGGGTGGCTTAAGCAACGCAATGAGAGTTGAAAAAGCTGCTGTTGAATGTGGTTACTTCCCAATCTTCCGTTATGACCCACGTCTTGAAAAGGCTGGAAAGAACCCAATGCAATTAGACTGCAAAGAACCAGACTTTGATAAGTTCCATGACTTCGTAATGGGTGAAACTCGTTTCTCTCAATTACCAAAGGTCAACCCAGAACATGCTCAAGAATTACTTGACAAGTCCAGAGAATACGCAAGAATGCGTTGGAACCAATTCAAACGTTTAGCGGACTAATTGATTTCTAAATAAAATTTAACTGTCTCTTGTTAATTAGCAAGGGGCAGTTTTTTTTTAAACTTCATTTGGTTTACTAATAAGAAAAAAACATTTACTTTTTTAAAAAATAGAATATACTATAAGTAAGTTGAAAGTTGGTGTATGCCGGATTGCGGAAATCCCTGATTACACCAGATCATCGTTAAGATGAGCAAATAAACATTTTTGTTTATGACCGTGGTGCGTAGCTACGGTTTTTTTCTTACCTTAAATAAAAGATAAGATTGATTATCAATATCAAAAAAAATATGCGTTTTCTTATGGAATAATGAATGAGATCCTTTTTCTAAAAAATATCTTCATTAGATATTTCTAAACATTAAAATATAGGGTAAAATAAAGTGTTAGTGGGTGATGTTTTATGAGTATTAACAAGAAAATTATTATTAAAGGCGCAAGAGAGAATAACTTAAAAGATGTTTATTTAGAGTTACCAAAAGACGCTTTTATTGTGTTTACAGGATTATCGGGCTCAGGTAAATCGACCTTAGCGTTTGATACGATTTATAATGAAGGGCAAAGAAGATATGTAGAATCATTGAGTAGCTATGCACGTATGTTTTTAGGTAGCTTTGAAAAGCCCGATGTTGATTCCATTGAAGGACTTTCTCCAGCTATTGCTATTGATCAAAAAACAACGTCTCATAATCCGCGTTCTACGGTAGGAACTGTAACGGAAATTTATGACTATTTACGTCTTTTATATGCAAGAATTGGGGTACCTTATTGTCCCATTCACCATGAACCGATTGAGGCATTTACTCCCAAACAAATGATGGATTTCATTTTTCAAATGGAAAGCAATACGCGCTTACAAATTTTAGCGCCCGTTGTGAAACATGAAAAAGGAACCCATAAAGATACATTAGCGAAAATCAAACAACAAGGTTTTGAAAGAGTACGAGTAGATGGTGTCATTTCTCGTATTGATGAAGTGCCTGCTTTAGAAAAGAATAAAAAGCATAGCATTGAAATTGTTGTGGACCGTATTATTTTAAAAGAAGAAGCAAGAAGTCGTATTTATGAAGCTTTAGAACTGGCTTTAGACTGGGGGCATGGCTATGTTATCATCCTTTATGGCGATAAAGAACGTCTATTTAGTGAACACCATTCTTGTCCAGAATGTGGCTTTTCTGTACCGAAATTAGAGCCAAGATTATTCTCCTTTAACTCACCAATGGGCTGCTGTCCCGAATGTAACGGATTAGGTATTAAAAGAGAAGTAGATCCTGACTTATTAGTGCCGAATAAAAACTTAAGTTTAAATCAAGGCGCTATTGCGTTTTATAAAAATATATGTGGAACAAGCAATTTAGACTGGCAAGATTTTGTTTATTTATGTAAAACCTATGAAATTCCGATGGATATTCCTTATCGCAAACTAACTAAAGAACAACAAGATATTGTTTTAATTGGTTCCCCAAAAGAACATTTTTATACCATTAAAAGCAGTTCTGGTAATGTTGTCCATCGTCGGGGCTTTATTGAAGGGCCTAAAACGAAGATTGAACGATTATATCAAAATACCGATAGTCCAATGATGCGTGATTGGTATGAATCTTTTATGCGTGATAAAGAATGTGAAACTTGTCATGGCGCTCGATTAAATGAACAAGTATTATCCGTTCGTATTGGTGGACTCAACATTTATGAAATGACGAAGTTATCCGTTGTTGATCTATTGAAATTTTTAGATCAACTTGAATTGACACCCAATGAACAAGAAATTGCCAGGATGATCTTTAAAGAAGTGCGCGCTCGCTTAACGTTCTTAAATAATGTAGGATTAGATTATCTAACTCTATCTAGAATGGCCATGACACTTTCGGGTGGAGAGGCGCAAAGAATTCGTTTAGCTACGCAGATTGGCTCTAAATTAAGTGGGGTTTTGTACGTTTTAGACGAACCTTCCATTGGTTTACACCAAAGAGATAACGAAAAATTGATTGAAACTTTAAAAGAAATGCGCGATTTAGGTAACACCTTAATCGTTGTTGAACACGATGAAGATACCATGCGCGCTTGTGATTTCTTAGTCGATATTGGTCCAGGCGCTGGTGTTCATGGTGGTGAAATCGTGGCAAGTGGTACGATTGAAGATATTGAAAACGAACCCCGTTCTATTACGGGACAATATTTATCCGGTAAAAAGTTTATTCCAGTACCATTATCTCGTTTAAAAGGAAATGGATATTATTTAGAAGTAAAAGGCGCGCGATGTAACAACTTAAAGAATATTGATGTGAAATTCCCATTAGGTACCTTTATATGTGTTACTGGTGTTTCTGGATCAGGAAAATCTTCTTTAGTCACTGAAATTTTATATAAGTCATTAGCGCAAAAACTATCAAACCGTATGGATTTAATTCCCGGTGATCATGATGAAATTTTAGGCATGGACTTTATTGATAAAGTGATTAATGTTTCGCAAGAACCGATTGGCAAAACGCCAAGAAGTAATCCTGCCACTTATACGGGCGCTTTTGATGAAATTCGTGACATCTTTGCTAATACCGTGGAAGCTAGAGCAAGAGGATTTGATAAAGGAAGATTTTCATTTAATGTGAAAGGTGGACGCTGTGAAAAATGTCAAGGTTGCGGCGTCATTCGTATTCCCATGAACTTCTTACCCGATGTTTATGTAAAATGTGACCAATGTGGAGGAACGCGTTATAACGAAGAAACTTTGATGGCGACCTATAAAGGAAAGAATATTTATGATGTCTTAGAAATGACCATTGAAGATGCCATGGTATTCTTTGAAAACACACCATCACTTGCTCGTAAACTTCGCATTCTTAATGATATCGGTTTAGGTTATGTAAAATTAGGACAAAGTGCCACTACGTTATCGGGCGGAGAAGCGCAACGTGTAAAATTAGCGTATGAATTACAAAGAAAGCCAACGGGACATACTCTTTATATTTTAGATGAGCCAACCACGGGTTTACATGTCGATGATATTGCTCGTTTATTGGATGTTTTACAATCGATTGTCAATCACGGCGATACTGTATTAGTTATTGAGCATAATTTAGACGTTATTAAAGTAGCCGATTACATTATTGATATTGGCCCTGAAGGCGGAGATCGTGGCGGCACGATTGTAGCCACTGGAACACCTGAGCAAATTGCAAAATGTGAAATTTCTTATACCGGTAGATTCTTAAAAGACGTTTTATTAAAAGACCGTAAAAGAAGAGGCTTGTGTTAGGGTTGCACTTTCTTTTAGAAAGTGATAGTTTATAGTCATAAAAAGGAGTCGAAAATTATGGAAGAAGAACAAAAAGAGAAAGTAGAAGTCAAAGAACATAGTGATTATGTTTCAATTCTTTGGACATTATTAGCGTTTCTATTTCCTATGATAGAATATATATTTCGCGTGATGTGGAAAGAAAAAGGTCTCCATGAAACAACCGAAAAAAGAACAAAACTTGCTTCAATTATTGGTAGTGTAGTTCAAGTTGTATTTATCTTAGTTACAAGTATTTATGGATTAATAAAAGGTACAACCTTTATTAGTATTTCTCTAAGAGCGTTCTTATTCTATACTTTCCTTCTCTATGCTTTAGAATCAGCGGCAATTTTGATTTTTGCCCATGAATATATTGTGAAGTTTCCTGATTATCAAGAAAGTAAATTTTTCCAAATCGGTCGTAAGATTGCTATTGGAGTAACCACTGTATTTAGTATTTTAATGGTTTATCAAATGGATGCAGTAATTAAAACACCTCTTCCAAAAGGATTCCCTTTAAATGCTGAACGTCCAACCATTGCTTTTTATGCTTTATTTATTTTAACAGGTGCTTTAATTGCTTTATTAATCGCATCGAATAAGATTCATAAAATGGGTGAAAGAAGAGATTTCTTAGAAAAGATTTTCTATATTGCTTTCCCTATGGGACTTGTGGGCGCTAGAGCATGGTGGGTCATTTCTGAATGGAATCGATCCTTAGCTAATAATCATACAATAAAAGCAATTTTTGATGTTCGTAGTGGTGGTTTAGCCATACAAGGTGGCGTTCTTTTAGGTGCTTTTGTGGGCATTTGGATTTTAACCGAAATGAAGAAAGAAATTTCTTCAATGAAAGTGATTGATGCAGCAATTCCAGGTATTTTAATTGCCCAAGCCATTGGTCGTTTAGGTAATTTTACTAACATTGAAGTGTATGGCGCTTCGGCAGATGCGAGTAACTGGTGGTTCTTACCACAAATTATTGTGAATCAATATATGGATGGTTTAGGACATTTTGTCGTACCCCTTTTCTTAGTAGAAGCTCTTTTAAATATTTTAGGTTATTTCTTAATCACTTATGTTGTAGGTGGATTATTAAAAAAATGGGCTGTTCCAGGTTCTCAAGCTTATAGTTATTTGATTTGGTATGGCACAGTGCGTTATATTTTAGAACCACTCCGTGATGCAGAGTATATTATGGGAACATCAGGACAAATGTCTTTAGTGTTTATTCTTCTTGGCGTAGGCTTATTATTAGTTACTCATATCATTGCGTATGTTCGAAAAAAGAATCCGCAATTAGACACTTCGTTTGTGGAAAAAAGAAAAGCGATAGCAGAAAAAATGGATAATCAATCTAAAGCTTTTAAAATTTTAATGTCACTTCCAATTATTAATGGGTTCTATTATGGTTTCTATCGATTTGTGAAAGGTCATTATTATTCTGGCTTTGCATGGATTATTTTTGGAAGTGTAATTGGATGGATAATTGATTTATATTTTATTTTTAATGGAAAGACTTTGTGGATGAGTAAAGAGAAAGAGTATGTATAAGTATATTTTATTTGATTTAGATGGAACATTAGCGGATACCGATTTATTAGTGGTCGAAGGATTTTTACGTTTTTATCGGAAATACAAACCTGGCGAGAAAGTGCCTTTTCGTTTACTCGCGTCTTTTTCTGGACCAACATTAAAAGAAACGTTTGAAAAGTATTTTCCTTCCTATAATGCGGATGAATTGGTGAAAGATTTTAAGGCCTTTAGTCTTCCACTTTATCAAACCTTTGTCGAAACCTATCCTGGGACTTTTGAAGGACTTCAAGTATTAAAAGAGCATGGCATTCGTATTGGTGTAATTACTTCTAAAATGCGGGATCCTTCTTTAAGAACTTTAAATAATTTAGGTTTAACTCCTTATGTTGATCTTCTCATTGCATGGGATGATGTTATTAAGCCAAAACCCGATACCGAAGGAATTGAAAGAGCATTAGAGTTCTTCCATGCTGAAAAAAAGGATACACTATTTGTAGGAGATGGTGTTGGCGATTTTTTAGCCGCTAAAAACGCCGCTTTAGATGTGGCAATGGTATCTTGGAATATCCGTGGAAAGCTACCTAATGTCACACCGACTTATTATGTTTCAACTTGGAAAGAATTGGTTGAGGTGATTTTAACGCATGGAGAAAAATAAAAAGAATACGGTTGCTGTCATCGGCGCAGGGCCGAGTGGAATTACCGCTTGTATTTATTTAGCAAGAGCGGGTTACTTTGTAGACGTCTTTGAAGAATTAATGCCAGGAGGAAAAGTAAATTTAACCGCAACGGTTGAAAACTATCCAGGCTTTACTTCTATTACAGGACCTGATTTAGCCATGCATTTTTATGAGCAAATGCAAGATGATATGGTAAATTATATAAACGACCAAGTTCTTTTAATTACACAACAAGAAAATGAATTTGTCGTTCAAGTAGAGGATAAAACGTATCATTATTATGCCGTGATTATCGCCACTGGGACGAAAGAAAGAAAATTAGAAGTTTTAAAAGCAAAACAATTAGAAAATCGAGGCATCTCATATTGTGCGGTTTGCGACGGACCTTTATATAAAAATAAAGATGTCGTTGTTATCGGTGGCGGAAATGCCGCTTTAGAAGAAGCTTTATATTTATCTACTTTCTGTTCTTCGGTTACGTTAATTCATCGTAGAGACACTTTTAGAGCGGATGAAGTTTTACAAAGTAGAGTAAAAAAATCAAATATCATAACCTTTATGAATTCTCAAGTTGTAGAGTTACTTGGAGAAGAAAAACTTGAAGGCGTTATCATTGAAAATCAAGTCACCAAAGAAAAAATCAAATTAAAAGTACAAGCGTTATTTCCTTATATTGGACAAGAGGCGAATACAACATTTCTTTCTTCCTTACATATATTAGATGAGAAAGGATATATTGAGGTAGACGCCAATAAAAAAACAAGCATCCCTGGCTTATTGGCCGCTGGCGATGTGATAAAGAAAGATTTAAGACAAATTGTAACCGCCACAAGCGATGGGGCGATTGCCGCCATGAGCGCTATCCAATACATGAAAGAAAATGATTTTTGATGCACATAGCGATGCTTTATTTGGAATCATACATTATCCAGAAAAGAATTTATTAGAATCCTGGCCTAAAGAATATTATGGAATATTGAATTATTATTTTAAGGGCACAGAATCCTATGATTCTTTTCTTTTTATTTTAGAAAAAATAAGTCAATTAAAAAAAGACTTACCGCCTTTATGTCTTTTAGGAATCGAAGGCTTAGGCCCTATGAAAAGTATAGATGATTTAGAAAAATTAAAAAATGTAGGTATACGTTCTTTAATGCTCACTTGGAACGATGAAAATAAGTGGGCGACGGGCGCGTTAGGAAATCCTCAACATGGGCTCACGAGTGCAGGGAAAAAGCTTTTAAAACGAATGGGAGAAGAAGGATTCATTTTAGACTTATCCCATTTAAACGAAAAATCATTTTGGGACGCTATCGCACTTTTTAAAGGAAAAGTTTTTGCGTCGCATTCGAATTGTTTTTCCCTTTCTCAACATGTTCGAAATTTAACCGATGCCCAAATCTTAGCGATTGCGAAAAGAAGAGGTGTGATAGGCATCAATGCCTACGCTCCTTTTGTAGGTGGTAAAGAAAATATTGATACGTATATCGATCATTTAGAACATATTCGTGATTTAGTAGGCATTCAAGTTCCATGTTTTGGCTTTGATTTTGACGATTATTTATCGGATGTTCCTACGACAATAAAAGAAGTAAGATCACATCAAGACATATTTAAAATTATCTTAAGAATGCAAGAAAGAGGATGGTCTAAGGAGGAAATTGACGCGGTTTGCTATAAAAACATTTCGCGCTTTTTAAATCTATGATAAAATAAACAAAAAAGAAGGGAGAGATATAAATGAATGAACCCACTCTTTCATTTACACAAGAAATTAAAGAAGAACTTGTATCTCTTCCGAGAGAAGACGAAGAAAAAAGAGCGATTTTATCCGCTTTTTGCGCGATGAATGGGCGTGTTTTAATTCAAAATAAACACACCATTTTGATTTTAGAAAATGAAAATGCAAAAGTAATTAAGTATTTTTATTTACTCATTCAAGAAAGATATCAAGTGACGCCAAGCATTGCGTATCGTAGAAAAATTCGCTTTGATAAGAAGACTTGTTTTACGTTAAAAATCGAAGAAAAAGCGGATATGATTCTAGAAGATTTAGAGATTTCTTTATGGGATAAACAAGCGGATAAATCCTTTGTAAGAAAAGATAATATAGTTCGTAACTTTTTAGCCGGTGCGTTTTTAGCCGGTGGTTCTTGTAATGCGCCTCAAAGTTCCAATTATCATTTAGAAATGGCTTTTTTAAATGAAGAGATGGCTAAGTATATTTTAAAGCTCCTTGAAAAAATTAAAACCATGCAGTTTAAGGCTAAAATGATTACTAGACGGAATCATTTTGTTGTCTATATTAAAAAATCGGATCAAATCGTTAATTTTATTGCTTATATTGGAGCGTCTAATTCATGTTTGACTTTTGAGGAAGTACGTGTAGAAAGAGACTTTGTTAATAACGACAATCGTTTGCAAATCTGTACTTACGCTAATTATCAAAAGACAACTTCTTCGGCTAAAAAACAATTAGAGGATATTGAAATCATTGATAGAAGTTTAGGTATTAGTAATATTCAAAATGAAAAGATGAAAATTTTATGTTTATTAAGAAGAGAAAACGAAGATGCTTCAATGCAAGAATTAGCGGAATTATTACAAGAAGAAATCGAAAAATTTGTTTCTAAATCTTCCATTAATCATTTATTCCGCGCGATTCATGAATTAGCGGAAAAATATCGAGGATCTCAATCATGAATATTCAACAACAATTAGGTATGCGTATTGCTTATTTAAGAAAGCAAAAAAAGTGGACACAAGAGGACTTAGCCTTTTATGCCCAGGTGAACAAAAATTATATTAGTGACTTAGAAAATGGAAGAAGAAATCCGTCGGTTGAAATTTTATCTCGTATTGCAGAAGCACTATCCATTACAATGGAATTTCTTTTTAAGGGAATTCAACCCTTTGAAGAATAAAGCACTTCATCAATCAAGCCATAGTCTTTTGCTTCTTCAGCGCTTAAAAAATAATCACGATCTGTATCCATGTTAATTTGGTTCAGATCTTTTTTTGTAGCTTTCGCCAGTATTTTATTGAGTTTTTCTTTCAAATAGATGAGTCGCTTAATCGTAATTTCCATATCGCTCACTTGACCTTCGCTTCCTCCTAATGGTTGGTGGATCATAATTTCGGTATTTTCTAAAGCATATCGCTTATCTCCAGACGCTAATAAAAAAGCGGCCATGGAAGCACAGAGTCCCATACCAATGGTAATAATGGGATTAGGAACTTTTTTCATAATATCAAATATCGCTAGACCTGCGTGGACCGCGCCACCAGGAGAGTGAATGTAAATTGTAATCGGCGTTTTTTCATCTTTGGCACTTAAATATAATATTTCAGAAACTAATAAAGAAGCCATATCTTGATTAATTTCTCCACATAACATAATAATTCTTTCTTCTAACAACATGGAGAATAAATCCATACTGGTTCTTCCTCCAAATTGCTCTTTGGTAATCATAGGAATTACTGGCATTTTCATCACACCTTTCTAATAAAAGGATAGTCAAAAAAAGTTTTTTTATTCATAAAATAACGACATGAGTTGGAGGGAAAAAGGTTTTGTTGCAAAGAATAAAATAAAAGGATATGCTTAATATAGAAATGGGAGGCTTTTTCAATGAAAAATAAAAATCAATTATTGTATTTTTCCTATCTACTCGTAATTGTTGTTCTCATGCTTTTTGAAGTTATCATTTATCCTATGATGTGCATTGATGAATGGAATGTTTTTTTTACGAACTTTTTTGCTAAAATTTTTAACGAGCAGATGTTCATTACGCTTGTTGGTATCGGCGTAGGAGCGTGTATGCTAAGTAAAAAAGCAAGAGCATGGAGTGTTCGTTTCCTCACCATCTTTATTTCATTTGCCATCTTTGATTTGTTCATTCGTACAGGTATCATTATGGTACGTTTTTTCACTTTCCTGGGATATAGTAATTCAAGATTGAAAACTTGGGCAATTTTGGAAGCTATTTTCTACATCCTTGCTTTAGGGCAATTTATTGCGGCTTTGATTATCACCAAACCTTGGGAAAAATACGTTTTGGGTTTCAAATCCATTGATGCAATAGAAACGGAATTAGATTTAGAACAAGTGAATCAAGAAATTAAAGAATTTGAAAAGTAAAAGAAAAGCATTATGTAAGCGCTTATTTTCAAAGTTTACATTTAGAAAAAATGAAAAGGTCTTCTCTTTGAGGCCTTTTCTTTCTTTTATAAAGAAAAAATGCATTAAAAACACTACAAAAATATGAAAAATGTATTATAATATAGAGCGTAAGCAAACTAGAAAAAAAGGAGGACATTAAATATGTCAGTTAAAGTTGCTATTAATGGTTTTGGCCGTATCGGTCGTCTTGCATTTAGACAAATGTTCGGCGCTGATGGCTATGAAGTCGTTGCTATCAACGATCTTACGAGCCCAAAGATGTTGGCTCATTTATTAAAGTACGATTCTGCACAAGGTCGTTATGCCTTAGCAGATAAAGTTACTTGCTCTGAAGAAGGCGCTGAAGAAGGTTGGATTGCCGTCGATGGTAAGAAGATCAGAATCTATGCTGAAAAAGATGCAAGAAACTGCCCATGGGGAGAATTAGACGTCGATGTCGTATTAGAATGTACAGGTTTCTATTGCTCCAAAGAAAAATCCATGGCCCATATCGAAGCCGGTGCAAAGAAAGTAATTATTTCTGCTCCAGCAGGAAAAGATTTAAAGACCATCGTTTATGGTGTTAACGAAGGTACTTTAACCGATGAAGATGTCGTTATTTCTGCTGCTTCTTGTACCACCAACTGCTTAGCCCCAATGGCGAAAGCATTAAATGACTTAGCACCAATTCAATCCGGTATCATGACCACTGTTCATGCTTACACCGGTGACCAAATGGTTTTAGACGGACCACACAGAAAAGGCGATTTACGTAGAGCAAGAGCTGCTGCTGTTAACATCGTTCCTAACTCCACTGGTGCTGCTAAAGCTATCGGCTTAGTCATTCCAGAATTAAACGGAAAATTAATCGGTTCTGCACAACGTGTTCCAGTGCCAACTGGTTCTACCACCATTCTTGTCGCTGTTGTTAAAGCCGACAATTTAACAGTTGCAGACGTTAACGCTGCTATGAAAGCAAAATCTAGCCCATCCTTTGGCTATACAGAAGAACTTCTTGTTTCCTCTGATATCGTTGGAATTACTTATGGTTCCTTATTCGACGCTACCCAAACCATGGTTACCAAAATCAGTGATGGTTTATACCATGTCCAAGTCGTCGCTTGGTACGATAATGAAAATTCCTACACCTGCCAATTCGTTCGTTTAGCAAAAGCTTTTGCTAAGGCCTAGGCGTTTACTAAACTCATTTATAGGCGCCTAGTTTAGGCGCCTATTTTCTTGACCAAAAAGGAGAAATAAAACTATGAAAAAAGTCAATGAATTAAATGTCGAAGGAAAAGTCGTTTTAGTCCGTTGTGATTTCAATGTCCCATTAAAAGATGGAGCCATTCGTGATGACAACAGAATTCGTGCCGCTCTTCCTACCATTCAAGAACTCATTTCCAAAGGTGCTAAAGTGGTCTTAATGTCTCACTTAGGCAAAGTCGATCACAAAGATCCAGTGAAATGTGAAGAAAACAAAAAGAAAAACAACTTAGCTCCAGTCGCAGTTCGCTTAGGCGAATTATTAAATAAAAATGTTGCTTTCTGCCCAGAAACTCGTGGAGCAACATTAAAGGAAGCAGTTGAAAAATTAAATAATGGCGATGTTTTATTAGTCCAAAACACCCGTTATGAAAAAGGCGAAACCAAAAATGATCCGGAATTAGCCAAGGAATGGGCTTCTTTAGCCGATGCCTTCGTTATGGATGCTTTCGGTTCCGCGCACCGTGCTCACGCTTCTACCTATGGCGTTCCTGAAATTTTAAAAGCCGAAGGTAAAGAAGTCGCTATCGGTTATTTAGTCGAAAAAGAAGTCAACAACTTAGCTAAAGTCGTTGATTGCAAAGATCGTCCATATATCGCTATCTTAGGTGGATTTAAAGTTTCTGATAAGATTAAAGTTATCGAAAGCTTACTCAAGAAGTGCGATAAGATTTTAATTGGTGGTGCGATGGCATACACCTTCTTAAAAGCTTTAGGATATGAAATCGGTGTTTCCCCATGTGAAATGGATCAACTCGATTATGCTAAACGTTGTTATGAAGAAGCAAACGGACGCATTATGCTTCCAGTCGACTTCGTCGTTGCTAATTCTTTCGATAATCCAACCGAAATCGTTGTTACCGAAGGACGCAACGTTTTAGATGGCTTTGAAGGTATGGACATTGGTCCAAAGACCATTGCTTTATATTCTGAAGAAATTAGCAAAGCTAAGACCGTATTCTGGAATGGACCAATGGGTGTTTTTGAAAAAGAACAATTTACCGCTGGTACCATTGCGATTTGTAAAGCATGTGCAGCGATTAAAGATCACGCCTTTACCGTTTGTGGTGGTGGTGACTCCGCAGCCGCTGTTAAACAATTTGGCTATAAAGAAGAATTCTCTCACGTTTCTACCGGTGGCGGTGCTTCCTTAGAAATGATTGAAAATGATGGACATCTTCCAGGTATTGATATTATTCGCTAGGTGTTAGTTATGAGAAAAAAATTACTTTTAGGCAATTGGAAGATGAACAAAACGACGCAAGAAGCGAAAGAATTTGCGACACTTTCAATTGAATTAGCTAAATCGGCTAAAAAGAAAAACATTGATATTGGTGTAGCTCCAACTTTCCTATGTTTGGATGTCGTTCGTAAGAACAATCCTTACTTAATTGTTGCTGCTCAAAACGTCAATGAACACGATTCCGGTGCTTATACTGGTGAAGTATCCGTTCCTATGCTTGAAGAACTTGATATTTCTTGGTGTATCATTGGACACTCAGAAAGAAGAACCTATAACAACGAAACCAGTGAAGCTTGTAATTTAAAAATGCTTCGTTTATTAAAGAGCAATATGGTTCCTGTATATTGTGTGGGTGAAACCTTAGCGCAATATGAAGCTGGAAAAACCAAAGATATTGTTCGTGAACAAATCGTTTTAGGTATGAAAGATATTTCGAAAGAAGATGCAACTTCTGTAGTGATTGCTTATGAACCAATTTGGTCCATTGGCACCGGCAAAAATGCCAGTAAAGAAATCGCTGAAGATGTTTGTAAGTTCATTCGTGATACCTTACAAGAACTCTATGGTAAAGAAATTGCTGATCAAATCCGTATTCTCTATGGTGGTTCAGTAAAGCCAGAAAATATTCACGCATATTTAACGATGCCAGATATCGATGGTGCTTTAGTTGGAGGCGCTTCTTTGAAGCTTGATTCTTTCCAAGCTTTACTTCAAAACATTGAGGACTAGTTATTTAACTAGTTCTTTTTTTTACAGTTTTTCAATGTGTCTAATATTCTTTACTATGATTTTAGAGCATAATAATGTATAATGTATTCAACAATCGAAAAGGAGGTTTTATTATGGAAATTGAAGTTAAATCAAAACAAAGTACTTTTACTGGATTAATAGCAAAATCCTTTGCCTGGATGGCGTTAGCGTTATTAATCACAGCGGGAGTCGCTATTGGTGGTAGTGTACTACTTACTTCGGGAGTTATCCCAGCAGGCACTTATCTTTATATTTTGATTGGCGCTAGTGTATTACAATTAATCTTGTTATTTGTCATTCAAGGGACTGGTCTTCTTTCAAAAAAGCAGGGTTCTGCTATACTTCCATTTATTTTATATGCAGTTTGTACAGGCTTTTTAATCTCATCCGTTGTGGCATTTACCGAAGCAACCGTGCTTCTATATGCACTAGGGGCAACTGTAATTTGCTTTGGCTCAATGGCTTTAGTAGGCTATTTTAGTAAAGCGAATATGAAAGTTGTTTATCTCATTGCGATGGGATTAGGTATTGGGGCTTTACTTCTTACTTTCTTAAACTGGATATTTGGAGTGAATGATACACTCTATTGGATTATCTCTTACGTCTTCTTTGCTTTTATTCTATTAATTACCAGTTATGATGTATGGCAAATGAAAAGACTATCAGAATCTGGCTATTATGACACAAATTTAGCAGTTTTCTGTGCTTTCCAAATCTATTATGATTTCATTATGATTTTCCTTCGTGTGATTCAATTCTTTGGAAGAAATAGAAATTAAGTGCTATTCGTTGTATGATTTAAAAATGAAGTGGTCATACTAAAGACGGTAAGAAGAGATTTCTTCCGTCTTTTATTTTTTTAAAATCAATGTATGACTCTTGAAAGGATTTTGTCATTACGCTATATTATAAATATAGCGATGTCCCAAAGAGAGCATCAAGAAAGGGAAAAAGATTTATGAAAAAAACAATTTTACCACTTTGTGCAGCGCTATTAGTTACTGCGGGGCTTGCGTCTTGTGGTACTACCGAACAAACCTCATCTTCCTCTTCTAAGGATGATGCCAAAAAAACAGTAACTTTATCAGTATGGGTTCCAACTGAGCAAATAGATTGGGCAAAAGAAAGAATTGAAAAATTCAAAAAAGCCAATGAAAATACCGATTATCGAATTAATGTTTCCGCAGTGAGTGAAGGAAAGGTTTATGAAGAAATAAAAAAAGAACCTACTGGAGCAGCGGATGTGTTTTTTTACGCTGGCGATAATTTAGGGCCATTGATGCATGGAGGATACTTATATGCATTTAGCGACTCTATTTATCAATCTTTACAAGGTCAAATGAGTGAAGTTACTTTAAATTCTGGTGTAGTGGATGGAAAACTTTATGGTATTTCTTATACACCGAATAGTTATTTTATGTATTACGATAGTTCTAAAGTCACAGCAGAAGAAGCAAAAGACTTAGATAAAGTTTTATCCAAAGGCAAAGTGATTTTTGATATTGATAATGGGTATTATCAAACAGCTTTCTGGTATGGTACGGGTGTGCGTTTCTTTGGACCAGATGGAAAAGATCCAACCACCGCTAATTTGAATTCAAGAGAAGGAAAAATTGCGGCAAAAGCTATTCGTAATTATATTATGAATGACAATTTTATCAATGGTGGCGATGATGACATTAAATCTAAATTCACTAAAGATAATAATTCAAAAGTTGTGGCGGCTATTGGTGGTAGTTGGCTTTCTAGTGATTTAATTACTACCTTTGGTAATGATTTAATGGCGACGACTTTACCTACTTTCCACGAAGGCGATAAGCAATATTATTTAACCGCTACAGGTGACTGGAAAAAATGTGGCATTTCTAAATATGTGACTGCTTCAGCCGCTATTGAAGCACAAAAACTAGCCTTATGGTTAACAAATAAAGAAGCGAGTTTAGAAAAATTTGAAGCCTTTAATGAAGCACCGACTTTAACTGAAGTAGCGACTTTACCAGAAGTACAAAATAATATGGTTATTAAAGCATTAATGGAACAAACGAATGGTGAGCATATCGTTCTTCAACCTAGCATTTCGCAAATGTCCAATTGGTGGGATGCAGCAACCGCTTATGCAACGGACATTTTATCGGCAAAAAATAGTTCGAGTGAATTTACCGACGAACAATGTGAAAAATGGGCCGATGATTTGCAAGATATGCTTTTAACAAAAGTTACGAAATAAAATAAAAAATATTGCAGTCTATTCCTTCTAGGGGGTAGACTTTCTTTTATATAAAGGGAGAAAAGGTGCGTATTCGTTAAAAGGAGGATAATTTTTGATGAATACCACAAAAGAGATTTTTCTAAATGTAATCACGTTAGGCATACGTCCAATATTTTTAACTTCTAAAAGAATGAAAGAAGAAAGAAAAACATTAGGAAAATCATGGAATGAATATTCTTTTATTGAGCAGATTCAAATGAATAAAATGGAACGTGGAGTTCTATTTTTTTCAAGGTTATTAAAAAAGTGTCAAAAAATCATTTTGACGCTCCTTTTATTTATTCCACGTTTATTAAAAAGAATAGGAAAATCAACAAGCAAAACAATTAGTGATTTAGCCTATAATTTAAAAAATGGTGATAAGGCGACAAGACTTAATTTTTTATTTCTTGGGAGTGCCAATATTGGTCATCAACAAATTGGGCATGGTTTAGTTTTCTTATTTTATCAAGTCCTTTATTTCTTTTATTTGTTTTATCGTCTAACAGGGATTCGTCATATCATTGGTTTATTTACTTTAGGAACGATTCCCACGCACACGGAAAAAGGAGATTGTGAATTTATTGAAGGAATTGGTGAAATATGTTCAGAAGTGACAATTCCTGGTGATGATTCAAGCAAGTTTTTATTATATGGCATTTTAGGTGTTTTTTTACTTTTGATTTATATCGTTATCTATATCCATAGCAACCGCAATTCACTTAAATTACAAGAGCAAATAGAAGAAGGAAGAAAACCACAAACCTTTATAGAAGAATTAAAAGACTATACCAATAGCAAATTTCATCGTTTGATTTTAGCTCTTCCTATCTTAGGCATCTTTTTCTTTACCATTCTTCCCTTAGTGGACATGATTTTAATGGCATTTACGAACTACGATATGGATCATCAAACACCAGCACATCTTTTTGAATGGACGGGGTTTGCTGCTTTTCGAACGCTTTTTCAATTGAAGTCATTATCGGGTTTATTTTGGCCGATTTTAGAATGGACCATTATTTGGGCTGTTTTAGCTACGTTTACGAATTATTTTTTAGGCATTATCGTAGCGCTTCTTATTAATAAAAAGAGCATAAAACTAAAAAAAGTATGGAGAACAGCACTCATTCTATCGATTACTATTCCTCAATTTGTTTCACTTTTAGCAATGAGTAAATTTTTAGCTAAAAGCGGATATTTAAATCAACTTTTAGAAACGTTGGCCTTTTATGAGCTAGGTTGGGTCAAGAGAATGTTTGGAGAAGGAATTTCTAGACCGGTAATAGGTGGGGGAGGAGGAATCGATTGGCTAAGTACATTAGGTGAGCAATCCATTACCATTTTTGGAAAAAAACATAAAATCCTTCTAGCTAAGCCCACGATTATTCTAGTGAATTTATGGATTGGTATTCCTTATTCTGTTTTAAGTAATACAGGCATCTTAATGAATATTCCTAATGACTTATATGAATCAGCAAGAATCGATGGGGCTTCCCCGGTTAAACAGTTTTTTAAAATCACCCTGCCTTACATTATTTTTGTTACTGCACCCGCTACGATCACGCAGTTTATTGGAAATATTAATAATTTCAATGTGATTTATTTTTTAACAGGCGGTGGGCCTACTACCGGTACTTTAGCGGCAGGACGTACTGATTTGTTAGTCACTTGGCTTTATAAATTAACTGTTGAAAAAAACTATTTTAACCTCGCTTCAGTAATTGGTATTTTAACCTTTATTTTTTGCGTAGCGATAGGACTTATTATGTATAAAAATACCAAGAGTATAAAAGATGAGGAGGCGTTTATGTAAGATGAAAAAGAATAGTATGAGTATGAAAGCCAAAACCCGTCTTATTGACCTTTTTATTTATCTTTTATTAATCATTATTTCTATAGTGTGGGTCATTCCGATTCTATTTACGGTAATGACCGCGTTTAGAGCAGAAATGGGAACTTCGACTTCTTTATTACCCAAAAATGGATTCACCCTTTATAACTTTCTTTATTTATTAGGAATTAAAGACCGCTATACGATTGCTAATGGAAAAGTAGTTATGAATTATAGTATGGAACAATGGCCTTATTTAAGGTGGGTAATGAATACGCTCATCGTTTCTATTTTAAGTATGATAATTTCGACAATTTTTGTATTAAGCGTCTCTTATGCAATGTCGAGATTACGCTTTAAAGCGCGAAAAAAATTGATGAGTCTTAATTTGATTTTAGGAATGTTTCCAGGTTTTATGGCGTTAGCGGCCATTTATAATATTTTAAAACTTATTAACGCAACTGGTGCAAACTCCACTTATTTTAGTAATTTAATGGGTTTAGTTATCGCTAATAGTGCAAGTGCAGGGATGGGCTTTTATATTGCAAAGGGCTTTTTTGATACCATTCCAAAGTCTATGGATGAAGCGGCCAGAATTGATGGAGCTTCCAATATGAAAATCTTCTTTAAAATAACCTTACCTTTATCTAAACCGATTATTGTTTATACACTTTTAACTTCATTTATGGGACCTTGGGTCAGCTATATATTACCTGCTTATATTTGTGGAACCGACCCAAAACGATGGACGGTGCCACTAGGCGTATATAATATGCAAACGGATTTAGCGGGAACTTCTTATCGGTTTACTTTATTTTTTGCAGGTTCTGTATTGGTTTCAATTCCCATTGTGATCCTATTTTTAATGACACAAAAATATTATGTTTCGGGCGTCACTGGTGGCGCAGTAAAGGGGTAAAAATATGCCAAAATGGTTAGATGATGCAGTATTTTATGAAATATATCCTTCTTCTTTTCAAGATAGTAATGGCGATGGATATGGCGATATTCAAGGCATTATAGCGCGTTTAGATTACCTTCAGGAAATCGGCTTTAATGCTATATGGTTAAATCCCGTTTTTTGTTCACCTTTTTTAGATGGTGGTTATGATATTACTGACTTTTTTGATGTGGATCCACGTTTTGGAACCATGAAAGATTTAGAAGAATTATTATATCAAGCGCATCTAAGAGGAATGCATTTGATTTTGGATTTAGTGCCAGGGCACGCAAGTGAAAAGCATCCTCTGTTTTTAAAAAGCGCAGAACCCACGCGAAATGAATATAGTGATTTATTTGTGTGGAATGATTCGCCTTGGGAAAAGCCACAAGGTTGGTGGCAGTTTATTTCTGGCCGCTATGAACGATACGGAAATTACATGGTCAATTTCTTTTCTCATCAACCCGCTTTTAATTATGGATGGAAGGAAATTCAATATCCTTCTTGGCAAATTCATTATCAAGATCCACGCGCTTTATTAGCGAGAAACTATTTAAAATCCATTATTCGTTTTTATTTAAAAAAAGGATTTGATGGCTTTCGTGTCGATATGGCCGATTCTTTAATTAAAGGCGATGATGATAAAAGTGCAACGATAGAATTATGGAAAGAAATTCGTTTAGAAATCTTTGATAGAGAATATAAAGAATCGGTTTTAATTTCCGAATGGTCGGATCATGAAAAATCTGTACGCGCGGGATTTCATGGTGATTTTTATTTAGATCACGTAAATAACGGTTATCACCATTTAGTCCGTGATATGAAAAATGATGTAAATCTCTCTTTCTTTTCAGGACATGGTGACATCACAACTTTTTTAAAAGACTATATGCCTCGTTATCTAGCTTGTAAGAAAAGAAACGGACATGTGTGTTTGATTTCAGGAAATCATGATACTTGTCGTTTAGCCTACCATAAATATGGCTATACTGAAAATGTGTTAAAACTGATTTACGCTTTTATTTTAACGATGCCTGGCGTACCATTTATTTATTATGGTGACGAAATTGGTATGGATTATATGGAAAATCTTCCTTCAAAAGAAGGAGGATATCAAAGAACGGGAAGTCGAACACCAATGCAGTGGAACTTAGAAAGAAATATGGGCTTTTCTAGTATAGAAGATTCAACCCGGCTCTTTCTTCCTCTCAATGATGAGTATCCTCAAAATGTTGAAGAGCAACTGAAACGTAGTGATTCGTTATTGAACACGATAAAAGCGCTCATTCATCTGCGTTTAAAGTTAAAAGACTTACGTTCTGATGCGTTTTCTGTTATTTTTGCGGAGCCTTATACTTATCCTTTTATTTATCAAAGAAATCAGTTGATTATCGTAATCAATCCTTCTTATGAAGAAAGAACGGTCGTGGGTGATTATCAAAACTATGTAGCCATTTATCAACTAGGTACTTGCAATCAAGAATGTCATCGTTTGACGATATTTCCGTGGTCATTTGCAATTTTAAAAAAGAAGTAAATCAACAATAAAGTTGATTTTTTTAAAGGAGACGAACATTATATGGCAAAATTAAAACTCAATCACATTTATAAAGTGTATGAAAATGGAGTGAAGGCAGTTAATGATTTATCTATTGATATTGAGGATAAAGAATTTATCGTGTTCGTTGGACCATCGGGGTGTGGAAAATCTACTACGTTACGAATGATTGCGGGACTAGAAGAAATTTCTGCAGGCGATTTATATATTGGAGATACTTTGGTGAATGACATGGAGCCGAAAGACCGTGATATCGCTATGGTTTTCCAAAATTATGCTTTATATCCGCATATGTCCGTTTATGAAAATATGGCTTTTGGATTACGGAATCGTAAAGTGCCAAATGAAGTAATTAAAGAGCGTGTGATTGAAGCGGCAAGAATATTAGATATTGAAGATTATTTAGACCGAAAACCGAAAGAAATGTCAGGTGGACAAAGGCAGCGCGTCGCTTTAGGAAGAGCTATTGTTCGCCAACCTAAAGTGTTTTTATTAGACGAACCTTTAAGTAATTTAGACGCCAAGTTAAGAGCGGTAATGCGTACAGAAATCACGAAACTACATAAGAAATTACAAACGACTTTTATTTATGTGACGCATGATCAAGTCGAAGCAATGACTATGGGGACACGTATTGTTGTCATGCGTAAAGGATTTGTTCAACAAATAGATACACCAACGAATTTATATCAAGCGCCAATCAACAAATTTGTCGCGGGTTTTATTGGTACGCCTCAAATGAACTTTTTCCGTACATTCCTTTTAAAAGAAGAGGATTCTGTGCATATGATTTTAGCGAACATGCAACATATCTTCATTCCTTTACAAACAATTGCTAAAGTAGAGCGAAGAGTGTTAGATGGAAAAACACCTTTAATTTTTGGCATTCGTCCAGAAGATTTACATTTAGAAGGAACAAATGAAAATTTGAAAATCACAATACTAATTACCGATATGGAAGAATTAGGATCCGAGACATTAATTTATGGTGAACTCATAGGAACTTTGCATGGTGAAAATCAAGAAGCAGAAGACACCATCATTATTAAAGCTTCTTCAAAACGACGTTATGAAATTGGAGCAGAAATAGAGGTTTATATTGACGAAACTAGAATTCATCTTTTTGATGCTGAATCCGAAATGACAGTTTTACCCGCAATTCCTAAGATGTCCTACGTAAGTGCCTCCGTTAGTGAAAACAAAATGAAAATTGAAGGTCAAACCATCGATTTGCCTCCAGCTATTATAGAAAAAGTTAATCATGAAAAAGAAGTAACAATCGGAATTGAAAATCAAGCACTAGTTCCAGGAACTACTTTTCATTTTAAAGTTTTGTTAGATGAAAAAATCTTAGGAAAACGATTATTGCATTTAAAAGGAAAAAATGACGTACTATTTGTTGAAGTAAAAGATGATTTAAAAGTTGGGGAAGTTTTTGATTGCGATTTAGATATGTCGAAAATTGAAATTCAAAAAGAGAATCAAACTCTTTTAGCCCCGGTTCGTTTTCAAGATAGTTTGACGGGTAAAATTATAAAGATAAAAGAAAAAGATGAGACGGGAAAAAAGAAAACGAATTTTTATTTTGCTTTCAATAGTTATCGCATAAAAATTCCATTAGAAATAATTACAAAATTAACAATTGCCTTAGATAGAAAAATATATCGACATGCTTTACGCTTTGAATTTGATATTCATCATCTTCAAATAGCCGAGGAAGGAATTCTAGGACATATCGAAAAAATAAACGATTATGGAACAATTTGCCTCGCACAAGTTCGCTTAGAAGAAGGAGAGAAGTCGGTGAATGTTATTGTCGATCAAAATATAAAAGAAAAAGAAATTCATCTTCTTATTCAACCGGAGCGGTGTTCTATTTATGACGCTACAAACAATGTCCGAATTATCTAGCTTTTGATAGAAAGAGCCTTTTTACGAATATCATTGGTATTTGTAAAGAGGTTTTTTGCCTATATTATATATAAGGAAAAAGAATGCTCCAAAACAAGAAATAAAAATATAGAAAAAAGTGAAAAAAATAGTTGCATTTTTGTTTACAAAGTGTTTTAATATTCCTTGCGCGGAATAAAAACCGCAGTCGTATAAAGAGCCTAAAATAAAGCCTCTATAAATGAATAAAAAATATCTTAAAAAGATATTAAAAAACATTTGACAGATGCTTATTGTGGTGCTATTATATACGAGCGTGCAATCGAAAAGA
>FR897036.1:4311-17647 GCA_000437235.1 Coprobacillus sp. CAG:826 | reverse complement strand
AAATGTTATTACTGGTCGACTCATTCCAGCTGGTACCGGTTTACGTTCGGATGAAGAAGAAAATGAAATTCTTGCTAACTTCGATGTCACCGAAACAATGGAAAAAGTTGAAAAGCAATACGATCAAAAGTAAAAAAGTTGAAGGGAGCCTCAAAAACTCCCTTTTTACTTCTAAAAGCGCAAAATTGTGCTTTAAATAAATGTGGAATTTTTATCAAGTAAATGATATAATACTATCATTATTCATATCTCTTGAAGAATGATAATAAATTATGTTTTAAAAAGGAGGTTTATATTTATGAAAAAGAGTTTCAATTTACTTTTTTCCGCAACCGCATTATTAACGGTTTTATTGACAAGTTGTGGTTCAACGCCAACTCCAACTACGTCAGTGACACCAACAACTTCATCTACTTCAACCTCAGGTTATCCTGAAGGTTATGTAAAAGATAGTGGTGTTGGTCAATCTAACTACAGAGTAACGCATTCTACTGAATACAGTGTTTCATTAACCGATGAACTCGTTGGTGAAGGAACCCCATGTTTAGCATCTAAAGGCGAACAAAATCTTTTAGTTATTCCTGTTGAATTTAGCGATTTCCCAGCAGAGTCATTAGTACCTTCTGTGGCAGATGCAACGGAAGCTAAAGCACAAGCAAAACAATTTATTCAAGATGCTTTCTTTGGCGCTACCGAAGATACCGGTTGGGAGTCTTTAAAGAGCTACTATTATAAATCAAGTTATGGTCAATTAACCTTGAATGGTTTTGTTACTGACTGGTTTATGTTAGATAAGTCTGTCACGGAATTATTAGAATATTGGAAAGATGTACCTGTCAGTGCTGGTGGTAACGGTGGATATAACAGTACTTGGTATATTTTAAGAGAAGCCGTAAAATGGTATAAGAGTGTTTCTAAAGAAAATAACTGGCCAGACATTAAAGAATTTGATAAGAACCATGATGGTATGATTGATGGTGTATGGCTTGTTAACTCTGCGGGTATTAAAGCCTACAGCAGTGATGACTTCTGGGCATTTACTTATTGGGATATCAATAACCCTGATGCTTCTAGTGGTTATGATGTAGAAAATCCTATGGCCGTTCCTTATTGTTCTGCTTCCTATAAGTTCTTAGAAAATGGTGGATATAATGGAAAACCAGATAGCCATACGATGATTCACGAAACTGGTCACTTAATGGGTATTGAAGACTATTATACCTATGATAAAGGTGGATGGGGCCCTGCTGGCGGTGGCGATATGATGGATCAAAACGTTGGTGATCATGACGCTTTCACAAAAACGCTTTATGGTTGGACCAATCCATATTATGTTACGGGTGATGCAGAAATTACGATTAAGCCATTCCAAGAAAATGGAGATTGCATTATCGTGAAAAATGGTTGGAACGGACATGCTTTTGATGAATATTTAATTATTGAATTTTATACTCCAACTGGACTTAATCAAAAAGATGCTTCGGAAATTTATAAAGGTGAAGGTTATCCTCAACTTCCATCTAAAAATGGTTTAAAGATTTACCATATCGACGCACGTTTAGGTATGTTTGATGAAGGCAAACTAAATCAAGGTCAAACAACACAACAAGCTTTCGTCGCTTATACGGATGAAATGAAAACCGAATACAATGGTAAAAGTGTAAAGACCTATATGGCTCACTCCAATACTCGTTCTAGAAGTGCTGAACCAAATAACTCTTTAATTCACTTATTAGAATCTACAGGACGTAACTCCTTTAAGACAAATGATAATAAAATTAACAACACTACCTTATTTAAACAAGGAGCAGTCTTAGGAGCAAATGGCAAGTTTACAAACTTTAAATTCAATGATGGAACTTATTTAGACTATGTTATTGAAGTAAAGTCAGTTACGAATGAATCTGCCACGATTGTATTTAATGCAAAAAGAGCTTAATAAAAAAAGATATAAAGGAGATGAAGTTTCATTTCCTTTTTTCTTTATATTTATTTTATAGAAATAAAGAATTATGACGACAGAAGTTATTTAAATTTTGCTTTTTTTTTGTTATGATAATAAAAGGAGGTTTTAAAAATGAAAAAGAAATTGCTTGTTTCTATGGTTTTTTTAAGCCTCTTAATTACTACGTCTTGTACAGTTAAAATTACTAATTATCAACCGATAAAAGAAGAAAATACACATATTGAAGAAAAAACTGAAGAGTATTACAGAAAATCATCTTTTTTAAAAAAATATGAAGAAATTACTCTAAAAAATCATACTTATCTTTCATCGAAAGGTGAACAAAAGATTTTAGTTATTCCGGTGGAGTTTAGCGATTATCCTGCTTCGAAGTTAAAAGGTGGAGAAGAAGAATCCTTAACCTATATTCATAATGCTTTTTTTGGACAATCGTCATCTACTGATTTTGAGTCGGTTGCTGCTTATTATAATCTATCTAGTTATGGACAACTAAAACTTCAAGGTAAAGTCACTCCTTGGTTTACTTATCCAGAGTCTTTTCAAGAGTTTAATGAAAATTCTAAGGAAAATGTCAAAAGCCGTAATATTCTAGAAGCAGCGGTTGAATGGTATAGAAGTACATTTGATGATCTTGCGACCTTTGATCAAAATAAGGACGGTTATATTGATGCCGTTTATTTAATTCCTAGCGTTCCGTTTGATATTGAAAAAAAGAATAATACTTTATTTTGGGCACATACTTATGAATCTACTAGTACAAGCCACTACTCAACGAAACCTTATGGGAGAATGTATTCTTGGGTGAATTACAATTTTCTTTTTCAAAATAAAGGACGTTTACCAGATACACATGTCTTAATTCATGAAACGGGACATCTATTAGGTTTAAAAGATTATTATTCAGAAGATGAAGATGAACAATATTTTGCAACGGCTAAATTTGATATGATGGATATGAATATAGGAGATCACAATGCTTTTAGTAAAATGCTATTAGATTGGACAACACCTTATGTAATTCAAAAACCTACGACTTTTAAATTACATTCATTTATCAAAACAGGGGAATGTATTATTTTAACCTCTTCATGGAATCAAACTCCAATGGATGAATATTTACTTTTAGAATTTTATACACCTACGGGTATCAATAAAAAAGACGTTTCTGGATGGGTTTATTCTAACCTATCATCTTATGGTGTTAAGGTATATCATATAGATGCTCGATTAGGTTATATTACCAATTTTGGAAATAGAACAGAAGCATATGTAGAAGATGTCGAAGATACAAGCATTTTAAAACAACCACTCAATACTTATCATATTGATGTAGCGCACAATAACACGACTTCTAAAACGAAAAAATCAACAAAAGAAAATTATCCAGCAGAACCCTGTTATTTAATCGATTTTGTACGACCTTCTTCTTTTGAAAAGGAAGGTACAGCTGCAGACGAAAGTCTTCTTTTTAAAAAAGATGATAGTTTAGATGCTCGTCTTGCTTATCAAGAAAAGCCACTATTCTTTCATTCCAATCGAGAAATCAATCTATCTTTTTCAATTAAAAATATTACACATGATTATGCGGAAATTGAATTTTATGAGATAAATGCTTAAAAAGAATAAATTTATCTTCTAATTTAAAAGGATTGTTGTCCTACCTAGTTTTTATCTAGGTTTTTCAACATCCCTTTTATGTTTAGTGCTTTTATGTACTATTATTGATTTCTTCGGTTATTTTTCTTATAATAAAAAAACCAAAGAAAAATGAATAATTTTTATATCGATTTAGAAGGTGATAGAAGTGCAAAAGAAATTTAGATTATTATGGTTGATTGTTCCTTTGTTATTTAGTGGTTGCGAGATTTCAATTATTGAAACACCATCTAATTCTTTTGGTACTACATCTAAACAACCAACCACTAGTCAAGTAGAGAATTCATCAACATTAACAACAAGTATTACACCCTCTACTTCAACAATACTCAGTACAAGTACGATTACACCTAGTACATCTATCATTTCATCTTCTACATCCTCTTCAAAAGTAGAGAATTGGAAAGATACATATTATTATGATAATAGTTATACTTCCATTTATGATATTGTTCAAAGTTGGAGACAAAATCATTTATTAGAAGAAAATATAAAAACCTGGGGCATTGTTTCAAGAGTGTTTAAAAACTTAGAAGGAAATCAATGCTTCTATCTTCAAAGTGAAACGAATAATCATGAGCATTCTGCTATATTAGTAAATAATTATAGTGGTTCAGTTAATATTCAAAAAGGAAATGTGATTACTTTAGAAGGCATCATGAAGTTTGAAGATAATACTTTATCATTAACCGAACATCAAAATCTCCATGTTGATTATGAGGTAGCGCTAGATTCTTTAGATCCTTATGAAATAACGAAAGATTATCTTTCTTCTTCAGAATTAGATGAAGTAAAAAAACAAGGGCATCGATATGTTTCTCTTTCGCATGTATCCATTGAATATCAAACACAAAATAGTATTTATGCGAATATGGATACAGAATCCATTGAAATTGTGATAGAAAATTCAAGCAGTGCTTCTAAAGTTCATTCGGCTTTAAGCCAAATCTCAAATAATGATTTTATTAATTTATGGGGCGTTTTAAAATATGGGTCAGAAGAGAATTCTTCTTTACAATTCGCCATCGCTAGTACCGAAGATATTGAAAATCCTTATCAAAATGCTAGTCAAATTGTTTTAGATAGTAATGTTAGTAGTGCGACATCCAATCGTTATTCAACTGGTAATTATGGCTACTTTACTTATCAGAATTATACGTTTGATTATTATCGAACAGCGTATAGCAATTATGAGTCTTATTTTTTAAAGATGCTTTCTTTATCTTACCGAAATGCATTAGGAGGAATGTTATCAAATTATGATGCAATTCCTGATATTTTATCGATAGAAGTGTCATATTATGTTGAAAACATAGGTAGTAAAAATCCGCGATTATATTATGGAAGCTATAATCAACTTCATGATTATAAAGAGATGAACCAATCTTTAAAAACAATACAGTTTGTGGCTGATTTTAAAGCGAATGATAATATTCAGTATTTCCGTTTTGAAACGGGTGACGCTACGCTATATTTAAATTCTATGACGATTCGCTATTTAAACCAAAGCGAAGCCAATGAAAGAACCTATGCTTCGTCGGGAGAAGGATTATATCGAATTAACCCCAGTTATTATACGGGAAATCTAAAAGAGGGTGCTTCTTTTACTTTACCGGTTGAAACCGAAAAAGTGGGAAATAGTTATCAAGTGATTTCCGAAAAGACATACTACTATTATTCTTATTCTTATTTAGAAAGCCATCCAGAACTCGTAGATTTAGGAACCTATACGGATCCTATCGATGTTGCAAATTACTTTAATGCTTTCCATACATATCCCGCGAATTATGTGAGTAAAAGTGAGTATTCTTCGGCAAAATCCATATTTGGAACCGATACAAGAATATGGTCTTATTATGAAAGAACCGATGGTTACGCTACCGTAGTGCCTTATCGAAATGGCGAAGAGGGGGTACCTCGTTATTACGAATTAGATATTGATCTTGATGGATCTTATTCAAATACTAGTCGTGGTGTGGGAAGATTAGTCGTTTGGTTAGATGGTTGGGATGTAGATAATTACGATAATAATCCAGTAACCGTCTATACCGATGATCATTATGCGACTTTTCAAGAGTATTATAATAATGGAAATTTCAGTTATCGCTTTAATGCAATTACTTCTTCTCGACGTTCTAATTTCACTAATTACACTTGGGGCGCACCGATAACACTTTAGTCAATCATAAAGAACTAAGGATTTTACATAGAATTCTTAGTTTTTTTTGCTATGCAATCATGTTTTATCTTTGTTAGCCATACACTTTTGTAGTGAGGTAAAAGCTATGAATGATGAGCTAATCATACGCGGTGGAAAAAGATTAAAAGGAAACATCAAAATACAAGGAAGCAAAAACTTGGTTGTAAGCTTAATTCCAGCCTGCCTTTTAGCACGAGAAAAAGTCACTTTAAAAAATGTGCCTCCTATTAGTGATGTTTTTTGGCTAATTCAAATTATGGAGCATTTAAAAGTTTCTGTTCTCTATGAAAATGAAACCCTAACAATTGATGCTTCCCATTTTGCTTATCAAGACTTAACGATTTCTCCCGTGGGAAAATTCCGCGCTTCCTATTACTTTATGGGCGTTTTTATTGGAATGTTCCATCATTTAAAGATTGTTGAACCGGGTGGATGCCGATTTGGCGTTCGACCCATTGATTATCATTTAAAAGCATTTAGAGAGTGTGGAGTCAGTTATAAAGAAGGAGAAGTTTTTGATTTTTATTTAGAACAAAGTCATGACGCTCATATCGTTTTTGAAAATTCATCGGTTGGTGCTTCCGTTAATATTGCTTTATTAGCGGTGCAATTACCGTATGATTACATCATTGAGAATATGGCTTTAGAGCCAGAAGTCACAGAACTATTAAAATTTTTAGTAGCGATGGGCGCTGATATTGAAGGAATTGGAACAAGAAAAATTATCATTCATGGTGGAAAGAAACTACATGGAACAACGTTTCAAGTTATTCCTGATCGTATTGAAGCAGGAACTTATGCGATTATTGGAGCAGCCATTGGTGAAAAGCTTTGCATTGAACCGGTTTATAAAGAACATTTAGAAGCTTTATTCCATGTTTTTGATGTTTTAAAAGTTCCTTATTATTTTGAAGATAGAAAATTAATTGTTTCTAAAGGAAATGAAGCGATTGGCGCTTTAGTTGAAACAGCGCCTTATCCGGGATTTCCAACCGATTTACAACAACCTTTAACTTCCTATCTATCACAGATTCACGCGACTTCTATCGTAATAGAAAACATTTATCAACATCGCTTTTCCCATATTATTGAATTAAATAAAATGGGCGCTAATATCCAACAAGTGAATCAAATGATGATTATTCATGGTGTCGATCATTTACACGGAGCACATGTCGATGGAAAGGATTTAAGAGGAAGTGTTTCTTTAGTGATTGCCGCTTTAGTAGCGGAAGGGGAAAGTGTAGTTTCTGGTTTACGCTATATCAATCGCGGTTATGAACAATTAGTTAAGAAAGTTCGTTCTTTAGGAGCGGATATCGTAGAAAAAAAGGAGAATCAATATGAAGAAGAGATGGATTAAATTTACTTTTGTTTTATTGATGCTTGTCGGGTTAGTCTCTTGTAAAAAAGAAAAGCATGTTTTTCTATTCGGTAATTTTGAAAAAGAGTGGGTAACATTATTTCAAAGAGAAACCTCTTTACCTACTCAAGCTAGTTTTACCTCTTTATCCATGACAAGTAATGAGATGTATAAGATAGCAGATACGCGTTCTTTTGCCATTCAGGATGGTAAAAAATATATGTTTGAAAAGCAAGTACAAAATAGTAAAATGGCCATCTTATCGATTGGTTATCCGGATATTCAGCCTTATGTAACTATTGATACAAAGAATCGTAATTTTTCTTATGATGTATCGATGATAAATAAACAAAAAGAATTATTGATTTATAATGTATTTCATGTTGTTGAAGAACTCCGCTCCATTCGTTCTTCGATACCGATTTATTTATTAGGTATATGGAAAAATTTTGATTTTGAAGAACCAGAAGAGAAATTATTCAATAGTTTTCTAAACGAAATCAATGAAGCCTTACAAGAAGCCATTAGTGAACAAAATGTCTTTTATATTCCTTTAAATCAAGTGAAAACCATAGAGGCATCAGTCCAAGAAGTAAAGAGGTACGTTTTATGAAAAATTTATCAACAGAATTCAATCGTATCTCTTGGTTCTTTAGCGCTTGTATTGAACAATTTCGTTACGTGGGAAATGATAATAAAAGATTATTAAAAATCCCTGCTTTTTCTCATTCTTTAGCGTACAACCAATATTTAAAGCATTTTCATATGTCTTTAAATTTGTTAAAGCAAGGCGAAAAGATGTGGACGAATTTTTTAAAATCGTCGAGGATGCAGGGACAGTATGTGGAGAATTTATATACCCATTACATGAAAAGAAGCACTTTTCAATTTCGTCTTTGTCTCGATGACGTTCTCCATTTGACCGAAGAAGTTCCTTTAGGTAATGATCCGCTTTATATAGGAATTGTCAAGAAGACAAAAAATCTATTTCAGTTGATTCAGCAATTAGACCAAGCTATTTATCACATTATCCGCGCAATCTCGCGATAAAATAAAGTGTTTTATAAAGAATTCTTTATAAAAAGAATGAGATTCTTATCTTTTTGCGATATAATAATGAATATATCGGAGGAGATAAGATGGAGCAGACGATCAGTAAAGAGAATTTTTTTACAAAAAGCATACAAAGAATAAAAAGCAAAGCTCTACAAATTTGGGAAAATAAAGACCATTTATTTTGGTATATCCTTTTTTTATTTGTAGTTGCTGTTGTTTTCTTTTTTAATATTCTTATTCATAACTCTTTATCTTTACCTTTAAGTGGAGATTATAGTTTACAACAAATTCCTTTCTATACGAATGGATATGATGATTGGTGGAAATTTCTAAAAACAGGGGAATTCCCAATGTGGGATTATTCCACATATTTAGGTGTTAATAATATTGGCTCCAATACTTTCTATTATTTATTAAATCCTTTTTTCCTACCGATTTTATTATGGCCGAGAGAATATATTGCTCAAGGTTTGGCTACTTTAATGATTATTAAAATGGTGTTAGCGGGTGTTACGTTTAGAGCGTTTTTAAAATACGTAGGTATAAAAGAACATATCGCTCGTTTATTTGCGCTTGCTTATGCTTTTTGTGGCTGGAATGTTTATTATTTATGGTTTAATCACTTCTTAGAAGTATGTGTTGTTTTCCCTTTAATTTTATTAGGTATTGAAAAAGTGATTCGTGAAAAAAGGCCATGGGTCTTAATGGCGTCATTAGCATTAATGGGCCTATGCAATTACTTTTTCTTAGTTTCATCCTGCTTCTGTGGCGTTGTTTATGCCGTTTATCGTTATTTCTGCCGCTTTAAAGAAATGAGTAAAAGAGATAAATTACTCATTATTCCTATTGGTGTTGGCGCATTTTTAGTGGGTATTATGATTGCGTCCATTACGCTTTTCCCCGCTTATGCTGTTTTTACAAGTAGCTCAAGAGTAGAAGGCGCAAATTTCTTAAAGACATTAAAAAATGCTTTAAATGCGAAAGATTTTAAAAAATTCTTTCAATCCTTGTTAGAGTTTGATAGCGAAAAGAAAAAATACTATCCTTTAGTATCTTTCTTATTTCCATCGATTTCGGACTATAGCAGTATTTTATTTAATAACAAAGGCTACGATAATACACTTTGTAGTATCTTTATTTATACACCATTAATGATGTTCTTTATTCCATCTGTCTTACAAACCATTCGGAAAAAAAGAGTGCATCATCTTGTCGCAATTGGTTTCTTCTTATTAACTTTATTTACTCCATTCTTCTATTATCTATGTTATGGATTTACTTTAGATTATGGAAGATGGCAAATATTTGCGGTAGCAAGTATACTTGTATTTATCGCTCAAAATTATGAAGAAAGAGAAGAGATGCCTTCGTGGTTCTTTGATGTATCTTTAGGTACCGTTTTAATTGGTGCTATTATTGCGGTTAGCTTTGCTTTAGGATATCAAGATAAACATCCCAATGAAGTTTATGAATTAGGTGACCGAATTTACGTAGTCATTGGACAAGTGCTTTATATCTTTGTTTGTTATTTCTATTTACGCTTTAGACATAATAAAAAAGATTTAACCAAAATCTTAACAGGTGTAATTGCCATTGAAGCGGTCGTCATGGGAACGATTACCTTTAGTTATCAACCCCCAAATAATTATAGTACTTTATATGGTGGACCAAGTATTGTAAGAGAAGAAGAAAAGATTATTCGCGCTTTGCAAGAGCAAGATGATGGCTTCTATCGTATCTTTAACACAAACTCAGATCGTAATTCCAATAATTTACCCATGCGAGAAGGATATAAAGGGGTTTCGACGTTCCATTCTTTATTTAATTCCAATCTCCAAGAGTTTAACAATTGGTCAAGAGTGGGATATTCTTATGGAAACTGGTCCATGGGTGTTCATGAAAAAAGATATAACCTAGATGAATTTTTAAATATAAAATATTACATTCAAAAGACTTTGACCACAACGCAGGATGGACAAGCAAAATTGATTTCTAATAACATTCCAGGTGGATTTGTAGAAATGCCTGAATTAGAAACCAAAGAACATAAAGTTTATAAAAATACCAACTTTATTGAATTAGGTTATGCTTATGATTCCATTATGTCTTCTAGTTCTTTAAATTATAACTATGTGAATCGTAATGAAATTGCTTATTTAACAAGTGCAATTTTAGGCGCGGAAGACATGGAAAAAGTGAAAGAAATGCTTCCAGGCATTGAAGAAAAACAATATTCTTCTATTTCTAATTTAAATATGTTACCAACGGAAGCTTATGTCATGTCGAGTGAGCGTAATAAGCAATTCCAAGAATATGTGAATCAATTAAAAGCGAGTAATGAAGCTTATAAGGATTACACGAATATTCAAATGATTGAACCCGTAAAGAATGCTTATGGTTTTGACTATTTAGCGGTTGAAAGTGTTCGCGGTGGTTCTATCTCTTGTGAATGGAAAGATGGTGCGGCGACTTCCATGATTGTTAAACCTCGTGAAGGTTATTCTTTAGGTAAAGACGCGACAGCAGAACGTCCTTATTACGTTAATCTACATTTACGTATGGGTGAAAACGCTATGGTCAACTTCTATAATGCTGATGGTAAATTAGTTACTTGGGATAATCACATGTGGCACTACTACGATAATACGTATGATTTTAAGTATGATCGTGGATTCTATATTCGAGAAGAAGTTGAAACCATTGAAGTTATTATTTACGCGAATGCAAAAATGGATTATCCAACGATTACTTATGAACCTTATGAAAAATTCTATCAACGAATTCAAGCTTTAAAAGGCGAAAATGATGAAAACTTATTTAAGAATATTAAAGTGACGGATAATCACATTAACTTTGATACGAATTATTTGAAAAAGAAAATGATTGTACTTTCGGTTCCTTATGAAGCCGGTTGGTCAGGAAAATATACTTTGCCGAATGGTGAACAAGAACCAATTCAGATTTTTAAAGCACAAGGCGGATTCCTTGGCTTTGTAGCACCAGAAGGTGAAGTTCATTACGCATTATCCTATTTTACCCCAAACTTAAAAGAAGCTTTGCTTTTATGTGTAAGTGGTATTGTCCTCTTTGCTTCTTCGTGGGGCGCTGTCTATATTTATGAAAAGAAAAGAAAAAAAGAAACGCAAATAGAAGAAATTGAAAATCAATAAAAGAAAAAACGTTGGTGAGCAATCATCAACGTTTTGTTTTTAAATAGATAGAATAAACATCATTTTTAGGAAGATGGAATAACTGAGCGGTTAATTGAATCGCACTTTTAGGTGTTTCTCCTTGTTCCATAAAGGTTTTGATTTGGTAAATGATTTTTCCTTCATCGATAGTATCTTCAACCTCGGTAGCGCCTTCAATGACCACGACCATTTCACCTTTTAACGTTTCTAAAGGAATCGTTATAAATTCTTCTAAACTACCACGAATAAATTCTTCATGGATTTTTGTGATTTCTCGAGCAATGCAAGCTTTACGATTTCCTAGAATACGATACATATCTTCTAAGGTATCTAAAATGCGATGTGGCGATTCATAAAAGATGAGAGTTTCTTCCTTATCTTTTAATTTTTCTAATTCTTTTTTTCTTTGCGAAGGTTTACTCTTTAAAAAGCCATGAAAATAGAAGTGTTCGGTCTCTAAGCCAGAACCGATTAAAGCGGGCAGAAATGCCGTACTTCCACCAATTGTGACGACATGAAAGCCTTCATCAATGGCTTTTAATATGAGGCGGTGTCCAGGATCAGAAATGCCAGGATAACCAGCATCACTTACATAGGCAATCGAATTTCCTTCCCTCATCAAACGAAGAAGTTTTTCACTCGCTTCATTTTCATTATGTTCATGACACGCAACTAAAGGCGTATGAATTTGAAAATCTTGAAATAAAAGAGAACTGGTTCTTGTGTCTTCACAACCAATACAGGCAACTTCTTTTAAAGTTTCTTGGGCGCGTAAAGAAAATTCTTTTTTATTTCCAATGGGTGTGGCAACGATGTAGAGAACAGGCTCAGAAGTGCCATAATATTTACTTCTATTCATTGTTTTCTTCAGCCCGTTCTTCTTTTTTCTTTGCTGGTTCTAATTTTTTGAATTCTTCTAATGTAATGAATTGAACATCATCCGGACGTTCTATTTTAATGACGCGGGTGAGTACGTTCATTGAAGTAATACGGTACACTTCATTATTGAACATAACTTTCGCACCCATTTTAGGGAATTCTTTTCGTAAAGTAGTGTAATCATCATCTTCATATTTTAAACAACAAATCAACTTTCCACAGTGCCCAGATAATTTAGGAATGTTTAAAGATAAAAGTTGGTTTTTAGCGCGATTAATAGAAATGCCATCAAATTCATTTAAGAAGGTGGAACAGCAAAGAGGAAGACCACAAATACCAATACCACCGACGATTTTGGCTTTATCACGAGTTCCAATTTGGCGTAATTCAATACGGCATTTTAATTTACTAGCAAGAATTTTTAATAATTCACGGAAGTCGACACGGTCATTCGCTAAATAAGAAAAGATGACTTTTGTGCGATCCAAAGTATATTCACAACTAATTAAATTCATATCTAAGTTTAATGATTTAATAGCGTCTAAGCATACAGTCATGCTTTCTTTTGCTTTGATTCCATTTTCGAAATGAAGTCTAGAATCAATATCAGTAGCTTGACGAAGAATGGGCTTTAATTCTAAGTTTAAATGATATTCTTTAATAGGAAGAGGAGAAGAAGTAACTTTTCCTAATTCAATACCACGCGTGGTTTCAACAATTACTTCATCATTCATTTTTAATGAGGAAATATCCGTGGAAAAGAAATAAGCTTTTCCAGATTCATTAAAGCGAACGCCGACAAAATAATCGTAAGTAGGTTGGGGAGAAGATGTTTCTAAAGAAGAAGTTTCTTCTTTTTTTTCGATTTCATCATTCATGTTATGCATCTCCTTTCGTCATCGTAATGGATACATGATCTAAAATTAAAGATAAATTGACGTTTAAATCTAACTGGCCACGAATATTCATGATTTCTAATAGACTGGCTTCAATGTGTTCAAGTGAAGTAAGGCTTTCAAAAATCG
>FR897036.1:0-4263 GCA_000437235.1 Coprobacillus sp. CAG:826 | reverse complement strand
AAGTGCTTTGCTCTTTAAACGCTAAGAGCTCTTCTAATAATACTACAAGTAGGTCTAAAAATACACGGGTGGCTTCTTTACTTTTTAACAAAGGAATTAATTCCTTTTGCATGATATATACTGATTTTTCTTTAGATTCTAATAAAGCATCAATATAAGTATCAAAGGCTTGTTTAGCAACCACATAATTTTCATCTTCAAGACCTTTTTGCATTTCCTCTGCATCATTATAATAATAAGATAATAATTCTGCATCTTTCTTAGGAATACCTTGGGCTATCGCATTTTCAATGACAGTAGCTTGCGGAATTTTATGTAAAGTAATTCTTTGTGTTCGACTAATAATCGTGGGCAAAACTTTTAATTCATTTTCTGTTGTTAAAAAGGCATATACATTGGGACCAGGTTCTTCTAAAAATTTTAAAAGAGAGTTAACCGCCTCAGTGGTCATATTTTCCACGAGGTGAATGATATAAATCATTTTTCCTTTTTCTTCAATGGAAGTTTTTTCAAAAAGAGTTTCTAAGGCTTGTATTTCATTCTTTTTGATGGTTTTACCCTGTCCGTTTAATAAAAGAAAATCAGCGTAGTTTCCTTCATCAAAACGCAAACAAGTAAAACAACTTTCGCACGCAAATGGAGTAGGGTGATCACAAACCAAAGATTTCGCTAAAAAATTAGCAATAGGTAATAAAGGGATTCCCGGTTCACCAATCAATAAATAAGCGTGAGAAACTTGGTTTTTATTCAAGGCATTTTTTAAAGTTCGATAAAGAACTTTTTGATATTTTTCTAAATATTCTTCTTTATTCATTGTTTTTGATATTCCTTAATTTTTTCTAAAACAACTTGAAGCGCTTTTTGATACACTTCTTCTTCCGATAAAGAAGCATCAATAACAGAGAAACGATTTTCGTAGCGGTGCGCTAAATCTAAGAAGGTATTACGGACGGTGTGATGGAAATCAAGTCCTTCAAGATCTAAGCGATTCACTTCACGACCTTGATTTTTAGCAATACGTGCTAAACCAATTTCAGGTTCAATATCAAATAGAAGGGTTAAATCGGGTAAAGTGCCTTCGGTGGCAAATAAGTTAATACCTAAAACTTCATCTACGCCTAAGCCACGAGCACCACCTTGATACGCTAAAGAGCTATCAATAAACCGATCGCAAAGGACAATTTTTCCTGCTTTTAAAGCAGGCCAGACTTTTTGTACAAGATGTTGTCTTCTAGCAGCAGCATATAAAAGAGCTTCCGTTCTAGCATCCATTTCGGTATTCTTTTTATTTAATATAATTTCACGAATACTTTCAGCAATAGGAATTCCCCCTGGTTCACGCGTTAAAATTACATCATAACCACGATGCAAGAGTTCTTCATAAATACGTTTACAGGCACTAGATTTTCCACTACCTTCAGGTCCTTCTACGGTAATAAACATGATCGGTCACTCCTTTAATTTGGTTCTTCCTTCTAAAGCTTTTCCTAAAGTTAAAGCATCCGCGTAATCTAAATGTCCACCCATTGGTAGACCATAGGCAAGTCGCGTGACTTTAACGGGATAAGATTCTAATAATTTGGCTAAAAATAGAGCTGTTGTCTCTCCTTCAATGGTAGGATTGGTAGCAAGAATTACTTCATGAATATCTTCTTTGGTAATTCTTTCTAAAAGACTATCAATTCTTAAATCGGACATTCCTACTCCTTGCATAGCGGAAAGAGCGCCGTTTAAGACATGATAGACAACGTGTTGATTTTCAATTCTTTCAAAAGCAGAAACATCCTTTTCATAAGAAACGACAATCAAAGTATGATGGTCTCTAGAAGGATCTTTACAAATCTCACAAATGTCATCTTCAGTATAAATGCCACAAATAGGGCAGGGATGAATTCTTTTTTTTAGATTTTGCATGGAATCGATAAATTCCATTACATCTTCTTCCTTCATTTCTAAAATAGCATAAGCCATTCTTTCTGCAGATTTTTGTCCTACGCTAGGAAGTTTTCGAAAAGAATCGACAACGCGATTAAAACTTTCTAATTCTTTCATAATTAGAAGGAGAATCCACCAGTTGCAGAAGCTTTAATGGCTTCGCTTTCTTCATTGATTTTTTCTAAAATTTCATTAATTGCCATCATGATCATATCTTGAAGCATATCTTTATCTTCGCTAGTTAATAAAGAATCGTCAATATCAATCGCTGTGATTTTTCCTGATCCTAAGGCTTTTATGGTTACGGCGCCATTTTTGGAAACGACAAATTCTTTTTTATCGAGTTCAGCTTGGGCTTTCTCCATTTGACGTTGTATTTTTTGTGCTTGGGCAAGCATTTGTTGCATGTTCATATTTTTGTTTTCCTTTCTTTAAAATTGAATATTTAATTCAAAATCTCCAATATGGGGTAGTTTACCCACTTGATAAAGATTTTGATATTTACCATATAAACGAACCGCTTCTGTTCTTACAATTGCATATACAGAAACTTCACGATGAATTAATTTTTCGATCAGCGCTTTTAAGAACTTCTGATGGGATGTTACATTGACTTTATCGACTAGAGTAGGAAGCTCATATTGTAAAACTAAAATTTGCTTGGTTAGAATATAAGGCGTTCCATCTTGTAATAAAGAAGCGTATTTTCCTAACTTTGGATCTAATAAAAAGTTTTGTAATAAAGACCAATTCGCAATTAATTTTTGCTTTTCTTCTTTATTTCCGGAAACCATGATTTGAATCATTGTTTCATCATCCAAAGCGTTCTTTTCACCTTCCGAATCAATCGGCTCAAAAGTGATTTCGGGCTTTTTAGGTGCTAAGAAAGGAGGTAATTCCTCTTTTTCTTCTTTTTGACTTGGAGTAACTTTTGGCTCTTCTTTTATAGGAGCAGGCTTTTCTTCTTGCTTTGTAGTAGCCACTACCGGTTCCTTTTTAATAGGGACTTCTTGTTTAACAATTGGCGTTGCTGGAGTAGGAGTGGTAGTTTCTACTTCCACTTCTTCATGAACCGCACATAGTTTTAAAAGGGTTATTTCAAATAAAGAGCGAATATTGTTGACCGTTTTAAATTCATTTTGTAAAGCGAGAAGAATATCAATCATTTTTGAAGCGGCTTTACTAGAAATTTCTTTTTCTAAAGTTATAGCGTCCTCTTCTTTTAAGGTGATAAGAAGAGCAGTATCCTTGGTTTTTTGATAAATCAATAAGTCTTTAAGAATATTTAGTAAATCACTCGTTAGACGGCGGATATCTACACCATGTTCTAAAAATTGATTCATGGTCGCTAAGACTTCTTTATAATTTGCATGAGCAATCGAAATAAGTAAAGCCATTTTTTCTTTATTTCCGGCTAGACCAAAAAGGTCTTCTAAATCATGAAGATGTAAATAATCACCCGCATAAGCAATACTTTGATCTAAAAGCGATAAAGCATCACGAACACCACCATCCGCTAACGAAATGATGAGTTTTAAAGCATCTTCATCGTAAGAAATACTTTCTTTTAAAAGAATTTCTTTCATGCGTTCTTCTAAAGAAACTTCATCTACTTTTGTAAAGTCGTAACGTTGGCATCTGGATAAAATAGTAGGTAATACTTTATGAGGCTCAGTCGTAGCTAAAATAAAAATAACGTGAGCAGGCGGTTCTTCTAAGGTCTTTAATAATGCATTGAATGCACTAGCGGACATCATATGAACTTCGTCAATAATGTACACTTTATAACGACCTTTCATGGGAGAGTATTTTACTCTTTCAATGATGTCTCTTACATCATCTACACCATTATTACTCGCAGCATCGATTTCAATGACATCGGGGTGAGAACCATTATTAATTGCTAAACAATTCGAGCAATGGTTGCATTGGTGACCAATGCCTTCTTCGCAGTTTAAAGCCTTGGCCACTAATTTGGCCATGGATGTTTTACCAGTGCCTCTGGGACCAGTAAATAAGTAAGCATGTGCAATTTTCTGCGTATTTAATGCATTTTGTAATGTTTTAACGATATGCTTTTGTCCTGCTACTTCTTCAAAAGTACTTGGTCGATATGTTCGATAAAGAGCTTTGTATGCCATAAAATCACCTGAAATTATTATAACACTTTTTCTTTTTACATGAAATGTAAATCGTAGAAAACAAAGGCAATTTATTCTAAGTTATAGTCTCTTATTTAAAAAAAAGAAACAATGGTATATTTTTTTAACTTATTTTTAGGAATTTTTTTAGTTATTACGTATACGAAATAAAATGAAAAATTCCTAA
>FR897035.1 GCA_000437235.1 Coprobacillus sp. CAG:826 | reverse complement strand
TTCTGTTACCTCCAAAATCTTAATGCTGCCTCCCCCTACGAGTTTGTTGAAAAAGCCCAATAAATGAACTATAATTAAATAAATTCAAAGGCTTAGTGCTGAAAGTGCATAGAGGAAATTCAAATAAGACGGAAATGCAAAAGAATTGAATAGCAGTCACTTGGGAGGTTAGCAATATGATAAAGAATAAAACACATATGATTAGTTGTGCAATGTTTCTGGCGATAGCTTGTACCGGATTGGTAGCGTGCGGAAGTGAAAATAGTAGCGGACCAAGCCAAAAGGTCCATGATAGTACGAAATGGTTTACCGAAGAGGAATTATCGGAAAAAGGGCTTGCTGGCCTAACCGCACCGACTGGCTTGTCCGGAAAGATAAACTCAAGCGATACCTGGTTTAACGATGGCTACTCGTTTTCGCAAGTTTGTCCAGACGAATCAACGTTCAATGCAAACGCCGAAACGTATTTCTCATACTTTAAAACGAACTACGCCGGGATGTTTGGCGTACCGAGATTCGAAAAATATAGCAAGGACACAAACGAATATTGGTATATCATAGAGCAAAAGAGTGAATTGGCCGATTTTTTTGATAACAATCCGAGCAAATTGTATAGTTTCTATTATGTCAGGAACAATACCTTGGAAAATGGTTATTTTATCAAAGGCTCGGTTTGGATTTTCGAAATTCGATATGAATTTGATACGGACTCCGACCAATATAAATTCAAAATGTTTATCGAAAGTGCCGATTCCACCCGTAATGGGGTTTACACAAACTACTATAAAATGAACTGAGCAATCGAACTATCATTGTGGCAAAGGATTCTTTGTGGCAGAGGCTCAAATGACACTTTGAGTCAAAAGGTGGTAAACCCACAAGGACAAATTGATAACGCTTAAGTTTTATAATAGAAAAAACGACGGTACAAATAAGATGGTGGATTTAATATAATTTTTTTGTTTGCTATGAAGTAATTGTCGCTTCCGCTTAGAAGTTTAGCAAAAAATACTATGATGGTTATCCATGTACAATTCCTATCAATTCCTTATACAACAAAGAAAGAAAAAATTTCTATTTTCACTACGCTTAATCATTGAGCAATAGGGTAAATAGGAATATTTTTATAGCAAATTTTTATAGCAAATTTATAGATCAATATTAGCAATTAAAAAGATGGCTTGTAGAAGTGAATTCATCATGGAGTGAATTTGCTCAATAGAAGTATATTCTTGTTGAACATAAAGAGTATTTTCATCCAAGCAAACACCTGTTTTTTTAAGAATTTTATCGATTTTTGCTTTATACTCTAAAGGAACAATTCCATTTATTTCTAAATAGTCCCATACAACATGACAATCACTAATACGAATACAATCATCGGAGATATTTTGAATAAGAATAGCTAAGCTTTCATTATAGCCATCTAAATAAATATTAGGATTAATGATATAAGTGCCTTCTCTAACTTTTGACACTTTTAAAATGTATTTTTTTAATATTTGATCGATTGAAAACATAGTACTTTTCCCTCTTTATTTCATTGTAACTTATTTTGCTAGGTGAATAAAGGATTAAAAGATAAGTTCAACAAGGACAATAATGAATGGAATGAAAACAATATAGAGTAGAGTAGATAAGAAACAACTATTACTTGATAGCGTAGGTTCTCGATTATAGTGAATACAGAAGGTATTCACAACCGCTGATACGGGAGCAGCAAAGCAAATAATGATTGAGGCAATGACTTCTTTGGTTAACGATAATTTGAAAAGAAGAACAAAAACATCAATAATTCCCATCAATAATAAAGGTGAAATTATACTTCTAAAAACAGAGATAACCCATGCAGTTTTATTGCTAAATGCACTCTTAATATCGGCCTCACCTAAGGTGATACCCACTAAAAGCATACTTAATGGCATGGTTAAATTAGCAATCGTGTTTAATGTTTTATATATCCACGGTATCGTTTTATCAAAACGGAAAATGCTATATTTCACTTCATTAATAGTTACTTTCGGCATAATGGGTTGAAGGACCCATAAAAAGATAGAACAGAGCATTGCAATAATAATTGGATTACAGAATACATTTTTTAAAGTGGAAGAAATCGTTCCTTTTTCAAATTTAATTCCGGATATAGTAAGGAAACAATAGATATAAATGAACACTCGGAATGGAATAGACATCATGTTGCCAACTAGAATTCCATTTTCTTGATAAATGGCCTTGACTAGGGGTAAACCAAAAAGGGTAATCTGTCCAAAAGTAAGTAGAATGCTATATAAAGAGGCAGTGTCATGTGGCTTTTTAATATAGAGTAATCGACCAACACCTAAAAACAATAAATAACCAAGAATGGTAAATAAAATAATCCACATAGACTCTTGTAGCGTTTGGGTATTGAAATCAATGAGAAAACCTACAAAGGCTAAACATGGAAGAGCGATTTTCATTAAAATCGTTGTCACTGTTTTTTTACTATGCTCATTAAATAATTTCAACTTTTGCAAAGTAAAGCCTAAAATAATTAGTAAAATGGCTGTGGTGATTGCCGCTAGGAAATCTTCGTTGGTGATAGCTTTTAATGCTTTTTCTATCATAAGAATCATCTCCGGCTCTATTAAAGCACTTTTCATTATAAATATCAATCTTTAAGTCTATTTTTAACAAGGTTGGATATGATAAAATAAAATTGATTTTAAAGAGGAAAAAATGATGAATGAATACGTTAATTTAACATTAGAAAATATAGAAAAAGAGGATATCTGCTGTCTTATTCGCTCAAAAACACAACCAGAAGGTGTTCTTCATAAAAAAGAATGGCTAAAGAAACGTATTGAGGAAGGCCATGTCCTTCGTAAACTGAATGTGCCTAAAGCTACCGTGATGATTGAATATGCACCTTTAGAAGTTGCGTGGATTCCTATAGAAGGAAATAATTATATGTATATTTATTGCCTTTGGACGTTAGGAGAATATCGCCATAAAGGATATGGAAAAGAGCTATTAGAGTACGCTATTAACTATGCAAAACGTCAAGGAAAGTCTGGTCTATGCCTTTTAGCGCATCAAAAGCAAAAAACTTGGTTAACGGACCAAGAGTTCTTTAAACGAAATGGTTTCAAGATAGTGGATGAAACCCCAAGTGGCTATCAAGTTTTAGCACTTTCTTTTGATGGGACTTATCCGCATTTTAAAGAAAATGCTAAAAAAGAAAAAATTGATCAACAAGAACTCACCATTTTCTATACGTATCAATGCCCTTATATTGATGTTACCTTAAAAAAGATAGAAGAATATTGTTCTTCTCACTAAATCCCATTTTCTTTTCATTTAATAAATACTTTATTAGAGGCAAAGAATCTTCCTTGCCCAATGAATAACTATGCTGTTTTTTATCAAGGTAAATTCATCACCGTAAATTTATTAGATACAGCCTATTTAGAAAGAATATTAAAGAAATAGAAGAGTTTTATAAGAAAGAAGGTTCTGTATGTATTATCAAGAATATGTTTCACCTATTGGAAAAATGTTTATGACAAGTGATGGTGAATATTTAACGGGCTTATTTTTCGATGATTCTAGAGATATCTTTAAAAAGGCTTTAGATGAAAGGAAAGAACTCCCCATTTTTTTAGAAACCAAGCGTTGGTTAGATATTTATTTTAAAGGAGAAGATCCTAATTTTACACCCAGTTACCGAATTGAAAACTTAACCCCTTTCCGTAAAGAAGTTTTAGATCAGATAAAAAAGATTCCTTATGGAAAAGTGATTACCTATGGAGATATTGCTAAAGAAATTGCTAGAAAAAAAGAAATTAAAAAGATGTCTGCTCAAGCGGTAGGTCATGCGGTAGGATGGAACCCTATATGCTTAATTATCCCTTGTCATCGTGTGGTAGGTATAAAAGGAAATCTTGTGGGTTATGGAGGCGGAATCATGCATAAATACCAACTACTTCAACTCGAAAAAATAGATATGAACCAATATTATATTCCGAAGAGAGGAAACGCTTTATGAAACGATGTTCGTGGTGTAATGAAAAGAATCCAAAATATGTGGATTACCATGATCATGAATGGGGAAAACTCCAAACGGATGATCATTATCTTTTTGAAATGCTGATTTTAGAATCATTTCAAGCTGGATTATCTTGGGAATGCGTTTTAAATAAAAGAAAAGCGTTTATAGAGGCTTATGATCAATTTGATATAGAAAAAGTATGTTTATATGATGAAGAAAAAATTGAAGAACTATGTCATAATCCGCAATTAATCCGCAATCGCTTAAAAATAAAAGCAAGCATCCATAATGCAAAAATTTTTAAAGATATTGCAAACTATTATGGTGGTTTTTGTTTCTATTTAAAAGAATTTCTACCAGAACCAATAATTTATGAAATTGGACGCACAACTTCACCTATTTCTGATGCAATTTCTAAAGATTTACAAAAACGAGGAATGAAGTTTGTAGGCTCTACGATTATTTATTCTTATTTGCAAGCGATTGGTATTATCAATTCTCACGAAAAAGATTGCTTTCTTTATAAAAAATAAAAAGTCCTAGCCCCGATAAAGGGAGTTAGGATTTTTTTCAAAATAATGAAGCGCATAAGAGCAAGTTGCACGGACATATTTATGATTTTCTTTCGCATAAGTGATAACGCCTTCTACTAGTTTTTTTGCGTATCCTTGACCTCTTAAACAATCATCTACAAAAGTATGCGTGATGGTAATTTCATCATCACCTGTTGTTGGGAAATCAATCTCTGCAATAACCTTGCCATTTTGTAGATAGCGAATGGAATCGTGACATGTAAGAATTGAGATATCAGATTGAATCGTTTGAAGAAGCTTTTCTTTTGTAATATCAGAACAGAAAGCACAAGAAATTGCATTTTTTAAGAGTTGCAATTCTTGTTCATAAGAAATATTGTATTGCTTTTCAATATAATCAAACTCATTTTTTAAAGTAGTTCCTTCAATCGCCATATCATCCGTATTGATGGTAACGCATAAACCTAATTCTAAATAATAGGAAAGAGGATATTCATTCATATTCGAAACTGCTTTGGTTTGACGATTACTAGTTGGACACATTTCTAAACCAATGTTTTTTTCTTTAATTTCTTTTAATAAAAGAGAATCTTTTTGAATTCGAATACCATGTCCGATTCTTTTGGCTCCAAAAGATAACGCATCTTTTACACTACTTTCATCATCCGCTTCTCCAGCATGAATGGTAAAAGGAATATGATAGTCATAAGCTTTTTTAAATAATTCTTTATATTTTTTAGTAGGATATAAGGCTTCTGCACCCGCTAAGTCAAGGGCGACAACGCCGTGATCAACCGTTAAATAACGATGAGCAAGTTCTAAAGTTTCTTCATTTTCTTTTTCGTTACCCTCTCCACGCATGAAGCATAGAATTAAATTACAAGGAATGGAAGCTTCTTTTGTGCCTTCTAAAACTGCTAATAAAGCGTCTTCTTGTGTTAATCCTTTTTGCGTATGAAGTTGAGGGGCAAAGCGAAGTTCAGCATATATTACGCCTTGATTTTTCATATTTTCTAAAATCAAATAAGTAGCCCGTTTTAAAGATTCTTTCGTTTGTAAAAGGGTTAACGGCATTTTGAAACATTTTAAAAAGTCATTTAAACTTTCACAAGAGGGCGGAAGAGTAAGTTTTGCTAACAACTCTTCATCGTCTAATAAAGGAATGTTTTGGGATTTCATGAGATCTTTGGCAATATCTAATGTGATAGAACCATCTAAGTGAGCGTGTAATTCAATAAAATGATGAAAATAGGACATAAAAATAGAGCCTCCTTTTATTACTATAGCAAAGAAAAAGAAAATATTTAATCTTTGTCTTTCTTTTCAATCTTTTTTAAAAGAAGAATAAAGAAAGTCATGCATAAAACAAAGAGAATGGAAATTACATAAGGCAAGATTTGAAAAGAAATCTGTCTAGAAATTATGCCAAATAAAGGTGGCATAAAAGTAGAGCCAATATAAGCGCTAGCCATTTCTAATCCAATAATGCCTTGTGATTCCTTTTTATCAAAAAATATCGGTGTTGCATGGATAATCGCGGGATAAATTGGTCCACAACCAAAGCCGATTAAAATCAGCATAATAAGGGTAAAAGTGTGATTCTGTATAGGTAAATATAATAGAATTATACCCATAAAGATAATTACACTTCCAAAGATAATCATCTTTTTATCATTTAATTTCTGCGAAATGAAGCCAGAAACTAAACGACCTAAAGTCATTCCAATAAAGAAGAAAGAAGCATATGCAGCGGCTAATTCAACGGAGAATTCTTTTACATTCACTAAATATGTACTAGTCCATTGAATAAAAATAGATTCAATAGAACAATAAAATAAAAAAGTGAATAGAAGATAAATTAGTCCCTTAATCTTTAGTTTTTCTTTAAAAGAAAGAACTTTAGTATTTTTTTCTTCTTCAATTTCTTCTACTTCATGACTTTTTCCTTTGTTCCATAAAGGAAGAGATAAGAAAAGGATTAGCGTAATTCCCAATTGAACATAAGAAATGGTACGATATCCTAACGGCCAACTTTGCTCGGTTGATAAGGCGTAACTCATGACGTAGGGGCTTACAATTGTTCCTACGCCCCAAAAGCAATGTAACCAATTCATATGTTTAGAAGAATAATGATTGGCTACATAATTATTTAAAGTAGCGTCAATGGCCCCAGCACCTAACCCATAAGGAACAGCGAGTAAACAGAGCACAATAAAGTTCCTTGTAAATGAAAAGCCTAAGATTGCAATAGCAGTTAAGAAAACACTAATAAGGGTAACGATTTTTGTTGAAAACTTCTTCGTTAATCGATCAGAAAAAAGACTAGAAAAAATCGTACATGCGGAAATAATCATCGTTACAATTCCCATATAAGATACGGGGACATTGAAATCTAAATGCATTTTAGGCCAGGCTGAACCTAATAAAGAATCAGGAAGGCCTAACGATATAAAAGTTAGATAAATAACAGCGAGTAAAAGTGCAAACATTTGTATCACCGGAAACATTATAACATAAGAAAAAATCCAGCGAAAGAATCACTGGATTGTTCGTTTTTTGGATTATTCAGCTGGGCTGAAATTGAAAGTAATATCAAATGGTGATGAGCCATAAGCATAAAGTCTTAAAGTAAAGGAATTCTCGGTTACATTGCTCAAACTACCATAACCACTAGAAGAAGAGTTACTAGCTTTAACATCTTTAATGCTGCCAGTTCCATAGCTAGAAGAAGACCAAGTAAAGGTATAAGTTACATCTCCCATAGTGATTTTATAATTAACACTAGGTGAACTATAGGTTGATAAAGATAATTCGACAAATTCGATTGTGGCTCCATTTTCAGAATCAACCATATTATCGTAATTATAGAAATTTGACCATACTTCATAGAATTTTAAGCTGGAATAAGAATAAATGTTTGCTTTAACATCAGTTCCATCTTTTAAAGTGAATTCTGAAATCTCAAGACAATGGAAAACAGCGGTTGTGTTATAAACACTTATAGTAGCCGAGAATGAAGCAACAGTATCGCTGGAATCTAATACTACAGTTGCACCTTGTGTTTTGGCTTTGAAGTTATAGGAAACACCCTGATCATTGGATAAATTGGATTGTCCATCATCCGCAATTGTGATAGTCCATGTTTTGTTATCTCTAAAATGGTAATAAGTACCAGCAAAATCAGCAATGGTTAGGGCTGGAAGAATTTTATTAATAGTAATTTTGCTTATTACACTGGGTTTACTAACACTTTTTATGGTAACAGTTATACTCGTATCGCAAGCTTCTAACATTTTTAAAGAAAAGTTAGCCTTTCCGTTTATGCGTTGTGTTTCAATATCATCTATAGTGATTTGAACTTTACTACTATCCGATGTTTCAACTGATACAGCGGGGTCAGCATAGCTTGTGCTTACGGTAGCAGTGAAGTTATAGGTGGTTCCAACATAGAATTCTGTAGAAGAAGAAACGCTTGGACTAATAGAAATACTGCTAGGATCTTTATAATCAATATGAACATCTAAGTTATAGGTCTTATTACTATATAAAGTACCAACTTTTACGGATGTTTCACCTTTTTTGTTCGCGGTAAATGTGGTTTTATCACCTTTACCTTGTGTTAAGTATTCGCTATCAAATTCAACAATTTGGAGTTTGTTTTTATCAATAGCGTCAAGAGGCTCATAATCAGCAATTGGTAAACTTGCGTTGTAAATTGTATCGCCAGCTTTAACAGTAATACTAGAACCTAAATATACTTCATCTAATAAGTATTTACTTAAATCAATATGGAAAGAAGTAGATTCTTCACGTGTTTCATATTCGTAAGTAAATGTATAAGTGATGGTTTTATAAGGTGAAGCAGTGCTTAATAATTCTTCTTTGTCATTAAAGATATCATTTCCTTCATAATAAGAAAGAACATATTTTCCTTTAGTTAAATGACTAAGGTTATCGGTAGTAAACTCGATTTCATTTGCTACTGCTTTATGAGTGGTAGAAGTAGAGTATTTTTCGGTGTTGGTAGCTTTGATTTCCATACCATCACCTACAGAACCAGCATATTTTGCAGTAATTTTAGCATCAGCGTAATAAGCAGTATCATAAGAGGAAGAATGTTCATTACTCGCTAAGTGGAGTACTTTTGTAGGACTTAAAAGATTAGATTTCACAAAAGAATCTTTTCCCACTAAAGTAAGCATACGATCTTTCGCTTTTTCTAAGGTTAAATAGTTTTTGTCTAATTTAACAATGGTAGAATCGGTATCGTTATTGTCGGCAGGTTGTTCTCCAATAAGATAACCATTTAAAGAAGGTGTACTTGTAGAGTTTTCGTAACGAGTAATCTCATAATAATTCGTTTCTGTAAGGATGTTCGCACGAATAGATTCATAAGCATCTTCATCGTCACCATGCTTTTCAGTGTAGTAGCGTTCATTTAAAGAAATACCTTCTTCATAATAAATATTAGAAGTCGATTGATCTTCTGCAAGATAGGTCGTTTCTGTAAGAGTGAACTTTGAACCTTCTTGGCTAAATTGATTATTTAAAGAATTAACAAGATTCACATAACTATCAGGGTCACTTGGTAATTCTTGAGGGAGTTTTAAATTTTCACTTGTCACTACAAGTGCATTTTCGTTGGCAAAGTTTAATGCGAAATTAAAATCACCTTTTTGAACAACTTGTACTTTATTTTCATTGAAACGTAAAGCGGAATAGTATAAGTCATTGTAATCAAAATCATTAAAAGATAAACGTTCATCATCTAAAGTAATGTAAAAGTTTTCACGATAGGGAAGAGCAACATTATTTAATTGATATGTGAAGTTATCATTCATAGTGAAGTCGAAAGTTTTATCTTCTCCTACATGTAACTGAACCTTGCTATAAGAACTACCGGTTTTAGTAAGAGAAATATTTTCATCTGCGTTGATGGAAATATTATAGATACCTTCGTTCATAACACGAATGTAACCATTTTTTCCTTCTTTAAATCCTAAAGCTGAAGATAAGTGATTAAAGTCTAAAGCTCCATGCTTTTCAGAAATTTGGAAAGAATTACCACGGCGTAAGGTAACATTACTTAACGTATATGTGTCTCCGTCCTTGTTGAATTGAAGTTTGGTAGCGTCGCCTAAATCCATATCACCTGTTAAATAATACTCTTTTGCTTCTGGAACATCAGAAGAGGTTGTAGCAGCGGGAGTATTACCACAAGATGCAAAGGAAAAAGTTACGCCAAGTAGTAGAAAGCTAATTAGTTTCTTTTTCATAAAGAAGCCCTCCTTTTTTATAGTTAGTAGTTTACAACAAAATTTTGAAAAAATAAATAGAAATTTGATTTTAATGCGTGTATAATGTATTTATCATTTTAGTTTCTTACTCTATTTATAGAGTATTCAAAAACTAATAGAAGGAGGATGTTTTATGAAAAACAAGAAAATACTTTGGTGTTCCTTAGCACTCGCACTTGTGTCTTGTGGAACAACAGAGCCAAGTTCTCAACCCGAAGGCTTATTTTCACAATTATCAAGAGCCATTACAAAGATGGGAACTTCATTTAAAGCGGATGGAACGCTAGGCTATCTATATTACGATGGCTCATCAACAACTGAGACGAACTATTTAGTAGATATTGAAGTTAGCCAAGATGCGTATTATTATTCCGAACAGAATTTAAAGTACAACAATCCAACGATGGTGGAAAATTATTTCAAAACCGACGAAGGAAAATTTGGTCGCCGTACATTAAATTATATGAGCAATCAAGTTTTAGAGTCTTATTACGATCAAAGTTATGATGAAGTAATGAGTAACCCATTCCCAAATTTAGAAGTAAAGAAATTAGGTATTATTCGTTCAAAGCCCAACTGGTTTGAAGTGAATGATTATAATATTTCTAAACCCTTTATTACTTTCTTAACGGGTTATGATGTAACGAGTGATGATGGCTTAAACGTTTCCCAATTTGCCGTTCACTTTGATGGAGATGTATTTGACCAATTCCGCATCCTTTTAGAATATGAAGAAGCCGATGATGATTATTCCATGATTGAACAATACTTATTTGAACTTGATCTTTCAGGTTATGATGAAACCACACCAAAGAAATTAGAATCCTTTGAAGAAACAGCAGAACACGAAAAATTGCGTGAAGCATTTTTCCCATTCAAAAGCGCGAAAAACGTTACGATGAATTTTGCCGTTACCTATGAAGATGCTTCAATTCCTAATGAGAATTATGATTTCATTTTAGACTTCAAAAATAATATGATGCTTTCTTTAGAAACAAGAACAGGTATGAAGACTGTTCAAGTGAAAAATGAAGAAACTGGTGAAATGGAAGACGAATATGAACAGTATGATTATATTTTAGGATTAAAGAATGGTGAAAATGGAAAGCCATATATGTATCGCTTAGATCCCACCACACATGAAACCATTCGTTCTGATGACTTTAATAAATACTGGGGTTATAGCGGAACTTCTGAAGTTGTTATGCAAAACCTTTTCCCATCCATTGGTTATGTTGATGCAGCATGCTACCAATCTTTAGGTGGTGGTATGTTTACAACTTATGAATTAAGCGATGTGAAAACCGTTGGCTTACGTTCTTTATTGCCATTTATTGAATGGAGAACTGCTGACTTGACCTTAAAAGTGGATAACGATAATAACCTTACCATTATTCTTTCTGCAAATGTGAATGTAGCTATTTCTGAGATGAACTACGTTAATACACTTTGCACTACGACAATTACATTTAAAGATATGAATAATTCAACGATTCCTTCCTATTTTGTTGAAGCTTAATCGTTAGAAAGAAAGGAAAACAAATATGAAAAAAACAACAACATTTGCCTTAGCAGCACTATTATTATTTGGTACCGCAGGTTTAGCCTCTTGCGGAGGAGCAGGTGAACATTATTCCATTACTGATGGAACAGATGGCTTGATTTATGAACTAAATGAAAAGAAAAATGGCTATATTTTAACGAACTGCGCAACCGTGGAAACGGAAATCGTTGTTCCTGAGCTTTATAACAGACTTCCTGTAAGAGCCATTGGTGATGAAGCATTTATGTACACCACCATTGATAGCTTAACGCTACCTAAAAGTTTACGTACCATTGGTGATCGTGCCTTCTTAGGATTAAGTGCTGAATCTTTAATTACCAAAATTGAAATTCCTGAAGGTGTTACTTCTATCGGTGAAGAATCCTTCTACTACATTCCATCGGTAAAGGAAATCGTTATTCCTTCCACTTTAAAAGAAATTGGTACTAAAGCCTTTGGACTTAGCACCAGTTTAGCAAGAATTACAATATCCGATGATAACAAATACTTTACCACTGCTAGCAATATTCTTTATACCAAAGATATGACCGAATTAGTCTACTATCCAGAAGCCATTAAGAGTACTTCTTACGATATGCCAAATACCGTTACCAAAGTACGTGCAAACGCTTTATATGGCAACCAAAATTTAACCAGTATTTCTCTTTCTTCCTCTTTAAAAGAAGTAGAGAGAAGAGGCTTGGCGGCTTTATTTAATGTCACTTCTTTACCACTTCATAAAACTCAACTTGAAACGATTGGTGAATTAGCTTTTTCAGAAAACACTTCCGTAACCGCCATTATCCTTCCAGAAACCGTAAAAACTTTAGGTGCTGGTGCTTTCTATAAGAACTCTAGTTTACAAAGTTTTACTTTCCGTGCAGATTATGAAGAACTTCCAGATGAATTCTTCAGTAATTGTCCTAAGCTTACTGCCGTTGATTTACCAAAATCTTTAAAATCTATCGGCAAGAGTGCATTCTATGGTTGCTCAAGCTTAACCCGTATCACCATTCCTAATGGTGTTGCTACCATTGGAGAAGCAGCTTTCTCTGCTTGCACTGGCTTAAAAACGGTTACCTTACCATCTTCTTTAACTGCTATTGCACCACGTATATTCTCTTACTGCCGTGGTTTAACCACCCTTTCTTTCCCAAGTGGAATTACGGAAATCGGTGAAAGTGCATTCTCTGGATGTTCAGGTTTATCTGCTTTAGATTTAAAAGATACCAAAGTAACTGCAATTGGTGATACAGCTTTCCTTAGCTGCTCTAATATTTCTTCTATTACTTTCCCAAGTACCCTTCGTACCATTGGTATGAAAGCATTCCAAAGCAATTCTTCTTTAAAGGAATTAAATTTAAATGATGGTTTAGAGTCTATTGGAGAAGCTGCTTTCTATGATTACCGTGATATGAAAAAAGCTTATGTTCCAGCTTCGGTTAAATCCATTGGAACTAGTGCTTTCTCTTCCATTATTCAAAGTAGAGTAGGTTTAAACTTATGCTTTGAAGCAGCCTCTGTTTCTTTTGAAAACTATGGAAATCCAGCCAACACCCAATTTGGTGTGACACGTTCTGCTTATGAAGCGCTTTAATTTTTTATTAGTTACTTTACTTGCTTCTTTGACGTTCTCTTTTATGGGAACGTCTTGTGGAACCACAACGGGAAGTGGAACCACAACAGCAGGTACCTCAATTGATTCCATAGCGATTGAAGGACCTTTAGAAGTTGGACTTCGTGAACATATTCAATTGAAAGCAACCTTTAATGGTGCTGAACAAAAAGTTCGTTGGGAGAGTAGTGATAAAAATATCGCTACTGTTTCTAGCACAGGCATGGTTAAAGGTATGTCTATTGGAGAAGTTACGATCAAAGCTACTTTGATTTCGAATGAAAACATTCATCAAAGTATCACAATCAAAGTACAAGAAAGTATGCAAATTGGGCTAGTGTTTAAACGCTTTACCGATGAGATTTCGACTTATGTGGTTGAAGGAAAAGGAAACGTTGAGACAACATTAGGTACCAAAGAAATGAAATTTAAAGAATCCCATTATAAAGATTCTTACTTATTTACAAATATGAGTTCCTTAATGCTTCCTACTTATGGAATTGGAGAAGGCAAAGAAGGTACTTATGTTTATAATTTTACTGAAGATGATATTACAAGCGCCATCTATATGCGCGCATATAACAAAAATTATGAAAATGTCATTGTAGATATCACAGACTTATCTTCTGTAGGTATTAATTTCTCAAGTATCAATAAATCAGAAGATAATACTTATGAAGTAAACAACACGTCATTCATGGGTTTAATGTTCTACATTTGGAGTCAAAATATCAATGTAAATCAATCTGAATATCAATCACTTCAAAGTGATTTGTCCTCTAAAATGACAAGCACCACAATTCATATTCTAACGCCTTATTCCTTTACTTGTGATTTGAATTTTAGTGAAAGTGTAGAAGGAGCTTCTTTAACTTTTACCAAAGATGATCAAGCAAAAAATAATGAGAAACTTCAAATTTATTTAGCTAGTCATTCTATTACGTATCCAGAAATTGAAGCAGATTTCTTAAAAGCAAAAAATCTTGCTAAAACTCATAATTATTATCGTGATTTAGGTACTTATACTGGTGAAGGTGGCGTAAAGATGCCTATTGGAAAAGTCTATTTCACTGAAAATGCAATGTATTATGACTTCAATGAAGAATACATTGATGAAGTTGAGCAACAAGATAAACTCTTTGATAAAGGATATGTCAATATCAGTGGAAAAGAAGGCTACACGGATGGCGTTTATGAATTTACTTATAAACGAAACGCAGAAGGAACCCAAGTCTTTGAATTAGGGAATCGCGTTACCGATAAAGATTATCAAGAAAATTCTTACTTACATTACTATGACTTTATGGAAAATATTTCACTAGTGATGGAATATTTAGAAGGAAAAGAATATACATTTACTCCAACAACTACGTCGGATTATCCAACAACCTATAGTCAATTCTATAGTAATGCAGAAACGGCTCAAAACGTTGCTTATTCCTTATTCCAAGATGAAGTGAATGCCTTTGATGCAACGACAAATGGTTTTATTTTCGCATCCTACATTGATGAAGAAAATCCAGAAAATTCAGTCATAAATTATGGCGTGATTATGACCGTATTAGGTCAAACGACATATTTATATTCAAGTTATCAATATAGTGGTTTTGGCAGTGTTACCATTCCCGTTGTTGATGACTTCTTAAAAACTTTATAAAACAAAAATAAAAATGAGAATTGCAAGGGGAACGCAACTCTCATTTTTTTGCGATTAATTCTTTGGAAGGGAGAAAGAATTAATGGTCACAGCGACACCTAAAGCATCCGGCCCTATATGGCAGGCTGCACTATAAGGGAAGAACTGAATGAAATGGAACTGGGCTTTAGGAAAAGCCGCAATGAGTTCATTTTTAAATTCTTCCGCTTCTTGATAAAGGCCTGAATGATTAATGGAAATACTCATAAGGCCTTTTTCATATTCTTCTTTAAATTCATTTTCTATATCCATCTTTAATTGGTTAATCATTTTCTTTTTGCCTTCTTTTAAAGAACGGCAACGAGAGAACATATCAAAAGAATAACCACGGGTAGAAATAATTGGTTTGATCCTTAAAAGTGTAGCGAAAAGCGCAACTGCGGGTTTCACACGACCACCTTTTTTTAAATACTTTAAAGTGTCCATATAAACATAAACCGATGATTTTGCGCTAGTTTTGATTAAATAATCGCATATTTCATCGACGCTTTTATTTTGATCACGCATGGAACAAGCTTCTAAAACACTTTCTTTTAAAGGAATACAAACACGATGATTATCGATAACATGGATACGAGGAGAAATAGCTTCCGCAACTTGTTTGGCGTTTTGATAGGTAGAAGATAATCCTGAAGACATGGGAATAAAAATAATATCTTCATATTTTTTTAATTCTTCCGTAAAGATTTCTTCTAGTAAAAAGCTAGAGGGTTGAGAAGTGGATATTTTCGCGCCTTTTCTTAAAGCGGATAAAAATTCGTCTTCTTGGATATTAATCCCTTCATAAAATTCTTCTCCGTTAATAATAAACGGCATAGGAACGATATAGATATGAAGGTTTTTTGCTTCCTCTTGAGAAATGGAGGCGTTTGAATCGGTCATAATTAAAATTTTTTCCATAGTGAAACTCCTTTCTAGTAGATGAACTTTATACTATAAACGATTTTGAAAGAAAAAGAAAGTTATTTAGTTTCTTTTAATTTTTGTTGGGCAATCATGGAGTCAATAGATCCATCATTTTCTTCATCAAATTGTGAATTATATAACGTAGCATAGAAACCATTTTTCATCATTAATTCATCGTGATTGCCTTGTTCGATGATATCGCCATCTTTCATAACGAGAATTAAATCGGCGTTACGAATCGTGCTAAGACGGTGAGCAATGACAAAAGAGGTGCGAGAAGAGGTTAATTGATCCATGGCGTTTTGAATGAGAATTTCGGTTCTTGTATCAACGTTAGAAGTCGCTTCATCTAAAATTAACATCGGACTATTTTGGATCATTGCGCGTGCGATCGTAAAGAGTTGCTTTTGACCGGCCGATAAAGAGGTATCTTCATTTAAAATGGTATCATAACCTTGTGGTAAAGATTTAATAAAGGAATGTATACCACAAGCTTTACAAGCCTTTTTGATGGTTTCATCCGAAACGTCCGTGCGATTAAACACTAAATTTTCTTTCACCGTTCCTTCAAAAAGCCAAGTTTCTTGTAAAACCATTCCAAAGAGAGAATGAATCATTTCTCTTGTATAATCCGAGGTCTTTTTATTATCGATTAAGATTTCACCAGAAATGGGTTCATAAAAACGCATTAATAAATTTACTAATGTGGTTTTTCCAGCACCAGTAGGACCAACAATAGCGACTTTTTGACCCGCTTTTACTTGACAAGAGAAATCTTGAATAACGATATGATCGGGCGCATCATCATAAGCAAAGCGAACGTGAGAGAAGGTCACATTGCCTTTTACATTATCTAAAACACCATCCTTATCTTCTTCATTTTCTAATTCTTTTTCTTCTAAGAAATCAAAGACGCGTTCACTAGCGGCCATACAAGATTGAATTTGGGTGAAACCTTGAGAAATTGTACTTAAAGGTTGGGTGAAGAGACGGACATAAACAATAAAAGCAGAAATAACACCGAACTCAATGGTGCCATTTTTGACTTCTAAAGCACCGACAACACAAACGGCAACATAGCCTAAGTTACCAATAAAAGTCATTAAGGATGGCATCATACCGGAAATGAATTGGGATTTAAAATTGGCATGTTTCATTTCGCTATTTAAAGAAACGAATCGTTCTTTAACTTCGCTATTTGCATTATAGGCACGCACCACGCTATGACCAGAATACATTTCTTCAATATAACCATTTAAAGCACCTAGAGCTTTTTGACGCATTGCAAAGTATTTTTGTGATTTGGCGACAATAGCAAACATAATGAAGAAACCTAACACACTACTAATAATCGCGGTAACTGCCATAGAAACGTCGGTAGAGAACATCATAATGATACAAGCGATAAATTGACAAATAGCGGTAATTAAAGAGCCTATACTGTTATTTAAAGCGTCGGTAATCGTATCGACATCATTCGTAATACGGCTTAAGACATCACCATAGGTAGTTTTACCAAAATAGGATAATGGGACTTTATTAATTTTTCTTTCTAAGTCACTCCGCATTCTTTTAGAAATCTTTAAAGTAACGCGAGCAAGAACAATGTTAGTAATAAAAGCGATGAGGGCACTTACAACATAGATAATCATCAATTGAATCGCTAAGGAGGCAACTTTTTTAATATCGACATCAACCCAAATATGGGTACTAGAGAATTGTTTAATAGCATCATAGAGAAGATTAGAAATCTTTTCTAGAAACTTCGGCCCAATGACGATTAAAACCGCTCCTACAGCGCCTAAAACAAAAGAAAAAATAAAAATGGGTAAATATTGGTGAACGTATTGAACTAAGCGGTGAAAGGCTTTTCTGCTATCTTTTGCTTTTTCATTCGCTCTTTGTCTCATGGGTGGCATAAGCGTCACCTCCTTTTTCTAATTCTTCTTTGGATAATTGGGATAAAGCAATCTCTTGATAAACGGAACAAGTCTTTAATAATTCTTCATGTTTACCATGACCAACGATTTGGCCATCATCTAAAACAAGAATTTGATCTGCGTTTCGAATGGTACCAATCCGTTGGGCTACGATAATACAAGTCGTACCTTTTAATTGAGTGGCAATTTGTTTTCTTAATTCTTTGTCGGTTTTATAATCTAAAGCGGAGAACGAATCATCAAAGATGAGAATTTCTGGCTTTCTTACAAGGGCTCGAGCAATCGATAGACGTTGTTTTTGTCCGCCCGATAAATTGGTACCACCTTCAGCAATAGTAGCGTCTAATTGATTAGGTAAATTGCCTACAAAGTTTTTCGCTTGCGCAATATCTAGCGCTTCCCATAATTCATCATCCGTCTTTTCTTGATTTTTTAAACCAAATAAAAGATTGTTTCTTACGGAATCAGAAAAGAGAACAGCTTTTTGTTGTACAAAGCCAATTTTTTGATAAAGTGTATCAAAAGAATAAGAACGGATATCTTGGCCATCAATTTTAATTTCACCTTGGGTGGCTTCTAATAACCTTGTTACTAAGTTTACAATCGTTGATTTTCCACTTCCGGTAGCGCCAATAATCGCTAGCGTTTCGCCTTTTTTCACATGGAAGGAAATATCGTTTAATACATTTTCACCTTCTAAGAAGTGAAAGGAAACGTTGTTAAATTCTACATCGCCTTTTAATTCTGCTTCTTTTTCTTCTTTTCCTTCTTTAATTTGAACAGGAATCGCTAAGACTTCATTAATACGTTTAGCAGAAACTTCGGCTCGAGGAATCATCATGAAAATCATCGTTAGCAGCATAAAGGCTTGAATAATCATAATGCCATAAGAGCCAAATGCGACAATATCACCAAGAACATCACCTTTATTTAATAAATCGGCTGCGTTTAATAAATAAGCGCCAATCCAATAAACCGCCAAAGAAATGCCACTCATAATTAAAGTCATTAACGGCATCATTAAAGAGAATAAGGAACGGTTGAATAATTGAATATCAATGAGTTCATCATTCTTTTGATCAAATTTTTCTTCTTCAAACTTTTCGGCGTTAAAAGCGCGAACGACTTTAATACCCGTAAGATTTTCTCTTGCAATACGGTTCATATCGTCGGTTAATTTTTGCACCTTTTTAAAGCGAGGTAACACTAAACTCATGATGAGTAAAATGACACTTACCATGACCACAACTGCAACAGCAGTCGCTACTGAAAACTGCCAACTGGTATGAATAACCTTAATGGTACCCCAAATGGCCATTAAAGGCGCTTTAAACATCATCGTTAAGCCCATGGACATGACCATTTGAATTTGTGTGATGTCGTTGGTGGTACGAGTAATTAAAGTAGAAGTCGACATGGTTTTCATTTCGACTTCATCTAAATCCATGATGTGATTAAATAAATCTTCACGGACATTGTAGCTTAAGTCGGCACTGACATAAGCGGAAATATAACCGGATATAATCGTACAAATCGTGCCGCCTAAAGCAAATAACAACATTTTTCCTCCAGTAAGGAGAATATCTTCTATTTGACTATCCGCAAGCTGAATTAAGCGCGTTAATTCTTTCGTATACGTTGGTAGTTCTAATTCTAAGTAAACGCTGAGGGTAATAATAAATAAAGAAATAAAGATGAGAATAAAATCTTTTTTCTTCAGTTTTTTTAATAACTTCAACATATAAAAGCCTCCTTTAAGATGAGCATACAACGAGTTTACATTCTTTTAATTGAATTGTCAATAAAAGTTTACTATTTATTTTTGTTTACTTTTAACTTTTGTTGAAAATAAAAATTTTTAAAGCTATAATTTTTGTGAAACGAGGATAGAAACATGAAAAGAGAAGAAATGATAAAAACCATCATGCAAGGATCTTTAGAATTTTTCCCCTTTATTAAAGAAGGTATGGTTGCCCCACCTAAATTAGAAGAAATGAACGCGCCTAAATTATCAAGTTTACAATTCATGACCGTAACTTTTCTTTATCATATGGACCGCCAAGAAAGAATCGTTACTATGAATATTTTGACCAAGTTTTTAAGAATATCCAAACAACAATGCACAAAATTAGTCGATAATTTAGTGGATTTTGGACTTGTGACTCGTTATTTAAATCCAAATAATCGCAGAGAAGTCATCGTTACGATTTCTTTAGAAGGTAAGAATTGTGTCAATAAGATGCAAAAAATGCGCGAACAAAATTTAACCCAAAAATATGAAGTCTTAACCGATGAAGAATTAGAGAATTTAATGAACTTATTAAATGAGAGTTTAAAAATATTAGCGAAAACGCGAATGACCAAAGAAAAATAATCATGATTTTACTAACATAATAGAAGATAATATGATATGCTTATGTTTGAAAAAAATGATGGAGTGATTTTATGAAATTTGAACCAATTATTATTAGCTTACTAGATACCGATTTCTATAAGTTTAATATGAACCAAGTCATTTTCCATAAGCATACGGATGCAAATGGAGAATACTATTTTAAGTGCCGTAATGAACATATTGTTTTCTCTGACGAAATGGTTGAAGAAATCAATGCGCAAATTGATCATCTTTGTACCCTTCGTTTCCGTAAAGATGAATTGAATTATTTACGTTCCATTCGTTTTATAAAAAATGACTATGTGGAATTTTTACGTTTATGGCACCCCATTCGCGATTATGTGAATTGTTATAAAAATGAAAAAGGTGAGTTAGAATGCGTGGTAAAAGGGCCATGCTTTTCCGCCATGCAATTTGAAATCTATCTTTTAGAAATCATTAACGAAGTCTACTTCCGTATGAAATATAATTATGATGATTTATTGGCGTCAGCCAAAAGAAGATTAGATGAGAAAATTAAAAAAATGCAAGACGGAACCTATACTTTCCGCTTTGCTGAGTTTGGTTGCCGTAGAAGATTATCAAGAGAATGGCAAGAATATATGGTACATGAATTCGTTACTAGAACCAAAAACTGTGTGGGCACCTCAAATGTTTATTTGGCGAAGAAGTTTAAGATCACACCGATTGGAACTTATGCGCATGAATTTGTCCAAATGTATCAAGGTTTTTCTGATATCCCGTTAGCGTACACCAATCACTACGCTTTACAAGACTGGATTGAAGAATATAAAGGCGATAATGGTATTGCTTTAACCGATACGCTCACTACCGACTTATTCTTATTAGATTTTGATTTATTACATGCAAGTTCTTATAAAGGCGTTCGTCATGATTCCGGTGATCCTTTTGTATGGGGAGAAAAAATTATTGCCCACTACGAAAAATTTGGTATTGACCCCAAAACCAAAACACTTTTATTTAGCGATAGCTTAGATTTTGATAAAGCTCAACATATCTATGAATATTTTAAAAATCGTGTAAATGTTTCCTTTGGTATCGGAACTTATTGTTCCAATGATACAGATGTCCCTCCGTTAAATATTGTCATTAAATTACAAACCGTGAATGGACGGCCCGTCGCTAAGTTATCTGATGTCGATGGAAAAACCATGTGCTTAGATGATAATTACTTAAACTATCTTAAATTCGCTGTGCAATATCGGATTAGTGAAGAAAAAAGATTAGAAGGAAGAAAATAAAATGGAAGAGCCTAGACGTATTGCTTTGATTGATATATTGGCTTCCGATGATGATTTTTCTTATATAGAGAATGCAAATCTAGAAGAAATGGAAGAAGAGATCAAAAAAGCTTTATCTCTTCATCATGATAGGAAAAATGCGGATGTGACGATTCGTATCCATAGTGTTATCGCATTAAGAAGCACAGTAGAAATAACGGTTATTAGTTTAGATGAAGAGCCAGAAAAAATAGAAGATTCTGATTTCATTGATGAAGTCAATGATATTTTACTTACTAAAACGATGACAAGTTTTGCTTATGTAACATTGCAAGTTAAAAATGAACATTGTTGCTATATTGAAAATGAATTATGCTTAGAAGAGCATAATTAACAAACAGAAGAGAGAAGTACTTTTTCTCTTTTTTTTGTTATGTTACAATGAAAAAGAATGAGGTAATTAATATGAAAGAGTATGATATTCACCCCGATTTTAAAGTTTTGGGTATTTGGAATCCACCGGCTACATCCTTGATGTTTCGCTTAGAAAATTCCTTTTTAGATTTAGTATCACAAGGGATTCGCTCAGACGGGAAATGCAAAGTGTCAAAAGTAAAAGTAGAAACAAGGGATGGAAAAAAGATTCGTCTCTTTATTTTTGAACCGAAAAATGTTAAAAAGAAAACGCCAGCGCTTCTCTATATTCATGGCGGAGGATTTACCAATAAAGCGGCACCCACGCATTATATGTATGCGTATCAATACGCTTTAAAAGCCAAATGTAAAGTCTTTTTTGTCGACTATCGCTTAGCCCCCAAAAATGCTTATCCGATTCCACTTTTAGACTGCCAAGATGCATATGAATATATTTTAAATCATGAAGAAGAATATCATATTGATGGATCGCGTATCGCGATTGGTGGCGATTCAGCAGGTGGCTTTTTATCAGCAAGCCTGATTTTTAAACTGCACAAAGAAAATAAACCTTTACCAATTTTCGTTATGTTAATTTATCCAGTCTTAGATCAAAGAATGGAAACATTGTCCATGAAAGAGTTTACGGATACGCCGATATGGAACTCCAAATTAAATCAAAAGATGTGGAAATTTTTATTAGGCAATCAAAAGATAGTCTCTCCAAGTGAAGAGAAAGATGTTTCTTTCTTTCCTCCGACCTATTTAGAAACCGCAGATTACGATTGCTTACATGATGAAGGCGCTTTATTTGCCCAACGTTTAGAAGAAAATGGTATTTCAGTTATCTATCATGCTACCCAGGGTACTGTACATGGATACGATGCAATATATAAAAGTAAAATTGCTAAAGACTCCGTTCGTCTAAGGATTGAGACATTAAAAAAAGTTTTTAAAAATTCGTGAGCGTTTTTCTTTTAATATACCCCACATAGGTATATAATACGGACTGAGGTGATAATTATGAGTTGTCCTTTGTGTCAAAAGAAAACAGAACGTTCCGAAGAGGAAAAGAAAAAATTAACTGCGCGATTGAATCGCATTATCGGACAAATGAATGGCATTAAAAGAATGATTGAAGAAGATCGCTATTGCGATGAAATCTTAATTCAACTTTCGGCAGTGGATAAAGCTATCAAAAGCTTATCGAGTGTCATGTTAGAAGCCCATATGCATCGTTGTTTGATTGAGCAAATTCAAGACGGAGATTATGATGGAATTGATGAAATCATAGACTTATTCAAGAGGTTCCAATCATGAAAAAAGTTTTTAATGTAGAAGGAATGTCTTGTGCTGCTTGTCAAAGTCACGTACAAAAAGCCGTTTCTAGTTTAAATGGAATTACTTCTGTTAATGTTAGCTTATTAACTAATACAATGGAAGTGGAGTGGAATGAAGAAATATTATCGCAAGAAGAAATCGAAAAAGCGGTACATAAAGCTGGTTATAAAGCCTATATTCCAAAGGGAAATGATAGTAAAACCAAGAAAAAAGATAAAGCGTTAATCCGCTTAATTATTAGCTTTGTTTTTTTGTTATTACTCATGTATGTTTCTATGGGACATATGGTGGGACTTCCTTTACCACCATTTTTAGATGGAGAGGACCATGTTTTTGCTTTCGCTTTAGCGCAATTACTTTTAACGTTACCTGCCGTGATTATTTATTTTCATTTCTTTATATCGGGTTATAAAAAGTTATTTAAAGGCGTTCCAAATATGGACACTTTAATTGCTTTAGGCGCTACTGCGTCTTTAGTTTATGGTATTTTTGCCTTAGTTAGAATTTATCAAGGCTATCAAAATGATGATATGGCTTTAGTTCATCAATACCACCATCAATTATATTTTGAATCCGCAGCGATGATTTTAACGCTCGTTAGTTTAGGAAAATATTTAGAAGGTCTTTCTAAAAAGAAAACGACCAAAGCAATTCAAAAAATGATGGATTTAGCGCCAAAAAAAGCGCGTATTCTTGTTGATCAAGAAGAAAAAGAAATTGCGGTAGAAGAAGTAAAATTAGAGGATGTCGTCATTATTAAAAAAGGTGAATCTATTCCCGTAGATGGCGTTATTATAAGCGGAAGTGCTTCTATTGATGAATCCACCATGACGGGTGAAAGCTTACCCGTTTATAAAAAAGAAGGAGATTCTGTATTATCTTCTAGCATTATTAATGCGGGTTATATTCAAATTCGAGCAACGAAAGTGGGTGAAGATACTTCAATTCATACGATGATTCGTTTGGTTGAAGAAGCGAGTAATTCTAAAGCACCAATTTCTAAATTAGTCGATAAAATTTCAGGAATCTTTGTTCCGGTAATTATTTCATTATCTGTCCTTACCTTTATTATTTATCTTTTAATTAAAACGCCTTTTGAAGAAGCTTTCAATTATGCAATTTCTATGTTAGTTATTGCGTGTCCTTGTGCTTTAGGTTTAGCGACACCGGTCGCTATTATGGTAGGCACAGGAAAAGGTGCAGAACTCGGCCTTTTAGTAAAAAATGCGGAGATTTTAGAAAAAGCACATTCTATTTCTACGATTGTTTTAGATAAAACAGGTACGATTACCGAAGGTAAACCACAAGTGACCGACTGGTTAACCTTTCATAATGAAGATGAAAAAGACGCTATTTATTCTTTAGAGAAAAAATCCGAACACCCCTTAGCGTTAGCGTTAGTGTCTTTCTTAGAAAAAGAAGGTGCAAAAGAAAAAGTGGTAGAAGATTTTACCGCGGAAAATGGAAAAGGGTTAAGAGCTACAGTAGATGGACATTCTTACTTTATTGGTAATGAAAAAGATGTTACTTTTGAAGACAAAGAAATCTTAAAAGAAGGGGAACGCCTTTCTAAAGAAGGGAAAACCACCCTTTATATTACTAAAGACGGAAAAGTCGTTGGCTTAGTAGCGATTAAAGATCAAGTCAAAGAAAATGTAAAAGAAACGATAGCGACTTTACGTCATCGTGGAGTTCGTGTGGTGATGTTAACCGGCGACCATCTTTATACCGCTCAAGCCATTGCTAAAGAAGTGGGAATTGAAGATGTGCGTGCAGAAGTCTTGCCAACGGATAAAAAAGATGTAGTAGAAGAATTAAAAAAAGAAACCAAAGGACTTGTCGCTATGGTCGGTGATGGGGTAAATGACGCATTAGCCTTATCTTCCGCTGATTTAGGTATTGCTATCGGTGGTGGTAGTGATATCGCCTTAGAATCCAGTGATATCGTTCTTTTAAAGAAAGACTTATCGGGTTTAATTTCCATCATGGATTTAAGTAAAAGAGTGTTAAATACCATACGTGGTAATTTATTCTGGGCTTTTATTTATAACTGTATTGGTGTAGTTTTAGCGTCAGGTATTTTATATCCATCCTTAGGCATTCGCTTAAACCCAATGATTGGTTCATTAGCGATGAGTTGTTCTAGTTTATTTGTGGTATTAAATGCTTTAACCATTTATGGCTTTAAAGGAAATCAAAAGAAAAATATAGAAAGGAAAGAGGAAATGCAAATGATAGAAACCAAAGTTCAAGTCGAAGGCATGATGTGTGCCCACTGTAAAAAACATGTAGAAGATGCCGCTTTAAGCGTTGCACATGTTTTAAAAGCAGATGCTTCTTTAGAAAATAAAGAATTAACGGTTTATTCAAATGAAGAAATCAATAAAGATGCACTAATTCAAAAGATTAAAGAAGCCGGATACGACGCTAAATAAAATAAGTTAGCATTCTCATTTATCTAAAAATGTGTTATGATGAGAATGCTTTTTTGGGGTATGGCCAAGCGGTAAGGCAGTAGGCTCTGAACCTTCTATGCTCTGGTTCGAATCCAGATACCCCAGCCATAAAAAAAACCAACTTCATGAGGAGTTGGCTTTTTTTGTGGAGTGGAATATGGATTATATATAAATTAAATTATTACTTAATTCTATGAGAAGAAATATATAGTAAAAAAAGATTAAAAAAAGATTAAAAAAAGACTTCCTTAGGAAGTCTCTTGTGTTGAATTTATGATTATTCGTGCATTTTTCCGCAAACATCATCAACGATGCTAACGGAACGACTTAATAATTCATAGCAGACATCGCCAGTGTTATCTTCGTTGATAACTGCATCTAAAGCAGCAGTGAATTCATTATCGCTATCTACATAGAAACGTAACCAACGATAGGCATAGCACATTGAGTTGCAGAATTCATAAGCATCTGGAAGTTGATCTGGTGTAAATTTTTCAATGGAGAAGACACGTAATGCGAAGGATTTGCCATCATCATCGAAAATAAATGTGAAGGTTAAACCATCAAAATTGTCACCTTTGTAACTAATATAGACGATTGGTTTTTCTTGATGTAAATCGTATTTAATTTTTTCAGCGTCTAATTTTTTTGCAAATGCTTCACGAGCTGAGAAGCCATCTTGTACACCTTTAAACTTAAAGCCTCCGGAAGAGGAACCACCACTTGGTTTTTTTCCAAACATAATTTAACACACTCCCTTTCATGTTTATATATGTTATATAACTTAAATATAATTCTTATAAAATATGTTGTCAAGAAAGAAATCGTTTCTTTCATGAAAAATGCTACAAAATGCGTCAAAAATTTTATAGTGTAAGTCAATAGGAAAAATAGTACAATTCTTATATTTTTGTGGATAAGTTTAAATTATATTGTATAATTGAAACAAAGGAGTGGTTGAAAATGGAAGAAAAGGCATTTTTTGATGAATTAGATTTGCTTTTGAAGGATATTCCTAGTAAAGATAAAGAAAAAATCATCTCCGCTTGGAAAGAAAAATGGGCTTCCATACAAAGTGAAAAAGAAGCGGAATCATTTTTAACTCCTCAAGAAATTGCGCAACAATATTTTGCTCTTCGCAATGAAGAAGTTGGAAAACCGACAACTTGTGAGTTTCATCAATCATTACAAGTAGATGAAACAACCACAGGTGATAATGAAAAAGATAATTCAGAAACAACTCAATCTTTAGAGCAGAACAATAATATAGTTCAAGAAGTTAAACAAGAAGATAAACAAGACGTTGAAGAAAAAAAGTCTAAAAAAAGAAATCCTTTTATCTTGATTTTAACTATGCCACTTTGGATATTGTTTTTAGGTCTCTTCTTATTGGTTGCTCTTTTATTTACAGTCGGATATGGAGCATTCTTTTTGGGCGTGATTACTGCATTACTGTATGCTTTATTTGTCTTAGTATGCGCGGCTTTTCAAGGGATTAACGCACAACTCTTTGCAGCTTTATTTCAAGGTGGAATTGCGATTCTTTTAGCCGTAGTGACAATTTTAAGTGTGGCAGGAGTGAATGCTTTTATTAAAGTTTTATGGAAAGGCTTTAAAAAAGCAATACATTTTGTATTTGTAGGGGGAAAAAGCAAATGAAGAAAAGATGGATAACTTGCATTGTTTTTTTATCTCTAGGAACCGTTTTAGCTTTAGCGGGCGCAATTGGAATGAAGTTTGATTTCTCTTATTATAAAAGAGGAGAACTTCAAACTTTTGATGCTCAATTATCTAAGGAAGAATATCAAGACAAAGTACAGTCCTTAAAAATTATTAATTATTATGGTGAATTAAATCTTTCAACTAGCGATAGTGCTAGCAGTTTAAGCTTATCTTATACCGCTTATGAAGAAAATGATGTAAAATTTACAATATCTTCTAATGGCTTATTAAGTATATCTAAAGGTAGGTTACTCTCTATGCCTAATCCTTGGTATAATCCTTTTGGTTATTTTGAAAAAAAAGGTACTTTAGATATCGTTATCCCAACTTCTTGGACCATAACAGATTTAAGCCTTGATATTAGAAAAGGTACCATAACTGCTCAAAATCTTACGATAGATAATCAAAAAATAGAACTCTATAGTGGAAAAGTACAAATGGATACTTTAAAAGGTAATCGGCTAGAAATTAAAACCTATGCAGGTACAGTATCCATTCAAAATGCTACTTTTGACGAATTAACTAAAATCAAGCAATCTTCAGGAAAAGTAACGATGAATCAATTGTTTACTAAAAAGCTTTCTTTCCAAGCCTCATTAAGCCAATTGAATGTTTCTTTAGCATCAGCAAAAGAAGAATACGCTATACAGGTTAAAAAGAATTTCTTAAGTTCTATTAATGTTAAGAATACTGAAGTGAATCAAGAACTTTATCAAATAGAAGGAAAAATGAATTTAAGCTCTGCCAAAATTACATTTTTAAATGAGGTAAAATAGTTTTTGTTAATTTCATTCGTTATGCACATACTACTATTGGGTGATAATAATGAATGATGCAAAAGCTATGCAAAAGTTTCTTTCTTCGGTTCATATGGGAAGTGCAGTTATGCGCGTTTTAGAAAAAAATGCCAAAGATATTGCTTCTAAAAAAATATTTGTAGATATTCTTCACGTTTTTAAAAACCATGAAGAGAATCTTCAGTCCGTCATGCAAGATTTATCAGTAGATTATAATGTTCGCTTAACTTGTGGTGGAAAAATGGCGATTTGGATGACCAAAATGAAAGCGAGAACAAAAGATGATTTCCATATTATTCTTTTAGGAATTGACGCGATGGAAATGGGGATTGAAGGCGCTTTAACCTTCTTATATGATCATGCCAACATGAATACGAATTTCCTACATGCCGCTACAGAGGTATTGGAAGACTATGATAATTTACTTACACGTCTTAAAATGCATGCCCATGATTATTTAAAAATTGAAACGTATCAAGAGCATCGTATGAATACAAATCATTTTTAAAAGAAAATATAGAAGAGGAAAAAGTAGGAGAAAAATCTCCTATTTTTTTCAATTATTATTAATTTATTCCAACTTATTGTTTACAATAAAAAAAGAAATAAAAAATTTTTCCAACAAAAATGAGTTTTTATTTGTTACTTAGGTGAGAGGTAAATTTATGGTTGAGTCAAAGGAATTATTAAAAAACTTGCAAGAATTTCAAAAAGGGAATAAAGAAGCATTTCATGAAGTGTATGTAAATACCGATCGAATTCTTTATCAAACCATTTACCTTTTAGTTCATTCAAAAGAAGTAGCGGAAGATTTGATGCAAGAGACTTATATTCGTGTTTTGGAACATGATTGGTTAAAAGATAAAAGAGGAAATGTTTTAGCGTATTTTATTACCATTGCTAAAAACTTAGCCTTTAATTATTTGAAAAAGCACCAACGCGAAGAAATGATATCAGGTGAAGATGAATCCTATTATTTCCATTCTCACGATAAAAAAGAAGAAACGCCGTTATTAGATATGATGTCCGTTACTTTAAAAAAGGATGAAATGTTAATTGTTTATCTTTATGTTGTTGAAGAATGGACACATAAAGAAATTGCTAAATTATTACATCGACCACTAGGTACAATTACGTATAAATACCAAGTGGCGCTTAAAAAACTAAAAGAAAAGGTGGGTAACGAAAATGAATAACAAACAATTGAAAGTCGAAATGGAAAAAGAATTAGATACTTTAGAGACTCCTAATGTTTCTTCATCCGTGATGATTGAATATGATGAAAGAGTCTATGCAAGAAAAAATCAAGCCAAAAAACATGGATTGTTTTTAAAATTTGGATGTGCATTTGCATCTCTTGTTCTCGTTGGAGGTACAATTTATGCGATAAGTCATAATGGTTCTTCCAATCCTGGAACTACCCCTGTTTTAACTTCCAACAAAGAAGTCTTTGCGTTTGAATCTTTCTCATCGCTAACCTTTGTGTCAAATCAACAAATCACTCGTCAAATGATGAGAAGAAAAAACGCTGACATGACGTTAGATATGCAAAATCAAATTCGTCAAGAAGTTTCTAAAATTTTACCATTATTAGAAAGCACGCTTTTAGTAGAAGATGGTATTAAAATTGAAACAGATGAAAATAAAAAAGAAGGTTATGCATATTGTGATAAAGTTACAATTACTTTAGAAAATCAAGAAGAAATCTACTATCTTTATTACAATAAGACCGAGGAAACCGAAGTCGATGAAAGCGAGAAAGAAGTCAAAACCTTCTATGAAGGTGAAATGGTTTTTGATACCGAAACTTATCGCTTTGAGATGAAAGGCGAAATTGAAGAAGAGGATAATGAAGTTGAAAAAGAAAGTACCTTTACTTTATATACGGGTGTAGGAAAAGAAAGTGCGATTATCACAAGTAGGGAAATTGAAAATGGTGAAGAAGAATTCAGTTATAAAGTCAAAGAAAATGGCGAAGATGTGTTTGAAGTTTCTATTGAAATAGAAGAGAAAAAAGGCAAAATTGAAACCAAAGTCGAGTATGAAAATGAAGCCAAAGATATTGAATATGAATATGTCTTCTCTAAAGAACAAGATGAAATTGGCGAATATTATTTGTTAAAAGGAATGACAAAAGAAGAAACGAATCATTCCATTCGCATTCGTAAAACAGCAAATGGAAATTACGAAATGACTTTCTATGACGAAAAAAATGAGTCACCTTTAACGGAATAATTTCTAAAAACAGGCATATAAATATTTACGTTAGAGATATTGACAAATGAGAGGGTTTTCTTTATGATACTCATTGAAGTCAATAGACTCGTGAGGGAGTAATTAGCGTATTTTCCATACGCGGCGAAGTCAACACACGGCACATTTGTCTGGCTAGCCTTAATAAGTGAGACTCATGTAAAGCATTCGCTATACATGTGTAAACTAGAAATTCTACTCAGGTATAACGAATACCTGAGTTTTTTTATGACTCGACGGGAGGAAAACATGAAAGAGTACTTAAAAAATGTTGAAGAAGTTATTCAAGAGCAAGAGACTTCAAGAGACCTTGGTCTTTCAATAAAAGAAGTAGAAAAGCGCCAAGTTACATTTGGAAAAAACAAACTAAAAGAAGGAAAAAAGACACCCTTAATCCTTAGATTCTTAGGTGAATTAAAAGATCCAATGGTGTTAGTCTTAATTGCGGCGGCGATTGTTTCGTTAATTACTTCGATTATTAGTCACGAATCACCAGCCGATGTCATCATTATTATGGTGGTCGTCTTAGTGAACGCAATTCTTGGTGTCTATCAAGAAAGTAAAGCGGAAAAAGCCATTGAAGCTTTACAAGAAATGTCGAAAGCGACAACAAGAGTTATTCGTGATGGCCACGTATTAATTACAAATTCCGAAGATATTGTTCCCGGTGATGTGATTTTATTAGAAGCCGGAGATGCCGTTCCAAGTGATGCACGAATTATTGAATGCGCAAGTTTAAAAGTGGAAGAAGCCGCTTTAACGGGTGAATCAGTACCAGTATTAAAACAAGAAGAAAAAATTGAAATTGAAAACGACAAAGAACCTTTATTAGGTGATCGTAAAAATATGCTTTATATGGGCAGCAATATTGTTTATGGACGAGCTAAAGCAGTAGTCATCTCTACTGGTATGGATACAGAAATGGGAAAAATTGCTGATGCCTTATCTAAAGCCAAAGACGGAGAAACACCTTTACAAAAGAAACTCAACCAATTAAGTAAAATTCTAACGATTTTAGTGTTAATTATCTGCGTTGTAATCTTTGTGGTTGATTTATTACGAAATGGTTTAAATGGTGGGATTACGGGTGAGACCATTTTAAATACATTCATGATTGCTATTTCTTTAGCAGTGGCGGCAATTCCTGAAGGTTTAGCAGCGGTCGTTACCATTGTTTTATCGATTGGTGTAACGAAAATGTCAAGAAGAAACGCCACGATTCGTAAGTTAACGGCTGTAGAAACTTTAGGTTGTACCCAAGTGATTTGTTCGGATAAAACGGGGACTTTAACCCAAAATAAAATGACAGTGGTTGAACATCATGGTGAAGATGAGAAACTTTTAGCCGAAGCAATGTCTTTATGTTCGGATGCCGAACTTGAAGAAGGTGGCGCAGTGGGTGAACCAACGGAGTGTGCTTTAGTCAACTATGCTTTTACTTTAGGTTTAAATAAAAATGATGAAAAAGAAAAATATAAACGTATGGGTGAAGCACCTTTTGATTCCATGCGTAAAATGATGTCTACTGTACATCGTTTTGAAGATGGTTATGTGCAATTCACAAAGGGGGCACCCGATGAAGTATTAAAATTATGTACCTCTTATTGGGACGGAAAAGAAATCGTTCCTTTAGATGAAGAAAAAAGAAATGAAATTTTAAATAGAAATAAAGAGATGGCCTCCAAAGCTTTGCGGGTTCTTTGCGCCGCGATGCGTAAAGTTGATACTTTACCAACATCTTTTGAAGCGAAGGACCTTGAACATGATTTATGTTACATAGGGTTAACAGGTATGATTGATCCTATCCGTCCTGAAGTTAAAGCCGCTATCCAAGAATGTAAAGAAGCAGGCATTCGGGTAGTAATGATTACCGGTGATCACCGGGATACCGCAGTTGCTATTGCTACTCAATTAGGCATTTTAACTAATGAAAAGCAAGCCATTACCGGCGCTGAATTAAATGATATGAGCGATGAAGAATTAACCCTTCATATTCAAGAATATAGTGTCTATGCACGTGTGCAACCAGAACACAAAGTAAGAATCGTTCAAGCTTGGCAAAAGGTAGGAAAAATTACCGCGATGACAGGCGATGGTGTTAACGACGCTCCATCGATTAAAAATGCTGATATTGGTATTGGTATGGGAATTACCGGAACCGACGTTACCAAAAATGTAGCGGATATGGTTTTAGCGGATGATAACTTTGCCACCATTGTTTCAGCAGTAGAAGAGGGTAGAAGAGTTTATGATAATATTCGTAAAGCGATTCAGTTTCTTCTTTCTAGTAACTTAGCAGAAGTTTTATCTATTTTTGTAGCCTCTATGTTAGGATTTACTGTTTTAAAAGCACCACATTTATTATGGATTAACTTAATTACCGACTGTTTCCCTGCGATAGGTTTAGGAATGGAAGATAGCGAACCTGATAGCATGAAACGAAATCCTCGTGATTCGAAAGAAGGTATCTTTGCTGGTCAAATGGGCACGGATGTACTGATTCAAGGAGTCTTAATTACCCTTTTAACTTTAGCGGCTTACTTTATTGGTCACGTGATTGAAGGTGGAAGTTGGAGTGATCTCAATAGCGCAGATGGTATTACCATGGCTTTCTTAACGCTTTCTTTAGTAGAAATTTTCCATTCCTTCAATATGCGTTCTAGAAGAAAATCCGTATTTACTTTAAAACATCAAAATAAATTCCTTTGGCTCTCTATGATTGGTGCTTTAGTCCTTACCACGTTGGTGATTTATGTGCCGTTCTTACGCGATGCCTTTGGCTTTGAATACATCGATTTAGGAGAATATGCAATTGCTTTAGGTTTAGCGATTTCCATTATTCCGATTATGGAATTCATTAAATGGATTCAAAGATGTATGGAAAAGAAAAAAACTAACAAAAAATAATAGAAAAATTAAGCTATGTACCTATCAAAGTGCATAGCTTTTTTTAACATAGAAAACTTTGTTTTCTTGTTAAAGATATGTTATTCTTTAAGCATGAGTTAGGAGATAGGTGTTATGAAACCAACATTACATATTTTTGGATTAGCGATTGATTCTTACACGCTTATGATGGTTTTAGGCGCACTTTGGTCATTCGTTTTAGTTCTTCTTATAAATCACAAGAAAAAAGAATTTCAACTTCCTAAGAAAGACATCGTTTTCTTATGTTGCTTTGTTTTGTTTGGTGCCTCCTTTGGCGCTAGATTTTTGTTCTTTATTACCATGATTCCTACCTTTCATAGTGTCAAAGAAGCACTTCGCTGCTTATTTGTGGATGGTGGCTTAGTTTTCTATGGTGGGGCCATTGGGGGAATTCTTATGGGAGTTCTTTACGTCAAGCTTTATGGTTTAGATTTGCGTAAATATATGGAATTAATTTTACCAGTTTTACCTTTTGGACACGCTTTAGGAAGAATTGGTTGTTTTCTATCAGGATGTTGCTATGGAAAACTTGTGGATGCCCAACATGGTTTCCACTTTGCTTCATTAAATGAAGGAGAATATGCTTTACCTGTTCAACTATATGAAGCTTGTTTCTTATTCCTTTTAAGCGCTTGTTTGATTACTTGTACTTTCTTATTAAAAAAGAAAAAACCTTATTTAATGAGTGGATTATATTTCTTTTGTTATGGAATTTGGCGTTTCATTATTGAATTCTTTAGAGGCGATGAAATTCGTGGCGTTTATCTTCTTTCAACTTCGCAATGGATTTCCATCGTAATTATTGCTATTGGCGCTTATTTTCTCTTCTTTCATCCTGAAAAATGTCCATTTTTCCAACAACAAAATCCTTGGATCAAGAAGAAAGAAGTGGAGGAATAAACGATGCATTTTGTACGAAAAGAAAAAAGAAGTGATATAAAAGAAGTTAGTCTTATCCTTCGCGCGTGTTCTTTAAAAGAACAAAAAGCGTATGAATATCAAATGAGTCATCTTCGCACCACCAAAGATTTTATGAAAAATTTAACTTTTGTTGTGGAAAGCAATGGAAAAATTACGGGTTTTATTACTTTAGTTAAAGCTAAAATTATGGGTGAAAATCATGAAGAAATGGAAACTTTAATGATGATGGGACCTTTTGTGGATGAAAATTATGCTCATCAGGGTATAGAAGAACTATTGGTAAAAACCGTGATTGCGGAAGCAAAATATTTAGCTTATCATCATATTTTTGCTTTGGATGAAAGGATGAAGTGGAGCGATTATGGCTTTACTTCTTTAGACTTAACAAAAACAACTATTCAAAACCCATCTTTTCTTAATGGTTTTGTTTTCATTTTGAAAGATAGTTATCAAAATGAAATCATAGGACAACTACAGTTATCTCCTTATTTTGATGCGGTAAGTGAAGAAGAAGTTCAACAATATCAAGCGATACAAGAACAGACACAAAAGAAAAATATCAGTAGTCAAAAGAAAGTGACGGTAGGCGCATTTATCTGCTCCATGTTATTCACTTTAGCAGCCGTTATTTTATTTGTCCTCCGTCAAAAAGAAATCATTTCTCAGGCGGCGGGATTGGGAAGTATTGTCATTGCCATTGGTGGCTGTCTTGGTAGTATTGGGGTATCCTATGTAGTGACCAACCGAAAAACAATGGGTTGGTTTGCCATTTTTTTATCTTTAGTTGTCATCGTATTAGGCATTATTAGCATTTTTAATTGATCTTCCTAAAGAAAAATGGTAAATATTTCTTTTAAAATTTCAACACCTATGCAATAATATAGGCGAAAAGTCTTTTTTTGTCGTATTTTTTTGATACAAAAGAATAGATGTTCTCGAAAAAATGAGATTAGAATAAGTTTTCATAGATGAATTTGTAGTTTTAAAAGAGAAAGTAGGTGCGTAGTATATGTTTCATATATTGTGGGAGTGGCCCGCGAAATTTCAAGACATTCAACAGCAATTTCAAAATCCATTCTTTTTAGTTGATTACATTTTAGCTTTAATTGCCATGGCATTAGTGTTAGCTTTTGTATATCGCTACATAAAAGCCAAAGGCTTCCGTGTTGTTTTTACCATCTTATGTGCACTATTAGTTTTAAATTTAACCTTTAATTTGCCATTAGGAACGATTGTGATTTGTATGATTATTGTTTCCTTCGTGGTCGCCACAATCATCTTAACAGGAAATGAGATTCGAAGTGTTTTACGAGATGAATTTCATTTTAGTGGAATCTTTAGTACGAAAAAGAATAAAGTAGAAAAAATTAGCAGTATTCAACTCGTTGATGAATTAACCACCGCTATCTTAGCGATGTCTCATGAAAAATGTGGCGCCCTTATTACCATTGAAAAAGAGGACCGTATTACCACCGATCATTTCTCTAGATGGTCCGATATCGATGCGGAACCGAAAAACGAGTTATTACGCACGATTTTCTATAAAGGCACCCCACTTCATGATGGCGCTACCATCATTCGTGAAGGTCGTATCATTCGTGCAGGTGTCATTTTTGACTCCGTATCTGTTTCTAATAAAGCCATGCCAGGTTCATTAGGCTCTCGTCACCGGGCGGCCTTAGGTATTACCGAAACTTATGATTGTATTTCCATTACCGTTTCTGAAGAAACAGGTTCCATTCATATTTACCAAAATGGTAAAATTGAAAAATGTTATGCAAGCAATTTTAAAGAAAAATTAATTGAATTCTTAAATCCAAATATGAATGAAGAATAGAAAGTTCACGTTGTTGAACTTTTTTCTTTTTATGGCTCCGTTATGTTTTTTTTCTTTATCTCATATAGTGATTTAAGGAGAAAAGACAATGGAAGGAATTATCATTCACAAAAAACAAGAAAATTATCCTTATATTCTTTTTTTACATGGGTGGGGACTAGATGCTTCTTATTTAGAAGACTTAGCCAAAGATCACCAACTTTTTGCCAATAGTGTATTACTTGATCTTCCTGGTTTTGGCAAAAAAGCCCCCTTAGAAAAAGCCTATGATATTGAAGATTATTTAGCTTATATTCATCGCGTATTAAAAGAAAATCATATTCAAATTTCATTAATTGTAGGGCACTCCTTTGGTGGAAAGTTAGCAATGTATTATGCTTCTAGAATCGAACCAGTCCCTCTTATTTTATTAGCGCCTTCTATTCTTCCTAAAAAACGTCATAAAAAATGGTGGAACTTATTATTTAAAAAGCCATCTAAACCCAGTAGAGATTATTTAAATGCAGAAGGATATCTTCGCTCTACTTTAGTAAGAATGGTGCATCGATATCCTGTTTTTGAAATGCAACATTTTGAAAAACCTGTTGTGCTTTTTATTGGAAGTGAAGATGAAGAAGTTACCATTCAACAAATGGAAGAAGCACACCACTATTTGAGGAATAGTGAATTATGGATAGAAAAAGGAAATCATTTTGCTTATCAACGATATAAAAGTGAAATCATTAAAAAAATAAAAGAGGTGCTAGCAAAATGAAAATCATCATTTTTTTGTTATCCCTTTTTCTTTTTTTACTATTTTTTCTTCGTCATGAAGCACTTTTGATTTCTCAATATTATAGTAAAAAACGCTATCTTATGACCTTATTTCAAGAAGATAAAAAAAGAATGACAAAATCTTTTTATCTTTTCTTTTTTCCTCTTCTTTTCTTTTTATTATTCTTTTTAAAGATTGAATATGTGACTATTTTATTTTTATGCGCATGGTTGATTGATTACTTATTTTCTCCTTCTTTTATGCCGCTAAAAAAGACGAGAAGAAGCTTAACACTTTTCTTTTTTTCTTTTATTTTATGGGGGACAATTATTTATTTTTCTTCATATATCCTTCGACTTATTTTCGCTAGTATGCTTCCTTTTATGGCTTCATTTTGCTTGTTAATCAGTTCCACATTACTTCAACCTTATGAAAAAGAAATTCAAAAATATTATATAAAAAAAGCAAAAAGAAAAATGAAAAACAATCCCCATCTTATAACGATTGCTATTACAGGAAGTTATGGAAAGAGTTCTTTTAAATACTTTCTTTATCAATTTTTAAAAATGAAATATCAAGTCATCATGACACCGAAATCGATTAACACACCAATGGGAATTACGAAATTCATCAATGAAAATTTAGATGAACATACCGAAATTATGATTTTAGAATTTGGGGTAGATGAAAAAAAGGGAATGGACCGTTTGCTTTCCATTGTGGTTCCTGATATTGGCGTTTTAACGGCGATAGGAAAGATGCATATGAAAACTTTTCATTCGTTAGAAAATATCTATCTAGAAAAAAGAAAATTGCTTTTTAAAGCCAAAAAAGGTTATTTTTCTATGGATTCTTCTTATTTGAAAGCGAAGGAAAAAGATTTAACTACGATGGAAGGGTATAGTTATCAAGATATTTTTTTCTATGTAAATCGACATGAGAATGGATTAGAAGTGGAGTATATGAAAGAAAGAATGATTATCCCATTATACGGAATGTTTCAACTTTCTAACATTAGTGGTGCCATTCAAGTTGCCACGGATTTGGGCGTATCAAAAAAAGAAATTCGACAAATTCTTCCTTCTTTAGAAGGAGTAGAACATCGTTTTAAAAAACGAAAACAAGGGCATATGACGATTTTTGATGATGCTTATAACGGAAATGAAGAAGGCATTTTAGAAGCGATACAAACGGTGATGCTCCAAAAAGGAAAGAAAGCTATTATCACGCCTGGCGTGATTGAATTAGGTAAAGATTATGAAAAAGTGAATCAAAATATAGGACGTCATCTTATTCATTTTGATCGAGTTTATATTGTTTCTAAAGAAAACAAACATCCGCTTTATGATGGTTATATGGAAAATAATGGAGAGAAAGATCGTATTGAATTTGTGTCTTGTTTTTTAGAAGGCTATCAAAAATGTAAGGAAGAAAAAATCAATGTTTTATTGATTGCAAATGACACCTTTTCTACCTTTTTAAAGTAGAGTATACTACATTTGAAGGTGATCATAATGGAGAAAGATTATTTACAAATTTTAATGAAAATTCATAGCATTGCGAAAATAGGTTTGATTTTTTCGAAAGATCCTTATGCTTTAGAAAATTATGAAGAGATACAAAATATAACGAGAGACGCAATCGAAAATTTTCTTGATGTAAAAATTGAAAGACCTTCTTATTTTGAAAGAAATATTTATCCGACCCCTAATTTATCGGTACGGACTTTTATATTTAATGAAAAACATGAACTTTTAATGGTAAAAGAAGCAGATTCTGGCTTATGGTCTTTACCAGGCGGCTGGTTAGATTTATATGATTCTCCTAAAACCGGGGCTAAAAAAGAATGTTTACAAGAAGCAGGGGCAGAAGTAGATATCACCCGTTTAGTGGGAATTATGGATTTATCACCCTATTCTAGTTCTAAAATGAGCGAATACGTCATTGTATTTGAAGGAAAGGTCGTTCGTTTTCTTCCTGAGCATTGTCATGAAACAACGGATGTACAATTTTTTCCTTTAGACCAAATACCGCCTTTATCAAGAAAAATGTATCAACATACCATGGAACGTTTTTTGAAGGCTATTGAGGAGAAACAAACGATCTTCGATTAAAGGAGATCATTCATGAAAAGAATAGCGATTGTTTATGGTGGCGATAGTGTGGAGCATGACATATCCATCGTCACCGCTTTTTTAGTCATGGAAGAATGTAAGAAAAAACATCTTCCTTTTCTTCCTATTTATATTTCTAGAAAAGGTGAATTATTTACAGGAAAAAGTTTACTAAAAAAAGAGAATTATGAAAACTTAAAAGGTTTTAAAAATGGATATTTAATTAAAAAAAGAAAAAAGAATTATTTTATGCAAGGATTTCATCATTTTGAAATTCAGGCCGCTATTCTATGCGTTCATGGTTTTGGTGCTGAAGATGGAACGGTGGGTGGATTTTTAGATACGTTACAAATCCCAGTGAGTTATGGTGGGGTTGAAAATGCCGCCATTTTACAAGATAAATATTTAACAAAAGAGCTTCTTTTTAAAGAAGGAATTCCGGTAGTGGAAGGAAGAAAAATCACCAAAAAAGAATATTTCTCTGATGATTTTTCTTTATCGAGTTTTTTAGCAGATTTTTCTTTTCCTCTCATTTTAAAGCCCGTACATTTAGGTTCTTCTATTGGCGTTCATAAATGTGAAAATTTAGAAGATGTAGAACGTTTCATCATTCCATTATTCCATTTAGAAGAGGAAGTCATGATAGAAAAAGTTATATCACATCTAAAAGAATTTAATATTGCCATTTTAGGAGATGAAAGAAAAATATGGGTTTCTGAAATTGAAGAAGTGAATGCCCAAGATGAAGTGTTATCTTTTGAAAACAAATATGAAGAATTTAGCGGAATGACTTATCGAAAGATTCCCGCGAATATTTCTTTTTCCTTAAAGGAAGAAATTGAAAAATATGCTAAAAAAGCCTTTGAATCTTTACATTGCTTAGGGGTAGTCCGCTTTGATTTTCTTTATAATGCCAAGTCAAAAAAACTCTATCTCAATGAAATTAATTCCATTCCCGGCTCTTTAGCTTATTATCTTTTTGAATCCAAAGGAATGTCTTTTTATGAATTAATTACTCGTTTAATCGATATAGCGGAATATCGAAAAGAAAAAAATAAAAATCGAGTTCACACTTATCAAGGAAGTCATTTAACGCAAATCATGCATAAAAAATAGAAAACTCCTATAAAAAAGAAAGAAAAATATGGTACACTAATAAAAAGAGAGTATATCTCATGTTTTCATGTTAACCATATTGTTGTTAGAAGGAGGAAATAAAATGGCAACACCACATATTGCAGCAAAACCAGGCGATTTCGCTAAAGTCGTATTAATGCCCGGAGATCCACTCCGCGCGAAATTCATTGCCGAGAATTTCTTAGAAAATGCTCGTTTAGTGACAAGTGTCCGTAATGTTTTAGGTTATACAGGTACGTATCACGGAAAAGAAGTATCCGTCATGGCATCCGGTATGGGCATGCCTTCCATTGGTATTTATAGTCACGAACTTTATACCCATTATGGCGTTGAAACCATTATTCGTATTGGCTCTTGTGGCTCTTATAAAGAAGATATCAATTTATTTGATGTTATTGTTTGTATGGGGGCTTGTACCGATAGTAATTGGGCTTCGCAATTCCAACTCAATGGCACTTATAGTGCAATTGCGGATTTTGATTTAGTTCGTAGAGCGTATGAAATCGCAAATGAAAAGAAAACCCCAGTCCATGTGGGAAATATTTTTTCCGCTGATGTTTTCTATGATGAAGATCCGAATACTTGGAAAAAATGGGCCGCTGTTGGTTGCTTAGGCGTAGAAATGGAGTCTTATGCTTTATACGCTACCGCCGCCCGTTTAAATAAAAAAGCGTTATGTTTATTAACAGTTTCTGATCATTTTTTAAGAGAAGAAAAGGCAACCGCCGAAGAAAGACAAACAGGTTTTAAAGCGATGATGGAAATCGCATTAGAACTTGCTTAATTTATAATATGGTTCGAATTCTAACGATTATAGGATTCGTCCTTGTTTTTCTTCTTGCTATTTTTCTCTTTTGTTTACCGATGATCAAAAAATATATTTTCCATCATCGTTTTCGTAACTACATGGGAAAAAAGGTTTATCGCTTAGCCCGTGATTTCGATTATTGTTTATTGCAAAACGTTACCATTGAGATAGGAAAAGACCAAACGATACGTTTTGACCATATCCTTTTTGGTAATAAGTATATTTATTGTATTACGGATAAATTATGGGATGGCGCTGTTTTAGGTAGTGCAAGAGATGCCACATGGATTTATTATTATCCTAAATCCGATAAAAGACAAAGCATTAAAAACCCCATCCGTGTCAATCAAACGCGTTTAGAAAAATTAGCGTTAAGAACGGGGATTGATGCTAATATGATGATTAACATTGTAGTAGTAAACGATGATTGCATGTATTCTTGTGTGGGTTTACGCTCCGACACAAGCTATATCATTTCTTCCTCAAAATTCGCTAAATTGATTCAAGATTTAGAAAGTCGCGAATTACCACCTTTTGAAGAAAAGGCAATCGAAAAAGTTGTAGAAGAAATTAATCAACTCAATATTTCATAAAAAAAGATACCACATCGGCGTGATATCTTTTTTTCTTTCTATTCGTGATGGTAAGAACTACTATAAACCATTTCATCATCATGTCTTTTATAATCAAGAGGAATGAAGAATAAAAGAATGTTGATAATAGCGGCAATGGCAACAATGACATAAACAATCGTTGTCATAACGGAGTTGGTGCCGAAGATTGCGGTAACTAAGTTAAAATTGAATAGGCCAACAAGACCCCAGTTTAAGGCGCCAATTAAAGTAAAAATAAGCGCTATTTTTTGTATGATATTCATAGAACGAACCTCCTTTGTTTGTTCACTTGTAGTATGTTCAAAAAAAATCAAATTTATGCATACATATTTTTTTACTCACTATCATACATTGCAAGTGAGGTGAGTGTATGTTAAAAAAGGTAATTGTTGGTATTTTAATTGTCGCAGTCATTGCGCTTGCAGGATGGAAAATTTTCTTTACCAAAGACGATGTTTCTAAGTCTTTAGAAAACCGAAGTGAAAACTTAACCGCATATCATATGGAGGCCACCATGGATATGAATGCGGGAGATGATGTCCGTAATTATTATGTGACTACGGATTACCAAAAAAAGGATAATCAAGATTATTTCCGCGTAAGTTTACTCAACAAAAGTGTGAACCAAGAGCAAATTTTATTAAGAAATGATAAAGGTGTCTTTATGTTAACGCCAACTTTAAATCAAGTGTATCAATTTAAAGGAGAATGGCCATTAAATAGTCCAAAACCCTATTTATATCATTCCATGTTAGATGGCTTTAAAGAAAAACATGATTTAAAGAAAATGGATGATGGCTATTTATTGAGCTTTAAACCAAACTATGAAAACGCTCCAAATTGGGAAAAAGAAGAAGTAAAATTAAGTAAAGATTTAAAACCACTTTGGGTGAATATTTATGATGCATCAAATCAAGCAGAAGTGAAAATTGCGTTTAGTAAAGTGGACTTTGAACCAACCTTTGAAGAAAACTATTTTGATGTAGATAAAAATATGGAAGAAGCTCGTAAAAATCTTTCTTCTTCCACGATGGCCACTCAAGATGATTTACCATTATATCCCGCAGGAGCGGATGTGTCCTGTGTATTAAAAGAAGAAACAGAGACGATGGTGAATGGCGAAACAACGCATATTTTAACGTATGAAGGAACCAAATCATTTACCGTGATTCAAAGCATTATGAAACCAAATGAAGAAATGCGAATTGATGAAATTAAAGGCACAATGGTTGATGTATTAGGTACGATTGGATATATGAACGGAAAATATTTATCCTATGCCTATAATGGTGTTTCTTATCAAATCTATTCTAGTTCTTTATCGGTAGCGGAAATGGTGGAAATCGCTGCGGGTATGGAAGTTGTAACAATGAAATAAAGTTTTCTTAGATTCATTAATTGGCGTAAAGGGTTATCCTTTACGTCTTTTTTTTCTATAAAAAGAGTTACATAAAGAGGATTTGCTGTTCCTGCTGATTTATTTTTTGCTGTTCCTGCTGATTTATTTTTACATTTAATTTGGTTTTTTTTCTAGAATAGTATAGAATACTAAATAGAAGGTGAGTGGCATGGAAACGAATGAAATTAAAAATTCAATATTTGACATATTCCATAAATATAAGGGATATTTTTTAGCTACTGGATTTTCGTTAGTCATGTCCATTGTTTTTGCCTTTGTTTTAAACATTTTTGTTCCTTTAACGATTGTTATTTTATTCGCAATTTTAATTATTCCTATCCTTTCTTTAATGATTATTAACCTTTCTCAAGCAAGAGCAGGCAAACCTTTATCATTAAAAGATTTCTATAAAGGATATAAGTTAACTTTACTTCCTGGACTTCATGGTTCATTCCGTGTAATCCGGGCCACCTTATATTCGATTTTAATTTATATTGGCACATTTTTAATCGTTTATTTAGTAACATCCATATTTACGAATGTAGTCGATCAAGAATTTATCCAAAGCTTGCAACAAGCAACTTCTATTGAAAATCAATATAAAATGATTATGGATTATTATGAAACGCCAGCGGCTCAACCCTATCTTCAAATGTATTCTATATTTAGTTTAGTTTCCTTTGGAGTGGGTGAATTCTTCTTCATTCATTTTACTTTAAAGTCTGTACCGATTTTCTATTTGCAATCCAATATGGCATGCTCGAAAAAAGATGCGATTTTCTTATTTAATCAAGTTTATCCCAAAACAAAAAAGACTTCTCGTCAATTGATTGGTAAAGTTTGTGGTTTCTATTATTTATTATTTCCTTTGGGTTATTTTTTAGGAGTTGCATTGGGATACTTTGTATTAGGAAACATTTTATATGGTTTCCTATTTGGCCTATTTTTCTCGTTATTGTTCTCAATGCCGATGCTTCCTTTATATCTCATCTGTCAGGATTATCTATTTGTTCTTTATATGCCTTTGTATAAAATGTTTGCCAAACCTTTATATGAAGCCACTTTAAAGAATTTAGATCAAGATGAAAGAGTAAGTGAAGAGCAAAAAACAGTAATTCGTCAATTCTATGAAACACAATTGAAAGAAATTGAAGAATTAGAAAAAGTACAAATCATTACGCAACAAGAACCGGAAGAGATTGCTAAATTAAAACAAAAAGAAAAAGAAGACGAAGAAAAGAAAAATAATGATAAATAAAAAAGACCTGGCTTTGAAGCCAAGTCTTTTTGTTTTAGTCTTTAAACATGCTGATTAGTTCATCCGCACTATATATCTCAGCGCCATAAACATCTTTTAAATATTTAAGTCCAGAGACATAATCTTCTTCCGTGAATGAGTTCGTAGCGTCTTTGCATACGATAACATTATAGCCTAAGCAGTACGCGTCGGCGGAAGTGTGACGCACACACATATGGGTATGTAAACCGGTCATAATGACATTTTCAATACCTAATTCTTTTAAAAGTAAGTCTAAGTCGGTATGGAAGAAACCACTATATCTTCTTTTAGGAACTACATAATCTTTTTCAGAAAGATGTAATTCAGGAATGACTTCTGCACCTTTGGTACCTTGAATAGCGTGATCACCCCATAATTTTAATTCGTGATCAATTCCACGGATATGGGCGTCATTACAGAAGATAACGGGAATGCCGTTTTTTCTTGCTTCGTCTAAAAGGCGGGCAGTCGTTGGAACAATCGCTAATCCACGATCACATTTTAAAGAACCAGTGACGAAGTCGTTGAGCATATCAACAACTAAAACTGCTGTGTTTTTCATTCATTTTTCTCCTTTTTATGGCCTTATTGTACCATGAAAAACTTATGAAAAAAATAAATATTAACAAAAGAGCGAAATTTTGTTATCATTAGGGCATTTAATAGGGAGGGTTATTAATGAGTAAAAAGAATCAACCAATGGATATGAATGCCCCAACGATTATGCCAAGATGGTATTTAAAACCACTTGTTTGGATAGCTTCGCATGGTATGGCAGGCACTTTAGGCACTAGAACTAAAATTTATAAGCATGGTTTTACTTCGTTTAAAGAACCCGCTTTAATTTTTTCTAATCATGGAAGTTTAATAGATTTTGCCAATATGGAAATGGCAATGTATCCTCATTTACCTACTTTTGTGAGCTCAATTGAAGAATTTGCGGGTAGAGAATGGTTGATGCGGAATGTTGGATGTTTCCCAAAAAGAAAATTTACTTTAGATTTATCAATGCTTAAAAGAATGAATCAAATTATCAATAAAATGCATTGTTCTCTTGTTATTTATCCAGAAGCCCGTTTCTCTTTTGCGGGTATCTTAGAAGATATGGGAAGCGCATTAGGAAAGATGGCAAAATTCTGCAAATGTCGCATTATTGTGTTAAATCAAAAAGGAAATTTTTTACGTTCTCCGCAATGGTGTAAATCACCAAAAAGAAAAGTGCCTTGTATTTGTGACTTCACACAAGTTGCTTCCAAAGAAGAAGTAGAGCAACTTTCGGTAGAAGAATTAGAAAAACGAATTTTTAGTGCCATGGAATATGACGAATATCGTTGGCAATATGAAAACCATATTCGCATCGCTTCTAAACAAAGAGCAAAGAATATTCACCGCATCCTTTATAAATGCCCAACTTGTGGTACAGAATTTGAAATGGATTCTACTGGAACCGATGTATTCTGTAATCACTGCCACGCGTCTTGGCATTTAGATGAATATGGAGAACTCCATGCCAAAGAAGGCGAAACAAGATTTAAACTCGTTTCCGATTGGTATCGCTGGGAAAGAGAAGAAGCTATTCAAGAAGTGGAAGAAGGCCGCTATCACTTTGAAGATGATGTGCGTATTGAACACTTTGTGAATGCTAAGGTAGGCTTTAAAAAACTAGGCATCATTCATATGACGCATGATGAACATGGTTATATTTTTGATGGCACGCTAGATGATGGTTCGCATTTCCATTTAGAGAAACCTTGTTATGAAACGAGATCTATGCATATTGAATTTGATTTCAAAGGCAGAGGAGATGCGTTAGATATTGCTACACTTCAAGATACTTGGTTTGTCTTCCCACTCTATTCAAAAAATCAATTGATGAAATTTAATTTCACAACGGAAGCTTTATATTTTAAAACAGTTGAGAAAAAATAAAAAATGAGGTTATAGGAAAGTTTCCTATAGCCTTTTATTTTGATAAGAATTGAATATTAAAAAAAGAAATATAAATAAAAGATAATGCGCTGGTGCAATTCAAATGAACTGCATCATTTTTTGATGTTTTAAAAGCATTTGAAAATTTTTCCCTAACATTTTCCCTTATCTTTCCCTTACAAAAATAAAAAAGCCCGATTTTATCGGACTTAATTGCCAACTGGAGCAGGTGACGGGAATCGAACCCGCATAACTACCTTGGCAAGGTAGTGTTCTACCACTGAACTACACCTGCGTGCTTATTTATAATATCATACTCAAATAAAATTTCAAGTTTTTTTTCATTCTTTTGATGATTTTTTTTTTGAGTATGGTAAACTATGTAAGAAGCGAGGAAGTTTTTATGGCTACAACATTAGATTTAGCAGAATTAATTTTTGGTGATATTCATGAAACACCAGAAGATTTAGAAAAAAAATATCCCAGGAGAGATTTACCAGAAGGCGCATTAGTTACCCGTTTTGCACCATCTCCAACGGGCTTTTTACATACCGGTTCTTTATTTACCGCGATGATTGGTTCCAAGTTAGCCCATCAAAGTCATGGTGTCTTTTATATTCGTTTAGAAGATACCGATACCAAAAGAGAAATCGAAGGTTCAGGTTTAGAATTATTAACCCAATTAAAGGCTTTTAACATTGTTCCTGATGAAGGCTATTTAGGTGATCATGAAGAAGGTAACTATGGCCCTTATGCCCAATCACACCGTGCCTATATTTATAAGGTATTTATTAAAGACTTAATTAAAAAAGGAAGAGCGTATCCCTGTTTCTGCAGTGCGAAAGATTTAGAAGAACTTCGTACGATGCAAGAAAGAAATAAAATCATTCCGGGTTATTATCAACATTATGCAAAGTGCCGCTTTTTAACTCCTGATGAAGCCATTCAAAAGATTCAAAATGGTGAATCTTACGTTATTCGTTTTAAGAGTATGGGCAACCATTTACGTAAAGTAAAGGTACACGACTTAATTCGTGGTACTTTAGAAATTGCCGAAAACGATCAAGATATCGTTATTTTAAAAAGCGATGGTTTACCAACCTATCACTTTGCCCACGCGATTGATGACCATTTAATGCATACCACTACCGTTACAAGAGGCGAAGAATGGATTTCTTCTTTACCCATTCATATTGAATTATTTGACGCTTTAGGATTTGAGCGACCAGATTACGCACACTTGCCAGTCATTATGAAAATGGATAATGGAAGTAGAAGAAAATTATCCAAACGTAAAGACGATGAAGCGGCAGTTTCCTTCTTCTTAAAAGATGGTTATCCCGCTGATGCTTTAATTGAATATTTAATGACCATTGCTAACTCCAACTTTGAGGAGTGGCGCGGACAAAATCCTAACGCACCTTTAGATGACTTTATGATGTCTTTCCAAAAAATTTCTTTAGATGGCGCTTTATTTGACATGATGAAGCTTAAATATATTGCAAAAGAAAGATTATCCAAGAGAAACGCTCATGAAATTACAAAAGAGGCCTATGCCTGGGCAAAAGTCTATGATTCGGAATTACAAGCTGTCATCGATAGAGACCCCGTTTATTTTGAAAGAATCATGAACATTGAAAGAGAAAAAGAGAATCCTCGTAAGGATTATGAAAAATATTCTGATTTATTAACCTTAAATCGTTTCTTTTATAGCGATTTTTATGATGAAATGATGAAAGAAAAAGAATTGCCATTCAATGAATTCATTGATAAAAATGTTCGTAATGCTTTATTAAAAGAATTTATTGAAACATATGATAGTTCCTTAGATGAAAGTACTTGGTTTGCTTCATTAAAAGCATTAGGTGAAAAATATCATTTCGCTCCTAATGGCAAAACGTATAAACAAAATAAAGATTTATATCTTGGTCATGTAGGTGATGTAGCGGAAATGGTTCGTGTCGCGTTAACTACATCCAAACAATCACCTAATTTATATTGGATTTTACAAATTCTTGGCGTTGATGAAATTCGTCGTAGAATTGAAAAAGTTATTGCTTTATAATCTTGTATTTTTACTGCATATCCATTAAAATATGCAGTACATGGTCCCTTAGTGGAACTGGTTAACACGTCTCCCTCTCAAGGAGAAGAATAGGAGTTCGAGCCTCCTAGGGATCACCATATAGCAAAATGAGAAGATGCTAAAAACGTTCATTATGATGATGGTAGCGTCTTCTTTTTTTGAACATTAAATAACGAATAATTTACATAGCATTTATGAATAATATCAAGAAATTTCCTTGATTTATGAAAAAATATTGCAAAATTTATGAAAAATATTTGACATTTACATGGTAAAAATGCTAATAATTGATTAAATAAAAAAAAGAGAGGATGTTATATGATGAAAAAGAAAATGTTATTTTTAGTGATTCCATTTTTACTTTTAGGACTTGTATCCTGTAATGGTGAAGGTGGAGATAATTCTTCAAGTGTTTCTACACCAGTGAAAGATCCAATGTTTGAAGGCGAATGGGATAGTGAACTTAAAGTTTTAATGAATAATTTGTTAAAAGAAGAAATTCCCTATGTCAAATTAGCGGATTCCTATGAATTCTCTAAAGAAGCCGATTCAACAGGAGAGTATATCTATATTTCTGGTGCTTCCACTACTGACTTTGTTGAGGCATATGGCAATTACTTAGAAACCCAAGGTTATGCCTATGATAGTGAAGAAAAAGAAGAGAATGAGAACTATACTTATACAGCTTATTTCTATACAAAAGGAAATTTAGTCATTCAATTAGATCATTTTTCAGGCGCAACGATAAATGGGGAAACTTACGCTGCCGCAAATGAAATCTATGCTTGGTTAGAAGATGATAGCGGTTCTACTGGTGATGATGTAGGACAAACAACATTAACCGCTTGGCCAACTGATTTATTAGAAATGATGAATTCTTCATTTGGTAAAACGATTCCATTTGTCGCGTTAGCAGATAATTTTGAGTATTCTAACGACGAAGAGGGTGTTTATATTACGGATGCAACAAGCACGAATTATCTTACCAATTATGGTGTGGCATTAGAAGAAGCTGGATTTGCGAAATCAGCAGAAGATAATAGTTATGGCTATACCATTTATCAGTATTATGTACAAGCAAACGACGATTATAATTTAGTAGTTGAATATGGCTTTTTTCCAGGAAATGATTATTATTCTGCTGGAAACTCCATTTCAATGTATTTAAATCAAATCATTAAAGAAGTAAAAGTTGATGCATGGCCTTCAAGCGAAATTGCTTCGGTTATGAATGAAAAATGCAAATTAACCATTCCAGAATTTGCTATTTCAGGACAATATACTTATTTCTTCTATGGAACGGGCATTTATGTTTATGGCACTTCTGATAGTGATCTTTCTAGCAGTTATGTCTCTAGTTTAACTGCCGCTAATTTCTTATTAGGCTATGACGCTTATCAAGAATTAGATTATTACTATGACTGGGAAGAGTACGTCAGTGTGTATTTAAGCTATGATGCAGATGAAAAAAAATTTATGATTTTAATTCAACCTACTGAACCACAATACGATGAGTTACTTGCAAGCTTCCCACAAGATAAGATTGCAACTTTCTTAGGAGATAGTGCAGTAGAAGTTCCAAGCTTTAGTATTGCTGAAGGTGAAACTTATAAATACACCTATCAAGAAGAATTCGAATTCCTTGGTTATACTTTCCCTGCCTCTATTGAAATTGATGTAAAAGATGCAGGTACAGTGGGTACAAATGCATTAGAAGATACCTACAAAGCACTTTTAAAAGAAAAAGGATGGAAAATCGATGATAGCCAATATGATGATAATGGCTATATTGCAACTTCTGGTAGTGTAACGCTTACTTTCTATACCCAAGATGGTGTTTTCTCTTTATATATTGAAAAATAAAAAATGAAATGAAAAGGTATCCTTTCATTGTGTGAGGGATACCTTTTTTCTATGTTTAATTATATTTTACAACATCAATGGCTTCGTTAACGAGAGACCATAATTGTTGGAAAGGAGACCGTAAAGTCCAGAAACTTATGCCACCTAAGTGGTAGCGGAGCGCTAAATCAATCTTTTTTGCAATGCTTCTTCCGTCTTCATAATAGACAATATGCTTCTTATTCTCTTTATAATAGACGAAATAAGGTGTTTCGGAATTTTCTTCAAAATAAATTTTAGCTTTTTCTTTATAGGCGAGCGCTAAAGCATCTTCATAACTTAATGATTTGGCCTTTTGCCCTTTTTTAAAGGGGAGCGTAAAATCATAACCATAGGTAGGAATGCCTAAATTAATCTTCTCTGGATTGATTTCTTGAATGGCGTATTCTACTACTTTTCTTACTAAGTGAAGAGGAGCGACTGCCATAGCGGGACCATAAGTATATCCCCATTCATAAGTCATAATGATGACGCGATCAACGATTTCTCCAATGCGTTTATAATCATGTGCTTCGTAGAGCAAGCCTTCTTGGTTTTTTGAATACTTTGGGGCGACGGCGACACTGAATTCATAGTCATAAGATAATTTATTTCTTAATTCTAAAAGGAATGTGATATAGTTATCTTTATCTTCAGGGCTTACATATTCAAAATCAATGTTGACGCCATAATATTTTTTATTGACGATGGTTTGATAAATTTCATCAACTAATTTTTTTCTTGCATCACTGGAACGAAGAACAAAACTTGCTAAAGATGTTGAGAAACTTCCTTTTTCATCAGTGTTTGTCACCGTTAAAATTGGGGCGATTTCATTGCGGTTTAACCGCGCAATAGTGACCTCATCTTGAATGGGAATGATGGAACCATCATCACGGATATGATAAGCAAAAATACTAACAAAGGTTAAGGCATCGCCATTTGGAAGATATTCGTCTTCATTAGTTTTAGGAAAGATATAGCCATTGACGGTCATAGGACGTTTTCGATCCATGTCGTTTGTAATCATCACTTGTTGACCTGGATAAATAACGAAAGGTTTTTGAATATATGGATTAGCGTCAAGAATACTACTTACAGTAACACCATATTTTTGGGAAATAGAGTAAAGAGACTCACCTTTTGTTACTACGTGTACAGTTTGCTCGGATGGAATCACTAATCCTTGACCGATAATGAGGGTATGGGAAACTTGTAACCCATTTGCAGAAACAATTTCATTGACGGTCGTATGATACGTCTTGGCAATTTCGTATAAAGAATCACCTTCTTTTACGGTATAAAGAATCATAAATAATCACCTCATAACAATATATGAAAAAAGTGAGAAAAATACTTATCAAATGAAAAGAGTTGTGCTATGAATAAAAATATAAGAGGTGAAGCTATATGGAAGAATCATGGAAAAAGGGATGGATTGAAGTTATCACAGGTCCAATGTTTGCGGGGAAAAGTGAAGAACTCATCCGTCGTATTAAACGTTTGGAATATGCGCATAAAAAGACATTGGTTTTCAAACCCAAAATTGATAATCGCTATTCCGAAAATGAAATCGTTTCTCATTCGAAGATTAAAACACGTTCTATTAATATTGAAACCGCGCAAGATATTTTAAAGTACGTGGATTGTGATACGGAAGCAGTCGTCATCGATGAAGTACAATTCTTAGACCACGAGATTGTTCATGTAGTGGAAGATCTTGCAAATCGCGGCATTCGGGTTATCGTTGCTGGTTTAGACCGTGATTTCCGAGGTGAGCCATTCCAAAATATGCCGGAGCTTTTAGCTTTAGCGGAAGACGTTACGAAGCTCACAGCGATTTGTATGCGCTGCGGAGCACCCGCGACTAGAACGCAAAGATTAGTAAATGGAGAGCCTGCTTCTTATGACGACCCCATTATTATTGTGGGAGCAAGCGAAAGTTACGAACCCCGCTGCCGCCACTGCCATGAGGTAAAAAAATAGATTTTCACCGATAAATAAAAGGTTTTTTAAATACTAAAAAACTACTATGAAAACTCTTTCAAAGCTTGTAAAAAAATTACATTAAAAAAATGACCTAAAAAGGTTGCAACCCTCGATTTTGATTAGTATAATAAAGTCACGTTTAACGCGTAATGCCAGGATAAGGCAGAGCCGGTAGAAAGTATGGCGAAGAGCCGGTTGTTTTATTTTGCGCTTTTTGATATAAAACTATAGGATTTTAAGGAGTATTTTTATGAAAAAGATTATTAAACGCGATGGTAGAAAAGTGAATTTTGATGAAAAGAAAATTCTTCAAGCCATCGAAAAGGCCTTTGAGTCACAAGGCAAGAAAGATGAAGAAAAAGTAGAGAAAATTACCGATGAAGTCGTCCAAAAAATGGAGGAAATCTACAAAAGAAGAACACCAACTGTAGAACAAGTCCAAGATTTAATTGAAACGGTTTTAATGGAGAATGATGAACTCGATGTGGCGAAGGCTTATATTCTTTATCGTGCTGAAAGAACAAGAATTCGGGAAGCGAATACCTGTTTAATGCAAACCCTTCGTGATATTACTTTCCAAGACTCCAAAGATAATGACGTAAAAAGAGAAAACGCTAATATCAATGGTGATACCGCAATGGGCACCATGTTAAAGTATGGCTCAGAAGCGGCTAAAGCTTTTTATCACGCTCACGTTTTAGATAAACGTTTTGCCGATGCTCATTTACGTGGTGATATCCATATTCATGATTTGGATTTCTATACCTTAACGATGACCTGTTGCCAAATCGATTTAATTAAATTATTCCACGGTGGTTTTTCCACGGGACATGGTTTCTTACGTGAACCCAATAGCATTCGTTCTTATGCTTCTTTAGCGTGTATCGCTATTCAAGCGGATCAAAACGACCAACATGGTGGTCAAAGTGTTCCTAACTTTGACTATGCTATGGCTTTAGGGGTAAGAAAATCTTATCGTAAAAACTTAAGAAACAATATTGTAAAGATTTATTCTCTTTTTGTCGATGATGGTATGGATAAAGAAATGGGAAATACCATTATTTCTAAAGCTGAAGAAAAAGGACATGCCGAATGCCGTATGAAAAATAAAGATTTTGAAAAAGCTTTATTTGATGTATTATCCGAAATGTATCCGGAACTTCCTCATGAAAAATTAGTAAAGAAGATTATAGATTGTTCTTATAACGAAACACAAGATGATACCCTTCAAGCGATGGAAGCTTTAATCCATAACTTAAACACCATGCATTCTCGTGCTGGTGCACAAGTACCATTCTCCTCATTGAACTATGGTACCGATACTTCCGAAGAAGGAAGAATGGTTATGGACCAATTATTAGAAGCCACCATGAATGGTTTAGGAAGAGGAGAAACCCCAATTTTCCCAATTCAAATCTTTAAAGTAAAAGAAGGCATTAACTTCAATCCAGGAGATCCTAACTACGATTTATATAAGAAGGCAATTCGCTGTAGTGGAAAACGTTTATTCCCTAACTTCTCCTTTATTGACGCACCAATGAACATCCCATTCTATAAACCAGGCGACTATAACACGGAAATCGCTTATATGGGCTGTAGAACCCGTGTTATGAGCAATGTTGTGAAAGATAAGGAAGTAACTGCGGGACGTGGCAATTTATCCTTCACATCCATCAATTTGCCTCGTTTAGCCATTGAAGCAAAAGGTGATTTAGATAAATTCTTCCATTCTTTAGATGAAATGCTAGATTTAGTCAAAGATCAACTATTAGAAAGATATAAAATTCAATACCATAAACACGTTTATAACTTCCCATTCTTAATGGGACAAGGTGTATGGCTTGATTCCGATAAATTAAAATATGATGATGAAGTTGGACCAGTTTTAATTCATGGAACTTTAACCATTGGCTTTATTGGTTTAGCTGAAACATTAAAGGCATTAATTGGAAAACACCATGGTGAATCCGATGAAGCCCAAGAATTAGGTATCAAAATCATTTCTCATATGAGAGAAGCCACTGATCGTTATACCGAACAATATCATCTTAACTTCTCATTAATTGCGACACCAGCGGAAGGATTATCTGGACGCTTTGTGAAAATTGATGCGAAACGTTATGGTAAAATTCCAGGCGTAACCGATCGAGAATTCTATACGAACTCTTTCCATATTCCCGTTTATTATCCAATTGGAATTTTTGAAAAGATTCATCGTGAAGCACCCTATAACTTCTTAACCAATGGTGGACATATTACTTATGTTGAAGTGGATGGTGACGTAGCGAAAAACGAAGAAGCGTTTGAAAGAATTATTCGTTGTATGCATGATGAAGGTATTGGTTATGGTTCTGTTAACCACCCATTAGACCGCGATCCAGTTTGTGGGTATTCCGGCATCATTGATAACGTTTGCCCATGTTGCGGACGTAAAGAAGAAGACGTTGCTTTTGAAAGAATTCGTCGTATCACCGGTTATTTAGTGGGAACATTAGATCGCTTTAACGATGCAAAAAGAGCAGAAGTTCAAGCGAGAGTCCGTCACATGACAAAGGATGATATCCATGGGTAAGATTCGTATTGCAGGCATTGTTAACGATTCTATCGTTGATGGCCCTGGCATTCGTTTAGCGGTTTTCACCCAAGGTTGTGCCCATAACTGCCCCGGTTGTCATAATCCGGAAACGCATGATTTTTCTAAAGGCTATGATGAAGATATCGATAAAATCATCAAAATGGCTTTACAAAATCCATTATTAAGCGGAGTCACTCTTACGGGTGGAGATCCCCTTTATCAAATTGATGCCTGTTTAGAATTAGCGTATAAGCTATCAGGACATGGTCTCTCTTTGATTGTCTATACCGGATTTACTTGGGAAGAAATTATGAAGCTTCGCAAAGAAAATGAAAACTTAGATCGTTTACTTCATGAAGTTGATTATATTATTGATGGTCCTTTCCATTTAGAAGAAAGAGACATTTCCTTACGCTTTAGAGGAAGTACCAATCAGAGAATTATCGATGTAAAAAAATCTTTACACGAAAATCAAATGGTCTTAGTTACTTGGTAATTTCATAAAATGAAACTGTATAAAGTGGTTTTGCTTTATACAGTTTTTTTATGGGAATTAGCATAAAAAAGCATATTTTTTTAGAAAAATGACGTGTTTTTCACCTTGAAAAAGATAAGAAGCAATGATATAATATTTATCAGTTTCTAACTGAGGAGTTGGTTTAGATGCCTGATGGGCCTAGTCTGTTTACGATATTTGCACAAAATACTGGATCTTGGACTTCCTGGATTTTAATTATTGTGCTTGTTTTATTTGGTGCGATTTTTTCAGCAAGTGAAACAGCGCTTGCTTCTTGTAACCGAATTCGAATTAGAGTCAAAGCGGATGATGGAAATCGGACAGCAAAAATAGTTTGTAAAGTAGTGGATAAATTTGATCATGCAGTATCCGTACTTTTAATTGGCAACAACATTGTTGCTGTTTTCGTGTCATCCATTTCTACCTTACTTTTTATTCGCTTGTTACCAGAGGCGACAAGTTCAACGATAACGCTCATTGCAACTGTGGTTTCTACCGCAATTTGCTTTTTATTTTCCGATACGTTACCGAAAGCTTTGGCGAGAATTTATCCAGACCGCATTGCTTCAATGACCGCTTGGTTCGTTTATTTTCTCATGATTATCTTATGGCCCTTTGCTAAAATCTTTGAAGGCATTGTTTTTATCGTACAAAAAATGTTTCATATTAAAGAAGAGCCTTCTATGACTGAAGAGGATTTCTCTAATATGATTGAATCCATTGAAGAAGAAGGACTTTTAGAAGAACAAGAAAGTGATATCATTCAAAATTCATTAGATTTTAGCGATACCATTGTAAAAGATGTTTTTACACCAAAAGAAAAAATGTTTGCAATCAATATTGATTCTTTAACGCATGATACGTTAAATCAAATCATTTTAGATACACCTTATTCAAGAATACCTGTATATAAAAAAGACATTGATCATATCATTGGTATTTTAGTTGTTAAATCCTATTTAAAATCTTATTTCTCTAATAAAAAGGTTTCTATTAAATCGACTTTAAAAAAGGTTTATGTAGTTTCTCCTTCGATTTCCATGGATGAATTATTAAAAGGTTTTAATAAAAATAAAACGCATATTGCTATTGTTAAGTCGAAAGACAACCAAACTTTAGGCATGGTAACCATGGAAGATTTATTAGAAGAATTAGTAGGCGAAGCAACTAAAGAAACGGCTTCTTTATCCGAACCAAAAAGGGGTGATAAAGAATGAAAGAGTTTTTAATACATTATGGTTGGCAAACGCTTATCTTGATTATTTGTTTATTAGCGTCGGGCTTTTTATCATCCTCTGAACTTGCATATACTGTAGTGAATAAACTACGTTTAAAAAAAGAAAGTGAAGAAGGAAATAAGACGTCTCGTCTAGCCGTTAAATTAATTGATGATTATGATAAAACATTAACCGCAATTTTATTTGGTAATAATTTAGTGAATATTGCTTGTTCTTCTTTAGCTACGATGATCTGTATTGGTATTTTTAAAACCAATGATGCCATTAGTGATGAAACGGCTTCAACCATTTCATCCATTGTTGTTTTAGTTTTCTTAATTATTTTTGGTGAAGTTATTCCAAAAAATTTAGGAACGATGAGTTCTTATAAACTTTCTAAAGCTTTTGCCTATCCAATTCAATTTTTAAAGATTATTTTCTGGCCCGTGACTTTTGTTGTCTCTGGCATTGTAAAAGGATTTACTCATATCTTACCAAAGAAAAAAGAAAACGAACCTTCCGTAACTGATGAAGAATTATTAGAAATCGTGGATACCATTGAAGAAGAAGGCGTAATTGATGAAAAACAAGGAGAACTATTAAAGTCCGCAATTGATTTTACTGATACCGATGCTTATGAAATAATGACACCACGTGTAGACGTCTTTGCGTTTGATATTGAAGACGACTTTAAAGAATTGATTGAAGACCATGAAATTTTCCTTCATTCTCTCATTCCGGTTTATGAAGAATCCATTGATAACATTATTGGTGTCCTTTCCACGAAACGTTTGTTTAAAGAATATTTAAAAGGTTCTAAAATCGACATCCGTGAATTAATGCGTCAACCCATGTTTATTCATAAATCCAAATCCATTTCTTCTTTATTAGAAGATATGAAAGAACAAAAACAACATATGGCCATTATTAAAGATGAATTTGGTGGCACGATGGGTATTGTGACCATGGAAGACATTGTGGAAGAATTAGTGGGCGAAATTTGGGATGAAAGCGATAAAGTCGAAGAAGATTATAAAGAAAAAAGTGAAGGTGTTTATATCGTCGATGGCTCTATGAATATTGATGACTTCTTTGATTTAGTTCATTATGAAAAAGAGGTTGAAACCGAATATACAACCGTCGGTGGTTGGGTCATTGAAAATCTTGAAAGGTTTGCTAAAAAAGGCGATACCTTTGATTTTGCTAATCTAACTGTCACTGTTTTAAAAGCAGATGAATTCACCGTTGAAAAAGTAATGGTTGAAGTTGAAGAAGATAAAGATGAGGAAGAGGAATAATCTTTTTATACACATATTGCGTCAAAATTTATGGACGAAAAATATGAAAAAAATTATAATAAAAGGGTATAGAAGGAGAAAGATATCATGGGAAGATATGATAAGTATTTTCGTGAAGAGCCAAATGCCAAAGCAAATGCCCAACCGATAAAAAAAGAGCCTAAAGCAAAACCTGTAACAACCTCCAGAGCTACAAAAGCAGCAGCACCAAAGATAAAAAGAAAAAATTATCGGAAAAGTGCTTTAAGATGGAATGGCATTTTAATTTTTATTAATGTTTGTTTTATGCTTACAGGGATTGAATTAATTGCGTTAAAATTATTAAAAAAATATATTAATATGGATATTGATCAAATTCTCACCCAACGAATTGGCGGCGAAGATGCTAAGAAATTTATCATTGGCACAATTGTCTTTGGTTTTATCAATTTTCTATTATTAATCTGGCATGCTAGAAAGCGTAAAAAAATCAAACGCTCCTATTGTCCATATTGTGGAATGCCTCATCATTACTGCATGAATGATAATGGTTTCGTTGATTCTACGTTATTTTGTCAGTTTGAGAATACTTTCCGCGATGAAAAGAAAGAGACATGGAAAGGAAATGTAGAATTCACATGCGAATATTGTGATACGGATCATGAAGTTCCGCTTACCTTTAACACCCATTTAGGAGCAGCGGTGACTGAACAAGATGCCGATGTAAAGAAAGCCATAGCGAAAAAAATCTTCCAGCAATTTGAACATAAAAGCATTCATTATAGAAAAAAATAAAGAGCCGAGGCTCTTTATTTTTTTCCTTCTCTTTTTTCCATCCATTCATCTAACTTTAAATGGATTTCTTGTAATGTGGGCTCTTCTTGAGGACCTGTTTGTGATTCTTCATAAATAATATTTTCATCACTGATTTCGTTGAGCATTCTTTTGCGCATACTTAAAAAATCTTCATGAACATATTTTTTCTTTTTCTTTTTTCTCATTTTCATTGCCTCCTACTGCTAGTATGAAAAGAAAAACTAGAATTATTTTGGCAAAAAGCACCACTTCATCGCCGTTTTCATTTTTTTGCATATTGTATGTTAGGAGGATAGAATATGTTATTAAATGATATCCAAGACATGATTGGTCATACTCCTTTAGTGGAACTAAAGAAAATAAAGAAGAAATATCATTTAAAAGGACAAATTTTTGTAAAGCTAGAAGGATTTAATTTAGGGGGATCTTCGAAAAGTCGAATCGCTTTACAAATTTTACATCAAGCAATTAAAGAGAATAAAATACAAAAAAATACCAAGATTATAGAAGTTACCTCAGGAAATACAGGGATTGCATTTAGCATGCTATGCGCGCAGATGGGGTTATCTTTTATCGCTATTATGCCAGAAAATATGTCCAAAGAAAGAATAACATTAATAAAAGCATATGGAGGAAAAGTTATCTTAACGCCCGAAGAAGAAGGAATGGAAGGTTCGTTAAAAAAATTAGAAGAATTGAAAAAACAAACGAAGCACTATTTTATTCCTTCGCAATTTACTAATAAAGAAAACATCAATGCGCATTATATGCGTACCGGTTTAGAAATCATTCAAGATCTTCCTTCCATTGATGTTTTTGTAGCAGGAATTGGTACAGGAGGCACTATTAGTGGCACAGCGAAACGTTTAAAGGAGTATCGAAGCGATATTAGAATAGTGGGTATTGAACCGACTGAATCCCCTTTATTAACGAAAGGAAAAGCAGGAAAACATGAAATACAGGGGATAGGACCGAATTTTATTTCACCGATTTTAGATTTTTCTCTTATTGACAATATCTTCTGTGTTTCGAGTAAAAATGCTAAAAAATGGTTGAAAGAAGTAGCAAAAGAAGAAGGAATATTGGTGGGAATTTCTTCGGGCGCAGTAATCGATGCATTAGTGAAAATAGCGAAAAAAAGAAAAGTAAAAGTGGTCGGATTACTTCCTGATTTTGGTGAACGCTACTTGTCGATATTGGAGAAAGAATATGAGAAGTAATGAATTTGAATCATGGATAAGAAAAAGAAAGTACTTAAAAAAATGGATTCTTTTGATTCAAGAATTTTTCTATACTTTAAATCCTCAGTTATTAAAAAAAATCAGACGAGGGTTATCTTATCTTCTTTTTGAAAAGAAAGAAAAGAAAAAAAGAATTATCATGGAGGTAATGAAAACAATACCATCTTTTATCGACATAATGAATGAAGACTTATTAGCGGCTTTAAAAGGTGATCCTGCGGCCAAAGATGAAGAAGAAATTTTTTTCTTATACCCAGGGTTTTATGCAGTGTTCATTTATCGAATCGCTCATTTACTCTATGAAAAGAAAGCCAATTACTTGCCACGCATGTTAAGCGAATATGCGCATGAAAAAACAGGAATTGATATTCATCCGGGTGCTCAAATAAAAAAAGGATTTTTCATTGATCACGGAACAGGTGTAGTTATTGGTGAAACTACAATGATCGGTGAGGATGTTCGTATGTATCAAGGAGTAACTTTAGGTGCGTTATCTTTAAAAGATGCAAGGAAGAAAAAAAATAAAAAAAGGCATCCCACGATAGGAAACCATGTGATACTTTATGCTAATTGTGCAGTATTAGGTGGAGAGACAGTGATTGATGATTATCAGATCATTGGTATACAAGAAATCATAAAAAAATAGGGTGATTTAACCCTATTTTTTATCTTCATCATTTAAGAGATCTAAATAGTCCAAGGTTAATTTTCGTAGAGTTTCGGAATCCATACGTCCGATTCTCATTTTTAAGTCCGAGACATCATGGGCATATTTATCATGAGCAATCAAATAATCAACAGTAACTTGAAATAATTCGGCTAAACGAATTAAACTTCCGATGTCTGGTTCAGTTTTTCCTTTTTCCCAGTTACTAATCGTTTGATTTGTAACATTTACACGAGTAGCAATATACTCTAATGTCCAACCTTTTTCTTCTCTTAGTTGCTTAATACGAATCATGCAGGACCCTCCTTTTTATGAAATAAAAAGAAAAATAGTAATGATATTTTAACGAGAATAAATAGCGGTTTTTCAAAATACTACAAAACTAAACAAAATTGTTAAAAATCGTTATAGCTTTCCAAACAAACTTTGGAAGAAGATAATAATAAGTTGCTCATATCTTTTCATTTTGCGGATAAAAGAGTAAAATATAAAACATAAGGAAGATACAATTATGGAAGAAAAAAAAGAAAAGAATAAGTTGATGTCTTTTATTTCTTATTGGTGGGAAAAAGAGGCAATTCGCTTTATATTTGTAGGAGGAATTAACACAGTTGTGGGCATTTTATTTACAATGCTCCTTCGCTTTATTTTTAATAAAGTTCAATGGAATCCGGAAATTCTTGTTATTTATTATGAAACCGGAAAAGGTTTAGTTACGACAAAAACAGATACGCAAGTTTTATTTGTAGACGTTCCTTATCTTTTAAACTTTATTTTGTTATTACCGTTTGCTTATACCACGCAAACAAAAATTGCTTTTAGAACACCTTGGAGTATCAAACGTTTTTTACGTTATCCACTCAGTTCTATTCCCAATTTAATTCTTACTTCATTATTTATTTGTCTGTTTTCAGGAATTTTACATTTGAACCCATATATAAGTTACATATTGGCACCGGTTTTAGCTTTACCGATTATGTTTTTCATCATTCGTTTTTTAGTTAAACCGATTCAAGTAAAAAAAGGAAATCAAAATGAAGAAAGCGAAAAGTAATTTTCTTATCACCAAAATTGAATTTAAGAAAAAAGAGATTATTCTACATTATTTAAAAGATGAAGAAGAGAAAGAAATTTCTCTTTTTCCTACGGTTTATAGTGATTTTTTCTTATATGAAGGAAAAGAACTTTCTGAAACAGAACTAAAGGATATTCAAAAGAAGAATGCTTATGCAAAATCTCTTCAAATTGCCTATAACTATATTGCGAAAAAAGAGTATTCGGTAGCGGATTTAAGAAAAAAATTACAATTAAAAAACATACCAGAGACGCAAATTCTTTCGATTATTGATACGCTTCTAGAACAAAATTTATTAAATGATCGACGATACGCTGAAGATGTTGTTGAAATCTTTCAAGCGCGATATTATGGTAAAAACTATATTATAAAGAAATTACAAGAAGATGGTATTTCTAGTTCCATCATTTCTTCTTTTATTTTTGATAATGAAAAAGAAAAAGAAAAGATGGACACACTTTTACCGCTCTTTTTAAGAAAACATGAAAAAGATAATCAACGGATGAAAAAAGAGCATTTATATCGTGAATTTTTAAAATATGGATATGATAGTGAAATGATTCTGAATATTCTTTCTCACGTCGAAAATTCATGTATGGAAGATGAAATGGAAAAGTGCCGAAAAGAACTACAAAAATATCAAGTTCATTATCAAAAAAAATATTCAAATTATGAATATCATAAAAGAATTATCGCAACTTTGATGCGAAAAGGGTTCTCATATGATATAATCAAACAAGTGATGGAGAGTGTAAATGATGGAACAGACGAATCAGATGAAATGGATTAAAGAATTAAAAGAAAATGAGCGAATTTTAGGCCGCTACTTAGTAACCAATGTTGTTAATGGTGTTACTAACAATGGCCTTAACTATATGACGATTACTTTCCAAGATTGTACTGCTTCAATTGAAGGAAAGAAATGGGAAGTGTTTGAAGAAGATCGAACCACTTTCGTCGCAGGCAATATTGTAGAAATTGAAGCGGATGTTATTAATTATCGCTCAGGATTGCAATTAAAAGTCCTCCGTGGCACGATTGTTCCTGAGTCCGAAATGGATATTTCTTTATTTGTTAAAAGCGCTCCAGTGCCTCGTGAAGAACTAGAGCGCAAATTGATGAAGTATATTGATTCTATTGAAGACGAAGATTTACACCGTTTAGTATCTAGCATTATTTTAGATGATAAAGTATACGCTCGTTTTATTCAACATCCAGCAGCGGTTCGTAATCACCATGAATATGCAAGTGGTCTCCTTTATCATACGATTACTATGGCGGATTTTGCAGAACTTGTTTCACATTTCTATAACGAAGAAATTCAATGTAATCCTCCCGTGGATCGTGATTTACTTTTATCGGGTGTTTTATTACATGATGTCGGAAAAATTGTTGAATTATCAGGACCGATTATTGCAAAATATACCAAAGAAGGGCGCTTAATTGGTCATATTTCCATCATGCATAGTGTGATTAGAGAAAAAGCTAGAGCGTTAGGAATCGATAACGAAAAAAGAATTTTATTAGAACATATGATTTTAGCACACCATGGAAAACAAGAATTTGGTTCTCCTGTTGTTCCTTTAACTCGTGAAGCTTTATTATTGCATATGATTGACGACATGAATGCAAAAATGACTATCATCGATAAAGCATTAGAACCAATTGAAGAAGGAGAATTTACTCCGAAGATTTATCCTTTAGAAGAAAGATGCTTCTATAAACCGATTCGAAAGAAAAAATGAGTGAATACTCATTTTTTTTCGTTATGTAATAATTTTTTCTTTTCGTGATAATAAAAGATAAAGGCTACAATAGCGGTTAATACTTCACTTATTGGTAAAGACCACCAAACGATTTTCGTTACATTGGAGGATAAAGTGAATAAATAAGCGATGGGAAAAACAAATACGACAAGACGAAGTAAAGAAAGAATAAATGGTTTTAACGCTTTGTTTGATGCCTGTAGGATACCTTGCACAGCAATGGTAAATCCCATGAAGACAAAGCCAACACTACCAATTTTTGTGGCTAATGCACAGGTAGAAACTAATTCTTTCGTATCAGTGCTTGATAGTGCAAATAATGAAGAAATTGGATAAGCAAAGGCAAAAAAGAGAATGGCTAAGAATAAACTAAAAAGAACAGTATTCCTAATTCCATAATGGATGCACTCTTTTATTCGTTTTTGGTTATTGAGTCCTATGTTGAAAGATAAAATCGTGATTATTGTATTAGATAGCCCAAAAGCGGAGAATAAGGCGATTTGTTGTATTTTATAATAAATCCCAAAGGCACCAACTAAAATGGTGGAATTTACGTTTGCATGGCCTAATATAGCATTCATTCCTGCCATCATAATAGAAAGTAGAGCCTGCATTCCTATAGCAGATAGTCCAATATGATAAATTTGCTTAATAATAGAAAAAGAAGGTTTTATATAATGTAAGTTTTTATCAATCTCTTTATTGGTAAAATAGTGAAATCCCATAGCGATAAAAAGTGATACAAATTGACCGATAACTGTAGCATAAGCAGCTCCTTTTACACCCATAGCGCAAGGAAAAATAAAAACATAATCTAAAACAATATTCGTAACAGCGCCAGAAATTTGAGCAATGGTAGAATATAAACTTTTTCCAGTGGCTTGAAGAAATCTTTCGTACACGGTATAACCAATGGATCCTAAAGAAAAAATACAGCAAATGCTTAAATATGAACTTCCCATTTCAATTGTTTTTATATCGCTTGTAAAAAGTTGAATAAAAGGTCGAGCCAAAAATATGCCAAATAATAAGAAGAGTAGATAAACGATAAGACTAATAAAAATACCATTTCCAGCAATTTGACTTACTTTTTTATCGTTCTTTTCTCCAAGACTCTTTGATAATAAAGTATTAATACCAATTCCAGTTCCTACCCCAATAGCAATCATGAGGATTTGAATGGGAAACGCTAGCGTTAATGCTTCATTTGCAATATTTCCATCCACCTTCATATTGGTGATAAAAACACTATCGATTACATTATAAAGCGCTTGTAATACCATTGAAATAATCATAGGTAATCCTAACTTCCAATACAGTTTTGAAATCGGTTCTGTAGCCATTTTGTTTTCATTTTCCATAAATCAATAACCTCCTAAAAAACAAAAAAATGTGCAAATCCATTCAACTGGACTTACACATTTCTGGGCTCTTTAAAATCTAAGGTGGAGTAATT